>CAZHTJ010000033.1:0-41622 GCA_964535525.1 uncultured Acidobacterium sp. | reverse complement strand
CGAGGGCGTGCTCTTCGAGCTTGCCGTCGACGTAGGCGAGGGTGAACTCGGTGCCATAAACGGGGACGTTAAGCTCGGAGAGGATCCACGGGAGTCCGCCGATGTGGTCTTCGTGGCCGTGGGTGAGGATGATGGCGCGGACGCTGCTCTTGTTCTCGATGAGGTAGGTGATGTCGGGGACAACGATGTCGACGCCGAGGAGCTCGGACTCGGGGAACATGAGGCCGGCATCGATGACGATGATGTCGTCTTTATAGCGGAGGGCGAGGCAGTTCATGCCGAACTCGCCGAGTCCGCCCAGGGGAATGATTTGTAATTTAGCTTCGGCCATTTAATTTCTTGTCCAGGCGTTAGCGCCGTTCGATTCTCGCGCTCCGGGGAGGCTCTGCGGCGGCAGGTTGGACGAGGGTGCAGATTTCAGAACTGCGGTGGATAAGTTCTTCGGAGCAAAAGACAGGATAACAGCGAATGAGGAAGGCAGAGACGGGTGCAGGGCAACTCGCCCGCAGGGGCTAAAGCCCGGACTCAATTTGGGCGGTTTTACGGCATGGCTGAAAGCCATGCCCCTTCACTTTTCCGTGCCAGAGGCGAGTTTTTCCGCAGGGCAAGGTGTGACCTTTCACGTGTCGTGCGCAGTGGGAGACGTGTGTTCGTGCCCTTCGGGGTCGTGCGCCGCTGGTTCGATGGCTATTGCTCGACCGATGGATAGTAGCCCTGCTTGGCATCGATCTGATAGCCGGGCAGGCCTTCGAGGTGCACGTCGATGACGTGGTATTTGCCGCTGATGGTGGGCTGATGGCTGTAGTAGCCGAGGGTGTAGGCGGTGCGGACCGAGTCGGTGATCCTGACGAAGGCAGCCTGGATTCCGTTTTCGGACAGCTCGTGATCGACGTCGCCGCCGGTGGCGATGGCGTAGCGGGGCAGAAGATCTTCGGGCTGGAGGAAGGGCAGCTTGGTGCGGTCGAGGTAGCCGATGCCCCAGAGAGCGGAATCGCCGACGTTGGTGCCGTAGACGGAAATGTTGTTGGAGAGCAGGTACTGGACGACTTCCTTGTAGGTGGCCTTGCTGCGGGTGTTCTTGCCGTCGGTGACGACATAGATGATGCGGCGGCGGCCGCGGGGCTGACTGGCGAGCTGCTCGGCGGCGAACAGGATGGCGTCGTTGAGGGGGTGGACTTCTTTGGGCAGATTGAGGATGCCGCTGGAGTTGTTGCGCTGGGGGGTCAGGGTGGGATCAGCAGCAATGCCGTTGACCGTGGGGCCGGTGGCGAAGGGCCCGTCGGTGAGGGGAACGCCCGGCTGCTCGCCCGGCCTTTTGGCCATCTCGAACGCCGCGGGCAGACGGTTGGCCTGGGCGGCGGTGAAAGTGGTCACGAGCTGGGGCCCGGTGCCGCCGTAGCTGACGATGGCGACCGTGTCGGCCGGAGTGAGCGCGTTGTTGACTTCAGAGAAGCTGCGATTCACCTTACTCATGATGTCGGAGGGGAGGGTGGCGTCGACGACGAAGGCGATCGAAAGCGGGTAGGCGTCGGTGGTGAACCAGGCGATGCGCTGCGGACGGCCGTCCTCATAAATGCGGAAGCGCCACCAGGGCAGGCCGGGGACTTCTTTGCCGTGCTTGTCCCTGACAGTGACGGGAACGTCGACGTAGGTGACGGTGACGCCGATTGTGGGAGCCTGCGTTTGGGGTCCCTCCGGCGGGGCGACAGGTTCCTGGCCGGGAGCGCCGGTAGCCGGGGGTCCCGGCTGGACGGAGTTGGGCGGCGGGGCTTGTTCCTGAGCGCCTACAGTGCCTGAGCCGATGTTGGGCGCGGGCTGGGCGGCGGCAGCGCCATCCTGGTCCGGCGTGGTGCCCTTGCCGGGAGCGACCTGGTTCTTCAGGTCGGGAAGCGGCTGGTTTTGGGGGGCGGGGGCGTTGGGCGGAGCGGTCTGGTTCCGGGATGCGGGGGCCTGGGGAGCCGGCGCATCGGGCACATTTTGCGGCGGTTGGCCGAAGGCTAAACCGGCGAAGACTGCCGGAAAGAACAAGGAAAAAGCGGTGAGCCGAACAGCCCGCATCACGCTGCAACCCCCTGACACTGTCAAAAATCCCTGAATCGCGCGCATCCTGATCCGATCCTGTGGGTCCGATTGCCCCAAATCGACGCGCGACCCTTCCACCGAGTTGAGATGCGCCATGCAAGCGGTGGAATTCTCAGGCGTATGCTCAAGATTAACAGAGCGAGAGGCGCGCTGTTTCGAATAACCCATCCCAGAGACCTTCCGTCTAAGGAGACATGCGTGTGCGCTGGCTGCGTTTGACAATCCCCGCCCTGCTTGCGGCGGCTGCTATCCCTCTGACGTGGGGGCAGTCGGCTCCGTCACCCGACGCTCCGCCGGTAAGCAACATCCCCGTCGATAACGCGAGTACCGAGGAGACCCCGAGGGAGACGCTGAAGGTGACGTCGAACCTGGTGAGCGAGTACTTCACGGTGCGGGACAAGAAGAACGCGCTGATCCCGTTTCTGACGAAGAACGACTGCTCGTTTTTCGAAGACAAGGAGCCGCAGAAGCTGACCAGCTTTGTGGCGGAGGCGAATCAGCCGCTGACGCTGGGGATCCTGATCGACACCAGCGGCAGTCAATATAACGTGCTGCCGCTGGAGCAGCAGTCGGCGTCGGCGTTTCTGAAGCGCATCCTGCGGCAGAAGGATGAGGCGTTTCTGGTGAGCTTCGACGTGGGCGTGAACCTGGAGCAGGATTACACGAACAACGTGCGGGAGCTGGACCGGGCGATCAGCAAGGTGCAAATCAACACGGCGGCAGGCGGCGGATCGGCGGGAGTGCCGGGGATCGGGCAGGGCCCGGTGCCGACCCAGGGCGCGCCGAAGGGGACGCTGCTGTACGACGCGGTGTATGAGGTGTCGGACCACAAGATACGGTCCGAGACGGGGCGGAAGGCGCTGATCCTGCTGACGGACGGCGAGGACGAAGGCAGCGTGACCAAGCCCAAAGCGGCGATTGAGGCCGCGCAGAATGCCAACGCGATCATTTATGTGATTTTGATTGCGGACCGCGGATTCTACGGCGGATTTTCGATGGGCTACTCGGGCGACTATCAGATGCGGCAGCTGACCGAGGCGACCGGGGGCCGGGTGATCAACGTGGGGAACAACGGCAAGAAGCTCGAGGACGCTTTCGATCAGATCGAGCAGGAGCTGCGGACGCAGTATGTGGCGCAGTATGTCCCGGCGAACAAGTCGATGGACGGCAAGTTCCGCAAGGTGGACATCGCATGCCACGATCAGGACGGCGATCTCAAGGTGCAGGCGCGCAAAGGGTACTTCGCAGTCGGCGACGAGGACTAATGAGCAGTACGCTGTGGCGCGCAGATGTGACTTAACCTACATCAACGCCAGCATTTCACGGAGTATTGCTGCTGTATCCCGCCATTGGTCTATCCACACCAGCCGAACACCCAAATTAGAGACCAAAGCCTCCGTCCACCTGTCGGTCTGGGGTGACCCCGATGTCCGATTGATCCAGAGATGCTGGGTGCTGTCCCTGACTCTGGGGTTGCGGGCTTGAATTTCGTGCAGCCGCTGGCTGTATAACCAAGCGAGCCAGCGCCGCATATTAGGGTCCGTCAGCGAGAGTCCAACGAAAACGGTTCGGTCTGACATGGCCGAGCGGATAAACACGGACGACTGCCAAGACAGGACCATGTTCGCGAGGCTTAGGTAGTCCGACTCAGAGAAAACCATTTTGCTCTCGATAGCCGCTGAAGGCTCCCCCCACGGCGCTTCGCTTCTCGTCAGCACTATTGGCAGAAAACCGTGGCAAAAATAGTACGGTATCCTCCCCTTCTTAGCCCAAGATGTCGAACCTTCAATCCGGTCTACGACTCCGGGGCCGGATTGCATGTCATCTTCTTTCGGGATCCGCTTTCGCGCTCTGAACCTAAGCGCAGCTTGCGCGTTTATCAGCGAGAACAGCAAAGGTTCCGCATTAAAGCTAAGGATGGCGTTCGGGGCCTTTTCTTTCTCAACACTCTCGAGGATGACCTCAGCGAGCTCGGCCGAAGTGGTGTGTCTGCTGGAAATAAATGACCAAAATTGCTCCCATTCTGAGGCAAGAACGTTCCCGGGGACCCTCGCCATCAAACACCTAGCAATTGTTAGCCACGATCCGGAAGCCTCGCTGCGGAGGTGCGAATAAAGCGTATCGGTGAGGTATTCTCTGAACTTTTCGTCGTCGAGGGCGAGAAGTTCTTGCGAAGCGCGAATTAAAGCCTCAGGGGGGAAGGAATCCCTGAGCGACTTGGCGTCGGGAGGCGACAATGCGTTCGGCCCAGACGTAAGCAGACCTTGCACGAGTTCCTGCCAAGTCGGGAACAGCGGCAGAGATGTTCCGGCTCCAATACATAAGCTCCAGCCGCCGAACTTGCCTTGGTTCAGAACTCTGCCCGCGTCAGCGCTCTTGATCCCGAATTTCGCCATGGCGCAACGATAACAAACGATACTGGTTGGGCCTCTGGTACCCCGGCATTAGCGCTAATCTAAGTATTCCGGAACCTCCGCCATTCTTCAGCAGTAATTTCCCACATCTCGCTCAATTGGCGCCCGGAGACGAGATTCCTCTCCTCGGTGCCGACCACCCGCATGCCGGTTTTCTCCGAAATGCGGCGCGAGGCGGCATTGGCGATGGCTTTGGGCGCGCGCAGAACCGGGAAGCCCAGAACCTCGAACCAGTAATCATTCACCGCGATGACGGCCTCCGTCATCAGGCCCTTTCCCTGCCATTCGGGCGCGATCCAGAAACCGGGGTTGTCGGTCACGCCGCGGATGAGCCCGATGGCCCCGATGATCTGCTCCGGCTTTTCTTTCAGACGCAGCGTCCAGTGCCACTCTTCGCCGCGAGCCATCGCCGGAAGCGCGCGATCGCGGTAGTACGTGAGCGCACCATCGTCCGGATAAGGCCACGGAACGACGGCGTTCAGGTACTTCACAATCTCCCACTGCGGAAACAGGCGCTGCACCTGCTCGGCGTCGGCCACCTCCAGCGGGCGCAGCAGCAGGCGTTCGGTCTCCAATTCTGGCGGCATTACGCCACCATCGTAACCCGCGCGATGGCCGGTGCCCGCGCTGCGATCAGTGGACGGGCTTGCTTTCGCCGGGCTTGATATCGCCACAGTCGGAGCTGATGAATTTCGAACTGATGACGGAGGTTATGCTCATGCCCTGGGGGAACTGGGGGCCGGCCATCTTAGCGCTGGAGGAGCCATGCATGGCTTCGTCGCTGTCGAGGAACATCTCGATGTGATACGTGACGCTCATGCCCTGCTGCACAGTGCACTGGCCGTCGAAGGAGAGCTTATGCGCATCCTGCTGCATGTTCGAAGTGGAGCATTCGGCGTTCGGCTGCCGGGACTGCATCTTCTGCATGGATTGTTTCCAGCTGTCGGGCGTGTAGCAGGACTGGTTGGTGATGGGATGGCCGCCTGCGGGCCCCATGCCGGTGGAGTTCAGAGTGACGGTGGACTGCCAGAGCCCCATCTTGATGGGCGGGGGCGCAATATTGGGGACCTGGGCGGCGGCGATGGCGGCGCAGGCGAGCAGCAGCGGGAGCGACAGGGCGGCGGAGCGGATTCTCATGGAGAGCTTCCTCGTGGGCGAGATGCCGGGTGAGGGCGTTATAGCACGAGGAGCGCGGGAGTGGCTAACGAGGATCGGCTGGAGCGGGATGGGGCGGTCGCGGTGGCAGGCGCCTCAGGGATCGCCGGTGTTCTCGACCGCGCCATTCTGCAGAGCCCAGGCGACGAAGCCTTCGGGGGCGTTTTTGACGCCGGCGATGTTCGCCTGGACCGCGCCGGCCAGGCCCTGCCACGCTAAGCCGCGCAGATCGGCGCCCCGCAGATCGGAGTTGGTGAGGTCGGCCTGGTCCAAATGAGCGCCCGCCAGGCTGGCGCCGGCGAGATCGCAGTCGCGCAGGGTGGCGTGGTCGAAGACGGCGTTTTGCAAGTCGGCATTCCGGAAATTCGCGCCGTTCAGATTAGCCCAGGCGAGGTCGGCGTGGTCGAGATCGCTGTCGCGCAGATCGGCCGAGCTGAGGTTGGCGCGCATGAGCCTGGCCCGGGGAAGCCGCAGGCCCTGGAGAAACGCGGAAGACACATCGACGCCGGTGAGGGTGATGCGGTCGGCGTTGAGTTCCTCGAGGGCTTCGATGCGGCCGCCGTTGCCGCCCTTGCCCTGCGCGGTGTTGATCACCTGCCACGCCTGATAGTGGCGTTGCTGGATGCGGTCGCCGGATTCGCTGAACCAGAAGATCACGCCGATCAGGATGGAGAAGCTGCCGAGGTACTCGAGCACTTCGAGGAAGCTCCAGTTGCTGAGCATGAAGGCGAGCCACTCCCAGGCCCAGTCGACAGCAAAGAGCGGAATGAGCCAGCGATGGCGGGTGCGCGCCTTGCGCTCCGACCAGGGAACGGGACGGGTGCGGGGTTGGTGGAGGATCATGAACTTTCGCTCAGGCGGAGGCAGTGGCGTGCGCGGCCGTTGGCAGCAAGGCCGCGCCGAGAATGCCCGCCTCGCCGCCGAGCTGTGCGGGTGCGACGTGAGTCTTGCCCGGCTCGAAGACGCCAGGATCGCGCGGCATGGAAAGCCGGTAGACATAGCTGCCTTCGCGCAGGGTGGCGAACATGCGCGGCGCGAAGAGCGGCCAGGCGGCAGCGGCGCCCCCGCCGATGACGTAGAGCGGGAGATCGAGTGCGTTCACGAGGTGGGCGAGCGAAAGGCCGAGGGCGTAGCCGACTTCGTCGAAAACCCTGAGAGCGCGCTCG
This sequence comes from uncultured Acidobacterium sp., assembly GCA_964535525.1. Taxonomy (GTDB): domain Bacteria; phylum Acidobacteriota; class Terriglobia; order Terriglobales; family Acidobacteriaceae; genus Palsa-343. Next base: position 34,805 of record CAZHTJ010000033.1, on the reverse strand, counting down.
TCACCGCTGGTGGCGAGCTGGGCGATCGCAGATGCGGTGAGGTGCGTTGTGTCGTTGCCGGTGGCAGAGGCCGGGTGCGCGGGTGGGTCGTGGCCGATGCCGAGCTCAGTCGCGCGCCGTGCGATGGACGTTGCAGAGGCGTACATCTCGAGGCAACCACGCGCGCCGCAAGGGCAGGGGAGCCCGTCGGGAATGATGGGGCCGTGGCCGGATTCGCCGGCCGCTCCCTGCATGCCGTGCCAGATGCGGCCATCGAGGATGACGCCGCAACCGACGCCGGTGCCCAGCGTGTACATCAGAAGCGAATCGACACCGTGGGCGCGGCCGGCGCCGAAGAGGCATTCCCCATAGGCAGCGAGGCCGGCATCGTGGTCGACGTGAACCGGGCGGCCGAGGCGGCGCTCCAGTTCGGTGCGGAGATTGAGGCCGTCGAATCCGATAAGGTTGGGCGGGTGATGCAAAACGCCGAGAGGCAGTTCGATGGGACCGGGGCTGCCGACGCCGATGCCGAGAAACTCTCCGCTTTGCTGCCCGATGAGCTGCGCGATGGCGCCAGCCATATCGTCGAGAACAGCGTGGGGCCCGGCGCTGAGACGCGTCGGCAAGTGAATGGTGTCCAGGATTTCGCCGGCGGGAGTGACGGCGGCGACGCGGAGGTTGGTGCCTCCGAGGTCCACTCCGATGGAGAAGGATGTCATGGGTGGCGACAATGTTCATGATACGCGTCGGCCTCGGCGCATGGCGGGACGCGAAGGCACCGCCCGCGGGGCGCGGAGGCCCGAGCGAGCGAAAATCGCATATCATGGTGCGGGCGATGCCTCGCGTGTGCTGACAAAAGCGTTCGCGCTGCGCGGCATCCTGATCAATACGGTCCGGGGAATCTCAGCCACAACAGAAGGAGAGACGTATGCAACGCACCGCGAGCGCCGTTTGGCGCGGAGGCCTGAAGGACGGCAAAGGCGCCATTTCCACCCAGAGCGGCGTATTGAAGGATACGCAGTATTCATTTTCGACCCGCTTCGAAAACGGCATCGGGACCAATCCCGAGGAGTTGATTGCCGCGGCGCACGCCGGCTGCTTCACCATGGCGCTGAGCGCGCAACTCGGCAATGCGAACCTCACGCCGGAATCCCTGGAGACGACGGCCGAGGTGAAGTTCGAGAAGACCGACGACGGGTTCGCGATCACCGCGATTCATCTGACGACGCGGGCGAAGGTGCCCGGCGCGAATGCCGCGAGCTTCGAAACCGCGGCTACGAACGCGAAGAACGGCTGCCCCATCTCGCGGCTCTTCAAGGGAAATACGCAGATCACGCTGGACGCGAAGCTGGTCTGAGGAAGAACAGGGAACAGGCAGTAGGGAACAGGGAACAGGGAATAGGGAACAGGTGGGCGCAACTTTCAGAGTGACGCCTGGTTTTAGGGGGGCCGGTGGCCTGTAGCCGGCCGCTTGCGAAGTTGAGTTCCAGAAAGAACGCATGGAACCTGTAACGCATTTTTTGACCGGGGCGTGCCTTGGACGCTCCGGGTTCAATCGCAAAACGGCCTACGCCACGCTGGCCATGACGCTGGCGGCCGAGGCGCCGGACATGGACGTGGTGTGGGGCTTTCGCGGGCCGGTCGCGGGGCTCGAGCATCATCGCGGCTGGACGCATACGCTCATCGGCGCACCGGCGGTAGCTCTGGCGACGCTGGGACTGGTGTGGCTGATCCACCGATGGCGGCGCAAGGAACCGATCATCCCGCCTCGGTGGGGTTTGATTTTCGTCTTTGCCTGGATCGCAGCGCTCAGCCACATCCTGCTCGACTACACCGTCAACTACGGCGTGCGGCCATTCTTCCCCTTCAACCCGAAATGGTATGCGTGGAGCATTGTCTTCATCGTGGATCCCTGGATGTTGCTGGCGCTGTTTCTGGCGCTGGTGGTGCCGGCGATCCTGGGTCTCGCGGATCGCGAGATTGGCGCGCGGAAGAAGGTGTTTCGCGGGCGAGCCTGGGCCATAGCGGCCCTGGTTTTCATCATGCTGTATTGGGGGCTGCGCAATGCCGAGCGTGGGCACGCACTCGCGCTGGTTCGCACGGGTACCTACACACGCGAGCCGCTGATTCGTGCCGCGGCCGAGCCCAACATCCTCGACCCGTTCCGCTGGCACATGATTCTCGAAACCGAGGACTACTTTCAGACCGCTGAGGTGAATACCATTGGCGATCTGGTGGAGACCGATGAGTACGCCAACGTGATCTACAAGACGCCCGTGACTGCGGCGGTCGTCGCGGCGAAGAAGTCGTACCTGGGGCGCGTTTATCTCGATTGGGCGCGCTGGCCGGTGACCGAGGATCACGGCACCGAGGTCCCGATACCGGGGGCCGACGCACCGCAGCCGGGATGGCACACCGTACAGCTCCAGGATTTGCGGTTCGGCTACTGGCCCATGGGCGATGGGCGGAGCGCGCCGCTGAGCGGATGGGTGTACGTCGGGAAAAGCGGCGAGATCGAAGGAACTTACATGCAGGGGCGTGAACAACGGTAAGCCTGTAGCCCGTGGCCTGTAGCGCGTAGCCCTTTCGCGCCGGCTTTGTTGGCTGCGTCAATTGATTGCTTGATGAGACTGCAAGTTTGCCTTGACCGGACCCGCTCGGGTCCGCAGAATGGAAACAGGGTTTTACTCTGACTGGATTGAGGGATTGATGGCCGCATATTTGCTGATCGTGCTGGCGGTTTTGAGCCGGGTGGTGCCGTTTCCGGGGATGAACTTCACCGCCGTGGGCGCGGGGCTGCTGTATTTCGGGGCGCGCCGCCCGCTGCGCGAGATGCCTCTGCCGGTGCTGGCGCTGATGGGCACCGACGTCTACCTGACGGTTTTCGCGTACCACTATCCGTGGCACACCAGTGAGTATTTGATCAAATGGGCTTGTTGGGTGGCGATGGTCGTGCTTGGGCGAATCCTGCTGAGCAAGCGCGTGACGGTGGCCCGGGTGCTGGGCGCGCCGGTGATCGCGTCGACGTCATTTTTCCTGATCACCAACTACGCGGCGTGGATGACGATGCCGTGGTTGTATCCGCACACGGCTGCCGGCCTGGGCGCGTGCTACGTTGCGGCGCTGCCGTTCTATCGCAACGACCTGCTCTCGACCACGCTGATCACCGCAGTGGCGTTTGGCGTGCCGGTGCTGGTGCGGAAGATGGCGGAGTTGAGGGCGCAGAAGATCGCTGCCTAACTTGATCCGAACCGGAAATGAAGGCGGCCACCCTCGGGTGGCCGCTGCTGTTTGAGTCATTGGCCTTAGTGAGTCTTGCGCTTCAGATAGCGTCGACGCATCTCGTCTTCTACAGTCTGAGAGAAGCGGAAACCCACTTGACGCAGCCGTGCGAGAGTCAATTCGAAGTCCAGCTCGCCCTGAAGCGCAGCTTCCAGAACGACAAACAAGGTCCCGTTCACCGTCAAGTTGCGCGCCTTTGCTGCGGACCGCCCAGGGCCATCGTCAATAAGGATAGCGTCGGCGCGTCTTTCGAGTGCCAAGCTGATCGCTTCGCGTTCACCAGAGCCGAGTGTCGCGGAAAGGGTGGGATCAGTCGAGCCGACGACGGCCAGTTCCAGCCACGGCGGGCGATTCGCAATCCAGACCTGGACCTCGGCTGGAGAATTGGGATGTCCGAGCTCCTTCAGGACGGCTGGTGGAACCAGAACTGTCCCGTAAAGGCGAACCAGAATGTCGGGACAACCGAGAAGAACGAGATAGTTCAGAGGGCTGGTATCGGCGACGACAATGATCGAGCGTTCCATGCGGTAAAGCTAGCCGGAACTCTTCGAAACGCAAACGAGTTGGTGGAAGGATGCTATTTCGATAGCCACGTCGATGCCTGAACCCGCCTAACCCGCCCTCTTGTTTTGCAGGCGATCATAGGCGGCGATATCCTCTGCAAGGTCTTCAACCGAGTAGTCGTAGATCTCGTGCTTCTGCAGGAAAGGGTCGACTTCCATGCGGGTGGCAAAGCCGAGAATCCGGCGCACCTGTTCCATGGTCAGGCGGTGATCCCTGTAGGCCGCGGCAACGGCATCCTCAAGCAGCAGGCGCGCGGGATCGGAGCCGGCGGGAACGATGTCGCCTGCGAACTCATCCGGAATTTCGACGGTGACCTGCATGGGCTGAGGTTAACATCCGGAAAAGCGCAATGCCAGACTTAGTGTTCCGGCTGCTCCCAGGCTGGGGTCGGGCGCTCGCTGACCGGGAGATCGCGCCCCTTCACACGGTCGTAGAGATAAGCGTCGCTCACCGTGCCGAGCGCCTCGTTGTAGAGAGTCACCGAGCCGGTGACTTCCTTCAGCTCCTCGACAAAGTTGTGCAGCGTCTTCAGGCGATCGGCGGTTGCGGGAAACTCGGCTTTACCAGTGCGGAAGAATTTCTGGAAGCCGCGATCGACCAGCTGCGCGATTTCGCCGTTGATCGCCACGCCCGGGCGCACGACCATCCGCAAACCGGCTTCGTTTTGCGCCTTTTCAAGCACGATGGCGCAGCCATTCTTCGCGATGCGCCGCTGATTTGCGTCTTCGCCAACTTCCTGAACATCGAATTGACGACGGCGAAGTTCGCTCAGAACGCCGTCCCACGTGCGCGGTCGCGGCTTTTTGACCATAGCTGCTTTTTCCCCGGGAAACCGGCCAGCCGCTACACTGAACAGTAGCTGCGGCCTTCATTCTCAGGGTCGCACATGCACGCCCGCGCTGCAATGAAGCGCTGGTTCCGCTGGTAATGGGGCAAGGATCTGCGATGGCGACTCTGGCCGCAACCAAAACCCGTCAGCCAGGTGACGCGCTCGGTCACGGGCTGCTCGACCGCATCGGCAACACGCCGCTGGTACGCCTTGAGCGCATCGCCGCCGATCTGCCCGGCGTGCAGATTCTCGGCAAAGCCGAGTGGACCAATCCTGGCGGCTCGGTGAAGGACCGCGCCGCTGCGTCGATCGTGCTCGACGCGATGCGCCACGAGAAACTCTGCCCGGGCATCCGCCTGCTCGACGCCACCAGCGGCAACACCGGCATCGCCTACGCCATGCTGGGCGCGGCTCTGGCTTTCCCCGTCACACTCGCGATGCCCTCCAACGTCTCGCCGGAACGAAAGCGCATCCTGAACGCCTACGGGGCCGAAGTTATCTGGACCGACCCGGCGGAAAGCTCCGACGGCGCGATTCGCAAGGCGCGCGAACTGGCCGCCGATCCGCGGTATTTCTATGCCGACCAGTACAGCAACGATGCCAACTGGCGCGCCCACTATAAGGGCACAGCCAACGAGATCCTCGAACAGACTGGCGGCCGCATCACTCACTTCGTCGCGGGGCTGGGCACCAGCGGGACGTTTATGGGCGTCACGCGGCGGCTGAAGGAAGTGAATCCGAAGATCGAGTGCATCTCCATGCAGCCGGACTCGCCGTTTCATGGCCTCGAAGGGCTGAAGCACATGGCGACCGCGATTGTGCCGGCGATTTACGACCCGCGGCTTGCCGACAGCAACATCGAAGTGGAGACCGAAGCCGCCTACACGATGGCGAAGCGTCTGGCCCGCACCGAGGGCCTGCTGATGGGGATTTCGGCCGCGGCTGCCGTCGTGGCCGCGCTGCGCATCGCCGAAGAACAGGCCGCAAAAGGAAATGAAGCAGTGATTGTTACAATTTTGCCCGATGCCGCGGACAAATATCTCAGCGAACGCTTTTGGGAGGAATAAACGTGCTGCGCCTGAGCCAGCAAATCTACGACGCGATTCGCGAACACGGCGAGGCGACGTACCCGCACGAGTGCTGCGGGGTGCTGCTGGGCCGGTTCAAGACGGAAGAAGGCGCGTCCGTCAACGAAGTCGAGGACGCCATCCGCGCCGACAACACGCGCACTGACTCGGCGCACAACCGCTATCACATCGCGCCACAGGAGCTGGTGAAGATCCAGCGCACCGGCCGCGAGCGTGGGCTCGACATCGTCGGGTTCTATCATTCGCACCCGGATCACCCGGCGCAGTGGTCGCCGACGGATTTCGCGGAGGCCCACTGGCTCGGCTGCAGCTACGTCATCACCGCTGTCGAGAAGGGCGCGGCGCGGCAAACCAATTCGTTCCTGCTGACCGGCACGACCGAAGACGACAAAGCATTGGCGAACGAGACCATCCACGTCACCGGGCAGCTCGACCCGGGACTCGAACCGGAGCTCAAGGACATCGCGTAGGGTTTTGTTGCACAATAGAAGGTGAAGATGGCTTACGCATCCGATCACGCGAACCAGGCCGTTCAACAGCATGCGCCTTGTACAGGTCTCTGTACCATGGCACGACGCCCGTCGTGCCGATAGCGCCGCTTCGTCCCCGCTGAACTAAACTTCGCAGCCCGATCAAGGAAGCCAATGCCATGACCATCGAAATCCCCACGCCTCTGCGTGTCTATACCGCCAATCAATCCGCGATCACTGTGGATGGAACCACCGTCTCCGATGCCGTTTCCGCGCTACTCACGCGCTATCCGGAATTTAAGAAGCACCTCTACACGCCCGACGGCAAGCTGCGCTCCTTCGTCAACCTCTACCTGAACGACGAAGACATCCGCTACTTGCCCCAGGGCGAAAGCACCGCGGTGAAAAACTCCGACACGCTCTCCATCATCCCGTCGATCGCCGGCGGTGCTGGCCGCACGGGCGGACGCGCCTTCGGCGCCGAAGTCCCCGGAACCTCGACCTTGCGTCGAGACGCCCCGCAGCAGCATCCTTAGAAGGAACACCCATGGCCACCATCACCGAACCCATCACCCTGCCGCAGTTGTCGAACGAGGAAGTCGCGCGCTACTCGCGGCATCTCATCCTGCCTGAAGTGGGCATGGAGGGCCAGCAAAAGCTCAAGGCCGCGAAAGTCCTCTGCGTCGGCACCGGTGGACTCGGCTCGCCGCTCGCGTTGTATCTCGCTGCCGCCGGCATCGGCACACTCGGCCTGGTCGACTTCGACGTCGTCGACTCCAGCAACCTGCAGCGCCAGATCATCCACAGCACGAAGGATGTCGGCCGGCCGAAAATCGATTCCGCCGCCGAAAAACTCCAGGCGCTCAATCCCTTCCTCAACGTCGTGAAGCACGAGACCATGCTCACCAGTAAGAATGCGCTGGAGATCATCCGCGACTACGACGTGGTCGCCGACGGCACTGACAATTTCCCCACGCGCTACCTGGTCAACGACGCCTGCGTGCTCACGGGCAAGCCGAACGCCTACGGCTCCATCTTCCGCTTCGAGGGCCAGGCCAGCGTCTTCGCCACCGAACACGGCCCCTGCTACCGCTGCCTCTATCCGGAACCGCCGCCGCCTGGACTCGTGCCTTCGTGCGCGGAAGGCGGCGTGCTCGGCATTCTCCCCGGACTCGTCGGTGTGATCCAGGCGACGGAGGTCATCAAGCTCATCCTCGGCAAAGGCGAGCCGCTCATCGGGCGGTTGCTGCTGGTCAACGCGCTCGACATGAAGTTCCGCGAGCTGAAGCTGCGTAAGAATCCTGACTGCCCCGTTTGCGGCACGCATCCGACGGTGACGCAGCTCATCGACTACGAGCAGTTCTGCGGTATTGTTCCGGAGGCAAAAATGGCGCCTGTACAAAATGGCATCCCGCAAATGAGCGTGAAGGAGCTGAAACAGCGGCTCGACGCGGGCGAGGACCTCTTCATCCTCGACGTGCGCGAGCCCTTCGAGCACCAGATCGCCCAAATCGGCGGCCACCTTATCCCGCTCGGCGATCTGCCCAGGCGCGTAAACGAGCTCGACACAGCGCGGGAAATCGTCGTCCAGTGCAAGTCCGGTGGCCGCAGCCAGCGCGCGGCGGAATTCCTGGCGAAGAACGGCTTTGCGAAGGTGCACAATCTCGCCGGTGGGATCACGGCCTGGTCGAACGAGATCGACCCCGGGGTTCCAAAATACTAATCGCCAAAATACCGATGGGGTAGCCTCGCTCCGCACCTCGCCCGGATGCTCAAGCTCCCAGCTCCGAGCTCCCAGCTCCCAGCTCCCAGCTACCAGCTACCAGCTACGGGCTACGGGCTACCGGCTGCCGGCTGCGTTCTGTCAATACTCATTTCGTTCGTTTCGTGTAAAAAAGGTGCTCTTGGCCTGCCCTGGGCCCCCGCGTATACTCCGTTTGCCTGGCAATGCCGATCATTTTTCATTCCCCCTTCTGAGCCGTTCCGCGTTCGCCGGGGTTAGTCGTCGGGGGCCTCGATGGATTTGTTTGCTCTTCGTCTGCTCTTTGTCCTCATCTTTACGGTTGCCTGCTGGTTCTTTCGCCCTTTCGGGATCAATCAGTGGACCGCGAGCGGCATTGGCGCCGTTTTGTCCGGACTCATTATCTTCTTTGAGCTGCGCGTTCGTGCGCTCAGCCTGCGCCGCCTCTTCGGCGCCGTGATCGGCAGCCTGCTCGGCATCATCGGCGCTTTCCTCTTCTCGCTGGTTCTGCGCAACAGCCTGCCGGATGGCCGCACCCGCAGTCTTCTGCAGCTCTCCGTTTTACTGCTGATGACCTACATCGGCCTGGTGGTCGGCGCCAGCAAGGGTGACCTGCTCAACCTCGCCGCACTCGGCGGCCTCTTCGCCGGAGATCGCCCCGGCAGGCGCAACACCAAGGTGCTCGACACCAGCGCCATCATCGATGGCCGTATCGCCGACATCGCAGAGACAGGCTTTCTAGAGGGCGTGCTCATCCTTCCCGAGTTCGTGCTGCGTGAGCTGCAGATGGTCGCCGATTCCTCCGACTCGTCGAAGCGCCAGCGCGGCCGTCGCGGCCTCGACGTCCTCCAGCGTATGCGCGGCAACGCAAACATCACCGTGCAGATCGTGGAGGAAGACTACCCGCACATCAAAGAAGTCGACCTGAAGCTCATCGAACTGGCCCGGCAACTCGAAGCCAAAATTATCACCAACGACTTCAACCTGAACAAGGTCGCGCAGGTGCGCGGCGTGCCGGTGCTCAACATCAACGACCTCGCCAACTCGCTGCGCCCAGTGGTTCTGCCCGGCGAAAAAATGCGCGTCGTCATCATGAAAGAAGGCAAGGAGTTCGACCAGGGGGTCGGCTACCTCGACGACGGCACCATGGTGGTCGTCGATCATGCGCGCCGGCTGATCGGGCGCTCGGTCGAGATCTGCGTCACCTCTGTGCTGCAGACTGCGTCGGGCAAGATGATCTTCGGGCGCCTCGACGATGGCTCGCGCCCTGAAGCGGTTCGCGCCACGGCGGAAGCTTCGAACGCCTGAGACTACGGTAGCCGGGCCGCACGGATCGGGCCGGGCTTGGCGACATTACGCAAGTCTTACATTGGTCCTGTCGCTGTTGCCTTTAAGGTAAAGATGGAGAATTGTTGCAAATGTCCACCCTCGCCGAGATCCCCGCAGAGACTGTCCGCGCCGACTCCGAGCTGCTGTCACAAACGCGCACGACGAAGCTCAACCTGATCTTCGCCGTCACGCTGACCATCTTTCATCTCGGCGCCATCGCGGCGTTCTTCTTCTTCAGCTGGAGCGCGCTCGCCGTCTTCCTGGTGCTGTGGGTCCTTGCTCAGAACGTCGGCATAGCCATGAGCTATCACCGTCTGCTCACGCATCGCGGCTACATCACGCCGAAGTGGGTGGAATATGCGATGGCACTGTGTGCTACCCTGGCGCTGCAGGGCGGCCCGATTTACTGGGTGGCCGTGCACCGCATGCATCATCAGCTGACCGACCGCCCCGGCGATCCGCACTCGCCGCGCGATGGCGCCTGGTGGTCGCACATGGGCTGGATCCTCCACGGGTCTTTGAGGAACAGAAATCCGCTGCTGACGCGCTACGTTCCCGACCTCGCCAACGACCCCTTCTACGTCTGGCTCAGCCGCTGGCACTGGGTGCCGATCACGGCGGTGGGCATTGCGCTGTTCTTCATCGGCGGATGGTCCTGGTTGCTGTGGGGCATCTTCCTGCGCATCACGCTCGGCCTGCACGCCACGTGGCTGGTGAATTCCGCGACGCACATGTGGGGCGCGCGGCGTTTTCAGACGCGCGACGACTCGCGCAACAACTGGTGGGTCGCACTGATCACCGGCGGCGAAGGCTGGCACAACAATCATCACGCGCATCCGGTCTCCGCCAGCCACGGCATGGCCTGGTACGAGCTGGACTTCAACTACTGGGGCATTCGGCTGCTTGGTCTTGCGGGGCTGGCGAAAAAGATCAAAGTGCAGAACGCGACCGGCGGCCCGGCGCGCATCCTTCATCCATAGATCCGAGCTCGGGCGCGCATCATTCCATCTTTCGGCGGGTTCCCGGGCGGCGCGCTCCGCTGATAGACTCGCGGGCATGATCTCCAGGAAAGCCCTTCGCCTGCTTCCGCTGGCCCTTCCGCTCGCCCTGCTCGTCTCCTTCGCCTGCGCCCAGAACGCACCGCGGCATCTCTACTTTCGCGTGACCCTCGATCCGGGCATGAAGCCCGCTTCCGGCCGCCTGCTCATCTTTCTCGAACCAGGCGCTGCAGGATCGCACACCCCGATGAGCCAGTTCAGGCCCTCGGCCACGTCGGTCGCCGCGAAAGAGGTCGAAGGCCTCGAGCCCGGCGCGTCGGTCGACGTCGACGTCGACGACCTCGCTTTTCCCGCGCCCTTCTCGTCCCTGAAGCCGGGTACCTATCAGGCGCACGCCGTCCTCGATGTTGCTCATAGCTATGCCTACGCCGGTCCGGTGCCTGGGGACATCGAGAGCGCGGTCGTTGCTCTGGCGGACTGGACGCCGGGATCCGGCGTCGAACCGGCTTTCGTCCTGAACCGCGTCGATGAGATTCCCCAACCGCGTCCGCTGCCGCTGGCCCCCGACGCTCTCGCGGCGGCGGAGAAGGCCACCTCGCCGATCGACTTCATCAGCCCCGCGCTGAGTGCGTTTTTCGGGCGCGACACGCACATCCGCGGCTGGATCGTCGTGCCGCCGGGCTATGCGGATCATCCGCGCGACCGCTACCCCACCGTTTACTGGACCCACGGCTTCGGCGCGAGACTCGACACCATTCGTCCCTACCCCGTCATGATCGCCAGCCGCATGGCCGCTGGCAAAATGCCGCCGATGATCTGGATCTTCCTCGACGAGTCGCTCGCCACGGGCACGCATGAGTTCGCCGATTCGGTGAACAACGGCCCCTGGGGCCAGGCGCTCACCGCGGAGTTCATTCCCTGGATCGAAACGAAATACCGCATGGACGCGAAGCCGAGCGGCCGCTTTCTCGAGGGCCACTCCTCCGGTGGATGGGCGACGCTGCAGCTCCAGGTGAATTATCCAAAGATATTCGGCGGCACGTGGTCCACATCGCCCGACCCCAGCGACTTCCACGACTTCAGCCAGATCGACCTCTACGCGCCGCACGCCAACGTCTATCGCCGGCCCGACGGAACACCGTGGCCGATTGTGCGCGATCATCAGCAGGTGCTCGCGACCTGGGAGGAGTTCGGCCACCAGGAAGCGGTGCTCGGCCCTTACGGCGGCCAGGTGGCGTCCTTCGAGTGGGTCTTCTCGCCGCGCGGCCCGGACGGGCGGCCGCTGCAAATGTTCGATCGCGTGACCGGCGACGTCAATCCCGATGTCGTCGCGTACTGGCACGACCACTACGACCTCGCGCATCTCGTCGAGGCGAACTGGGCCACGCGAGGCCACGATCTGAAAGGCAGGATTCATCTGGTCGTCGGCACCGCGGACACGTTCTACCTCGACGGCGCAGCGCACAGGTTTGAAGCGGTGCTGAACAAGCTGGGCGGCGATCCACACTTCACGTATCGCGACAACCGCACGCACTTCGACCTGTACGAAGAGTACGGCGACCGACTCGCGATGATGGATGAAATCGCCGAGCAGATGTATGCCGTCGCCCGGCCTGCGGCGCACTGGAAGCGGCCCGAGGGTGCGCCGCCCGCGATCCTGCACCCCTGAGGGGCCATGAAGAAGCGTCCAGCCGAGGTCATGGTCCTTGTGGTTCTGATGTTTGCCGCGGCTGCCATCGCGGCGGTCGTCAGCTTCTCGCTGTTCGTTCCCGGCACTCCGCTTGACCGCATGTGGAACCTCAACCCCGCGGCGCATGAAGCCTTTGCTGCGCAGGCCGGTCACATGGGGACGATTCTGCTTCTGGTTGGCATTCTCGCCGCGGCGGCGGGCGGGGGCTTGCTGCGCGGACGCCTATGGGCCTGGCTGCTCTCGATCGCACTGTTCGGCATCAATGCGTTCGGCGATCTGGTGGGGATGGTGCTTACCCGAGACTGGCCGAGAGGCCTCGCGGGGATTCTCATCGACGCGCTCCTGCTGTTTCTTCTGCTGCGGGTGAAGGTGCGGGCCTTCTTCCTGAATCGGGCCTAGCTATTGCTTATTGGCCCACGCCTGCAGTTGCTGCGCATCGCTCATCTGTCCGGCGATCATGCGCCCGATCATATCGTGCATGGCCAGGAGCGGCACTGGCCGCGCGATCTCTACCGAAGCAGTCTCTCCAGGGAAGCGCACGATGAGCATCGGCCGCGGATCGAAGTGCCCATGCCCCGACGCCAGCTCATCTTCGCGCGTCCATCCGAAAGCGTTGCGCCAGAGGCCCACGCGCCAGCTGTGGTCCGATGAAACGATCAGCGTCGTCGCGCTCGCCGACGGCGTCTGCGCGAGGGCCTGCAGCAAATCCCCAAGCGACCGGTCGGCCAGCGCGAGATTGTCGATGTAGCTTCCGCCAATCGCCACTTTTCCCGTCTTGCGGTCGTAAAAACCCGGCGGATGCGGCAGGTAAAGATGCGCGAAAGCGAAGTCGATGCGGTCATCCGTCACCAGCTCGCGCACCGATGTCATCATGCCCGCAAAAATCTCCGCTTCGCTGGGGGCCGGTTCGAAGCGCTCATGCATCGCACGCGCCCAGCCCGCCTGCGCCGGCGCGATGAAATTTCTCCACGTCGTTTTGTCCCGTGACAGATGCTCGCCGAAGACGATCAATCGCATCGAGCACGAGTCGAGCTGGTTCTCGAGCATTCGGCAGTAGGGGTTGTAGTCGCCGGAAACTCCCGTCGTCCATCCATTGCGCTGCGCGTCCGCGAAGAGTGATGCGTTCGGGTCGAACGTGGTCCACGGTGTTCCGCGCGCCGTCTGGTAAAGAAGATCGCCTGCCTCGGTGCTGCGCGCATCCGCGATGGGCTTGCCCAAAAACAGAGAGGGAATGATGCGCTCGGTAAAGTAGCCGTCCGGCTGCACGCCGGAAAACGCCACACTCTGCGCGCGCAGCCGATCGAGATTCGGCAAAGCCAGTCCTGGCCAGCGATGGTCGAACACCTGGTCGTACGACATCTCGTCGAACAGCAGCCAGACGATGCGCCGGTGCGGGTCTTTCGCCGCCGCCGCTGGCTTTCGAAACGCAGCCTGGTCGTGCGGCTGATGAGCGAAGCCGGCCAGCACCAGTGCCGGCAGCACCCAGACGATGCTGAACCCGAAGAGCAGAATCACAAAGCGCAGCCCGCGAATCGCGAGCCCGTACGCCGGTGGAGCGATCAGCCACATTGCCAACAGGATCGCTACCATAAGAACGAAGGCGCGGCCTGCCGAAAGCTGCTGCCACGAAAGCACCTGCGCGAGGATCAGCCCCGCGATGGTCCTCGCCGCAAGCAATCCGAACCACAGCGCCCAGACGAGAATCCGAAAATCGCGGCGTGCTGGCGGGCTCGTGCCGCCGCGTCCAGCAGCCCACTCCAGAGTTCGGAGCACCAGCGCAGCGAACATCCACAACACCGCGACATCGAGAACCTGCACCCGCACCACCGAGGTAATCGGTAACAGACGGTGATACAAATCCAGATGCGACCCGGAAAGCTGGTTCCAGATCAGTCCCGGCGCCAGCAGCAGGGCCGCGCCCGCGCCTTCTATCGAGAAGCGCGCCCACAAGCTCCGGCCTGCCTTTGTCGATTCCGCGCGCACCCGCCTCGCCGTTTATCTTGACTCGCCTTTATCTGGCCTGCAGCAGGAACAGGATACGGCCATTGGGCAGCGCTTCGCGCAGCACCACTGTGAAATGCGCCTCCGCGGCCCGCGCAAAGGCCGATTCATCCAGATGCCCGTACAGCGCGTCGCGCCCACGCAGCAAATCCACAAAGCGGGGATCCGTCGCCGGCACCCACTCCACGATCGCCCAGCTGTTGGTCAGGTCGCGGAGTTGCGCTGTAATTTCGGACAGCGGAATCTGCTCCGAAAGGAGCAGATGATGGATCAGCCCCAGCATCAGCACGCAGTCAAAACGCCCGCGCGCGCGGTCCAGCAGCGCCAGGCTCTCCGCGTTGCGCCACCCTGCCGACGGAGTGGGCCGCGCCGGATTGGCGAGCAGAGGCGTGATCTCCAGTTTCTTTTCCTGCGCCTCGCGCCAGTTCTGTTCCGTGGCCTGCAGATCCGTATCCCACGAAACGACGCTCGCACCGCACTCGGCGGCGATGCGCGAATACACACCGCTGTTCGCGCCCAGGTCCAGCACCTGCCGCGGTTGCGAGGCCATCAGCGCGTCGCGCACGAACCGCCGCTTCAGCTTTTGATCGTCGCAGCTATAGTGATCCGCTGACGTGGCGTAGCCGCTCCAGCGCGAGGTCGTCCGCTGTGAGTGCATCCGCCGCTCGATGTGCCGCAGATGCTTCCGCAGGCCGCGCAGATTGCGCCGCAACACGGCCAGCGCAACATCGGGGCTTTGCTGCACCTTTGTGTTTTGCCCGCTCTTGCCGCCGCTCGTCTCCAGCATCAGTGGCAGCGTGACGAGCGAGCGGAAGGGCTCGCGCCATCGCTGCAAGAGACCAAGGTGCGGAGCAAGATTGGCCGGCTCGTATCCGTCGCGCTTCTGTATCGACGCCGCCAGCGGCCAGCCCAGCCACGCATACGCCGCCAGGGGCAGCAGAAATGCCCGCACAAATTGTCCGTAGGCAAGCCACAGCGGGCTCGCCGGATCGCGCTCCTCGATCGACAACACGTCCACGAAAACCGGGCGCGCTCCGCGGAACAGCACATTCAGCGGAGTCGCGTCTTTCAGCATCAAACCCCGCCCCAGCAACTCCTCGCACAGGTCAAGCGTCAGGTCCGCCGCCGCAATCCACGCGCTCGGCGTCCACTCCCATGGATAGGAAGGAAAGAAGACGTGAGGATGCTCCAGGGTGACCGCATGATCGGCTTCTTTGACGAAACGGGTTTCAATCAGGCGTCCCTGCGCAACCCACTCTTGCGCCGCAGGTGACCGCAGGAACTGCAGCGCGGCATCGGCGTAGCCGCGACGAGCCTCGCGTACAACACGGTCCCCGTCGATGCGCACCGAGCCTGCGGGATCGCGAAAGGTCTCGAGCGTAAGCTCGGCCGACGCCATTATTCGCTCGCTTCGGGGCGTGCGCTCGTTTCGGCTTCGATTTTCTCCTCGGTCGAGGTCATGCGGAAGAAGCGCCGAATCTTTGAGCGCAGGACGAACAGTCCTCCGGCCAGCATCGAGCCACCCAGCTGTACAGCCAGCAGACCCGAGCCCGGATCCACATAGCCGTATGCGGGCTTGGCTAATGCCGCGAGCAATACCACCAATTCGACCGAAGCGAGTGCCGCGAGGGCGGTGCGTCGAACTCTGTGCACGGAAAAATCCCTGCCTTCCCTGTCACGATGCTGGTGCATTTCAAACTAGACGGCCTGTGGCCCAAAAAGTTGCGGCTGGTCCAGCGGAGCCTTCACGCCGGTGCCCAACGTCGCAGAGATGATACAAATCGGGCGCGCGCAGGTCGCTCCCACTCTGGTGGCATATCGTGTAACCCGTGTCCACTCCGTCACCCGTGGGACCGCTGTTTCGTCGTGCCTGACCCAGCCGTTACAATGGCGAGATAATTCCGAGACAATGACCGCCCATCTTGACTCCACTCTCGCCGCCAATCTCCAGACCGCCGCTCAGCAGGCGGGACTCGCCGTCCTCTCCATCGACACGGGATCCGACTTCAACGGCCATCCCACCACGCGCTTTCGCCTCGCCACTGCTTCCGACGCGCCCCCGGAGCGCACGCTGCTGCTCGAGCTGAGCGAAGCCTTCGACTTCAGCAAACCCGAAATGCTGCCGGAGATGACGACCCACCTGCGCGAGTCCGCAAACCGGCTGCGCAACCCGCGACCCGATGCGTACGTCACGCTCGCCGGATTGCCCGTGAGCTTCAGTCAATTCGGATGGCCATTCCACACCTCCACTTCCGGCGCCGACACCTTCATCGTCCACGGCACGCTGCATCTGGAAGACGGCACGCAGTCGCCGCTGCACACGTTGGTTTCGGCAAGCATGACCGTCACCTTCGCCGAGATCGTCCCGGCGCCCGAGCAGCCGTACGCCGAGACCTTCATCTACAACGCGGTGCGCAAGACGCTGGACCGCGGCCAGCTGGAGCTGCTCAAGAGCGGCAACCGGCAGCCCGTCCCTGTGACCACGCGCTATTACAGCCGCTGGCAGAAGAAATTTTTCTTCACCGATACCGACGACCGCAGCCGCATGGATTTCCTCGCGCTGAAGACCTACTGGCTGTCCGGTGTTCTCGGCGGCAATCAGCCGGTGTGGATCCCCGACCCCCGCGATGCGCAGTACCTGAACACGACCGCCGCTGAGCTCGCCCGCATGGCGGCAGAGTTGTCGGGCCAGGGGTTGGTTGCGCTTGAGGGCGAATACGCCTCTGCCACCCCCGCGCTGCTGGAGCGTGCCGATGAGTATCACGCGAAACTCCACGCAGCGCTCGCCGTCACGCGTCCCACGTTCAACGAGGAGATGCGCGCTGGCCATACCAATATGTAATCGGCTGCTCGTTCTCACTTTTTGGGCTTCCAATATTCCCGAAAAGTCCGGCCGTGACTGCCGTCACTGACACGTCGTCTTTTTCGGGCTAAGCCGGAGATGTCCTGCCGCGCCGGCTCTGAGCGCAGATTGGAGGCGCCATGCCCGAAACCCTTCAAGTACAACCCATCCAGAGAGAATCGAAACTCCGGAAGTACGGCGTCGACAGGCTCCTTCAGGGCCTCGTCTTCGGGGTGTTCTGGATCGCGCTGCTGTTCGGTTCCGCGGGAACCTTGCATTGGCTGCGCGGCTGGATCTGCACAGTCTCCTATATTGTCACCCTGCTCGCGGTCGGCATCGTCCTCTGGCGTGTCAATCCCGGGCTCATCGCCGCGCGCGCCAAGTGGAGACAAACCCGCGGCACCAGGCGCTTCGACAAAATCATCCTCCCGATTTATTTTGTGCTCGCGATTGCCCAGCCTGCGATTGCCGCGCTCGATGCCGTTCGCTTCCGCTGGTCGTCGATGCCGTTCTGGACGATCTATGCCGGGTTGGCCGTCTTTTTTTTCGGGATTCTTTTCATCGCGTTGCCGATGGCGCTGAACCTCTGGGCCGAAGCTACGGTTCGGATTCAAACGGACCGCGGCCAGCACGTCGTCAGCACCGGCCCGTATCGGATCGTGCGGCATCCCATGTACGTGGGGATGATCCTGATGTACTTTTCCGTTGCGCTGATGCTCGGGTCGATCTGGGCGCTCGCAATGGGAGCCGTCATGGCCCTGCTTCTGGTTATCCGCACCGCATTCGAAGATGGCATGCTGCGCCGCGAACTTCCCGGCTACGAGGAATACGCCACCACGGTCACGCGCTGGCGTCTGTTGCCTGGGATTTGGTAGCCGCGTCGCGCTGCGCCTGCACACGCGCGCACAACAACCGCCCCGATCTCGCCTTCAGCAGGCCATCCTCGCCGAGCCAGCGCGCTCGAATCTCCGCGGCGCTTTGATCCTCGACCTTATTGAATCCCAGCTCCCGCAGATCGGCGGCGAGCCTCACCGGATCGAAGAATAGCCGGAATGGCTCGCCCGCCCGCGCCACGCGCTCGGCGAGAACCTCGAAGGCGCGTCGCTCCATTTCATTCATCAACTCGCGGGGAATCGTGTAGTCGAAGACCACGCCGCTGCAGCGAGGGAGACCCGCGATAAAGCGCAGCGTCGCGAACGCCGCATTGCGCGTCAGATACGGCACCACACCCAGCCAGGAAAAGAACGCCGGCTTTTCGCACTGGAATCCCGCGGCTTCCAGTCCGTGCGCCAGGGTGTCGCGCTCGAAATCGACCGGAGCAAAGCGCATCGACTCCGGAATCGCAATGCCCGCATGGTGCAGCCGCTGGCGTTTCCACGCCTGCGTGTCAGGATGGTCGACCTCAAACACCCGCAACTCCGGAAACGGATTGCGATACGCGAAGGTGTCGAGCCCCGCGCCCAGCACCACGAACTGGCGAACCCCCTGCTCGACGGAACGCGCCAGTTCCTCCTCCGCAAAGCGGGCCCGCGTCGCTATGTAGGCGCGAAATCCCCGCGCGAAAGGCGTCTGTTCTTCGGCGCTGCTGCGAACCCGCGCCGCCGACTCATCGCTCAGGATCTTCAGCGCCAGTGGATCTTCAAAAATCGCCGGCCGATCGTAGAGCTGATGCGCCGCCCGCCGCATCGCCACGCGCTCCGCTGTTCGGCTGCGGCGTCCCTCAATCATGCATTCAGTGTGCCAGCCCACTCACGGCTGCGCATAATATCCGTTGTCCGTGCGCACCTTCACGCCCGGCTTGTCCACCTTCACTTCAACATCGTGCCAGGTGTCCGGCGAATCGGGCTTCTGCCCCTGAAAGGCGATCGAGTACCACGCCGACGCGTCGCCGGCGCACTTCGCAATCTCGCCCGCAATGTCGTTGCTGCCCGAGTACACCGTTCCCCCGCTGTGCACCGCGAACACCTGCAGGGCGAGATCGCCCGGGTCCGATTTCGCAGGCTTCGTCACAGGCTTCGTGAAGCCCTCCCACAGAAATGTGCGTGTGCTCGCGGCATCAGCCGGGCCCAGCGGGTCCACCGAATAGAGAGTCACGCCCGCCTGGCGCAGCATGCTGGAGAGGTTCACAATCTCCCCGAACAAACTGCGCTGCTGCTGCTGACCGATGATGATGTTGGGATTGTCGAAAATCGGCCAGCCCGGCCCGATCCACACCACCAGCTTCCGGCCGTCTGCCTTGCCCAGATACTCGCCCAGCGTGGCGAGCGCGTGCAGCGAAATTTGCAGGCGCTCCTCCGCGCCGTAGAACCCGGAGGACCGCGAAATATCGTGCAGCTCCCCCTCTTGGTCGTGCAGCGCGCTCGCCAGCTCGTTTCCGTCGTTCGAGATCTTCGTGATCTGTTCCAGTCCGCGATCGGTCAGCATGAAAATACCGACAGGCATCGGCGAATGGCCGCCGTTGCTGCGCAGGAAATTCTCGATCTGCGTGCGCACTACGCTCACCGTGGTGAAATTTGCATTGACGTCGTCGACGACCAGAAACAGCCCCTGTGCATCGTCGTGCTGCGTCTCGATCTCGTGGGCCTGAAAGGAGCGGATCGCCGTCGGCTGCTTGTTATCGAGCACGTTGAAGTCTTCCTGCTTAAGCCCGCGAATCGGTTTCCCAGCTTTGTCCGTCACCACCACATCCAGCGTGATGGGACCCGTCGTCGACGCCGGCGGGGGCGCGGACACCGGCGGAACATCGAGCGGCTTCTGTGCCAGCGCGCTCGCCGCGCAACACGCAAGAACGAGAAACACCCTGCTCCACTCGATAGACATGCCACTCCCCCTGACTCCAGCCGCGGCCCATTATGTCAGATGCGACGGCGGCGTGCGCGGCGGGATGACCTATGGTTGTTGGCTGGAACCCGGACCACTCTGCGCCTGCTGCGAGTTCTGAGAACTGGATCCCGTTGCGCCCTGCGCTTGCGGCGGCTGCCCCGTTCCGCTTTGCGGCGGCGTCTGTGGTGTCGCCGGTTGCTGAGGAGTGGACGGCTGGGTTGCCGGTTTAGACTCACTCGATGAACCGGGGCCAGGCGAATTCTGCGCGGTGCCGGTCGGCCCCGCCTGTCCCGCCGCTGGCGCAGGTTCGCCTTCGCGATACGCCGCGCGCACATGATGCGCCGGCTCGCCCGGCGGCGGCGGCAGCTTCTCCGCGGCCAGCGTCACCTGGTTCACCACCGATGGATCGTCGCGCAACTTCAAATACAACTGCCCACCCTCCGGATGCGGCACCGGCAGCACGTAGCCTGGGAAGCCATCCGGCACTTCAACCGGATGCGCAAACTCGGGATCGCTCGCCACCGAATCCACCAGGAACAGATTCGATCCGCTCAGCCTGCATTCCTGATCCGCGCCCGCCGGGCATTTCAGATCGTGCAGCTCCGGCAAGCGCACCAGTGTTGCCAGCGCCCGCCAGTCTCCGGCCGCGCCGCTATCGACGACGCGAAACTTCAGCGGCCCGAACGCCGATCCGCCAAACGCCTTCGCCGGATCGAGCGTGGCCAGCGCCACCTTCGTGTTCTCCAGCGTCATGCCGCCGTTGTCCAGACTCAACGTTGTCGAAAACGCCTCGTCCTCGGTGGCGACTTCAATCTGCTCGCCGCGCCGAAACGACGCCGGCGTCTGCGCGCGCAGGCTGAACGTCAGCTTCGCATCCTGCGGCAACTCGTCCTGGTTCGCTAACTGAATATTGCTGCCCGCGCTCGACGCCGATGTCTGCACGCTCTTGCCGATCAGCTCCACATCAGGACGCGGCGCACCCACCGCCACCTCGACCGCTAGCGTGCGGCCATCGGTCAGCGTCACCTCCGCCTTGCCGCTCTCGCCCTGCTTCAGCTTCGCCGCGGCCTTCGCATCCTTCGCCACCATCGGGAGCTCGTCGCTGCCCATCGTCGAATTCATTTTGCCCGGCGTGAACGAAACGCCGTTCAGAGTCAGGTTCGCCACGTCCTCGAGCGAGCTGCCCTTCAGCACTCCCTGCGCATCGCCTGCGTGCAGCGTAAAGCTGTCCACATGTCCGGCCGCCGCATACGCACGCAGCGGAATCGTCTGCGCTGTCACCGTTCCGTACTGCTTCACCTCCAGTTGCAGCGCACCAGGATTTGCTTCCTTCAGCGGCAACTTCACCTCCAGCTGATCCGGGCTCGTCGCCTTCCAGTCCGCCTTCAGCTCCTTGCCCGCCGAATCCTTCACCAGGATCGTGTCGACGCAGCTCGCATCGTCGGTCGAGAGATGGATCGTGTCTTCGCGCCCCACAATCAGCGCCTCGCGATCCGCCGCCGCCAGCTCCCAGTGCTGCGCGTGCGTGTTTTCGAGCCTGAACGCGGGCCCATCGTACTTCTCAAATCCCCAGTAGCCGTGCAGCGACGCGTCAATCGTGTTGGGAAAATCGCTCGCGCTCAGATCCTTTGCTTCCAGTTCCAGCCCCCCTTTTACCGCATCCGGCGTCACGGTTTCGTCAATGGTGCTGCCGTCCTTCTTCTTCAGCCGCAGCGTCATCTCGTGCGTGTAGCCCGTTGAAAAAACCAGGGGCGCACCGTCCACTGCCAGCACCAGAGAATTTTTCTCTGCGCAATAATTCTGCTTCGAATCCACCGGATGCAGCGGCGGAGGCTGCGCGCCCTCAACCGCCGGCAGCGCTGTCACCAGCACCGATTTCGGATTATGAAACGACGGCGGCGTGTTCAGCATCAGCGCGATGCGGTCGCCCTGCTGCGTCGCCAGCGCGGGCAGGTACTGGTACTGCGCGGTGTGAAACGTGTCGAGGATCCGCGCGATATCCATGACCGAGCCGATGTAGGGACCATAGAATCCGTAGTTCGCCTGCGGTGTGAAGCTCAGCTGCATCGCCAGGTCGCCGGCCGGTCCCGCCGTCAGCGCCTCCACGATCGACATGCTGTGCCCATCGTTCAGGATCATCGCCTCCTGCCCCTGGGTGAGGCAGGCGGCCTGCAGATCGGGCATCCGGTCGAGGCATTTGTCGTCGATCTTCATGCCGAGGCTGCGCGCCAGAAGCGGCGCAGCGTCCTTCAGCTTCGCCGGATCGCTCGCGTTGATCTCGCGCACCGCCGCCAAATACGTATCGAGCCGCGAGCGGTCCAGCATCGCCTGGTTCAGATCCTGCGACGCGCGCACAAACGATCCCGGCTTGCCGCGCACCGCGCCTACCAGCGTGTGAAAATCGCCGCCGGTTTCCGGCGCAAGAAAAATCACCACCTGCTGCGCGCCGTCGGGCACCGTGACCGTCAGCCCTTCGCTGCCCGCCTTCCTGCCCCAGCTCTCCTGCTTAAAGAACCAGTTCTCCGGCGGTGGATTGGTCGACCCGCGCAGAAACGCCGCCACCATTAAGTAGCGCGCGGTCTGACCCTGCGGCCAATCGGCTTTGATCCACACGTGATCGCCCACGGCGAGATTCGGCACCTCGGAAACGGGCAGCGTTTTGCCCGCGCGCGTCACCTTTACCTCAAGCTTCGGACCAGCCAAATCGAACGGAGCCGGGTCGGCCCACACGGTTGCCGCAGACACCAGAGACACCGCCACTGCAAGAAGAAAACGAAACCAACGGATTGCCATATCAGTTACTATTTTAGGCTGCATTTGGCCGGAAAAACGGCGTGGAACTTCCACACCCACCATTTGCTGACGCTGCCATGGTCAAAAGGTTGTTTACGGAAAAGGTTGGATTACCGCAGAGACCCAACCGGATTTGAGCTGCCGGGTGCCTTGCTGAACGTTCTTTCGCTGACCGCTACCCACTACCCGCTATCCGCTCGCTGTCCTCGCTGTCATCTTTCAGCGCCACCCCGCTCAGGCCCAGCCGCCGCGCTTCCCAGAGCAGATACGCCAGCCGCCGTGCGGCCTCAGAATACGGCAGCCCCTGGGGCCGCACGTTCGAAATGCAGTTTCTCTCCGCATCGGTGCGCCCCACGCGCGGCGCCCACGTCAGATAAATCCCCAAACTGTCCGGCGAACTCAGTCCAGGACGCTCGCCGATCAGCACCACCACAGCCTCCGCGCCCAGAATCTCGCCAATTTCGTCGCCCAGCGCCACCCGCCCATAATTTGCAACCACGACGGTGACATGTTCTCGCAGTTCGCTTCGTAGATCCGTCCGCAGTTCCCGCAACAGCGGCAACGCATGCCGCGCCGGAGCCACCGCGGACAGACCATCCGCGATCACAACCACCAATCCGCCGGAGCCCCCGTCATCCCGGAGCCGCGACAATCTCTTCCGGCCACCCTCATCGAGCGCCCTTCCCAGGTCCGGCCGCAAAAGATACTCCATCCGATTCCGAGCCTGGCTCGCAACCACCACGGCCCCGCCGAACCCTGCCTCTCGCAACGCATCGGCCAGCGCCTGCGCATCGAACGCCGCATGCACTGCGTCTCTCGCCCGAGCGTGCGCCAGTTCAAAGTCAAGCAGCGCCTTCGTGGGAACACTGACGCCCGCACGCCCCAGCCCTATTCTCGCTGGCGTGAAACGTCGCAGCCGCTCCCACACATCGGACCCGCGCTCCACGTGACGGGCTTTTCCCTCTATTCGAGCCACTCGCTTGCTCCCGGCAGCAGCCTGCGCTCCGCGCTCGCCCCCAATAAGGCCCCTTGCTCGTTACAAATTCCCATCTTCTCGAGCCA
Source organism: uncultured Acidobacterium sp. (assembly GCA_964535525.1). Classification (GTDB taxonomy): domain Bacteria; phylum Acidobacteriota; class Terriglobia; order Terriglobales; family Acidobacteriaceae; genus Palsa-343. The sequence goes on along the minus strand of CAZHTJ010000033.1, from coordinate 11,314 downwards.
AACCTCAAATTCCGGCGCGCGCCGCAGCCCCAGCGCGCTGCGCGCATACAGAGCGTCGTGAAACGAGGTGCTCTGGTAATTCAGCATCACGTCGTCGGCGCCCGGCACGCCCATCACGAAGTTCACCCCCGCCACCGCCAACAACGTCAGCAGCGTATCCATATCGTCCTGGTCGGCCTCGGCGTGATTTGTGTAGCAAACGTCGCAGCCCATCGGCAGCCCCAATAGTTTGCCGCAGAAATGGTCCTCCAGCCCCGCCCGGATGATTTGCTTGCTGTCCAGCAGATATTCCGGACCAATAAATCCCACCACGGTGTTCACCAGCAGCGGCTTGAAGTGCCGCGCCACTACATACGCCCGCGCTTCGCAGGTCTGCTGATCGACGCCCGCATGCGCACCCGCCGAAAGCGCGCTGCCCTGACCCGTCTCGAAGTACATCACGTTGTCGCCGACCGTCCCGCGCTTCAGGTCCAGCGCCGCTGCCCGCGCCTCCTCGAGCAGCGCCAGCGAAACCCCAAAACTCCGGTTCGTTTGTTCGGTCCCCCCGATCGACTGGAAGACAAGGTCCACCGGCGCGCCGCGCTCCATCGCGCGCAGCGTATTTGTAACATGCGCGAGCACACATGTTTGCGTAGGCACCTCGTAGCGCTCGCGGAAGGCGTTCATCATCTCCAGCAGCCGCGTCACCGCCTGCAGGCTGTCCGACGCGGGGTTGACCCCGATCACCGCATCGCCGCAGCCATACAGCAATCCCTCCAGCATCGACGCCGCAATGCCACGCACGTCATCGGCAGGATGATTCGGCTGCAGCCGCACTGACAAGCGCCCGGGGAGCCCCAACGTATTTCTGAAGCGCGTCACCACGCGGCATTTCTGCGCCGCCAGAATCAGATCCTGATTCCGCATCAACTTCGAAACGGCCGCCGCCATCTCTGGTGTGATGCCCGCCGCCACCCGCTCCAGCGTCTCAATGTCCGACGCCGGATCGAGCAGCCACTCGCGAAACTCCCCCACCGTCAGCCCGCGGATCGGCGCAAACGCCCTCGCATCGTGCGTGTCCACAATCAGCCGCGTGATCTCGTCCTCTTCATACGGGATCAGCAGCTCTTCCAGAAACCGGACCAGCGGCACCTCGGCCAGCGCCATCTTCGCCAGTGCGCGCTCCTCCTCGTTTTCCGCCGCAATTCCGGCCAGCGCATCGCCCGAGCGCGCCGGGGTTGCCTTCGCCAGCAAAATTTTCAGGTCGGCAAAGCTATGCGTGCAGCCGTTCTGGGTGATGGAGTACGGCATCGCTCTTCACCGCGACAATACCATCGGTTTTTGTTTTCTTCGCGAATTTAACAATCAGGGCAACTTTTCCCGCGTTTCGGCAATTTCTGCCATCGCCACTGTGACGAATTTGCTTCTTCTCCGGAAAACGCTGTCAAACACAGAAAAATTCTTGTTTTTCCCGCACTCCAGTGACAACCAACTACTGCCCAAACTGCATTTTGCATATGTTCGGCCAACGTAGTCCGACCTTACCCTGAGGAGACCAAACGCATGCAAACCCCAAAAGCCCTTGCGGCCGCGCTTTTTGCCGCGACGCTCGCCTCCACCTTCACCATATCCGCCAGCGCCCAGTCCGCCTGGACCAACACCGCAACCCAGGGTATTTCCCTGGCGCAACTCGCATCCGCGTCCGATTACGGTCCGGCCGATCCCAGCCAGGCCATCACCGTCCGTGTCGGCCTCAAGCTGCAGAATCAGCCGGCGCTCGTCAGCTATATCAGGAGCATCAACACCAAAGGCAACGCGCTTTACGGACAAAAGCTAACGCCCGCGCAGTTCACTGCCGCGTACGCGCCCACCAGCGCGCAGGTGCAGCAGGTGGTCAGCTATCTCGAGAGCCAGGGCTTTGAGAACATCGCCGTCGAGCCCAATCACCTTATCATCAGCGCGAATGCCACCATCGCTCAGGCTTCGGCTGCGTTCAACACATCCGTTGAGCAGTTCGCGCAGTTCGGCGACATCGTCTACGGAAACATTTCACCGGCGCAGGTGCCTGCCGCTCTCGGCAACGTCGTCGGCGCCGTGCTGGGTCTCAACACCATCGGCAAGATGAAGCCCTCCATCGTGACGCAGGCCACACCCAGCGTGCCGCAGTATGCAATCAGCTACGAGCCGCAGAACTTCTGGCAGATTTATTCCGCCAACGGCGTTCCTGCTGCGGCAAACACCAATATCGCCATCATGGCGGAAGGCAATCTGACCGGCGTTCTCAGCGACTTCAAAACCGCGGAAGCGACCTTCGGCTTCCCGTCCTTCCCCGTCACCGTCGTTCCGGTTGGCCTCGCGAGCACCGATACCTCGGGCGCGGATGAATGGGACCTCGACACGCAGTACTCCACCGGCATGGCAGGCGGCCTGGTGAAGGGCCTGTACCTTTATGACGCGACTTCGATGACGGACTCCGACCTCGCGCTGGCTTTCAGCCGCTGGGTCACCGACGACGTCGCGCAGGTTGCCAATGCCTCCTTCGGCGAGTGCGAGGCCTTCCCCTACATCGACGGTTCCATGCTCGTCGACGATGAAGTCTTCGCCGAGGGCGCTGCGCAGGGCCAGACTCTGTTCTCTTCCACCGGCGACACGGGCTCCTTCTGCCCGGTCGGCGTCGGCACCAACGGCGTCCCTGCCGGCGTTCCGCTGGTCAACTATCCGGCCGCCTCGCAGTACGTGACCGCGGTTGGCGGAACCACCCTGGTCACCAACGCAGACGGCAACTACGATATCGAGACCGCATGGAATGCGGGTGGCGGCGGCATCAGCCAGTTCGAGTATTCGCCTTACTGGCAGACCGCGGCCGGCGTCCCCAGCTCTGCGGACTCGGCCCGGGGCATTCCCGACATCGCGATGGATGCCGATCCCGAATCCGGCGCCAACGTCTATGTGAACGGCGCGTGGGAAGGCGTCGGCGGCACCAGCCTGTCGTCTCCACTGGCGGTCGGGGTGTGGGCGCGCATGCTCTCGGCGAACGCGAACCTGGGCTTCGCCCCCATCGCGTACTACGGCCTCTATGACGGAACCGGGCCAGTGGGCAGCTATCCCAACGGTGGCTTCCACGACCTCACCCTCGGCTGTGACGGACTCTACTGCGCACTGCCTGGCTGGGATTACACCACCGGCCTCGGCTCTCTGTGGGTCAACCAGCTTTATATGGACCTGAAACAGTAAATTCTTCACCTTTGCGTCCGAACCTGGCGCAAACTTTGCGAGGGGATCGCTCCAACGGCGGTCCCCTTTGCCTTCTCTGCCCGCATCCAATGCAAGCAATGGACAACGGCCTCAGCACCGCGGCTGCCTCGGGATCGCTCCGCGACCCTCCTGGTCCAGGCTGCGTGTCCGTCGGAAATTCAGCCACCGGTTCCACCGCTGGTGGACAATGCAACTGTTAATCCGTCCCTGAGCACAGCCCTTGCCTCCATTTCCAACCCCGTTCCCCAGGCAGCCCATCGGGAAGGTGGTCTTTCGACGCCGTTCGCTGCACACTGTTCCGGATGCGTTTCCTCGCTTCGCTAACCCTCCTTCTCGCTTTCAGCCTCCAGACCCAACAACTCCCGCCTCGCGATGTCCACGTCCGCGTTTCGGCCGAAGTGAAGACCGGCATCGAGGGCACGACCGAATTTCCCACTATCCAGATGGCTCTCGACCACCATCCCCTTCCCCCGCCTGGCGGGCGTGTCATCATCGAGATCGCGCCCGGAACGTATCACGAGCGCCTCAACATCACGCAAAACCATCCCAACATCGTGCTGCTCGGCATGGGCCACGCGCCCGACGACGCCGTCATCACCAACAGCCTGAACGCAAAGCAGGCCGGCGGCACCTTCTTCACCGAAACTGTCGAGGTCAACGGCGCAGGATTTGAGGCCGACAACGTCACCTTCGAGAATTCCGCCGGCAACACCGGCCAGGCCGTCGCCGTTGCGGTTCGCGCGGACCGCGCCGTGTTCAAACACTGCCGCTTTCTCGGCTATCAGGACACGCTCTTCGCCGACTACGGCCGCCAGTATTACGTCGACTCGTACATCGAAGGCGCTGTCGACTTCATCTTCGGCAACGCCGCGGCCGTTTTCGATCGCACCGAGATTCACGCAATCGGCCCAGGCTATCTCACCGCGCAGTCCCGCACCTCCGCCGATCAGCGCACCGGCTATGTGATCCTCAACAGCAAAGTTACTGCCAGCCTCGACGCGAATCCGCCTTCCGACTCGCATCGCTCCGGAATCTACCTCGGCCGCCCCTGGCGCCCCTATGCCCGCGTCGTGGTCATGAACACGGATCTCCCCGCAGCGATCCGCCCCGAAGGCTGGAACAACTGGAACAACCCCGCCAACGAAAAGACCGCGTGGTTCGCGGAGTTCCGCAACACCGGCCCAGGCGCTTCTTCTGACGCCAATCTGCGCGCCCCGTGGTCGCACCAGCTCCCGGAGAAAGACGCCAGGCAATTCCGCCCCGAGATTTTCCTGGCCGGATCCGACCGCTGGAACCCCATCGCCGAAGCAGCCAGGCTGCCCTGATTCGCAGCGTCCAGGCATCGTCTCGCTTGACACACCAATGTACAGTGGTACATTAGTACCAATGTCGCGAAACCCAGCGCACGCCCACCCCGGCCACGACTCAAGACACGGCGAACCCGTCGAAGTCGAACGCGTACAGACCGGCGTCCGCATCGAAAAACGCATCCTCAAGGTCCTTAAAGCGGTCGCTGAGCAAAAGGACCTCACCCTCGGCGATCTGCTCGAAGGCATTGTCCTCCACGCCTTCGAAGGCAAAGCCGCGTTCTCCCAGCAAACCCTGAAAGAAATCGAGCAGTTCAAAAAACTCTACGGACTCACCCTCGGCGCTGCCGACAGCCACCAGCTGCGCGAGCGCACTTCTGGAACCGTATCGAAGGGACGCCCATGATTTCGATTCAGACACCCATCCTGTTCGCCCTCCTGTTCCCGCTCCTCACCGCCCAGCAACCGGAGACTCCCATGCCTCCAACACCGCCCGTCGCCCACGTCGCCAACACCTTCCGCTTCCAGCTCACCGTCCCGCTTTCCCAGGCCGCGCCCCTCTTCGGCCCCGAGGGGGAACGATGCTGGGCCGGCAAACACTGGGATCCGCACTTCCTCTACCCCCAGCCGCTCCCGGGTCAGCCGGCGCGCGAGCCAGTCCGCGACATCCAGGGCGCAGTCTTCACCGTCCAGCACGGTCCGCACACCAGCATCTGGGTCAACACCGTCTTCGACCTCGACGCGGGCCGCATGCAATACGTCGCCGTTATTTCCGACGCAGTGATCAGCGTCATCGATGTGCGCCTCACCCCGGTCAACACGTTGCACACCGCCGTCGAAGTCACCTACGTCCGCACCGCGCTCGCAGCCATCCATAACGACGATGTGACCGCGATGGGGAACAGCGACCGCGACAGCGGCCCGGAATGGCAAAAGGCCATCGAAGCCTGCCTCGCGACCCCGCCTAACCCCACCACGCCTTCACACCCATGACTCCCACGAACCTCCAGCTGGACCCGCGACAGATCATGAATGGAATAAGGGCAGCTCTCCATCAGCGCCTGGATGCGATCCAGCCGCCGTTCGCCGCCAGGAATTCCCAGCGTCGCGCGCGGCTCCAGTCCCAGTTGCGTCAACCCTGTGATGTAGGCGAGGTAGAGGCACCGGAAACGATCGTCGTAAGGGATGTTGAGGAATACGGCGGCGGGCTTACGAGGCTTTTGCACGCGTAGTCTTCCGACGCGGCGTCTCGCGCTTCACAGTTTTTCGAGCAGGAGTCCGGCCGGCGGGTCGTCCATTCGCGCCGTTCCGCACAATGTCGATCAATGACCGCTGCCGCGACTTGTTCAGACCGAGGCTGTCCCCGAACTCTTCGAGGGTCGGGATCTCATTGGTCAGAATTGCGCGAGCCATCGCTGCTTTACTCCCTTCAATTTATGATGCCCCGCTTTCCTACCGCTCATGGCATCGCAGGCCCACGGGCTCGCAGCATCTTCGCTGTCCATGCCGCGCCCGGCAATCCGCAGTGAGCCAGCAGAGCCAGCTCCGCCTCGACGTCATACTCCACGCGCCGAATCGATGGCGCCACGCCCTCGATCAGCACGTACGAAGCGCGCGGATCGCCGTCATACGGCAGCCCCACACTCCCCGCATTGATCAGCCACTTCGGTGTCCCCGTCAGCCGCCGAATCGAAGGCAGATGCGTGTGCCCATACACCGCAATCGGCTGGCCCAGCACGCCATACATCGCCGAGAGGTCCGCATCGCTCGCATCGCCCGCCGGCGCGCGCCAGCAATCCCCGGGGCGCGCATGCACCAGCGCCAGCCCAGCATCCTCCCGCACCAACTCCATCGGCAAAGCCTGCAGCCAGGCCAACCGCTCCTCGCCCAGCGCCGACCGCGTCGCCGCTGCAATCTCCCGCACCGCATCCCACAGGCTTGGAGCTTTCGACCTTGCTGCAAAATCCTCCAGCGCCTCCGGCCGGATCAGCATTTCGTCGGTATTGCCCATCACGCCCGGCCAGCCCAGGTCGCGAACCCGGTCCAGCACCTCGACCGGACTCGATCCTCCGTCCGCGACGTCGCCACCCAGCAGCACCGCATCGGGCGACGTGCCGCGCAAATCGGCGATCACCGCCTCCAGCGCAGTCCGGCTCCCGTGAATGTCCGATACGACGGCAACGCGCACGGCGCTAGCCTGGCGGCCAGTGCATCTGCCGCCCGCCCAGCAGGTGTACGTGCAGGTGGTCGACCGTCTGTCCGCCTTCAGCGCCGGTGCTGATCACCACGCGATAGCCTTTGCCGAGTCCCTGCTCCCGCGCGATCTCGGCCACAGCAAGCAGCAGTCGGCCCAGCAGCACGGCGTCGTCGGCCTTCGCATCGGCGAGCGACGCGATGTGCTTCTTCGGGATCACAAGAATGTGCGTCGGGGCTTTGGGATCGATGTCGTGAAACGCCAGCAACGCATCGTCCTCGCGTACTTTCTTCGCGGGAATACCGCCGGCGGCAATTTTGCAGAAAATGCAGTCCGCGCTCATCGGATCACCACCCGTTCAGAAGCGAACATAAACGCCGGCCAGGGGCTCCGACGTCAGGCGGTAGCTGCCCGTGGAAAGTTTCGCCAGCCCAAAATCCGGCGCTTCATAATAGAGCCCGCGATACTGGAGACGCAGTCCGAAATTATTTGTCAGCAGCGGATAGTCCACGCCCGCGCCGAAGTTCGCTCCGGGCCGCACCTGAAATGGCACATTCTGTCCGCCGTTCAGCGAGGGCGAGAAGATCACCGCGCTGATACCCGCCACTGCGAACGGCTGGAGCCCCAGCGCCTTCGGCCCACGCACATAATACGAGCCGTTAAAGGAGTGAAGGTTGTGCTGGTATCCGAAAGCCTGGTCCGTGTACTTCTCGGTGAACCGCGAGTAGTCATACGAAGCTTCATAGCCGAGATACCAGTGAAAGCTGTGCCGGAAGCTCGCCTCTCCGCCGACAGAGGTGGTGGTAGTGTCGGTGATGCCGTTCCCGCTCGCATTCGACGTGAACTGATAAAAGCCGCCGACAGAAACCTCGTCGTTCCTGAGGGCATTCTGCGCCTGTGCCGCAGAACAAAAAAGAAAAGCGAGGAAAGGAGCCGAAAAGAACTGCAAAACCCTTCGGGAAACCATTCGAGCGGAGAACCTCCAGTTCCATAGTAATGGGACGAGCCGTCGCGCGTGCGTTCGCGGCGCTTACCCGGGCGGACTGTCAATCAGCGCGGCGGATCGTGCTGCTGGAACCAGCCCACAACGCGGCGCTCAAACACCGCGGGATTCACGTCCACCGCGCCGGTGTGCGCTGCTCCTTCGACGATCCAAAGCTGCGAATGAGAAGCACCGGCCTGGAACAATTCCACCGAATGCCGCGCCAGCGGCCATCCCTGCAAGACGCAGGCCCGCACGGATCCGGACATGAAACCAGGGTCTCATGCAGACAATTTACGTTTGCGCGTCCGCGGTGGTTCACGGCTCACAATGCGCCGATGGCTGGCCGTCCACGGTCTTCATTCCGAATGCCGACAGCACACACGTGCCGAAGATCATCCCCAGCACCAGCACCGCAATCAGCGCCCAGAAGTCAATCGCCTTCGCTTCGTGCTTCATTCCGGCCCCTCCATCCACCGCGAACGCGGTTTGCTTCCCTCGCCAGTCTCACGGCCAGCACATCGGGATCACCACGGCCCAGAAACCCGTTGTCAACGCAACCGCCAGGATCAGACGCGTACGTTTCGTAAATCGCATTCGCTCGCCCGTCACCTTCGCTCCAGCCATGCCGATGAAATTGAGGTAGTCTGCCACGATTCTTCGTAACCTGCCCAGCACATTCTCGTAACGCCCTCGGATGCCCCTCGTTGCCCCGTCTCTTGCCCTCTTCTCGCGGCCATTTCCTGCGGTTCTCATCGCCGAGGACCGTGCTGCACTCCCGCCACGCTGGCCTGAACTTCGCAGGAAACCCCCTCGGTTGAACCCGCTCATGCGCGATGGAAGGCCCTCTGACCACCACAAATCTCCTGAAGAAAGCCCGAAAAGAGCGCGAGCGCTTTATTGGGTAAGCGCGCGTATGGGCAGGGACCGGTCATTTTTTACGACGAAAAGTAGTTAGCGGTGATCGACGGCCAACGCGCCGGCACACGTATTTCGTATCTCTTTTCCCGTCCCCAGGAGAGTGTTCTTCTCCGAGCCGGTCAGGACGACGTCAGGTGAGTTATGGGCATACCGGCAGACCGCGGATAATGCCGCCATATAACTTTGCATCTCTGCGTAAGGCGGCACATTCATCTCACCCAGGGACCAGTCTCGAACGCTGAGCTGGAGATGCCCCTGAACAGGTTTCACATAGCGCTGAACAAAAGGCGGAAGATCCTTCTGCTTCACCTGTTCGCTCACCTGGACGTCGGCCCTGGTCAAGTTCGCCGTGTAGAGCGCCAACGACAAATCGGACGGCCACAGCCCGAAAAAGCTAAGTGCTGGTAACACTCCCAGTAAGACGAGCACGAACCTTTGATAGACAAACCTGTTCCGCCAGACGATGTCGGCAAAGGTGACGTCTGTATTCCGGAATAAGAAAAGGATCAGCGCGATCATGACAACGTTCCAGGGCCACACTACACTATTCCAGTTACGCCCTAAAGGTCCAAAGCTATACAGAATAAACAGGTGCATCACCACACCGTTTACCAGGCCCAGCTTGCGGAAACGGCGTGTAAGCAGGCTTAGGCCAATCGTGACTTCAATGCAGGCGGCGGCCCATCCCAGGTATCTTAACCCATGGAAATGTATATGCAGAGTGTTGAGTACCCACGGAAAGCCTGTGGCAATGAATCGATGATTCATCTTTTGCAGGCCGCTGTAGAAATAAGTGCAACCCACGATGAGCCGGCAGATATTCAGAGCATCCCGCTGCCCCCCAAGGTCCTCCGGCTTACCGGAAAAGCACCCCAGGGCGATAAGCATCAGCCAATACTGATAAACCCAGGGCTGCCATCGGGTCTGGTCCCAGAGCGAGTACATCGCGATGAAGACCACAAACGCAAAAATATAGATACGCGGCCTGGTTGCCAACGCGATTGCCAAAAGAAGAACCAACAAAATGCCATAACAGAAGTAGTCCAGTGGGTAAGGAATAGAGGGTAAGCCGTGAACGATGGCAACCAGGGGATACAAGCGCGTACTGACCCATAGCTTTGGCGAGAGCAAAAGGCCGGCGACGAATCCAGCCACAACCGTTGCCTTCGTACCAGGCAGCGTTCGATCGGCAAGGAGCCGGAGGTTTCTGACAAGATTCGCCCCCTTGACAAAGAAAAGGGAGCTCTGCGTTGGCGCGGTAGAGGATGGCGTGAGATCGATCATAGGACCGCTTACTTCAACTTCAAAAAGGAAATGTGGGTTCAATTCCTTTTCCGCGCTGCAGCGGAGTATACGTTCGTGAGCCCGAGCCCGATGACCTGTAACCCGCAACTTGTCGCCTGTAGCCTGTCACTGTACTCGCTGATAAGTCAAAGTCCCCTTCAGGTTCACATCCTGCAGCACCATCGTGTTGGCGTTTGGGAAGGTCACCTTCCACGACCCGCCCGGCGGCTTCGCCATCGGCACGTAATGGCTGCCCGTCGGAGGATCCATCACCAGCTGCTGCTTTGGATTCCAGTCGATCACAGTCCGAACCATCAACCCGTTGCTGAAAACAAACGTGCCGGACTGGGTCGTCATCAGCGTCCCAGCCTGCGCCGTCTCAATATAGTGGTTGCCGGCCGTGATGGTCATCGTGAACGCGATGCGTTCCCCGTTCACCGCCGCCGACCCCACCCACTTCCCCATCAGGTTCTGGCCGGCCGCCAGATGAGCCACCGCCGCCAGCCCCAGCATCACTGCCGCCCTGCGAAGCGATTGCATCTTCCCCGCTCCTCTCGCCTTCGCTCAACAACCGCCAATGGCCGGTACACTAGCACTCCCTCGGGCCGGGCGCAATCCGCAAAAATTGTTCAGCGCAAATGAGAATCGCGGCGCTGGCGTCCGCGCCCCGCTACTGTCACTATTTCTGTAGCACCCGCAATCGATTTCCGAAGGGGGGAATCATGATCGATCGCCGCCATTTTCTCCGCTCTGCCGCCGCTGCCACCGCCAGCCTCACCCTCGCGAAACCCGCCTTCGGAAAAACGCTGACCGGCAAGTTGACCCACAAAGAAAGAGTCGATCGCGCCCTCCGCGGCCAGGACCTCGACCGACCGCCCTTCACCTTCTACCACCACTACAAACGACCCACGCCGCAACTCGAAGCGCAGGACCACCTCGACTTCCATCGTGCGTATGACACCGACATCGTCAAAGTGATGAACGATTTCGACTACCCGAAATCAACGACCGGCAAATGGTGGGAACTCGATCCTGTCGATTCGCCCTATCCGGATCAGCTCAAGACTCTCCAGATCGTCCGCGACGCCCTCAACGACGACGCGTATTTCATCGACACGCTGTACGGCCCCTACATGACCGCGATGATCCTCTACCAGGCGCAGCCGCAGTTCGCCGGACGCAACGACTCCGACGAAGTTCGCGACGAAGCCATTGCCGCGCTGCATGAATTTCAGCAGTCCAACCCCGACGGCTGGCACCGCGCCATGGAGGCCATTACGCAATCCACCATCAACCACATCCAGCACGCGAAGAAGATCGGCGCCTCCGGCACGCTGGTCAGCGTCTTCAACGCCGAAAGCAAATTCGGCTCCGTCAGCGACTACGCAACCT
>CAZHTJ010000032.1:0-43104 GCA_964535525.1 uncultured Acidobacterium sp. | reverse complement strand
ACCGCAGATCCTTCGTCGCTGCGCTCCTCAGGATGACAGCGCCGGTGGGTGGTCGAGATTTGTATCGTGTGACCTGCATTTAGTGGGCGGATCCATCTAAGGGGGAGAAGAGCAACCGCGGATCCTTCGTCGCTGCGCTCCTCAGGATGACAGCGCCGGTGGGTGGTCGAGATTTGTATCGTGTGACCTGAATTTAATGGGCGAATCCACCTGGGGAGGAGAGCAGCCGCAGGTCCTTCGTCGCTGCGCTCCTCAGGATGACGCGTCGGTGGGTGGCCGAGATTTGGATCGTGTGACCGGCATTTAATGGGCGAATCCATCTAAGGAGAAGAGCAACCGCAGATCCTTCGTCGCTGCGCTCCATCAGGATGACGCGTCGGTGGGTGGTCGAGATTTGGATCGTGTGACCGGCATTTAGTGAGCGGATCCATCTAAGGGGGAGAAGAGCAACCGCGGATCCTTCGTCGCTGCGCTCCTCAGGATGACGCGTCGGTGGGTGGTCGAGATTTGTCGTGTGACCTGAATTTAGTGGGCGAATCCATCGGAGGGGGAGAGCAACCGCAGATCCTTCGTCGCTGCGCTCCATCAGGATGACAGCGTGGGTGGGTGGTCGAGATTTGTATCGTGTGACCTGAATTTAGTGGGCGAAGCCATCTGAGGAGGAGAGCAACCGCGGATCCTTCGTCGCTGCGCTCCTCAGGATGGCGCTTCGGTGGGTGGCTCGGGTTAGTGGCGGAAGTGCCGAATCCCGGTGAAGATCATCGCGAGGCCCAGGCGATCGGCAGCAGCGATCACGTCTTTGTCCTTGACTGAACCGCCCGGCTGAATCACTGCGGTTGCTCCGGCCTGCGCCACCACTTCCAGCCCATCGGGGAATGGGAAAAACGCATCCGATGCCGCGACGCAGCCTTTCAGTGGCAGCACCGCCTTCATCGCGCCGAAGCGCGCCGCATCCACGCGGCTCATCTGTCCCGCACCCACGCCCAGCGTCTGTCCGTCGCGCGCATAGACGATCGCGTTCGACTTGACGTGCTTGACCACTTTCCATGCAAACAGCATCGCGTTCAGCTCTTCCTCCGTCGGAGCGCGGCGCGTGGCGACCTTCAAATCCGCAACCGAGAGCTTCGCGTCGTCGTCGTCCTGCATGAGGATGCCGCCGGAAACCTGCTTGAGAACCCGCGTGGCATTCGCGGCCTTCACAACGACCAGGCGCAGATTCTTCTTCGACGAAAACCGCACCATAGCGTCGTCGCTGAAGCCGGGCGCGGCGATCGCCTCCACAAACAGCGCCGCCATCTCCTCGGCGGTGTCGCCATTCACCTCGCGATTGACGCCGATAACGCCGCCGTAGGCCGACACCGGATCGGCGATCAGCGCTTTGCGATACGCCTCGAGCAGGTTAGAGCCAGTGGCCGCGCCGCACGGATTCGTATGCTTGATGATGGCGGCGGCCGGCTCTTCGAACTCCTGCGCAAGATCCCAGCACGCATCGAGATCGACGAGGTTGTTGTAGCTCAGCTCCTTGCCCTGCAGTTGCTGTGCGCCGGCAATGCCCGTGCCCGATGCGTCGCGATAAAGAGCCGCGCGCTGATGCGGATTTTCTCCGTACCGCAGGGTCTGCGCCAGGGGATACGAAATCCGCAGGGTCTGAGGAAATTCATCGTTGGTGCGCATGGGCAGACCCGGCGCGGAGGGTTCGAGCTTTTCCAGCGCATTGGCAATCGCTGTGTCGTAGCTTCCGGTTGCGGCGAAAGCCCGCTGTGCCAGCCGCCAGCGCGTTTCGCGGCTGAGCATACCGCGGTTCAGGTCCATTTCATCGGCCAGAAATTCATACTCGGTGGGTGCGGTCACCACCGCGACATCTTCGAAGTTCTTCGCCGCCGACCGCACCATGGCCGGGCCGCCGATGTCGATGTTCTCGATGATGTCGGCAAACTTCGCGTCAGGATTCGCGGCGGTCTTCTCGAATGCGTACAGATTCACGACCACCATGTCGATGGGTTCGATGTGGTGCGCGGCCGCCTGATCGCGATGTTCGCGATCGGCGCGGATGTACAGGATGCCGCCATGCACCTTCGGATGCAGCGTCTTCACGCGTCCGTCGAACATCTCGGGAAATCCGGTCAGGTCCGCGACCTCGCGCACGGAGAGCCCGGCATCGCGCAGCGCGCGCGCCGTGCCTCCGGTTGAAATCAGTTCGACGCCATGGCGGGCGAGGCATTGCGCGAGACTCACGATGCCGGTCTTGTCCGTCACGCTCAACAGCGCGCGGCCGATCTTTTTGTCACCGCTCAAAATGATGCTCCCGAAACCAGGGCCCAGTGCTGCAGGGGGTGAACGAGAATTGTATATAAGGCCGTCTTAGCGGTCGGTGGAGAAAAGCAATCCCCGGGGTGACTGTGGGGCTAAAAAGCCCAGTACCGATGTTGGATTGTCACCGAGAGGCGGGAACGGTAGGGTAACACTATGGACCCCGAACAGGGCGCGGGCCGGCGCGGCCCTTCACAGCCTGAGATTCTGCCGCCCGGAACCTACCCTGACTCAGGGCAGGAGCAGCCCGAGCCGCGTGGCTGGTATCCGCCCCCACAACCGCCGCCGCGTCCGCGTCGGCACTGGGCGTCGGCGCCGGCTACCTATACCCTGGTAGGCATCAACTGCGCGGTCTTTCTTGCTATGACCCTCGCCGGCGTCTCGATCGTTTCGCCCACAGGGCAGCAGATTCTGAACTGGGGCGGGAACAACGGCACGCTGGTGCTGATGTACGGTCAATGGTGGCGCCTGGTGACGGCGATGTTCGTCCACATCGGCATCGTCCACCTCGCCACGAATATGTGGTGCTTGTGGAACCTGGGGCTATTGGGCGAGCCCTTGTTGGGAGAATTCGGCCTGGTTGCCGCCTATGTGCTCACCGGATTCGCGGGGAATCTGCTGAGCGTTGCGGTTCGGCCCGGCGTCCCAGGCGGAGCGGAGAGCATCGTGGGTGCGGGCGCTTCCGGCGCGGTGTTTGGACTGGCGGGGGTTATCCTGATGCTGTTGCGTTCGCCCCTGCTGCCCATCCCGCAGCCCGAACTGAAGAAGCTGCGACGCAGCGTCTGGTATTTCGCCATCCTGAATTTCGTGATTGGGGCCGGCGTCTGGCTGGCGCGCACCAGCGTTCAGATCGACAACATGGCGCACCTGGGCGGCTTCCTGAGCGGCGTGGCCCTGGGAGTCCCGCTGTTACCCCGGATCGGGGCGCCGCGCGATCGGTTCGTGCGCCGGCGCGCCTTCGCGGTCGGAATCATGGTGTTCGCGTTGCTGTTGATTGCCTGGGGACTCCGAGCTTTCTATCAAACAGCAGCTGCCGGATAAGGCCGTTCCTCGGGTTCCGCAACGCGCCGCAGGAGCCTCAGCTGGGGTTGCTCGGGGGGAGCCGTTGGCTAACGGGTTGCTGTGGCGGCGAACTTCTTGACCATGGCCAGCAGCAGCTTACGGTCGCTGTCGTTCAGGTTGGTGGAATAACGACGGATTTGCGTCAGGAAACGGAGCTCATCGTCGGAGAGCTTCTGGGACTGCAGCTGACGCCCCAGGGTGTCTTCTGCGAACAACTGCGCCAGCGGGAGCTCCAGGGCTCCGGCAATCTTGGCGAGCGTATCGAGCGATGGAACGGTGTGCCCATTTTCAACCCTCGATAGATAGCAGCGAAGAAGCCCGGTACGCTTCTCAATGTCCCCCTGAGACAGTCCTTTTTGCAGGCGGTACCCTCGAATAGTCGTTCCAATTTTCATAATGGTGGCCTTATAGACCGTACTTTCCCCTGTTTACAGCAAGGCAGGAATTTCAAGATATTGCCTGCATAGTTAACACGTTCCGAGACTGACAAGCAAGAAGTATTTTCTCGACTTTAGTAACCTTAGCCGAAACCAAAGACACTTACTTTTGCCCACATTGCACAGTTATTCATGCACTTACGGACACAGAATCTCGGAGTCCTCGTTTCGTCTCCCACCGAGGTCCTCCAACTTTCGTGCACACCGACTTCCCGAAACGGGAACAACCCGTGACCTGCTCTGTTACTTCCCGGACGTAACTGTCTCTCCAGTCATTGCTGCACTGGGTGCAGTTGGTCCGCCAGGAACTGGTGCGATCGGTCCTGCGCATCCTTCGCGTCCTCGGGCTTGTACCCCCCCGCATTGTTGGGGTTCTCAAAGGCGTGTCCCGCGTCAGCGTAGATTTTCAGGTCGGTGCTCTTGCCCAGAGAATGCATCGCAGCCTCAAAGGCGTGCACGTCGTCGGGCGTGATGCCTCGGTCGAGGCCGCCAAAATTCCCCAGCACCGGCGCCTGGATCTTTTCGAGCGCCGCCTTGTCGGTGGGCAGCGAACCATAGTTGATGACCACCGCCTTCAGATTGGGGTCGGCAATCGCGAGCTGGGCCGCGTAGCCCCCGCCCATGCACCAGCCGATGGCGCCAATGCGGCGCGGATCCACGTCGGGCCGCTTCTGCAGCCACGCAACCGCCGAGGTCAGGTCGCGCACGCCGCGATCCTGGGGTAGACCCCGCATCAGCTCATGCGCCATATCGGGATCCGTAGCCACCTTGCCGCGATAGAGATCGACGGCGAGCGCGACATAACCCTCCGCGGCGAAATGTTGCGCCTGCTCCCTGATCCAGTCGTTGACCCCCCACCATTCCTGAATGACCACGACCGCAGCATGCGGTCCGGACCCGCCCGGCAGATAGAGGAAGCCCTGGGCGGTGTCGCTGCCACTGGGAAAGGTGACGGTCTGCATGTTCGCTGGATTGGCAGCGCCAGCGAGTGACAAACCAAAAAGCACGAACAGGGCCCCGGTGATGACCTTGGGTTGCATAGCGGCTCCTCCGGACAAACCACTCCTGTATCGCAGAAAAGTCGCTTCGGAGGCAAGCGCTCGGAGGCAGACGAAGGGAATCCCAACCAGGCACGCATCCCGCGGGGGCGATTTAGCCATCGCAACAACAGGAGCTGCCTCGTGCCGCGTGACACTTTGTTTTCGGGCCCTGGTCAGGCGGCGCAGGCCGATGCGGGCACGCGCCAGCAGGGAAGCGCAGACTCTCAACCCAAAGCCGGCCGACGACAGACCTTCCAGCGCTGGAATCATCGGGTTCGCCGCCGTTGGGGGGAGGTGCGCTGCCTTGCCGCCATTGTGGGCAGGGAACTGATCCGGACCCAGGTTTTCGATGTGGCCGCCGGGCTGGCCTTCTGGTCCATGATGTCGATGGTGCCGCTGCTGATCACTCTGGCGGAGCTGCTCTCGCTGCTGCGGTTGCCGGGACTGCTGCCCCAGCTGCTCAGCGTCATGGCCATTCTGGTCCCGGCCGATTCGCTGTCCATGGTTGAGAGGATGATCGGGGGCCTCCTTGAACCGCACAAGGGGATGCTCTCGTTCGGCATCCTCAGCTACATCTGGTCCACCACCGGGGGATTCACGGCCCTCATCACTGCGCTGAACGTAGCCTACGACGTAAACACACCGCGGTCCTGGCTGCGCGACCGGCTGCAGGCGGTGTTTCTGACCTCAACCAGCGGCGGCCTGCTCACCATCTCGCTGCTGGCTCTGATCGCGGGACCGCATTTCGGCCATTTTCTGGGCCAGATTTTCCCCATCCCTGGCCCGCTTGAGAGAATGTGGCCGGTGGTGCGCATTGCCACCGTCTTTTCGACATTCGTTGTTGCCATGGAACTGGTCTACTTCCTCGCCCCGAATCGAAAGCAGCGTTTCACCTCCACGCTGCCGGGGGCGGTCGTGGCCATCGCGCTGTGGTTCGTGGGATCGGCGGGCCTGGCCTTCTATCTCACCCATCTCACCAATTATTCGCGGCTGTATGGGGGCATGGGGGCGGTGATCGGCCTCATGTTCTGGATGTACCTGACTGCGCTGGCCATCCTGATCGGGGCCGAAGTGAACGCGGAAATCGCAAAGCGGAGGGATTCGCTGTTCCGCGGCCATCTGAAGGCGGCCGAGCGGGAGCAACTCCGGCTCGCGGAGGGGCAGTTCGCCCGGCCCGGCGTCACGCAGAATGGGCAAACGGCCGCGACGCAGAAACGCCCCGCGGCTTAGCCGCGGGGCGTTTGTTCAAACTGTTCCGGATCGCAAACTACTGATCGCAAACTACTGAGGAGCGCCAACCGCAGGCGACGTCGTTGCGCCCGGGGTCTCCGGCGACTGCTTCGCAGCGAAGTAGCTGCTGGTCCACAGGTCGCGATAGAAAACGCCCGTCAACTCGGCGGCTTTGGGGCCGAAGGTGGGCCGGCCGCCTTCGAGGAAGAACACCGCAACGATGCGGCCATACTGGGTATCGGCATAGGAGGCAAACCAGCCAAAGCGTGTGCCATCGTTGGAGCAGGTCCCGGTCTTGCCCAGCACCGGAAACTCATTGAAGTTCGCGCGCAGCGACCGCGCCGTGCCGTACTGCACCGCGGCGTGCATGCCATCCTGGATTTCCGGAAGAATCGGAGCGATGTCGAGGGTGCGCTTGATGCGCGGCTCCATGCTCAACGCTTCGGACGGAGTGGTCGGATGCTGCAGATAATAGAGCGTCCCGCCATTGGCGATTGCGGCTACCATCGCTCCCAGCTGCAGAGGGGTCATCGAGACGCCTTCACCAAAGGAGCACATGCGGCCCACGCCGCCCAGATTCTCTGCCAGCGGCTCATCGGGATAAATCCCCGGCTGCTCCCCCTGTATGTTGTAACCGGCCAGTTCGCCCAGCCCAAACTCGGTAGCGTAGTGGTGGACGCGGTCGAAGCCGAGCCTGCGGCCCAGCGTCTCGAAATAAAGATTGTTGGAGTGAGCCAGCGCCTCGGTGAGGTTCAGATGATAGCTGCCACCCAGATTCACCGGAGTGTCTTTATTGATGATCCCTTCCTGCAGCGCGGCCAAGGCCACGGAAAGCTTAATGGTCGAGCACGGCTCAGCGCCGCTGGAAAGCGCCAGTTTCTGGTTGACCATCGCGAGAATGCGTCCGTTGGAAGGATCGATCGCGACCACGGTCCCGTTCATGTCGCCCAGCGCGTCCAGTGCCGCCTGGCGGACCACGGGATCTTCGCCCGCCGTGATGTCGCCGGCGGTCAGATCGGAGTTGGCGAAGGAGCTGGCGGTGAACCGCTCATAATAATGATGGCGGGTGCGGCGCACGTAGCGGTGTGTTGTGAGAGTGGCTGACGCCAGATGAGCGCCCATGACTCGCTGGCTGTGCTGCAGGGTGGCCATGTGGCGGGTCACCGCCGCCGTTTCATGAACCCGCGCGTGGTGGCGAACCGTGCGATGCGCAGAGGTGGTGGACGCCGCGTTCAGGAGCGATGGGGCGGCCAGGGCAGCAGTCAGAAAGAGAGACAAAACAACACGCTTCATCAATCAACTCTCGTTCGAAGAATCCAGACTCCCTCCACCGATACTGCCGCGGAAACTCGTCTGGCGATACCTTACTTCGTACGTGGCCGCATTACCTTTTTCATCGGCCTTCCCGAAGTGAAACTTGAACGACCTCCGGGAATAAAGTCCCCGCCATGGTTCTTCCAAACCCTGGAGACACCCCTGAAGTTGCCTTCAACGGGAGTACTCCGACTCCACGTGCCTGGATGACCAAGAGGAACTGTTTGTTCACTATAACCGGAAACTATTGTCTGTCCAGTACATTTTCGCACATGGACGTCCCTCTTTCCGGTCAATCCCGCGGTACCAACAGGTCTCCGGACCGACCTCAGAGGGTGCCCTTGCGCATGAACGCCGGAATGTCCAGGTTCTCACCCGGGTCGTCGATAAATGCCGGATGTGCAGCCACGTTTTGCTCCGCCACTGCCGCTGGAGCCCCCGCCGTAACCCCAACCAGCTCCGTCTCATCCTCGGCAAAGCTCAGTTCCGGCGTGGCCTCGTCGTCGCAGCTCACCGGCTCGGGTTCATGGACCCGAAAGGCCGAGACAAATTCCCGCGCCGAAACGGGGACCAGCACTGGAGGCTGCCGTGGCTGCACCGCCGCCGGTGCAAACCCCTCATTCTCCTCCTCGCTTGCAAAACGCGGGGTTAAGGGCCGGCTTTCAATGCGAGGAGCCGTCGCTTCACGCAGCGCGGCGCCCAGCAACTGCTCCCGTCGTTCTGCTGAGCCCTGGCGAAAACCCGTGGCGATCACCGTAATCTTCACGTCGTCGCCCATGTTCTCGTCCAGCACCGCGCCAAAGATAATGTTGGCGTCCTCGTGCGCCGCGTTCTGGATCAGCGTCGACGCCTCGTTCACTTCGCTCAGCTTCAGCGATGCCGAACCCGTAATGTTGATCAGGATCCCGCGCGCCCCGTCGATCGCCCCATCCTCGAGCAGCGGCGAAGCCATCGCCGCCTGCGCCGCTTCCATCGCGCGCCGCGACCCGCTTCCCACCGCGGTTCCCATCACCGCGTAGCCCATGCCCGCCATCGTGGTCTTCACGTCGGCGAAGTCGCGGTTGATGATCCCCGGAATCGTGATGATGTCCGAAATCCCCTGCACTCCCTGGCGCAGCACATCGTCGGCGATGCGGAATGACTCGAAGAACCCCGCATCCTTCGCCACAGCAAGCAGCTTCTCATTGGGGATCACGATCATCGTGTCCACGCTCTCGAGCAGCTCCTGCATACCGCGCTCGGCCTGCGCCATCCGCCGCTTGCCTTCGAAGGCGAACGGCCGCGTTACCACCGCCACTGTCAGCGCGCCCATCTCGCTGGCCAGCGACGCAATCACCGGCGCTGCGCCCGTGCCCGTCCCGCCGCCCAGCCCCGCCGTGACGAACACCATGTCCGCGCCGTCGAGCGCCTCGAGAATCTTCTCCGAGTCTTCGAGCGCCGCCTTGCGACCCACGTCGGGATTTGCGCCCGCGCCCAGTCCGCTGGTCAGCTTCACGCCCAGCTGCAGCTTGACTGAGGCCTGCGACAGCTGCAGAGCCTGGCGGTCGGTGTTGGCGGCGATGAACTCCACGCCCTCCATGCTGGCGGCGATCATCCGGTTCACGGCGTTGCCGCCGCCTCCGCCCACGCCGATGACCTTGATCTTCGCGCCGCGCAGGTTCTCGTCGTGGTACTGAATGCGAATTTCTTCAGACTGGTTCATCGGTTTGCTCCTCATGGTGTTGGCTCCTTCAACTAGACACTTCCCGCTAAGATGGCGCGCAGCTTGGCGCGCAGACCCTGGTTCTCCGTCGCACGGTTCAGGTTGGTGCGATGGGCGTACAACATCGTTCCCGTCAAAACCGAATACTCCGGAGCGGCCAGCTCCGCAGGCATGCGCGACAGCGGCACAGGCGACGCCAAACGCGCCGGAACCCGCAGCAGGCTCTCCGCGGTTTCGAGCAGTCCAGGCAGACGCGCTCCGCCGCCTGTCAGCACGCAGCCCGCGCCCATGGCCTCCAGCACGCCGCCGTGGCGCAGATTGTCCCGCAGCAGCTGGAACAGTTCCCGGGCGCGCGGTTCCAGAATCTCCGCGATGAACCGTTGCCGCACCAGTCGCGGCTCGTGGGTTGGCTCGTAGCCGGCCAGTCCGGAAACCTCCACTTCATCCAGCTGCGGCACGGCTGTCACAATCGAGTGCCCGTAGTTGCACTTCAGCCACTCGGCTTCCGGGGCGGTGGCGTGCAGCCCCACCGCCAGGTCGTTGGTGAAGTGGTCGCCGCCGATGGGCACGACCGAGGTGTGCGCCACCGAGCCCTCGAAGAACACCACCAGCTCCGAAGTCGACGCGCCAATGTCGAGCAGGCAAACTCCGAGCTCGCGCTCATCGGCCGAAAGCGTTGCCTCGGCCGCGGCCAGCGCCTCCAGAACCGTCTCGGTCACCTCGAGGCCAGCCTTGTTCACGCAGGTCACAATGCTCTGCTGCGCGCTCGCCGAACTGGTCGAGATGTGCAGGTTTACCTCCAGCCGATTCCCGATCATCCCCACCGGATCATGAATCCCGGGCTGCTCATCGAGGATGAACTGCTGCGGCAGCAAATGCAGAACCTCGCGATCCGACGGCAGCGCAATCGAGCGCGCGCGATCCACCGCCGCCCGCACATCCTCTTTATTGATCTCCCGCAGCCGCGTGCCCAGGCTGATCCCGCCGCGACTGTTCACGCCGCGAATGTGCGGGCCGCCGACGGCCACGACGCACCGCTCGATCACGGCTTGCGCCGAGCTCTCCGCTGCCACCGCCGCGCGATCGATGGCCGCCGCCGCCGGCGCCAGATCGGAAACCATGCCCTTGCGCATGCCCGCTGCGTCAGCCAGGCCGTGGCCTCGATAGCGCAGCGCGTTTTCAGTCACCTCAGCGATCAGCACCCGAATCTTCGAGCTGCCCACGTCCAGCACGGCGATGATGTTTTCCTGCTGGCTCACGCGGGCCTCCGGTTCGGTTGCGGTTTCGCTGCTGCGCCGTGCGGTTTTTCCGCCGATCCGAGGGGCTTCACTGCGGTCCCGTGCGGAGTATGCTTCGCCGCCGTGGGCTTGTGCGTCGGGCTCGCAGGATTGGCGTGCGCGGCCGGTGTGCTGTGCGCTGCCGGAGGTGGAGTGCTGTGCGCGGGCTGGGCTGGCGCCATCGCTGGCTTCGAAGCGGATGCCGGTTTCGGGTCGCTGCTCGTGCCCGTCCCAGGGTCGCCCGCCATCTTCAGAACTACCTCGCTGTCGTACCGCAAATCCACCGACGCCAGATGCGGATACTGTTGCTCCCACTGCGCAATGTGCGCCTGATAATTCCTCCACCGCGCCAGAAAATCCTCATCGCCAAAATGCAGCAGCAAGTCCGTCCCGTTCGCCGGAACCGTCGCCCGCACATCCTCTGGATCTGACAAATCCACCTCGCTCAGCTGCGCGGAAATATGCTCTCCCGTAGCGTCCAGCTCGCCGATGAATCGCTGATACAGATGCATCCGCGCGCTGCGGACCGAAATTGGATCGCCGGGGTTAATTCCGCTGACAACAGCAAATGAGTAATGCCGTGCCGCCATCTGCTGGGGCGTCATGCTCAGGATCACCCCATCGGCATCGGCCAGCTCCACGTGCCCGCGGACCTGCACAAACGCAATCGGCACGCGCTCCGTAATGGCCACGCGCAGCTGGTTCGGCAGGAGCCGCATCACCGTCGCCCGTTGCACCCAGGGAATCTGTTCCAGCTCCACGCGTCGCTTCTCGAGTGGCACAAAGAACAGATTCCGTCCGATGTCCGAGCCAAACACCGACAGCAAATCGCCGCGGCTCAGTTGGCTGTTGCCCAGTGTCTGGATCGACGCGGAGGAGTCGATGCGGAAACGGGGGTCATGATCGAGGAAGGCGCGCACGCCGAGAATCGCGGCGGCAACCGCGCCCAGAGCAGTCAATACCGCAACCGCCAGCGCCAGCTTGCCCCATCCGCTCCTGGCCCACCCAGGCAGCAGCCCGCGCCGAACGGGCACACGCCGACGTGCGCGCAGGAACGGCTCGTCTGCGTCGTCCTCGGGCTCGGCTTTTGCCCGAGCCGGTCGCGGCGCGCGGGCGTCGGTCTCCCGGCCGGTCGACGGACGATAAAAGTCCGCCGGTTCCTCCAGAAGCGTCGAGCCACCGCTGTTTCGGTTGTCTTTAGCCACGCCTGAGCAAGGTCGTGAGAATCGCCGCTTTGACTATAGCGTGGCCCACCCTGTGGATTGGCAGCGAAATGCTGCAGGTATCAAGTGAGGGAACAGTTAACACAGCCCGAAGCTCCGAACTGCTTCCCTCCCCCAACTGGCTACTGCTTTAAGAAACCCGCTTGGGCGATCGCGTAACCCTCCGGGCAATATCCCCACAGCTAATTCACCAATCCGCAACAGTCCCGTAACGGGCTGTTCAAGGAAATTCCATACTCTTTGGCGAGTCCCTTCCCCACGCAGAACCCACAAGTTCCCAGCCATTTCTGTTCGAACGATACATTTCCGGAGGCGTTGCTGTGACCCATCATTTGAGCGTGTGCCGACGTGTCTTTGTCCCCGAAGTCAGTCCCTTGCATCGATCTCCCGCGATCGATTTCTCCGGCGCGACACCAAAGCCGGCGGCGATTTTCACCCAGCTGCTACGGGGCGCCCTGTGCGCCCTCCTGTGTCTGATGGCCCTCATCGCAGGTGCGGGTTCCTTGTATGGACAAGCTAAAGCAGGAACCCTCCAGGGTTCCGTGGTCGATCAGACCGGCCGAGCGATCCAGGGCGCGGCCGTTGCTGTCACCAGCGGTTCGGAGGTGAAACGCACCGCGGTCACCGGTGAAGATGGCCGCTTCACTGTCGCTGACCTGCCCGCCGGTGTCTACACGGTTCAGATCTCTGCTACTGGTTTCGCCACCAGCCTTCGCGAGGACGTGATCGTTACAGCGGGGAGCGCCGCCACGGTTCCCGCATCGCTGGCCCTGGCGTCGGTTTCCGAGGAGGTCACGGTGGAGGCTACGGCGGATCCGTCGCTGGCATCGCAACTTTCCCCGGTCAAATCGGTACTCGATGCCGGATCGGCGCGCACAGAAATCACCAGTGAATATGTACGCGAGTTCACTTCTCCCGTAACCGACTTCGCCGACATCACCCAGGCCGCGCCCGGCACGGTGAGCTACAGCGAGAACGGCGTCGGCCTCGGTCAGGCCAAAATCTACTTCCGCGGCTTCAAGGACGACGACTACACCATGACCTGGGACGGGATTCCGTTCGAGGACGCCAACGACCCCAGTCATCACTCCTGGGCGTATGTTCCGGCGCCGGCCATCGGTTACGTGGACTTCGACCGCAGCCCGGGAACCGCTTCCGACATGGGGCCGGCGAACTACGGCGGATCGATCCACATGTTTTCACCCGAGCTGCCCGTCAACGGTTCCATGCGTTTCTCGGAATCCTATGGTTCGTTCAACACCAACCAGGTTCTGGGCGAGTTCTCCACCGGTCTCTTCGGGGGCAGGAATCCGAAGGCAAACTTCTGGTTCGAAGGCCACCACATGAGTTCCGACGGTTATCAGACGGATAACTTCCAGGTGCGCACGGCAGGCAGTGCCAAGTTCACCTACAAGTTTTCGGATCGAACCTACTTTTCCCTCATCGGCACCGCGGTGATCGTCGACAGCAACACCCCCAACAACGATCCGACCCGCGCCCAGATCGCGCAGTACGGCGATAACTTCCTGCTGCAGTCGAACGTATACAACGCCGATGGTTCTTACAACGGGCTGTACTATCGGTATTACACCTACCACGTTCCGACTAACTTCGAGATCGTCACGTTCGATAAACAGTTCGGCAAGGGATGGAGGCTGGTCACCAAGCCCTATACCTATTCCTACTCGAACCACCAGCATTACAACAACACTCAGCTCAACGGTTCTGTTGCCTCTCCCGCGGTCAGCGCCACCAGCGCCATCAACAAGATGAATCAGTACAACCGCATCGGCGAGATCACCACGTTAAGCTGGGGCACGAAATACGGCGTCTTCCGCACCGGCGCGTGGTATGAGTACACGCCGACCAACCGCTACCAGATTCAGAGCGATCCGCGGACCTGGATCGACGGGGATCTGATCAAGAACCGCAAGTTCCACGAGAACTTCAACATCAATACGGTGCAGCCATTCGCCGAGTATCAGCTGGTGGCGATCCCGCGCTGGACCATCACCGCCGGTGTCAAGGACGCCTACTTCAATATGTGGCTCAAGCAGTGGGCCGACGGCAAAACCATCGGCCCACTGAATTGCAAACTGACCGACACGGTTCAAACCTGCACCAGCTTCGTAACCCACGACGCGGGCTATAACAACTGGCTGCCTTCGGTGGAAGCCAACTACCGCATCCGCACGAACTGGTCGGTTTACGGGGATTATGGCCGGGGAAGTATCATCCCCTTCAGCGCCGTCTTCGACGTAACCGGTGCGGAAGTGGCGCAGACGCCGCCCCCCACGTTGGCGTCGACCTATCAGGGCGGAACGGTGCTGAAGCTGAACCGTGTGAGCTTCGATGCCGACGTGTTCCACATCCACTTCGTGAACCAGTACTCGAACTTCACTCCCAGCTCCGGTCCCAACGCTGGGTTCACTTACTACTACGCGACGCCGCCATCGGACACGAACGGCTTTGAGGGTGAAGGGAATGTTGCCCTGGGAGGCGGCCTGGCGCTGTTCCTCAACGGGACCTTCGGCGACTCGAAGTATGAGTCCGCGATCGCACAGGCAGCGACAGCCACGTCTCCGGCCGTCCCCGCGAGTCCGTCCGCGTGGGTGGCACTTACTCCGCATGATACCGAGAGCCTGGGCCTGACTTATCAGCGCAAAGGCTGGGACCTGGGCTTCTTCAACAAACGCGTGGGCAGCCGCTGGGAAGATGACGGACCCTATCATCAGACCGTCCCGCTCGATCCATGGTGGATGAGTAACCTCTTCCTGAACTATACGATTCGCAACGGATCGAAGTTCGATCAGTCGAAGATCAAGCTGAGTTTCAACAACCTTTTCGATAATCACGACATCGCGGATATTGGCGCGGCGAATGCGACGACCGGGTCGCTGGTGCTCTACACACCGAGCCCAAGCGATACGACGCAGTTACTTCCCGGGCGCAGCGTGATGGTCACATTCCAGCTCGGCTTCTCCCCGAGGGAACGCTAGTCCGGGGCGAGTAACAGCCGACTGAAAGTCACCTGGAAAAAGGCTGTGCCGGAAATCAACCGGCGCAGCCTTCTATTTTCCGGTGGAATCATGCCGCGCGCCGTTGTGTCCATTGTGCGCGTACGTTGTGGTGTGCGTGTGATTCCGCTTCGAGTGTTTGCGCGGCCGCTTCGTCCACAGCGGCGCTCCCCACGCTCCCACCGCCAGCACCGCCCCAAACAGCACGACCGCATCGATGCTTTCCCGCCCCTGGAATGTCCACGTGGACTCCTGGATGTTCAGCCACATCGTGAATTCATCCAAAGTGAGCGCAGCGCCCATGCCGTAGAGGATCGCAATGAGCCGACCCAAAAACAGCGATCGTGGCGTAGAGTCAATCCCAATCTCCGCCACCAGCGCATACCCGGAAACCAGCAGCAGAAGAATCCCCCATACCAGATGGTGAACGTGCATCCCGCCCAGCACCACCCACCCGAACGGCCCAATGTGAAACAGGATCAGCAGCACCAGCAGGCGCACGCCCAGGAAGGTGAAGACAAAACCAACCGCAGCCAGGAACAGCCGTCGCCGCGGCCGATCCGGGATTCGCTCGTGCAGAACCCGCCCCGCCCGCGTCATGTGCAGCACCGCCAGCACCACCGAGGTGCACGCCGCCATAAACGCCAGGAGAACCCACGCCGCTGTCCAGTGCATCACCACCATTCTGACAGCGCTGCGCACCAGCGGGCTAGCCATCAATCGGACTGTGGGAGCCAAGCTTCACACCCCTGCCTGCTCCATCGGCTGTTTCGGAATGAAACAACACCTCTGTTGCATCCCACGACAGGGGCATGGGGCACCCGATCCTTATGCGCGGTTCCAGGCTCCCTTCAAAGATGTTGGGTATGTCCGCGAGTTGTTCGAGGTCGCTCCCGTTCCCAAAATGGTCAAGAGGCGTTACTTCAGGGGCGAACCGAGAGCCGAGTTGTATGGACAGTCGGGATGGCGGAGGCTCACGCTTCTTGCTGTGGGGTGAACCTGGCGTTCGCCGGGTTTGGTCTTTTTGTTTTTTGGAGGCTGTCCAGCCGCAGGCCTTTCAAAGATGTTGGGTTCGTCCGCGAGTTGGTCGAGGTCGCTCCCGTTCCCAAAATGGTCAAGAGGCGTTACTTCAGGGGCGAACCGAGAGCCGAGTTGTATGGACAGTCGGGATGGCGGAGGCTCACGCTTCTTGCTGTGGGGTGAACCTGGCGTTCGCCGGTTTTGGTCTTTTTGTTTTTTTGGAGGCTGTCCAGCCGCAGACCGGGACCGGGCTCGCCCTCAGTCCAGCTTCGTCCCCAACGCTTTCTTCCGATTCCTCCACAGGGGCGCGCCCCACGCCCCGATGGCCAGCATCGCCCCAAACAGCACCCCGGCGTCGATGCTTTCGCGCCCCTCGCGCGTCCAATAGGCCTCCGCGCGAAGATCCAGCCACAGCGCAAACTTATCCAGCGTCAGCGCCGCGCCCATGCCAAAACAAATCGAAATCAGCCCGCTCGCAAAGATCGAACCCGGGGTCGATCCGGTCCCGAACTCCGCCAGCTCCGCATACCCTACCAACAGCAAGAGCAAAATTCCCCACACTAAATGGTGAATGTGCCGCCCGCCCACCACCACCCATCCGAACGGTCCAACATGGTGCACGATGGCGAACACCAGAAGCCGAACCCCCGAAACGTGACAAAAAAGCTGACTGTAGCCAGAAACAGCCGCCGCCGCGGCCGATCCGGAATGCGCTCGTGCAGAACCCGCCCCGCCCGCGTCATGTGCAGCAACACCAGCACCACCGAGGTGCACGCCGCCATAAACGCCAGAAGAACCCACGCCGCTGTCCAATGCATTACCACCATTCTGACAGGATCCGCCCCGCGTCCGTCAGCTGCAGCAGCACCAGCATCGTGCCATTGCACACAACAATTGCCATTGCACACAACAATAAAGATCAGCAAAATCCAGACCGCGGCAATGTGCATAAGCCTCCATTCGTCCTTCAGGGGCATAGGATGCCCCCGCCTCTATAATCAGACTGGGGCTCTTTTCCCTGGACCCTCGGAACCACTCCATTGAGCGACGAGATCATCATCCGCGGCGCGCGGACCCACAACCTGAAAAACATCGACTGCGCCATCCCCCACGGCAAGCTCACCGTCGTCTCGGGGGTCTCGGGCTCTGGCAAGTCGTCCCTCGCCTTCGACACGATCTACGCCGAAGGCCAGCGCCGCTATGTCGAATCGCTGTCCGCCTACGCCCGGCAGTTCCTCGAGCGCATCGAGAAGCCCGACGTCGACCTGATCGATGGCCTCGCCCCCGCCATCGCCATCCGCCAGAAGAACTCGACGCGCAACCCGCGCTCCACCGTCGCCACCGCCACTGAAATCTACGACTACATGCGCCTCCTTTGGGCGCGCTGCGGCGTCGTCCACTGCACCGTCTGTGGCGGGGTTGTCCGGCGCGACACGGTCGACGAAATCGCCTCGGCCGTTCTCGCCCTGGGGGAGGGAACTCGCCTGCACGCGCTCTTCCCCGTCCAGCCGCAGGCGACGACCCCCACGCAGCCCGCGTCCGACGTGTCAGACATGCCGAAGCTCGCGCGTCGGACACGCAAGCCCGCCGCAAAATCCGCCGGGAAACCGTCCGCCGGTTTGTCTGACGCGCTCCGCGAACGCCTCGCCGACCTGCGCAAACGCGGCTTCAACCGCCTTTACCAAAACGGCACGATCTACGAATTTTCGACCCCGGAGTCGCTGCTCGAGATCGACTTCGCGCTGCCGGTCTACGTCCTCGTCGACCGCATTGCCGTCGCGTCCGACATTCGCGCACGCATCGTCGACGCCGCCGAAATCGGCTACCGCGAATCCGGCGAAATCCTGTTCGAAGTGCTGGCCGCACGGGCGGACGCGGCTGCGCCGCAGAAACCATGCGGCAGCGCGATGGGCCGCGAGCACCTGCGCTTCTCCGCCGCCTTCGAGTGTAAAAGCTGCCACCGGGTCTACCGTGAGCCCGAGCCCAGCCTCTTCTCGTTCAATAACCCCTACGGCGCCTGCCCCCGCTGCCAGGGATTCGGCAACACAATCGACTTCGACCTCGACCTCATCATCCCCGACAAGTCGAAGACCCTGGACGAAGGTGCTATCGACCCCTGGAACCGGCCGAAATATCGCTCGTATCTCGCTGACCTCCGCCGGGCCGCGAAGCAATACGGCATTCCCCTCGACGTTCCCTGGTGGGACTTGACTCCCGAGCAGCAGACCGTCGTCCTCGATGGCCGCGGCACATTCCCCGGCATCCACGGCTTCTTCAATCTGCTCGAACGCAAAAAGTACAAGCTTCACGTCCGCGTCATGCTCAGCAAATACCGCGGCTACGCGCTCTGCCCGGAATGCAAGGGCCAGCGCCTCCGCGCCGAAGCCCGCGCCGTCACCGTCGGAGAAAAGAACATCTGCGAGGCTGCCGCCCTCACCATCGGCGCAGCGTTCCGCTTCTTCTCCAAACTCAGACTCTCCCCTATGCAGGAGGAGATCGCCGGCAGCATCCTCGACGAAATTCGCCAGCGTCTGACATTCCTCGACGCCGTCGGACTCGACTACCTCACCCTCGACCGGCTCGCCTCGACGCTCTCCGGCGGCGAGTCGCAGCGCATCCAGCTCGCTACCTCGCTCGGCTCCCGTCTGGTCGGCGCGCTCTACGTTCTCGACGAGCCTTCCATCGGGCTGCACCCGCGTGACACCGCCCGCCTCATTCGCATCCTCAACGAGCTGCGCGACCTCGGCAACACCATCCTCGTCGTCGAGCACGACCCCGACGTCCTGCGCTCGGCCGACTACCTCCTCGACCTCGGCCCCGGCGCCGGCGAGTTCGGCGGCAACGTCCTGGCCGCCGGCACCGTCGATGAAGTTGCCGCCAACCCTGCCTCCATCACCGGCCGCTACCTCAGCGGCCAACTCACCATCCCGGTCCCGCACCGCCGAGACACGCCCGGTGCCAAAGAATGGCTGCGCATCAAAGGCGCGCGCGCCAACAATCTGAAAGGCATCGACGTCAATATCCCCCTCAACGTCCTCGTCGCCATCACCGGCGTCTCCGGCTCCGGCAAGTCGACGCTGGTCCACGAAGTTCTGTACAAAGCCATCGCGCATCGCCTCGGCCGCACCGAGGGCGGCGACCCTGTCGGCGTCTATAAAGACATCAGAGGCGTCGAACGCCTCAATGACATCGTCCTCGTCGACCAGACACCCATCGGCCGCACTCCGCGCTCCAACCCCGTGACCTACATCAAGGCCTTCGACGCCATCCGCGACCTCTACGCCGCGCAGCCTGAAGCGAAGCGCCGTGGCTACGGCGCCGGCCACTTCTCCTTCAACGTCCCCGGCGGGCGCTGCGATGTCTGCGAAGGGGACGGCACCGTCACTGTCGAGATGCAGTTCCTCGCCGACGTCGAGCTGCCCTGCGAGGAGTGCGGCGGCACGCGCTACAAGCCCAGCACCCTCGAAATTCACTACAAGAACCGCAGCATTTACGACGTGCTCCAGATGACCGTCCGCGAAGCTCTTCGCTTCTTCGCCGGCCACCCGAGGATCGTCGATAAGCTCGCCGTTCTTGAGGAAATCGGCCTCGGCTACGTCCGCCTCGGCCAGTCCGCCACCACGCTGTCCGGCGGCGAGGCGCAGCGCGTCAAACTCGCCGCCCACCTCGCCTCCACCCGTTCCGAGGGCCGCGGCGGCGACGGGAAAAGAGGCGGCAGCCGCGTCCTCTACATCCTTGACGAGCCCACCACCGGCCTCCACTTCGACGACGTCGGCAAGCTGCTGATGGCCTTCCGCAAACTCATCGACAGTGGCGGCTCGCTGGTCGTCATTGAGCACAATCTCGACATTATTAAGTCGGCCGACTGGGTCATCGACCTCGGCCCCGAAGGCGGCGCGGCGGGCGGCCAGATCGTCGCCACCGGAACTCCGGAGACCATTGCCAACAACGAGCTGTCGCACACCGGCCAGTGGCTCGCCCGCGTCCTTGTCGGACATGCGTCTGCCACGCTGGTCCATGCGCCAGAAAGCGAAGTCTTCCAGTGATGCGCGTCCCGAAGCCCGGTCCAGACTCCCGCGGCCGCCTGTGCCAAATGTCTGACACGGGCCCAAGCCCTTCACGGCCTCGTGTCCGACACGTCTGCCTGCTGACCCTGCTGCTCGGCCTGGCCGGCGCCGTTTTGGCACAGCCCGTGCCCCCGCCTCCCGGCACCTCCACCGACGAACCCCAGCAGCAGGCCAGGCCGTCCCAGATCTCCGATGCCCTCGAAGTCGTCGAGTCGGCCATTGAAGCCAAAAACTACACCCTCGCCTCCGGAAGCCTCGACATCTTCCTCTCCGCCCACCCCAACGACGCGCGAGCCCTCTTCGACCGCGGCTTTGTCGAGGACGCTCAGGGCCACACCGACGCCGGCGAAGGCTGGTACCGCAAAGCCGTCGCCGCCGATCCGAAGCAGTTCGAATCCCGCCTCGCCCTCGGCCTCCTGCTCGCCGCAAAAGGCCCCAGCTTCGAACAAGCAGCGCGCGACCAGCTCCAGGTCGCCGTCACCCTCGAGCCCAATCCCCCAAGCCCCAGCGCCAAAGCTCAGGCCGACCGCGCCCTGGCCCGCCTGCTGCGCACCTCCGATCCGACCGGCGCCCGCGATGCCCTCGTCGACGCCCTCAAACTCACCTCGGAAACCCCGTCCGACACGGTGCTCGCCGCCGAAATTGCCGAGTCTGCCGGCGACCTCGACATCGCTGAACAGGAATACCGCCAGGCTCTCCGCAACAGTCCTGAGTCCTCCGAGGCCACCGCTGGTTTGGCCCACCTGCTCATCGCCGAGAAGCGCTACGCCGACGCCCAACCGCTGGTCGAGGCCGCCCTCCGCCGCGATCCGGCTGATCCAGCCCTGAACGCCCAGCTCGCCACCCTGCTCAACGCGCAGGGCAAGCCGTCGGACGCCATCGCGGTGCTGGAAAAGCTCCACAGCGCGCAGCCCGACAGCCGCGCGGTCACGCGGCTCCTGGCCGACGCCGACTTTCAGGCCGGCAAGCTGGACGAGGCTGACACCCACTACCAGCAGCTCCTGGCCCAGTCGCCCAGCGATCCCGACCTGCTCGATGCCCACGCGCAGGTGCTTATCCGCCGGCAGCATTATCCCGACGCCATCGCCGCCTTCCGCAAAGCCGTTAACGTCCGGCCCGACGATGTCGACGCCTGGTCCGGCATCGCCTTCGCCGACTCGGAAACCCACCAGTACCAGGACGAGCTTGCTGCTCTTACGACGCGATCAAAGTACGCGCAGGAAAATCCAGCCAGTTTATTTCTCTGGGCAACGGCGTACGATAATCTCCATCAAAGCAAAGCAGCGGCGGATTACTACCATCGCTTCCTCGCCGCCGCCCAGGGAAAATTTCCCGACCAGGAGTGGCAGGCAAAGCACCGGCTCGCTGCTCTCGGCAAGTAACCGGTGCTGACAGGTTAGGTTTCGCTTCGTACCGCAGCCTGGTAATCGATCCGTCATCCGACTCGTTACTTCGGATTGACGGTGTCCACACGTAACACAGAAGTGGGTAGCGCAAAATAGCAAAACTGCGCTATTGTTTTCGGAACGCACGATACTCCGGAGGTTCGCGATGCGGCTAGTCGCAGTCCTCGCTGCCGTTGTTCTTCCTGCTTCCCTCGCCTGGGGGCATGGCATGGATGATCGCGTGCCTGACGCGCGCGAGCTGGCGGACCTTCAGGCGAGAGCCGCTGCTGCCTCTCCCAACGAACAACCCTACATCTACGCTGAGCTCGTCCACTCGATGACGGAGATCGCGACTGCGCAGTTCCAGGCCGGCGACCAGGAGCATGGCTCCGCTTCACTCAAAGCCGCACAGAGCTATGCGCAAAAGATCCAGATGAGCCTGCTGCGCGACGCCAAAAAACTCAAGAACGCCGAAATCCTCATCCGCCACACCGCCTTCCGCCTCAAGGAACTCATGACCGGCGCCTCCCTCGACGATCGCCCGACCCTTGAAGCCACCATTCAGCAGCTGAATCAGGTGCAGTCGGAGATGATCACGCAGATCTTCCGGCACTAGAAAAGCGCTCCGCCAATCGCGCTCCTCCCCATTCCAGCAAAACCGCCCAAAACGCCCGCACTGCAATCGCTGCAAATGTACCGATTTTCCCTGCGTGATCCACACCCTTTCAACAATCCTCCCATGCCCCGCGGCCAATATTCATCGGCCCATAACAGAACCGGTGCAAAGGCGGTCGGAATGCTGCCCCTGTCTTCGCCTTTTTTACCCCCTTGCGCTACCCCGCGGGCGTTACTACTCTGGCGTGGCGTTTGGAAAGGGCCATCATTCTTGTCTTGCTGAAAACTGAATTGGAACGGTAACGAAGCCGCAAAGGCGCCCCTGCCGCTCGCCATCATTCCGGGATCAATGCGGAACCAGCGCGAGCAGCAAATCAGACGCCATACCCGGTCGTTCTGTTCCCCCGCATCCTGCCGACCGGCGGGCGGGCGGCGTCGCGCGCTTTTTGGGCAAGCCGAGCGCGGGCGCACCAGCCCCCCGGCGGCGGGATGCGGCCCACCCTAACCGCTGGCGAGCGCACTCTCTCTTTCCACGCTCCGCGTCTCGCCGCCGTCATCCCCGCTCGAACGCGGGCAGAGCCAGGAAAGAAACATGAGACCGAAAAAGACGATCCTTTGCGTTGACGACAACGATCAGGCCCTCGCAGTGCGCAAATTTCTCCTCGAAACCCGCGGCGGCTATCGCGTCGTCGCAGCCAGCAACGGAAAGGAAGCCATGGAGCGCTTCCGCAACGGCGGCATCGACCTCGTGCTTAGCGACCTCGTGATGCCGCACATGGACGGCAACGAGATGGTCCGCCGCATGAAGGAAGTCGCCCCCGAAGTGCCCATGATCCTGATCAGCGGCAGCGTTAAAGCTTTCGACCACGGCAACCGCGCCGACGCGTTTCTGCCCAAGGGAACCTCCACTCCCGGCGAAATGCTGGAGCGCATCCGCATCATGATCGCCCGCAAGCGCGGACCCAAAAAGCATCTGCGCCCGCTGTTTGAGTCCAGTGACGCTCCGGTCTTCAACCCCCTGGAGCACGCCGTGGCCTCCTGACGCATCATGACGCCGCTCTGCTGATTCCACGCGCGCCGCGGCGTCTCGAACCGGCATCTCTATCACCATGGCCGGGCGCTCCAGGCCGGCCCATTTACAATCGCTGCGTGGATGAGATGATTCGCGCCGAGCACCTCGGCAAAGTCTACCGTTCGGGCAGGCTCGAAGTTCCGGCGCTGCGCGACGCGACCTTCTCCGTGGATGCGGGCGAGTTCGTCTCCATCGTGGGGCCCTCGGGCAGCGGGAAGTCGACCCTTTTTTATCTCCTCGGTGGCCTCACCCGCGCCACCTCGGGAAACGTCTTCATCGGCGGCGTCGACTTCTCCTCCCTCGGTGATGCCGAGCGCACGCGCATGCGCCGCGCCCGCATCGGCTTCATCTTTCAGAAATTCAATCTGCTCCCCACCCTCTCCGCGCGCGGCAATATCGAAATCGCCTACGAGATCGCCGACCGATCCGAGACTCTCGATGAGCAGTTTCTTTCCCACCTCGCCGGCCTGCTGAACATCGGCGGCCGTCTCCATCACCGGCCGTCCGAGCTCTCCGGCGGAGAACAGCAGCGCGTTGCTATAGCCCGCGCGCTCATCACCCGTCCCGCCATCGTGCTTGCCGATGAACCCACCGGCAATCTCGACACCGAGAACTCCGACGCCGTGCTCGAAATGCTGCGCCGCTCCAACAAGGAATTCAAACAGACCGTGCTGATGATCACGCACAACCCGGAAGCCGCAGCCATCGCCGACCGCATCATTCATATGCGGGACGGCAAAATTCGGGGCATCGAAGCCGGTCGGGGATCCGTGGGGCAGCACGACTGGTAGGACCACTGTGTTCAAGCGGCCGGGCAGCCTGCCATCGCCTATCGGTGACAATTGGCTGCAACGTTCGTCGGATAATATTGACACGACGTGCACGGCATAACGAGTTAGAATTATCGAGGGCTTGTACGGTCAAAACCCAGGAAAAATGGGAACAACACTCAATCCACACGCCGAGGCCGGCGAAGGCGCTAAGAACGGATCCAACGGCTCGAACGGTGCCAATGGATCCAACGGTTCTCCGGCCAGCATTCAGGATCTGCTGACGGAAAAGGCCAACGAGGCCACGCGCGGCCTCGACACCCGTTCCGCGGTTGAGATCGCCCGCACGATTAATCAGGAAGATCAGAAGGTCGCCGCGGCGGTTAAGAAGGCCATCCCCGAAATCGCGCACGTCATCGACCTCGTCGCCCACAGCCTCCGCGAGGGAGGTCGCCTCATCTATATCGGTGCGGGCTCCAGCGGCCGGCTTGCCGCTCTCGACGCCTGCGAGATTCCCGCCTACTTCTCGACCAGCCCGCAGACGGTGCAGTACATCATGGCGGGCGGTCCCAAGGCCCTCGCCTCGCCGGTCGAAGTCAACGAAGATTCCGAAGAACTTGGCAAGCGCGACATCGCGCGCCGCCGCCCCAGCCGCAAAGACGTCGTGATCGGCCTGTCCGCCAGCGGTCGCACGCCGTATGTAGTGGCCGCCGTCGCCTACGCGCGCACGCTCGGGGCAAAAACCGCCTGCATCACATGCAATCCCAATACGCCGCTGGCCCACGCTGCAGAAACCTGCATCGTCGCCGAAGTCGGCCCCGAAGTCATCTCCGGTTCGACGCGCCTCAAGGCCGCCACTGCCCAAAAGATGATCACCAATATGATCACCACCGGCGCCATGACCCGGCTCGGCTATGTGTACGAAAACCTTATGGTGAACGTGCACATGCACAACTCCAAGCTCATCGAGCGCGGCATCGGCATCCTCATGCACGCCTGCGCCGTCAAGCGCGAGCAGGCTGTTGAGGTTATCAAGTCCGCCGGCCGCAGCGTCCCCGTCGCTCTCGTCATGCTCAAAGCCGGCGTCGACAAGCCCGAAGCGGTCCGCCGCCTCGCCCGGGCGGAAGGCAACGTGCGGCGGGCGATTGAAGACTCCACCATGGATGTCTGAGGGGCGCGGCTCGTCACTACCGCCGAAAATTCACTTCAATATTGATCTCCACCGGAACGGCCTTGCTCCGGTAAATTGCTGGCGTGAACCGGTACTGTAGGACCTCGGCTACCGCGTATTCATCTGATCCCATTCCCAGCGGGCGAACGACATGCACCTTCTGCGGCATCCCGTTTTCGTCGACAATCAAGCCGATCACCGAGACTCCGGTCACGTGGAGGAGGTTTACCTCGCGCTGAAGAAGATCGTCCGGCGCATACTTCAGGATTGGGTTCCTGACTCCGCCCCCGGGATGGTAAGTCCGATCTGCGGGTGCGGGCGGCGAAGCCTTCTGGCCAGGGTGCAAATACTGCGCCAGCAGGGGTTGCCAGTAAGTTGGAGCCGCCATCGCGAGTTTGTCGTCGATCCCAACCGAAAATATTTTGTCCATCACACCATCCATCGTCTCGGGATGCTGAATATCGCGCGCAATCACGACGTCAATTCCATCTTGCTTGCCGTAAGGGCGCGGACTGATCGTCAGACTCTTTGCGAAATCCGCCGAAGGCAGCTTGTAAGAAAACTCCAGCCCCGCCCGGCGTCCACGAATCTCCAGTTGCGTA
The DNA here is from genome assembly GCA_964535525.1 of uncultured Acidobacterium sp. Taxonomy (GTDB): domain Bacteria; phylum Acidobacteriota; class Terriglobia; order Terriglobales; family Acidobacteriaceae; genus Palsa-343. The sequence goes on along the minus strand of CAZHTJ010000032.1, from coordinate 17,790 downwards.
TTGGTGAGCTGAATCTGCGTTACCACAACCGCGCTGCGCGAGAAGAAAGTCTTCTCCGCGTTCCCGATCAGATTTCCCTGGCTGTCAAAAGCAAGCTTGTCGCCATCCCACATCCCCCGCAGCATCAAAAATGGACCGCCCCGAAGCTTTGCCTCGATGCTTTGCTGCGTGGGAACGTTTTGCGTCCGGCAGATACAAGTGGAAAGAAGCAAGATAGAGAGAGCAGAAACGTGCCTGGCTTTCATCGACAACACTCTACACAAGTCCACCGCCCGCACCTACAAAACTTATCCGTCCCCCAATCGACAGTAACAAAAAGATCATTCCCGTCCTGCGCCTTCCGTGATAATTTGCTTTTCGCGAGGGAATCGAGCCATGCGCCGCACCGTTCTTGTCATAGCTGCTTTTCTGTTGGGAATCACCGCAATCCACGCGCAGGAGTCCAAAGGCCCCACCGACCCAAAAGCACAAAAAACATATCAGGAGGCCCTCGAGTGGCTGCACAAGGGCATGCCCAGCGCCGCCATCGACTCGTTTAAGAAAGCCGACAAGCAGGACGGTGGGCACTGTGAGGAGTGTGCAAAGAAGATCATCGAATACGGCATCAAGACCGGCGACTTCAAGGCCGCCGATGCCGCCGCGCAGCAGCTGATCGCCGACGCGAAAACCCCGAAAGAGACAGCCGTCGCGCATCTCGACCGCGGCACCGTCCAGTACCGCGAGGCCCTCCAGAAAAACAAGCCTGACTCCTACGCTGAAGCCGACCGCGAATTCCAGGCGACCCTCGCTGTGTATCCCAACGTGCCTCAGGCCTGCTACTACGACGGCATCTGCCTCGCGCATCTGAACCGCGACGCGGACGCCAAAGCGCAGTTCTCAAAATATCTCGACACCGCTTCCAAAGACGATGAAGATCGCGAGCGCGCCCGCCGCTTCCTCGACAATCCTGATCTCGCGCGCGCCCGCATGGCCCCCGCATTCTCCGTCACCACCCTTGACGGCCGCCAGGTTTCTCTCGACTCCCTCGCCGGTAAAGTCGTCCTCATCGATTTCTGGGCCACCTGGTGCGGTCCCTGCCGCGAAGCGCTGCCCCACATCCGCAACATCGCACAAAAATTCTCCGGCGAGCCCATTGTCGTCATGAGCATCAGCCTCGACAAAGACGAGGCCAAATGGAAGGACTTCGTGGCGAAGAACAACATGACCTGGCTCCAGGCTCGCGACGGCGGCTTCGACGGACCCATCTCGCGTCTGTTCGGCGTCGACGCCATCCCCCACACTTTCACCATCGATGCCGACGGCGTCCTCCAGGACGAACACGTCGGCGATGCCAGCATCGAGGGCAAGCTCAAAAAACTCTGCGCCCGAGCCCGCCAGCTCCAGGAAGCCCCTCAGACCGCGCTGAAATCCGGCCAATAGCAAGGAGCACTTCCACCTTTTCCTGTCTCCCGTCCCCTGTCTCCCGGCTTCCAGCTACCAGCTGCTCCTGTCTCCTGTCTCCCAGCTCCGGCTCGCACTGACTATACTCAAAGCCAAGGAACCCAACCTCTTGTTCGCCACTCTGCGATTCATCTGGAACGCCACAAGCGGCCATCGCTTCCGCCCCTGGCGCAGCGAATATCTCAAGTGGCGGATCGAAACCTACTCCGGACTGAGAGCCGAAGAACTGACCGCACGCGACATCTTCGCTTTCGTCTGGCGGGAGAAGGGCAACCTCATCCGGTTTCTCCACTGGACCGGCCGCATGGAGACCTGGAAAAAATCCGGCATCAGCCGCGGGCAGGGAACGGGAGACTGATGCGAGAACGGGATCCGAGCCAGGCCACTCAAAAAACCAGACGCGAATTTCTCTCGAGCGCCGCCGCTGCGGCCACCTCTGCCGGACTCTCCTCGCTCCTGCCTCTCGTCTGCAGTGAGTCCAGGGCCTGGGCCCGACGCCGCCCCACCGCGCCGCCCAATCTCAACGATGTAGCCGGCGCGCGTTCTCTCCGCGCCCACGCCGCCGCGCGCGGCCTGCTCGTCGGCTGCGCGGTCAATCCCGACAAGCTCGACGCCGAACCCGACTACGCCCGGACTGTCGCGGATCAGGCCAGCATCCTCGTCCCCGAAAACGCGATGAAGTGGGCCGCCCTGCGCCCCACTCCCGATCAGTTCGACTTCCGCAAAGCCGACGACGTCGTGGTCTTCGCGCTCTCTCACGAGCAAAAGGTCCGCGGCCACAACCTCTGCTGGCACGAGGCCATCCCCGCATGGTTCGCCTCGACCGTCACCAAAGACAACGCCGCGCAAATCCTGATCCAGCACATCCAGACTGTCGCCGGACGCTACGCCGGCAAGCTCCATTCCTGGGACGTCGTCAACGAAGCCATCGACCCGAAGAGCGGCCGCCCCGACGGCCTTCGCGAATCGCCGTGGCTCAAGCTCCTCGGCCCTGAATACATTGAAACCTCCTTCCGCACCGCGCGCCAGGCCGACCGCACCGCCCTGCTCACCTACAACGATTACGGCATCGAGCTCGACACGACGGAACAAATCGACAAGCGCGGCCAGGTCATGATGCTGGTCCGCCGCCTCCTCGCCCGCGGCGTCCCTATCGACGCGGTCGGCGTCCAGAGCCACCTCGCCGCCGGCGACACGCCAGGCCCCGGCCTCATCCACTTCGTCCGCGAGCTCGCCGCCCTGCGCCTCCAGGTCTTCATCACCGAGCTGGACGTCAACGACCGCAAGCTCCCCGACTCCGTTCCTGAACGTGACACCGGGGTCGCCAACACTTACCGCGACTACCTCACTCCACTTCTTGCTGAGCCCAACGTCAACGTCGCGCTCACCTGGGGCATCACCGACCGCTACACGTGGCTCAACGGCCGCGCCAACGTATCGCGCGCCGACGGCAAACCCGAGCGCCCCCTCCCCTTCGACTACGACTACATCCCCAAGCCCGCCTTCTTCGCCGAACGGGACGCCATCGACACTCGGCGCGCGCGCTCCCGTCCAGGCGTCGACCCCTACGCGCCGTTCAGCCCGACGCAGCCTCCCACCCAATTCGAGTGATGCTTGCATATTGCTTTTGCTCGGCGTGCCATCAGGAGTTGGCGAGTTTTCGTTTGGCCGATCACCCGTAACCTCCCCTCGTCCGTCTCTCTCTGATGTAATGAAATTCATGCCCCCCCGCCGGATCGCCGCGCTGCGCCTGCTGCTTCTCCTCGCCATCGCCGCGCCCCTCTGCGCCGCGCAGCCCTTTCCCGGCGAACCCGCCGCCCCAGTCCCACAAAACCAGCAGCCCCAGCAACAAGCGGAGCCCTTCCCCGGCGAGCCTGCAACCCAGCCTAAAAATCAGCCCACACCGCAGCAGTCCAGATCCTTCCAGCCCCAGGATTTCCCTGCCGACCCCAACAGCAACCTGCCGACCTTCCGCGTCAGCACCAGCGTCGTCATCGTTCCCACCCTCGTCGAAAAAACCAACGGCGAAGTCCTCTACGGCCTCAAGCCCACTGATTTCTCCGTACTCGACAACGGCGTCGAACAAAAAGTTCACGTCGATGACGATCTCGACACACAGCCCGTCTCGCTGGTCGTCTGCATCGAGCGCGGCCGCGACGCGCCGCTCGAATTCGACAAGATCGGCAAGCTCGGCCCGCTCCTCGAACTCTTCACCCGCGACGGACGCGGCGATATCGCCCTCGTCGCCTTCGATTCTCGCGCCACCTGGGTCGAGCCGTTCAGCCAGGACACCGACTCCATCAACCACGACCTGAAACAAATGCCCGCAGGCGACGGCGGCGCCGCCATCCTCGATGCCGTCGGCTACTCCATCAACCTCCTCGAGCAGCAGCCTCCCGACCATCGCCGCGTCCTGCTCCTCATCAGCGAATCGCGCGATCACGGCAGCCGTCACTTCAACATTCCGCAGCTCGTCGAGCGCATCGGCACCAGCAACACGCTCGTCCTCAGCCTCGTCTTCTCACCCGGCAAAGCGGAAATCATCGACTGGGGCAAGGGCAACACCGACGGAGGCACCGAGCTCAACATCCTGGCGCCGCTCGTCATGACCGTGAACGCCATGCGCCGCAACACGCCGAAGGCTCTGGCCGCGCTCAGCGGCGGTGAGTACGACGCCTTCACCCGCGAGAAGGGCTTCGAAACCCGCGTGGTCGAAGTCGCCAGCCACGCGCGCAATCGCTACATCCTCAGCTTTCATCCCTCCGACCTCACGCCCGGCCTCCACACCATCCAGGTCAAGCTCACCCAGGATTACGGCGCGCACGTCGTCGCCCGCAACAGCTACTGGGCGATTCTCCGGGATAACGAGCACCCCGGCCCCGAATCCCTGCCGGTCTACGCGCATCCCAACCCATAGCAACAGCGCAGCACTCAGGAGATCCCATGGGCGAACACGTCACACTTCACGCGTCCGATGGCCATGAACTGGACGCGTACGTCGCACGTCCCGCAGGCAACCCCTTCGCCGGACTCGTCGTCCTCCAGGAAGCCTTCGGCGTCAACAGCCACATCCGCTCTGTCACGGACGACTTCGCGCAAGACGGCTTCCTCGCTGTCGCTCCCGCGCTCTTCGACCGCGTCGAACGCGGGGTCGAACTCGCCTACACTCCCGAGGACATGCAGAGGGGAATGGCGCTCATTCGCCAGGGCGACACAGCCGACCGCCTCAAAGACATCGCCGCCGCACTGGATTACGCTCGCCGCGAAACGGGAAAGAAAGTCGGCATCATCGGCTACTGCCTTGGCGGATCGATGGCCTGGCTCGCGGCCACGCGCCTCAACCCCGATGCCGCGGTTGGCTACTACGGCTCGCAGATTCCCACCTACGCGGCCGAAAAGCCGAAGGCCCCCGTCATGCTTCACTTCGGCGAACTCGACACGCACATCCCGAAAGATCAAATCGACGCCAAAGTCGCGGCCGCCCATCCCGAGGTCCCCATCTTCTGGTACCAGGGCGCTGGCCACGGCTTCAACACCAGCGATCGCGCCAGCTACAACCCGGCGGCCGCAAAGCTCGCCCGCGAGCGCTCGCTCGAATTTTTGAAGCAGCACCTCACCGCATGACCGAAACCCCGCGCCGAGACAACGACGCCGCATTCCCGAGCACGACCACGGCCCCGGCGCCGAAGTCCGAGCGCCCCCTCGCCGCCGACTCGCAGGCCGCCGCCCGCGATTTCTCCCACGCCTGGCGCGCGCTCCGTCATCGCAACTTCCGTCTCTTCTTCGGCGGGCAGACCATCTCGCTGGTCGGCACCTGGATGACGCGCATCGCCACCGCGTGGCTTGTCTATCGCCTCACTGGTTCCTCGCTGCTGCTCGGCACGGTCAGCTTCGCCGGACAAATCCCCACCTTCCTCCTCGCGCCACTGGCCGGCGTCATCGTCGACCGCTCCGACCGCCGCCGCGTCCTTATCTGGACGCAAACCCTGGCCATGATCCAGTCTTTACTCCTTGCTGTCCTCACCCTCACGCGTCGCATCAACATCATCGAAGTCCTTATCCTCAGCTCGTTCCAGGGCCTCATCAACGCCTTCGACATGCCCGGCCGCCAGGCTTTCATGATGGAGATGGTTACGCCCCAGCGAGGAGACTCGCCGGGGACCCCGAGTCCGGATCGCGCCGACCTCTCCAACGCCATCGCCATCAACTCCTCGATGGTTAATGTCGCGCGCCTCATCGGCCCATCCATTGCAGGCATGGTGATCGCCGTCTCCAGCGAAGGCTGGTGTTTCCTCATCGACGGCATCAGCTACATCGCCGTCATCATTTCGCTGTTCATGATGCGCGTCCCCGCCACCGTCCTGCGCCGCGCCACCTCTTCCATGTTCCAGCAGATGCGCGAAGGCTGGGACTACGTCTCCAGTTTCACGCCCATCCGCGACATCCTCATCCTTTTCGCGCTCATCAGCCTCATGGGCATGCCTTACATGGTGCTGATGCCGGTCTTCGCCGCGCGCGTCCTCCATGGCGGCGCGCACACGCTCGGCTTCCTCATGGGCGCGGCGGGCGCGGGCGCTCTCATCTCTGCGTTTTCTCTCGTGATGCGCCGGTCCGTCCGCGGCCTCACTAAAATGATCCCCATCGCCGCCGTCGTCTTCGGCGCCGGCCTCGTCCTGTTCGGCTTCTCGCACCGGGTCTGGCTGTCGCTCGTCCTCATGCTCCTCGTCGGATTCGGCATGCTTCAGGGCATGACCGCGAGCAACACGATCATCCAAACCCTCTCCCCCGAAGACAAACGGGGCCGCGTCATGAGCTACTACACCGCCGCCTTCATGGGCATGGCCCCCTTCGGCTCGCTTCTGGCCGGATCGCTCGCGCACTGGATCGGCGCGCCCCGCACCGTCCTCTTCACCGGATCCTGCTGCATCGCCGGCGGCCTGTGGTTCTGGTCGCGCCTGCCCGCCATCCGCCGCGAGATGCGCCCTGTCTACGAAAAACTCGGCATCGTTCCTCCGCGCACCGTGCCCGTCGAAGAGCAGGCAGCCAGCTAATCGCCGGAAAGATTCCCTCGCAGGCAGGCGATTTTTCAGGGCAAGAAAAAATCCCCGGTCGCATCGGGAGCGCCGGGGATTCACAGGAGGTCATTACGATTTGCAAATACAGAATAGGAAACCCAGCCCCGCCCGTCTTCCGGACAAAGACTGCTTTTTTCCTCCACCTTTGTGTCTACAACTTTGGTTGGGCCTCGGCGGCCGGGCCGAAGCACAGGAACCAGCCCCGGCCAGGCTCGCCCATAACAACAAGCAGACTTCCCTCGCGACCCGAGCGTTAACACGGCTCGATTCCGGGTTCACCCCAAAATCGGGTCTCCTTACCGCCGCTTCTCCACCTTCGCCGCGTCCGCACCCTGCTGTGGAGTCAACAACACCCGCCGGAGTGCCCGAATCAGCTCGGGGCCCGTCTCCTCCAGCTCCCGCAAATGCCACGCCGCCAGCGACCCCAGCAGCCGCTCCCCCTGCGTCGTCATGCGCAGCAAAATCCGCCGGTGATCCGTCGGGTCAGGACACCGCCGCAACAGCCCCTGGTCAATCGTCCGGTCCACCAGCTCCACCGCGCTGTTGTGCTTGAGCAGCATCCGCGCCGCCACGTTGGCAATCGTCGGATCCAGCTCCTCCGGCATTCCCCATACGCACTGCAGCAGCTGATACTGCTGCGCCCGAATCCCCGCCGCACCCGCGGCCAGGCTCGAAAAATGCAGAAACTTCCTGAGCTGAAAACGAAACTCCGCCAGGCGCCGCATCTGCGCGCGGCTCAGCGGCTGCGGCTCTTTCACCGGTTGCGATTTTTCTCCGTGGCGGGCTGAAGCGAGGGCTCCGTGAACTTCGGCAAGGTTCATAGAATCATCGTAACAGGATATATCGTGCCCCGATAGTCTTGCCCCCGATCATCGCGTCACGATGCCGGTGCCTGCCCGCTCTCGGGCTCTCCCGGATCCGCCAGAATCGCCCGCGCGTCCTCCTCATCTTCTGAGCTCACCTGCAGCTGCAAAGGCCCCAGTCCGGGCTCCATGATCCGCGCATTCTCGCCGGAGAGAAACACCTCGATCCCAGCCGACTCCAGGCGCAGCTTCGCCATTTCCGCTTCCAGGGACTCCGTAAAGTTCGCAATCGTCACCACATTCGCCATAGATCTCCTCGATGTCTCCGCTTTTGAGTAGATGCCCAACGCGAGCCAAAAGCCAGCCGAAGAACGAGCAAAAGGCGGGCTCCCTAACGATAGAATGAAAAGTTCTCCTGAGGGGAGCTCCGCCTTGATCCCGCGTTATACCCGCCCCGCCATGGGCCGCATCTGGAGCGATGAAGCCAAATTTCGCGCCTGGCTCGAAGTCGAAACCGTCTCCAGCGAAATCCTCGCCGAAGACGGCATCGTCCCCATCGAAGCCGCGAAAGCCATCCGTGAGCGGGGCGGCTTCGACATCGCCCGCATTCACGCGATCGAAGCCGAAGTTAAACACGACGTGATCGCCTTCACCACCGCCGTCGCCGAAAAGATCGGCCCCGAATCCCGCTGGCTCCACTACGGCCTCACTTCCAACGATGTCGTCGATACCGCCCAGGCCCTCCAGATCAAACAGGCCTCCGCCATCATCAGCCAGGATATCGTCCACCTGCTCTCCGTTCTCAAGACGCGTGCTCTCGAATTCCGCGACACTCCCATTGTCGGCCGGACTCACGGGATGCACGCCGAGCCCACCACCTTCGGCCTCAAGCTCCTCAACTGGTATGCGGAGATGCTGCGCAACCGGACGCGCTTTGAAGCCGCCGCCGAGCAGATGCGTGTCGGCAAACTCTCCGGCGCGGTCGGCGCTTTCGGCCACATCGGCCCGGAACAGGAAGAGCGCATCTGCGCGGCGCTCGGCCTCAACGCCGCCTCGGTCGCCACCCAGGTCATCCAGCGCGACCGCCACGCGTACTACATCGCCACGCTCGCCGTCATTGCCTCGACCCTCGATAAAATCGCCACCGAGATTCGTCATCTGCAACGGACCGAAGTCCGCGAAGTCGAAGAGTATTTTTCCGAGAAGCAGAAGGGCTCATCGGCGATGCCGCACAAGCGCAACCCCATCACCGCCGAGCAAATCTGCGGACTCGCCCGCGTCGTTCGCGCCAACTCCCAGGCTGCGCTCGAGAACGTAGCCCTCTGGCACGAGCGCGACATCTCCCACTCCTCGGTCGAGCGCGTCATCCTCCCCGACTCTACCATCCTCGCCGACTACCTGCTCGACAAAACCGCCGGCCTCATCGAGAAGCTCGTCGTCTATCCGGCGCGCATGAAGAAAAATCTCGAACTCACCGGCGGCCTCATCTTCAGCGGCCAGCTCCTCCTCGATCTTGCCGAAGCCGGCATGTCGCGCGAAGACGCCTACCGCCTCGTGCAGAAGCATGCGATGAACGCCTGGCAGAATGACCTGGTCTTCCGCGACCTCATCGCCGCCGACCCTGAGATCACGAAGCTCCTGACCCCGGAGAAACTAGCCCGCACCTTCGACCTGCAGCGCCAGCTCGCCAACGTCGACGCCATCTACGCCCGCGTCCTCGGCAACATCGAAGGCCACCAGTACGGCCCGTGACCGCGCTTGAATTGCCCTGTCGCACGAAAATCGTGTACACCACTTTGTATGAAGAACTTCACCTTCAGCGCCGATGAACACCTTATCGAAAGGGCGCGAGCCACCGCGCGGGCCCGTCGCACTACCCTGAATGCCGCCTTCCGCGAATGGCTGGCGCAGTACGCTACCAGCGAAGGAGACGCGGAGAGGTTCGACGCCCTGATGAAAAGCCTGCGCAAGGTGAACGCGGGAAAGCACTTCTCCAGGGACGAGTTCTACTAAATCACGCGAGGGCCGACCGCAATCCGGCCGGCCCCCGCGCCAGGTTCAGTTTTTACTGCGCCGAAGCAGCAGCCTTGTGGTGATGATGTTTCTTCACCGGGTTCCGCGGCTGTGCCTTCACCGCGGTCTCGTCCACCCCCGTGGTGCCTGGAACATCGCCGTCGAAGTTCGCGCCCGCCGGAACCAGGTAGTCGCCCACCTCGTTCTGTCCGCTGGTGCCCGACTTCACCAGGATGCGGCTGGCATCGATGCCCTTATCCGTCACCAGGTAGTCCTTGGTGTTCACCGCGCGCTGCGCCGCCAGATCCGCCGCACTCACCTCGTGAGCATGATGGTGTTTGTGCTTCGGCTCCGGCAGGGGAGCCGAGTTGCCCACGACCACAATCGTGGCGTCCGCTTTTTGCTGTGCGTTCAGAGCTACGTCATCCAGGCAGGCTTTGGCCTCGTTGTCCACGCGCGTCGGACGCTTCGCATCGCGGTCGAAGGAAACCGAGCACAGCGCCTGCGTCTTCGGAGGCGGCGGCGGAGGCGGCGCCTGCACCTCGACCGACGTCGTCGCCGATGCGCTGTGCGACTTGTCATCCGACACGTTGCACGTCACCGTAATCGTTCCCGCCGGTGCATTCGTCGTCGATAGCGTCGCGGTGCTGCCGCTCCCGCTCACCGATCCGCTCGAGCTCGAGAAGCTGTACGTCAGCGGACGATTTTGCGGGCTCATTCCCGTCGCCGTGATCGTCGCGCTCTCGCCCGGTTTCAGCACCGTCGGGCTCGCCGAGCAGCTCAGTGTCGGGGGATCGAAGGGCTTCACGGTAAAGTCGGACTGGCAACTCGCCGTCGTATTCGGCTTCAAGCCTTCCTTGCCCTTCTTGCCTTCCTTCGCGTCGGCCTTCACCGTGTAGTTGCCCGGATCAAGCGAGCCCGTGGCTACCGTCGCTGTCGTCCCATTGCCCGTAACGCTGGGACCGCCCCAGTTGTAAATCACATCCCAGTTCTTCTTCGGGGCTACCGCCGAAGCGGTCGCAGTCACCGTCTCCGCGTCCCCGGGATAAATTGAAGGCGCGCTCGCGTTGCACGCCAGTTTCAGAGGCTCAACCTTCTTACAGCCAGTCGACAGAAATGCCAAACCGGCTGACGCCAGAACCAAACAACCCAACTTCCAGGCAGGTGCTTTCATATTTTGTTCTCCGCATTCGAAGCGTTCATGTCGTCCAGGCGGGATACTCATCTGAGTGCCGGCTTCCGCGATCCGAAGCCGCCCGTCCGGGAAGCGATGCGAGAAGCAGCATCTTGCAGCCGCACTAACGTCCGCTCAACAGTGTAGTCCCGGATGACAAAATACACATCTCCGCGCGCCCCGCCGATCCGGCGCTGGGGTCACCTCGTTCGGTCGAACCCGCGACCATCCCACATGGCGACGTGTATCCGCGCGGGTCAGGCCTGATTCTGCGCCCGCGCCGCAGTCAGTGCGTCAGGCGCAGAATCGTCGGCTTGTGCAACAACGGCGATTCGCCAATGACGAAATAACCCGGTGTGAATCCGTGATCGATCGCCAGCCCCGCATCCATGACCGTCCCGGGCACGTCGAACACCGCATCGCTCAGGAAGCTCTCCCCCGCCTGCACGCGGTCCGTCAGCCGTGGCGTTGAACCATTCGACTCGTCCCACGCTTTCTGCCCTGCGGCCGAAACATCGAAAGACTCGCCCGCATGCCACAACCGCGGGCGAATTCCCAGCTCCCGCTGTGCCCGCCCGCGTCCGTGATTGCTCACCCGCACCGTGACCACGGTGAAGCTGCCACCCGGCCGCACCGCCTGCCCGCCGGCGAACAACTCCGGCACAGTCCGCGCCTGCACCACCGCAAAGCACATATCGTCGAAGCAAAGATCCTGACCGAACGGCACCACCTGCTGGGGAGTCGCCGCCGCGACAACGAATACCACCGCCAGATACACCACCCACACGATGCCTAGCACCCGCAGCAGCCGCGCCGCTTTCCCGCTGCGCCGCACCGCCATTACCAGGGCCGCAATCAGCGCCACCACCGTCGCCAGAAACAGCAGGATGAACAGCAAATCCCCGATCGTCACGATGCCTGCCCCCTCGCCCCACGCGGGCTCTTCGCACTTCGCCCCAGAGTCAGCAGCATCAGCGTCCCCTGCGCAACAAGCGCGACAGAGATAATCAGCACGAACCCTTCGAAATGTCCCGCGGCCGCGTCCTGAGCGAACGCGCTCCCGCCGATCGCGATCAGCGCCAATGCCCCGATCCACAGCCATCGCTCGCCCCGCGCACCCACATGCAGCAAGCGACCCATGATCGTCGCCAGCCCGACCGCGGCCACGCCCAGGTCCATGCCCGAACGCGAAGCATAGCCGTCATGCTGCAGCACAAATTCCATATATGCGAGCCAGCATCCGCACAGCAACGTGAAAAACGAAAGTGCCAGCAGCCCATTCCGCAGAGCCCCGTGGTCCGCAAGGGGACGCAGAGCGAGGCTCGCCACCTGCCGCAAATACCACCACTCGGCGCGCCGCCGCCCCACCCGCGGAACCACGGCCTCCACAAACTCCTCGCGCAAATCTCCCGCCACTGTCTCGCGATCCGCCGCCGCCAGCAGCCGCTCCAGCAAGGCCTCCGCCCATCGCGGAGGCGCAACCGCCCCTTTCATCGCGTCGTCTTCGCCGGCCATTGCATCCCCCTCCACATCGTCGTGATGGTTTTGTGCGCTTCGTTCAGCGCGTGAACCCCTGACGCCGCAACGCTGTAGTAGCGCCGCGCCCGCCCCCCGCGCACCGCCGTCCCCGCGGCCAGCTTCGACCGCAGCAGCCCTCGATTCTCCAGCCGATCCAGTGTCGTGTAAACCGCCCCGGCCGAGACTTCGCGCTCCAGCGACTCCTGCACCTGATGCAGAATCCCGCGTCCGTACGCCTCATCGCCCAGGCGCAAAATCGCCAGTAATACCGCCTGCTCAAAGGTGCCGAGTAGCTCCGCCATGCCTACATTGTAGACACAATCGATCCGATGTCAACCCCAAATTCGCGCTTCCCGCTTTTCCCCTACAATCTCCTCGTGGCACCTGACGCGAATTCGGCCCAAGTGGGACCCGCGCTCAATCTCACCGTAGCCCTCACCGGAGCGAGCGGCATCGTCTTCGGACAGATGCTCCTCCGCGCCCTCGACGCCGACCCTCGCGTCGCCCACATTCACTTCGTTCCTTCGGAAAACTCTCTGCGCGTTCTCGCTGAAGAACTCTCCATCTCTGGCCGCACTAACCTCGCCGAAAAACTACTCGGGGCACCCTCCGCCAAAATCGTCCAGCATTCCGAAACCGACATCGGAGCCGCCATCGCCAGCGGCAGTTACCCCTCCGCCGGCATGATCGTTCTCCCATGCAGCATGGGGACGCTTGCCGGAATTGCCAACGGCCTCGCAGGCAACCTCATCGAGCGCGCCGCCGACGTCTGCCTGAAGGAGCGCCGCCCCCTGATCCTCTGTCTCCGCGAAACCCCCTTCAACAAAATCCATATTCGCAACATGGGCCTCGCCGCCGACGCCGGGGCGACGATCTTCCCCATCATCTCCGCCTTCTACAACCAGCCCGTTGACTCGACTGAGATGGCTCGCCAGTTCGTCTTCCGCGTCCTCGCCCACGTTGGCGTGCCACAGCAGGGCGCCTACGTCTGGAAACCCGACGACGCTGGCCCCTCCGGCCAGGTCAGCCAGTAGCGCAGCAGGTCTCCTGCAATTTACTCTTCAATCGACGGTGACACTGAATTCATCTGTTCGTCGACCAGCCACATGTCCCAAAACCAACTCCGAATCAAACGCGTCTACGCCGAGCCCAGTTACGAGGACGGCAAGCGCCTACTCGTCGACCGGCTCTGGCCACGAGGCCTCACCAAAGAAAAAGCCAAAGTGGATCTTTGGCTGAAAGAGGTCGCGCCCAGCAACGAGCTGCGCAAGTGGTTCGCCCATGACCCGAAGAAATGGTCGGAGTTCAAACGCAGATACGTCGAAGAGTTAAAGACAAGCAGTGAGCCTCTTGCACAGCTGCGGCAGGAGGCGAGTCACGGAACCGTCACGTTGGTCTACGGAGCCAAGGACGAAGAACACAACGAGGCCGTCGTTCTCCTCGAGCTTCTGCTGCGCAAATAAATTGCGGGATAATCCGCTTCGCAAGCGCAATTCAGACCGACAACCGCACCAGCTGTTCGGCCTCAATCCGGGGCCCCAGAATCGAGACCTTGGGCACCTGGCCACGCGCCATCGCGATTTCGTCGCACTTGTAGAGGCGCGGACAGTTCTGGCAGTCCTTGAAGATCTTGTCCGGCAGTGCGGTCCGGTCTTCGACCTCGCGAAAGCCATAGCGGAAGAAGAAATCCGGGATGCGGGTGAAGAGGCAAACGCAGCCCACGCCGTGGTCTTCGGCTTCAGCCAGCAGCGAGTGCAGCAGCTCGCCGCCCACGCCGTGGCTCTTCGCCTCGGGTCGAACGACGATGGAGCGGACTTCGGCCAGATGCGGTCCGTAAAGATGCAACGCGCCGCATCCTAAAAAGATGCCACCCTCGGATTCGGCCACCGTAAAGTCTCGAACGTTCTCGCAAATTTCGGCGAAAGGCCGGCGCAGAAGGGTGCCGTCGCCCGAAAGGCTGTTGACGAGTTCGTAAATGTTGGTAGCGTCCTGGAGACGGGCTTTACGCACCAGCATGGGCCGCCTCCGGATCCGCGATGGAAGGTAGGCCGAAGCGTTCGGCCAGCCGGCGCACGCGGGCCTGCGTCTGATCGAGGGCCTGCTGCACGCGATGCCGAGCGGTGCCGCCAATGACGTCGTGACAATCGAGCGTGGCTTGCAGCGAGGCGGCGACGAAGAAGTCCTCGCCGAATTCGTCGCCGAACTGGCGGAGCTCGTAGAGGGACAGGTCGCCGAGCTCGCAGCCCTTGTCGAGACAATAACGGACGGCATGGCCGATCTGTTCATGCGCCTTGCGGAAGGGGACACCTTTGTGGACAAGATAAGTGGCCGCTGCCATAGCGTTGAGGAATCCCGACTGCGTGGCGGCCAGCATGCGATCGTGGCGGAAGTGTAGGGCGCGGGTGAAGTCGGGGAGCAGACGCAGAATGCCGTGGAGGGTGTCGGCGACCTCAAAGACAGGCTGCTGCGTTTCCTGCATGTCTTTGTTGTAGGCGAGAGGAAGGCCTTTGAGGATGGTCGCAAGCGCGGTGGAGGCGCCGAGCAGGCGGCCGGATTTGCCGCGGAGAAGCTCGGTCAGGTCTGGATTCTTCTTCTGCGGCATGGCGCTGGAGCCGGTGGAGAATGCTTCCGGCAAGTCAAGAAAGCCGAATTCGGCGGTGGAAAAGAGGGTGAGCTCTTCGGCGAAGCGGGAGAGGTGGAGGCCGAGGTTCGCCGCGGCCTGGGCGAACTCAAGGGCAAAGTCGCGGTCGCTGGTTGCGTCCATGCTGTTGGCGGTGGGTGCGGTGAAGGCGAGTTCGCGCGCGGCGACGGTGCGGTCCAGAGCGAGCGTTGCGCCGGCGACCGCGCCGGAGCCGAGTGGGCAGAAATTGAGGCGGGCGCGGCAGTCCTCAAAACGGGACGCGTCGCGGAGGATCATCTCGACGTACGCTAACAACCAATGTGCGACGAGGACAGGCTCGGCTCGCTGGAGGTGGGTATAGGCGGGCATGACGGCGCTTTCGGCATCAGAGGCGAGTTCAAGCAGCGCGCCGGCCCAGGAAGCAAGATGGGCGAGGGTCGCGTCGATGGCGTCACGGACGAAGAGACGCAGATCGGTGGCTATCTGTTCGTTGCGGCTGCGGCCGGTGTGGAGTTTGAGGGCGAGATCGCCGATTTCTTTGGTCAGCGCAAGTTCTGCGTAGTGGTGGACATCCTCGGCTTCCGTCGTCGAGGGATCGGGTAGCGAAGATCCGAGGCTCGCGGCAATGGCATCGAGGCCGCGCAGGGTGGTCTCGAGCTCCGCAGGGGTGAGGATGCCGGCGGCGGCGATGGCGCGGGCGTGGGCCTTGCTGGCGGCGAGTTCCTGCGGCAGGAGCCGCGCGTCGAACGGGAAAGACCGCTGCCAGGATTCGAATTGCTTGTTGAGCGGCTCGCGAAAGCGGCCAGCCCACATGTTGGCGGGTTGCGTTTTGGCGGCCTGCATTTTGGTGGAAGGCTCGGTCATGAAGCTTCCTCGCCTTTCGCAGTCCCATTGTTGAGTTGCGGCATCTGGGAGCCTTTGCTCAAGGTGATGAGGCCGCTCTCGGCGTAGGTCATCAGCTTCGCGCGGGTATCGGTGATATCGAGATTGCGCATGGTGAGCTGGCCGATGCGGTCGCGCGGCGAGAAGGCGGACTCGCTCTTCTCCATGCTGAGGCGCTCGGGGTGAAACGTCAGATTGGGCGACTCGGTATTCAGGATCGAGTAGTCGTTGCCGCGGCGCAATTCCAGCGTGACCTCGCCGGTGATGGGGCTCGCGACCCAGCGCTGCGCGGATTCCCGCAGCATGATGGCCTGGGAATCGAACCAGCGTCCCTGGTAAAGGAGCCGGCCCAGCTTGCGGCCGTTCTCGCGGTACTGCTCGATGGTGTCCTCATTGTGAATGCCGGTGATGAGGCGCTCGTACGCGATGAAGAGCAGAGCCATGCCGGGGGCCTCGTAGATGCCGCGGCTCTTGGCCTCGATAATGCGGTTCTCGATCTGGTCGCTCATGCCGAGGCCGTGGCGGCCGCCGATGCGGTTGGCTTCGAGCAGCAATTCGACAGGGTCAGTCATTTCCTTGCTGTTGAGGGCGACAGGATAGCCTTCTTCGAAACGGACGCTCACCTCTTCACGCCGGATATCGACATCGTCGCGCCAAAAGGCGGCGCCCATGATGGGATCGACGATGCGGATGCTGCTCGAAAGCTGCTCGAGGTCCTTGGCTTCGTGGGTAGCGCCGAGGAGGTTGGAGTCGGTGGAGTAGGCCTTCTCGGCGGACATCTTGTAGGCGAAGCCGGATCGTTGCATAAAGGCCGACATTTCGGCGCGGCCGCCGAGTTCGTCGATGAACGCCGGGTCGAGCCAGGGTTTGTAAACCTGAAGGCGGGGATTGACAAGCAGCCCGTAGCGATAGAAGCGCTCGATGTCATTGCCTTTGAAGGTTGAGCCGTCGCCCCAGATGTTGACGTCGTCTTCCTTCATTGCTGTGACCAGCATGGTGCCGGTTACAGCGCGTCCGATGGGCGTGGTGTTGAAGTAAGTGATGCCCGCGGTCGAAATGTGAAAGGCGCCGGACTGCAGAGCGGCGATGCCTTCGCGCACCAGAGGGCCGCGGCAGTCGATGAGACGGGCATTCTCCGCGCCGTACTCGAGCGCTTTGCGAGGGATGGCTTCGTAGTCGGTTTCGTCCGGCTGCCCAAGATTGGCCGTGTAGGCATAGGGCACTGCGCCCTTCTGCTTCATCCAGTGCAGCGCGGCGCTGGTATCGAGGCCACCGGAAAAAGCGATGCCGACTTTTTCGCCGACCGGCAAACTTTCGAGAATTACAGACATTTCCTGCCCTTGCCGAGCAGCATCAGCAGCAGCGCCTTTTGCGCGTGCATGCGATTCTCGGCCTGATCGAAGACAACGGACTGTGGGCCGTCCAGCACGGCGTCGGTGACTTCAGCATTGCGATGCGCGGGCAGGCAGTGCATGAAGACCGCAGCGGGCGCGGCGTTCGACATCAGCGCTTCATTCACCTGGTAAGGCTTGAAGATGGGCGCGCGCTTGGTGGCCTCGTGCTCGAAGCCCATGCTGGTGCAGATGTCGGTGTAGATCGCGTCGGCGCCGGTGACCGCCGCGATGGGATCGTTGACGAGGGCGATGTTGGAGCCGGTGACGTTGGCGATGGCGCGCGCCTGGGCAACGATGTCGGCTTTGGGCGCGTAGTTCTTCGGCGTGCCGATGGTGCAGTGCGCGCCCAGCAGGGCCGCGGTGAGCATGAGCGAATGGCAGACGTTGTTGCCGTCGCCGACGTAGGTGAAGTTGAAGCCCTTGAGATTGCCGAAGCGCTCTTCGAGGGTCATGAAGTCGGCGATGGCCTGGCAGGGATGCTCGAGATCGCTGAGGGCGTTGACGACGGGCACGCTCGCGTGCTGCGCCATTTCGGTGATGGTCTCGTGCGCGTAAGTGCGCAGCACGATGATCTGTACCCAGCGCTCGACGTTGCGTGCGATGTCGGCGAGAGATTCGCGCTCGCCGAGAGGCGACTGCGTCTGGTCGACGAACATAGCGGAGCCGCCGAGGGTGTTCATCGCGGTCTCGAAGGTGAGGCGGGTGCGCAGCGAGGCCTTCTCGAAGAACATCACCATCTGCTTCGCATCGAGCGCCCAGCGATATGCAGCTGGGTTGGCCTTGACGTCGTGGGCGAGCGAAAGAATGCCGGCGAGTTCGGTGGTGGTGAGGTCGGCGACGGAACAAAGGTCGCGGCCGGCGAGCGAAACGT
>CAZHTJ010000031.1:1872-43165 GCA_964535525.1 uncultured Acidobacterium sp. | reverse complement strand
CGATGATGGAGCCGAGAACCCAGATGACGATGAGCGAGCCGAAGTTGTTGCCCCATTGAATGCTGAGTCCTGCGACGGAGTCCGACGCAAGGAAGAGCATGGCGCAGATGCCGAAGTTCGATGGGTTCCAGATGTGACGATTGCGGAAGCGCAGCGCGTATTTCGATGAGATGGAGAGCGCGGCGCAGAGGGCGTAGGTCCAGTACGCGGGTGAGCGGAGGAGGATGCCGACGCTGATGCCGGTGATGTAGGCGCTGGCTGGGTGCGGCCATTTCTTCAGGAAAATGCGGCCGAGAATCAGTTCGCCCGTGATGCTGACGACGATGGCGAGCAGCGTGCGCGTGTAGCTCTCGAGGATGCCGAAGGAGAGATTGCCGAGGAGCAGGATGAGGGTGATGAAGGCCGGCGGCATGAAGCGGCTGTCGAGCACGCGCTTCCACAGTGGAGGATTGGGCTGGGTCGAGGGGCCGACCATGGTCCAGTTCATTGCGGCTCCTTCACGTGGATGAGCTGGTTGGGTGCGAGGTGGTCGAGAGTCTGCACGTTTCCCGAGGGCCAGCGGACGACGGCTTTGTCGAGTTGGGGATTCTTGCCGAGTCCGAAGTGCAGGCGGCGATCGTTCTCGGAGGCGAATCCGTTGCCGCCGGAGACAGACTGCACCTGCTGCTGGCCGTTCCAGAACAGCGTAACCTGGGCGCCGATGGCGCTGCGATTGGATTTTGTGCCCTCGAGGTCGAACTCGATCCAGTCGTTGCCGGCGGCGACGGTGTTTTTGTAAATCAACAACGGGCCGCGTTGGTTGGCGACGACCGCGTCGAGGACACCGGTGTTCCAGAGGTCGGCGAGTGCGACGGCGCGGCCATCGTAGAGATCGGTGACGCCGACGGCCTGGGCTACATCTTCAAATTTGCCGGCGCCGTCGTTGATCCAAACGCGCTTTTGCTGATAGCCGGAGAGGCTGCGGCCGTCGAAGGCGGGCCAGTGCGCGGCGTCGCTGATGATGGAGCTGTTGCCGCCGGCGACCTTGGAGAAATCGTACCAGTAGCTGCGGGTGCGGGAGAGCGAGATGTAGCCGTTCTCGAGGTAAAGGTCGAGCGTGCCGTCGTTATTAAGGTCGCCAAGCTGCGCGCCGAAACTCCATCCGCCTAGTTCGACGCCGAGGTCGCGCGCGAGGTTGGCATAGTGGAGGCCTTTGCCTTCCTGCGGAACCCAGAGGTTGTTGCCCTGGAGGAGCACGCCTTCTTCAGAAATGTTGGAGACGTAGACGGAATATTTGCCCTGGTTGAAGATGTCGCCAAAGGCAGCGTTCATGCCGCTTTTGGGCGCGAAGCCGACGCCGGTTTCCTGACCGGATTCGCGGAAATGGCCGTGGTCGTTGAGGTAGAGTTCGGAGACGCCGTAATCGTTGGCGACGAAGAGGTCGGGATAGCCGGCGCCGCGGAGATCGGCGGCGGCACAGGCGAGGGCCCAGCGGCGGCTGTCGATGCCGGCTTTCACGCTGACTTCTTCGAAGCGTCCGTTGCCTAAATTGTGGAATAGATATTTGCGGCCGCCATTCTTCGCGTACTCGAAGCTCTCGGGCATCATGCGGGTGTTTTTGAGATGCCACAGGTCGACGTCTTCGGGATAGTAGCCGGCGACGAAGAGATCGAGGAGGCCGTCGCCATCGTAGTCGAACCAGAGGGCGGTGTTGGAGTTGATCCAGGATGGGAGGCCGGCCTGAGCGGTAACGCGCGTGAAGTGCTTGCCGCCATCGTTGTGGAAGAGCTCGGGGCGGCCCCACTTGATGAGGTAGAGATCTTCGTAGCCGTCGTTGTCGTAGTCGCCCCAGACCGCACCCATGGAGACGCCGGTGCCGGGCTGGTTGACGTCGGCGATTCCCATTTCGTTCGCGACGTCGGTGAAGGTGCCGTCGTGGTTGTTGCGGTAGAGGTGGTTGAGGCTGCCGATGCGGCTGTTGGTGACGTAGATGTCGGGCCAGCCGTCGCGGTCGAAGTCGACGATGGAGACGGAGGCTCCCATGGAGGAGACTTCGGGCATGATGCCGTCGAGTTTGTGGTCGAGGATGGGCGCCTCGTGCACGAAGTTGATGCCGGCCTGATGAGAGACTTCCTGGAAGCAGAAGCCATAGCGGGCGAGGGCGGCGGCGCAGTCGGTTTGGGAGGTGGTGGTTCTGGCCTGGCCGTGGGAGAGATGGCGGATCATCCACGGCGTGGCGAGCATCGCAATAAAGACGATGGTGAGAATGATGCGGGCCGGACTGATGGGAGCTATGGGAGTGCGCTTCATTGCGATGGCTGGGCCTCAGGATGGAGCGCGGTGCGGAAGGGCGTAGAGGTGATGTAGCGCGTCTGCCAGGTGAGCCAGTCTTCGGGATGCTGACGATAGACCCATTCGTCTTCGAGACGGCCGGGCGGCGTGTCGTAACAGGATTTTGCGTGGTACGGAAGCGGTTGCACGGTGGCCGAGAAGGTGGAGTTGTAGTCGCCGTCCTTGATCCATCCGTCGCCGGCGAGGACGTAGTCGCGGACGAATCCGGGGGATGGATCGGCGGGAGCGGGGAAGCGCAGGGCGAGCTCGTCGCCGGCGTTCATGATTACGTAACGGTCATCAATCTTATTCAGCAGCCGGCGGACGTCGCCGAGGCGAGTGTAGTAGCCTTCGAGGTCAACCCAGATTTGGGTGGTCGCGGAGAGGTGGTTGTAGTCGGGGATCTCGGGTGATGAGGGGTTAGCCTGGTGGATGGTGGAGTAGCCGCGATAGCGAAGGTCGGCGGTGGCGGGGTCGATGTGGGTGATCTTCAGTTGCGTGTTGGGAAGGCCGCGCGCCCACTGGATCTGATCCCAGTAGATTTCAAGATTCGTGCGGAGTCGGAGTTTGCGCGGCTCGCCTGGGCGAAAGACACCGGTGAGGTCGATGAGGCAGATTTTGTTGCGGCCCGCGGGGAAGCCGAGGTTGGGACGTGCGACGATCCATCCACCGCGGCCATTAGGGACCTCGAGGCTGAGAGGTTTCGGTTGTTCGTGATGACCCTGGCTAATCGCGACGTTTACAGACGAGTCGGAGGGGTGCAGCCATCCGCGTGCGATGAGGTAGAGCGGGCCGGTGGAGGGCGCGTCCATACCGGATGTGTCTGGGCCGAGGTCGATCTCGACGTAGTGGTCGTGCGCGATGCCCTGGTATTGGCCGCGAGCGAAGGTGTCGAGGTAGCGGCCATCGAGGTCGCGCAGAATTTCGGTGACATCGTTGCCACGGTCGTCGGTGGCGTGGGCGATGGGATAAGGCGTTTCGGTGGCGGTGATGGCGAGCTTGACGGGAGGGATGACGAAGCGCTCGTCTGTGAAGATTTCGGTGCCCTGCGGGTGGTCGACGGTCATGAGCTGGAGCCAGTCGTAGTAGTAGGTCTCCCAAAGCTCACCGGTGATGCGGAGATCGTAGGCGCCATCGCGCGGGGCGAGGTCGTTGCGCGGGATTTTGTACCACTCCTCGGTGGCGGCGATGCGGGCGGGGCCGAGCGCGTTGATGAGGAGGCCGATGGCGGAGCCCCAGGGCACCGTGTCTTTGACGAACTTCATTTCTTGGCCGTCCCACGCGAAGAGGAAGGGGCAGGAGCCTTTGAGGCGCTGTTGTGCGAGGACTTTCTGGTCGGCGGCGATTTGGAATTCGGCGTTGACGGCTCCGTTAGGCCAGAGGATGCGGGCGACGTCGGTGGAGGGCCAGTCGCCGAGGCCGAAGTGTTCTTCTGGAGCGGTGATGGCCTGGGCCTGGAGGAGCAGGCCGGAGCGAATCTGGATTTCGCCGCCGATGCCGAAGGAGTTGATGCGCTGGTCGCCAGTGGCGGTGACGGCACGCGTGCGGATGGTCTGCCAGTGGTAGTTTTTCGTGCCGTGATTCGCGAGCTGGATGGGCTGGCCAGTGGGGTCGAGCGCGAGCAGGTCGAGATGGCCGGAGTTGACAAGGTCCGTCGCGGCGAAGACACGCAGCGGGTTGGAGCCGGCTGGCTGGTCGAGGAGCGCGAAGCCGCCGTCGGCATTGGCGAGCCAGATGAGCGGGGTCGACGGTTCGCCGGCCGGGCCGACGTTCGCGAGGACCAGATCGACCGCGCCGTTATTGTCGAGGTCTGCGGTGAGGAGACGAACAGGGTTCTTCAAGATGGCTGCGGCGTTCGGGATGCGCGCTATCTCGGTTGAGGTCCACGCGCCGTTGTTGTTCATGAGGCGGACGATTGCACCGCTGAACTGGACTGCGAGCAGATCGAGCGTGCCGCTGTTGCGGGTGTCGGCGGCTGCGATGGCGTTGACGGCTCCGAGATTTGGAGCCGAAGTGAGTTCGTGGAAGTTGCCGGAGCGGTCGTTATGAAAGATGCGGAGTTGGCCGGAGCCATCGATGAGAGAAGCATCGGGATTGCCGTCACCGTCGAGGTCGGCCCAGACGAATTGCCGCAGGCCGGAGACGCCGGAGAAGGGATGGATGGGGGTAAAGGTGCCGTCGCCATTGTTGCGGAGGACGGTAGGCGAGCCGCTCTGCGCGCCGAGGACAATGTCGAGGTCGCCATCGGCTTCGATGTCCGCGGCCCAGGCCCCGATGTAGCTGGAGTTGAGAACTGCGGGCGGAAGTTTGGTTTGCGCGGTGACGTCGGTGAATTTCTGCGGCGAATCCTGGCGGAGGAAGCGAATGCCGCCAGCTCCGGCGAGGACGAGGTCGGTCCTGAAGTCGTAATTGAAGTCGATCGGCAGGACGGAGTCAGAGCCTGGAGCCGCGTTGCGCGCGCCGCTTGGGAACGGGAACGACGGACCGCCGACGATGCTCACGGTCTTGGCATTGGCGGTGACGATGACGGGCGGCTGCGTGCCGTCGAGCGAGATTGCTCCGATCCAGTTCCAGTTTTGGCTAGGCGGTGTGACGATTGGCTGGGGGATGAATTTCAGGGCTGCGTCGGGAGCGGCGGGTCGCGACGGCGGAGAGGGGAGTCGCACGAAGGTGAGGAAGGGTTGCGCCTCTTCTCCGGGTTGAGCTTTGATGACGGAGAGGCTTTGGCGAAAGCTCGGGACCTGCATGAGGACGTTGCGCAGGAAGACGCTGCGCACGGCGGCGGTTGCAGGGGCCGATTGTGCGGCGTTTTGGAGTTCTGCGAGTTGCTGTTGCACGCTGGGTGGCCATGCGGCGGAGGATTGCGCCGCGATGCGGGTGGCGGCGGAGCGGAGGGTTGCCGCGTCGCCACGCTTGGCGGCGATGCGGCTGAGTTCGACAAGCGCGGCGAGGTTGTTGGGCGCGGCGGCGAGAATCTTCTCGATGAGCTGCTGAAATTGCATGTCGCTGTTGGGCGCGCCCTGGCGCTCGATTTCGACGGCGAGCAGGTAGAGCGCGCGCAGATTGTGGGGATCAAGGTCGACGGCTTTCTGCAGGTTCGCAATGGCCTCGGCGGAGTTGCCGCGCGCACTTTCCAGCACACCGAGATCGGCGTCGATCTGACTGTTGCGCGGGACGAGGGAGTGGGCGCGGTCGAGGCGCTGCCTGGCGGGATCGAAATTGCGCTGGCGGAGGGCGAGGATTCCCCAATCCGCCCAGCCGGCGGGTTCCCCCGGAGCCAACTGAGTGGCGCGGCTGAGCTGGTCTTCGGCACGGACGTCGTTGCCGACTTCCATGGCGGCGAGGCCGACATAAAATGCCTGCACGAACTGGGTGTATTGCGCGGACTGCGGTTTGGGCAGGCCGGAATGACAACCGGCAGTGAAGATCGAGGCGGCGGTCACGAGGGACACAAGAAAGGCATATTCCCTCAGGGCTCGGCGCTTCCGGGCCGACGAGGAATGCCGCGATGCGGTTGAAATGGGGTCACGAATGGGATGCAACGCCACGCCCACCTTACTGAACTCGCAATGGGACTGTCTTCCACCTAAAGATGGAGGCCGCTCGGGAGCTGGCCGGTCCGGTCCGGGCATAGTGGTGAGGGGGCACATGGAGATTCCATCTTTAGTGGGTTGACGATGACTGCTGGTCCTGGAGATTCTGGGTCAGTTTACGGTGTGGACTCCTCAGGTGGAAAGGATGAATCGCTATGCCTCATATTGCCCTGCCGGAAGGACTGCCGGGAATTCGCGGCGCGATGGCGTTTCGGCCGGAGACGGCGAAGCCGCTCAACGAACTGGTGGAGGTGCTGCTGGTGGGACCGAGCACGCTAACGCCGGGCGAGCGGGAGCTGATTGCGACCTACGTTTCATCGCTCAACGATTGTTACTATTGCCAGACGATTCACGGGGCGATCGCGGCGGCGCACCTGAACGGCGATGAAGAACTGGTGCGGAGGGTGAAGGCGGACTTCCAGCATGCGGACGTCTCGGACAAACTGAAGGCGCTGCTGGTGATTGCGGCGAAGGTGCAGCGCGGCGGGAAGAACGTGACAGCGGCCGACGTGGAGCACGCGCGGAGTCTGGGCGCGACCGACGTGGAGATCCACGACACGGTTCTGATTGCGGCCGCCTTCTGCATGTACAACCGGTACGTGGATGGACTGGCGACGACGCAGCCGCGCGATGAGGCGCTGTATCGCGAGCGGGGCAAGGTGGTGGCGCGCGACGGGTATGTAACCGTGAGCAAAACTTATTTGCCGGCGGAGCCGGTGGCGCGCTGAGGGGAGGCATGTGGACGGCGACGGCACACAAGCGGCGGGGAGCCAGGGAGTATCGTCTTCGCTGAACTTGCCGGTCGTTGAAGAGAGCGCGGCGGATGGCGAGGTCGCGCGCGTGTATGAGCGCTACCGATCCCATTTCAACCGAGCATTGGTTCCGGGGATTCTGAAATGTTTCGCCACACACCCGCCGCTGCTGCGCGCCATGATGGACCTGGCGGAGAACATGCTGTTCGTGGACGGGCACCTGGTCCGGCGGCAGAAGGAGATGATCGCCACGCTGGTCTCCTGCGAGAATGGCTGCCCCTACTGCGCGGACAGCCACGGCTATCAGTTTCGAATGCAGGGCGGTTCCGGGGAGTCGCTGGGTGCTCTTCAGGAGAACGACCTCGATGCAGCTTCGCTGACGGCCGCTGAGCGGGCGCTGCTGCGGTTTGTGGAGAAAGTGAATCGCAGTTCGGACCAATTGGTTCGCGAGGACGTCGAGACGCTGATGCGAGAAGGCTGGAGCGAGCAGCAAATCGCTGAGGCAGTCCATATCGTCGCCCTGTTTGCCGCATTCAATCGCATTGTGAATGCGTTCGGATTGCCGTCGCAGGAACTGCTGGCGGGGTATCCAGCCGAGGTGGGCGGAGACGGTTCCAGCAGCGCGAAGTAGCGAATCCGCAGGACCAGAACGTCACCGGCAAAGCGCGAGAGAACGAACAGGCCGCCAGGAAGGCTGGGCGGCCTGTCAGTGTTGACTGTCGGGCTGTTCAGCTTAGAAGACGATCTTGGCCGCTCCCTGGAAGACACGAGCGCCACTGCCTGCCTGAGTTCCAATCTGACCGAAGGTGCTCGAGGAGATGGCCTGGCTGACGCTGCTGAAGGTGAAGTTCGGGTGGTTGAGTACGTTGAAAGCTTCGAGGCGAAGGTCGAGACTCAAGTGTTCGTGCAGCGGAAAGAGCCGGGACACCTGGCTGTCGAACTGGAAGAAGGGCGGCGTCCGGAAGGCATTCCTGCTGAGGTTGCCGTAGGCTCCCGGGGCAGCGGCGGTAAAAGCAGCGGGATTCAGGTATTCGCGGTTGGCCTCGCCTGTTCCGGCACGGAAGGTCGCCTTTGCGTAAGGGCTGACACCGGGAACCAGATTGGGGCGATCCTCGACGATATCGGTTAGAGAGACGTCAGTGCCCGTTTGGACGTTCACAGCCTGGCCGCTGGCAATGTGGACAAGCGGAGCGATCTCCCAGTTATTGGCGATCGCGCCCTCGAAGCGGTTGAAGCGCCGGAAATTACTGCGGGCGACGACGACGACGTTTTCGATGTCGCGATAATCGAAGCCGCAAGGACCCCAATCGAGCTTCGGGTTGTAGGGATCCTCGACCAGAGTTTGGGCGATATCGCCCTGACCGTCGACGATGTCCAGGCACTTGGACCACGTCCAGTTGGCGAGCAGACTGAAGTCCGACGAGATGCGATGCTGCAGGGTGGCGACCATACCGTTGTAGCTGGCCTCGCCGCCGTCGTTGACGGTGTTGGAGCCGGCGCCGCCGCCCTGGATCTGATTGCCCTGGGCAGGATTCGCGATGGTGGCCGAGAAGCGGGAGGTTTGATTCTTGATGGTGGAGCAGGGAGTGCCAGCCGCGCCGGGTTTGACGGCGGCAGGACCGGTAGTGACGATGGGCGAGCAGCCGGTGCCGTTGGGGCCCCAGTTGCCGGGGATATAAACGGCCGCACTCAACGGGGTTCCCATGGGGTCATGCACGGTGCGGTTGCCGATGTAGTCGACCTGGCCCTGCCAGCCGTGACCAAACTGGTGCTGGGTACTAAGAGTCCACTGGACGGTGTAGGAGGAGTGGAATTGATCAGGCAGGACGATGTACTGGGACTGCGCGAAGAACTGCGCCTGAGAGGGAGTGGGGATCACAGGCTGCGGAAAGGGGCTGGTGGTGAACTGCCCGACCGACCAGGGAGCGCCGAAGGCCAGAGGCCCTGAGCCGGAGGTTTGGGTGTTGCTGATAGCGGTGGCAAACGGCGGATTTTGCTGGGCGCGCTGGCCGGTGAAGAAATTCGGTTTGTCGTAAGCCAGTTCACCGCCGGCGCGAACAACGGTTTTGCCGTTGCCGAAGGGATCCCAGGATACGGCGAGATTGGGAGAGAACTGCCAGGGCGAGTTTTTGGTAAAGCCGCGGGGCACGCCCTTATCGCCGTAGAAGAGGACGCCGGCGGGGGCGTTGGGATAGACGGAGCTGACGACGTTGTTCAGGAAGTCGTTGTAGTTGAAGACCGCGCCGCGATTGAAATAGTCGACAGGCATGAAGTTGGGGCCCCAGCGCAGGCCGCCGACAAGCGTGAAGCGCGGGGTAGCGTGGAAGGTGTCCTGAATGTAGAGGCTGGGAAGCGGCCCGCGGAGCGCGTTCTGTTGTTCTTTGCTCTGCTGGAAGGCGCTGAGAGTGCCCTTGAGGAAATCGAGGCTTTGATCGCCGATGGTGGTGCCCCCGTTAGGACCGCTGCCACTGTATTCGCCGTTGAAAGTGAAGGTGCCGTTGGCTTCGTAGGCATTGCCGATGTTGAGCTCGTTTTGCACCCATTCGCCGCCGAAGGCGATCTGATGCTTGCCGCGAACCCAGGTAACGTCGTCGTTGACGGCCAGGGTGTTGTCATTGAAGTGGGCAACGGAGTTGGTTCCGCCGCCAATGGTGAATTTGCCTTCGGTGATCTGGAGGCCATTGGGGACGGCCTGATAGATATTCACGCCGAGGGTGGCGGCGTTGATGTCGTTGGGGGCGTAACCACGATTGTCCACGCGGCGCATTACCGTTCCGTGAGCCTGGTTTACCAGATTCGGATTGAAAGTGGTGACCCACCCAAGACTGAACGACTGAGTCCGCTCGATGTTTCCGGACTGCGTTGTGATGAGGATGTTGGTGGGCGAGAAGAAAGCCGGCGCCTGATAGCCATCGATGAAGTAGCGGCCGTAGAGGCTGTTCTTCGAGTTGATGGTGTAGTCGACACGGGTAACAAACTCGTTGTCGAAAATATCCAGCGGGATGATGTAGGAGACGAACCCGCAGTTATTCGGATCGTAGGTTGAATTCGGTTTCGGCAGGTAGCCGTCCAAAGCAAGGGACTGCTTGAGATACGTGGGCTGGGAAGGATACTTATTTCCTGCCAGCGCGGTGCCGGTAAGGGGGTCTACCAGCTGAATAGGCTTCTTATTCGACGAGCAGGGATTACTGTTGGCGACGCCAGGAACGCCGTCCGTCGTGGAAAAATCTCCGGCCAGGTTCGCCGCGGTGGGCACAGTCGCGGTGGTATTGGCCTGGAGCGACTTCGACTCAAGGTGCTGATAACCGGCGAAGCCGAAGAGTTTGTCGCGAATGATCCTGCCGCCGAAGGTGCCGCCGTATTGGTTCTGGTGCAGTTGATCCTTCAGGGTCGAATAGAAGTTGGTTGCGTCAATGAAATTGTTGCGGATGAACTCAAAGGCGGATCCGTGATACTCATTCGTGCCGGAGCGGGTGACGACGTTGACGTAACCGCCGGTGTGCTGACCTTCCTGAGCGCCGAGCACCGTCGATTCGAGACTGAACTGGCTGACCGCGTCTGGGAAGGGAAAGGGCATGTTTCCGTTGCCCATGTAGTCCTGGTTATCGCCGCCATCGAGCCGCCACAGGGTGGTGTTGCCATTGCCGCCGGCGATGGAGATGGAAATAGTCTGATAGGAGTACTTGCTGCCGGTGAAGTCATTGCCAGGCGCAGTGCTGGCTCCGCCGGAAACGGCAAGCAGGCCGGTGATTTGGCGGCTCGCGGAGTTCAGGGGCATCTCGGTTATGTCTTTGGAGTCGATGGTCTGTTTGTAGGACGCATCTTCGGTCTGAAGGGCGAGGCCTTCGGAGTGGACTTCGATTTTCGTCTCGGTGCGGCCAACCCTGAGAACGGCGTTGATGGCGATGCTGCTGCCGATTTCAAGCACAATGCCGGTTTGCTCGTAGGTGTCGAAGCCGGGCGCTACAACACTGACGTTGTAGGTGCCGGTGTTGAGACCGGGGAAGACAAATACACCCGCACTGTTACTTTTTGTGGCATGGCTGACCTGCGTTGCGGCATCGGTAATCGTGACGGTTGCATTTGGAATGACCGCACCGGAGGCATCCTGGACGGTGCCCTGGACATTGGCGGTTCCGGCGATCTGGGCCGGCGTCCGAACGGCGACGAGCAGCAGCGCGAGGAAGCAAAGGCGGGCGACCCAGGCACCGAGCGCTGGGATTCGAGTGGAACTTAGGTTGACCATACGGCCTCCAAAGAACTGGGAGTTTGACAGGTTTCTTGTGCAAAGAGGTCTGACCTGTTAGCGGAGCCGGACCAGTATCGTGGAGCCGAAATGGCCCTGTCAAGGGGAATCGGGACGTAAAATCCGTCGGGAGGGGGGCCTGCGTGGGATCGAGCCCAGGGTGCAGTTCTGATGCGTGGCAATGGCGCGTCGCGTCGGCCCGGCCCGATCTGTAAGCGCGGACCGCACGGTTTTGCGGGAGCGGCTGGACGGGCGGGAGGACACTGCGGTTGGTCAGACCACGCCATCTGCGAGGCCCCGCCAGATTGAGAGGGGCGATGGCCGACTCGCAAGTCAGAGAATTCGGTTATCGGCGCTGTCCACCTGCGTGTCCTTTGCCGCGCGGCTGAGGAGAATGCGGAGGTCGGCGACCTTATCGAGATGAAACGCAGGAACGCCAGCGGGTGCGGTGACGGCGATGAAATCGGCGCGGGTCACATCGGTGAGATAGAAGCTGGGGCGCGGATCGGGTGAGGCGGCAGCAACCTCCACGTGGCTGATTTCGACGTTGCGGATGTGGCGAAGGAAGAATCCCTGGGAGGGCATGGGGCCGAACATGCCGGGGTCGGGATATTTATTCTCGTATTCAGGAGGCTGAATGGAGAGGGTGTCCTGCGATGCTCCGCCGACGTGATGCTGGTAGATTCCGGAGAGCTTCAGATCCTGAATGGCGTAGTCGGGGATGCCGCTGAGGATAGAGCAGAGGCGAGAGGCGCAATTGTAACTGGTGAGGTTGCTAATAAGGATGCGGCGCATGGTGCCGACCCTGGTGGTTTCCTTTGGGCCGCGCAGCCGCGCACCGAGACGGACGAAGATGGGCGATGTCGTGATGTCGCGCATGGTGATATTGGTGACGGCGATGTCCTCGCAGAGCGCGCCGTCCTCGCTTTCGAGGGCGAGGCCATTGCAGCCTTCAAAGACGCAATTGGAGATCGTGATGTTCTTAAAGCCGCCGTTCGATTCCGTTCCGCACTTAATGCGCCCGGTGCGGCCGACGCCGCGAACATCGGGAGGAAACTTCTTAAAAGTGCCATCGAGTAAGGTGCCGAGTTCATAAGTGCCGGTGACGTAACAGTTGGTGATGGTCACGTTTTCCGTGGCTCGGGCGTAGCCGAGGGCATAGCTGCTCTTGGGGCAGATGCCATCGTCCCAGGGCGAGTTAACGGTGCAGTTGGAAACGTGGACGTTGCGGCAGCAGTCGATGTCCATGCCGTCGCGGTCGGTGTCGATGGTGAGGTTGTCAATGGTGAGGTTGTCGACGCCGGTGAGCAGCAGTCCGAAGTGGCCGCCCTTCAGGATGGAGAAATCACGCAGCAGGACGTTGTGGCAGTTTTTGAGAGCGATGGCCTTGTTGCCGACGCCGGCCTGTTCTGCGACATAGATGGGATAATCTCCGCGTGCGACGCGATTGGCTCCGAAGCTGAGACCCTTCCCGTAAATGCGGCCTGGGCCGGTGATGCTGATGTCGCTGAGGTTCTCTCCCCAAATTAAGGAATTGTGCCAGTGATTGTGACCATAATCCTGGTAGTCTTCCCAGGGAGCGTTGGGTTCGGCGGCATCATAGGTTCCGCCGTTGTAGCCGGTGGCCGCGCCGGGAAGCGGAGAATCGGCGGCGACGATCGTCGCGCCCTGAACGAGGTGGAGCGAGACGCTGCTCCTGAGGCGAATGGAGAAGCTCAGCCAGTTGCCGGCAGGAAAAACGACCGTACCGCCGCCCGCCGCCGCCGCTGCCTCAATCGCTTTGTTGATGGCGGGCGAATCCACGGTCTTGCCGTCGCCTGTGGCTCCGTAGGTGCGGACGTCGAAGACTGCCGGCGCTGCGACCGGGGCTGAGGAGCGCGGAGCCGCGTAGGCTTCGGGCAGCGCTGAGCCAACAGCGGCGCCCAGGCCCAGAGCGCTGAAACGTAGAATTTCGCGGCGATTGGACAGGAACGGATTCATAGGTGTGGTCCTGAGGTGCGGAATGTCCCGAGCAAATCGGGCTGCGATCAGTGGTATGACCACTGAAGCGCTTCCACTGTATCATTGGATTCGCAGTTTTGACCTGGGTCCAGTGAGGGGACCTGGAATGCGACCGGAAAATACGTTTCCTCTTGTAATGTGCGGAGCGGCTTCTCTGATCCTTTTTGTTGCGTCGCCGGCGCGGGCGCACGCCGCCCCATCCTGCGATCCGCACGCGTACGGCGCCATGGTGGATGGAGTAACGAAGGACACTACGGCGATTCAGAAGGCGATCGATGCGTGCGCGCAGCGCGGTGGCGGCACCGTGGGGCTGAGCGCGGGAACGTGGCTGAGCGGGCCCATCGTACTGAAGAGCAATATCACGCTGGAACTGGACAAGGGCGCGACCCTGCTGGGCTCCCCGGATCACAGGGATTATCCGGCGAAGACCGAGTTTCGCGCACCGGGCCTGCAGTCGCTGGTGAGCGCGACCGATGCGACCAACGTTGCTATCAGCGGTGAGGGAACGATCGATGGAGCTGGAGAAAATTGGTGGGAGGAGGCGCGCGCGCACGGCGATCACGGGGTGATGGGGTCGGAACATACGCGGCCGCGGCTGGTGGTTTTCGACCATTGCCGGCACGTGCGAGTGGAGGGGGTGACGATTCAGAACTCGCCGATGTGGCAACTGGTTCCTTACTATTCCGATGATGTGACGATTCAGAATGTCAGGATTCTCGCTCCGCAGCATTCGCCGAACACCGATGCCATCGATCCCTTCTCGTCGTCGAATGTGCTCATCGATCATGTCCTCGCCGATGTGGGAGATGACGATGTTGCGATTAAGTCGGGGCAGGCCAATTCCGCTGGACCAGACGATCCGAGCCGTGACATCATGATCTCCGACTGCACGTTTCTGCATGGGCATGGGCTGTCGGTGGGCAGCGAAATCGCCGGCGGGGCGAAGAATATCCGGGCAGAGCGCGTTCATTTCGACGGAACGGACAACGGCATTCGCATTAAGTCGAATCGGGACCGTGGCAACGACGTGGGCACAATGGTCTTCCGGGACATCGATATGAAGAACGTGAAGAATGCGGTGGTGATCAGCGAGTACTACCCGAGGATTCTGCCTCCGGATACGGACCCGCCGCAGCCGGTGACGCGGCTGACGCCGCATTTTCACGACATCGTGCTCGAAAATGTAACGGCGACAGATATTGTTTCGGCCGGAGCGATCGCGGGTTTGCCGGAAGCTCCGATTCGAGGAGTGGTTTTGAAGAATGTCAGGATCGAAGCGCAGCATGGCCTCGCCATCAGCAATGCCGATGTCACCGGCGAGAACGTGAAAGTGCAGGCGAGCGACGGCTCGGGGGTCATCAAGTCGGCGGGAGGCAATTTTACTTTGCGTTAGTTCATGAACTATCTGTCGAAAACAATTCAATGCGGTCTTGCGATGGGTCTGGTTCTGGCGCCCGCGGTTTTAGCGCAGAAGGCGCCGACAGCTCAGACCATTGAGGGGGAGCACGATTCTCTGACCGAGGTGCGCCGCGGTTTCGCATCGCCTCCGATGGATGCGCGGCCGATGATGCGGTGGTGGTGGTTTGGACCGGCGGTGGAGCGCGATGAACTGGCGCACGAACTACGGACGATGAAGGCCGGTGGCATTGGCGGCGTGGAGATTCAGCCCGTGTATCCACTGGCGCTCGATGATCCGCAAATGGGATTTCGCAACATGCGGTTTTTGTCGCCGGAGTTTCTCGGCATGGTCGGATTCGCAGCCGATACAGCGCGCGAGCTCGGAATGCGGACGAGTATCACGCTGGGCAGCGGGTGGCCTTATGGAGGCGCGTGGGTTCCGGCGACAGAGGCAGCGGGGCGTTTGCGTGTGGAGGCAGTTCCGGTTTCTTCGAGTGCGGATTCGATTGCTGTGCCGGCGATGGAAAACGGAGAGACGCTGCTGGCGGCGTTTCTCGCGGCGGGAACAGCGGAGCACTATGACGCGGAGCACGCGCAGCTCGTTGAGAATCCGAAGGAGGGGCGGCTGATTGTGCCGTCGCGACTGAACGGGACGCAGGTGGCGCTGTTCTTTATTTCGAGCCGCACC
Organism: uncultured Acidobacterium sp.; assembly: GCA_964535525.1. Lineage (GTDB taxonomy): Bacteria > Acidobacteriota > Terriglobia > Terriglobales > Acidobacteriaceae > Palsa-343. The sequence goes on along the minus strand of CAZHTJ010000031.1, from coordinate 28,177 downwards.
GGGCAGCAGGTAAAGCGGCCGGCCAATGGAGCAGAGGGGTTCGTGCTCGACCATTTCAGCGCGGCCGCGGTGCAGGATCATCTGAAGAATGTGGGTGAGCCGCTGGTGCACGCGTTTGGCACGCATCCGCCGTATTCGGTCTTCAGCGACAGCCTGGAAGTTTACGAATCGGACTGGACCCCGGAGCTCCTGACTGAATTTCGTAACCGGCGCGGTTACGATTTAACTCCGCATCTGCCGGAGCTGGTCGCGGGAAAAACACCACAAGCTGCGGACCTGCGCTTTGACTGGGCACGCACGCTTGCTGAGCTGATCGACGAACATTATCTTGCGGCGATCAACGCGTGGGCGCGAGCGCACGACACGCTGTTTCGATCGCAGAGCTATGGCATTCCGGCAGTGACTCTTTCCAGCAACGCCCTGGTCGATTTGCCGGAGGGAGAGGGATCGCAGTGGCACGGGCCGTTCTCTTATACGCGGTGGGCCACGTCGGGGAGCCATGTCTACGGGCGGTCGGTGACCTCGGCGGAGACCTGGACGTGGCTGCATTCTCCGGTATTCCGGGCGACGCCGCTCGACATGAAAGCGGAGGCAGACACATTTTTTCTACAGGGCGTGAATCAGCTGGTCGGGCATGGCTGGCCGTATTCGCCGGCATCGGCCGGGGAGCCGGGATGGTCGTTCTATGCGGCCGCGGTATTCAACAATCACAATCCCTGGTGGATGGTGATGCCGGATGTGACCGGCTATTTGTCGCGGGTGAGCTGGCTTTTGCGCCAGGGCAAGCCCGCCAACGATGTGGCCGTGCTGCTGCCGGAGGAAGATGCCCAGGCGGAATTCAGTCCGGGGAAGGCGACGGTGAGCGATCGGATGCCGGAGCTGTTGGGGCCGGAGCTGATTCCGTCAATCCTCGATGCGGGCTACAACTTCGATTTCATCGATTCAACGGCCATTGATCGTGTCGGAATTCGCTACTCAGTGCTGGTGATTCCGAACATCGAGCGGCTGCCGCTGGCGACGTACCGGAAGATCGCGGAATATGTGCGGAGCGGGGGAGTGGTGCTCGCGACGCAGCAGCAGCCTTCGCGTGCGCCGGGGTGGGTGGAGTCGAAACGGGACAGCGCGGCGGTGCAGCAGATTTCGCAGGAGCTGTTTGGACGGGATGCCAAGCGGGCGAGGCTGATTGAGAAGACCGCGAACCTGGGAGCGGCGATTGGGGCGTTCCTGAAGGCGGATGTGGCGCTCGATCCGGTCACGCCGGAGGTGGGATTCATTCATCGGCGGCTTGCCGGCGCGGATATTTATTTCGTAGCGAACACGGGCAATCGCGGGCACTCGTTTACGGCGACATTCCGCACTGAGAAAAGCGCTGCGGAGTGGTGGGATCCGTTTAGTGGCAGAACTTCGGGCGCAGGGCATGGTCCGGTGGTGAAAATGGATTTGGCTCCGTATGAGTCGAGGGTGGTGGTCTTCTCGGATCATGCGGCGTCAAATGCAACCGCGACGGTGACAAATTTCGCGCCTATCGACCTGAGCCACGACTGGCAGGTGACATTCGACAAGTCCGGTGTGCATGAAACGATGGAAACCCTGCATTCATGGGCCGATGACAAGGCCGGAGAATACTACTCAGGCACGGTGACGTATACACGGACGGTCGATGTTCCGGAGAATGTCGCGGGGGCCGGTTCGGTTTTGCTGGATTTTGGCGAGGGAAAGCCGGTGGAGCGCACGAAGCTGAATTTGCCGGGAATGCGGACGTGGTTTGACGCACCGTTGCGCGATGCCGCGCTGGTTTACGTGAACGGAAAGCTGGCGGGGCCGGTGTGGCATCCACCCTTCACCATCGATATCGGGCCGCTGCTCCATCCCGGTTCGAACGAGCTGAAGCTCGTAGTTGCAAATACCGCCATCAACGAGCTGGCCGGGCGGGCTCCGGCGGATTACCGGTTGCTGTGGTTTCGCTATGGCAAGCGGTTCGCGCCCCAGGATATGGATCATCTGGAGCCGCTGCCGTCGGGAATCCTGGGGCCGCTGCGGATGGTGCCGGGGGCTTCGTCACCTGAAGGAAATCAGTCGCCGTGAGGTGCTGACGGTTGTAATCCGAGGGCGATTTGATGTCTTCTAGTTAATTGTGAGCGTGCGAGACGGAGAGCAATGTTGAGCGAGCATCAGGAGCAGGTGAGCCGTGCGCTGGATTCGTTGCGGATTGAGCTGCCTTCCTGGGGATTTGCCAACACCGGAACGCGGTTCGGGAAATTTCTGCAGGCAGAGGCAGCGACTACGATCGAGGAGAAGTTTGCGGATGCGGCGGAAGTCCACGCTCTGACCGGAATGACGCCGACCTTGGCGCTGCACGTAGCGTGGGACTTGCCGGGAGGGCTGGGCGATACGCGGAAGATTCTCGATCTTGAAGCGAAACACGGTGTTCGCGCGGGCTCGATCAATCCGAACCTCTTTGAGAGGCAAGAGTACAAATTCGGATCGGTGTGCAATCCCGATCCCGACGTGCGGAGGATGGCGCTCGATCATCTGGTGGAGTCAGTGGAGATCGCGAAGGCGCTGCGGTCCCGCGATGTTTCGTTGTGGCTGGCGGACGGCTCGAATTATCCTGGCACGCAAAGTATGCGGCGGCGCGTTGACTGGATGGCGGAGGCGCTGCGGCAGGTGCATGGAGCGCTGGGCGCGGATCAGCGATTGCTGGTGGAGTACAAGCCGTTCGAGCCGGCGTTCTATCACACGGATCTGGGCGACTGGGGGATGGCGCTGCTGACGGCGCGGCAAGCGGGCGAGAAGGCGGTGGTGCTGGTCGATACTGGACACCATTATGCAGGCCAGAACATCGAACAGATCGTGGTGTGGCTGCTGCGCGAGAGGCGGCTGGGCGGCTTCCACTTCAATGATCGGCGCTATGCGGACGACGATCTGACGCTGGGGTCCATCGATCCCTATCAGATTTTCAGGATTTTTCACGAGCTGCTGTGCGACAGCGAAGCGCTGGCGACGACAGCGTTCATGATCGATCAAAGCCACAATCTGAAGGGCAAGATGGAAGCAATGGTGCAGACGGTTTCGACCGCACAGGAGATTTTCGCGAAGGCGGCGCTGGTGGATCGCGAGCGGCTGGCCGCGTTGCAGGATGAATGCCGGCTGGTGGAGGCCGAAGAATGCCTGCGCCAGGGTTTCTGGTTTGACGTGCGGCCGCTGGTGCGGGAATGGCGCAGGGCGCACGGTCTGCCGGAGGATCCGCTTGCGGCTTTGCGAGCGAGCGGCTATGTCGAGCGCATCCGGAGCGAGCGCGGGGCGCGGAATGCTCAATCGATTTCAAGTTATGCCTGAAGAACTGTGGGGAAGGTGAACGAATGAAGACGCTGACTGCGCTGCGCTATCTCGCGGACTTGTGGGATGAGAAGACGGCGGCAACTCTGGACGAGCCGGAGTTGCTGCGCTACCGGTCGAATTTGCTGGGAGCCGATCTGCGCATCACGAATTTTGGCGGCGGAAATACGAGCTCCAAGGTGGCGCAGGCCGATCCGCTGACCGGCGAGAAGACGGACGTGTTGTGGGTGAAGGGCAGCGGTGGCGACTTAGGGAGCATCAAGCGCGCGGGGTTCGCGACGCTGTATCTGGACAGGCTGCTGGCGATTGAGTCGCAGTATCGAGGTGTGGCTGAGGAAGATGCGGTGGTGGATTTGTATCCGCTGTGTACTTTCGGGGTGAATCCGACGGTTGCTTCCATTGACACGCCGCTGCATGGATTCCTGCCTTTCCGGCATGTGGACCATTTGCATCCGGACTGGGCCATAGCGATGGCGGCTGCGGCCAACGGCAAGGAGAAGATGGAGGAGTTCAATCGGGAGTTTGAGCACTCGCTGGTGTGGGTGCCATGGCAGCGTCCGGGGTTTGAGCTTGCGATGATGATGCGGCGCGCGGTACGAGAAAATCCGGGGTGCGACGGCATTGTGCTGGGCGGGCACGGGCTGTTCACGTGGGGCGAGATGCAGCGGGAATGCTATATCAACACGCTGACGATGATCGACCATCTGGGGCAGTTTGTGCAGGAGCACGTGGAGCGCAAGGGCGCGGCGATTTTCGGCGGAGCAGCGCTTGCTGCGCGGGAAGACCGCAGAGAGATCGCCCTGGAACTGCTGCCGTTTGTGCGCGGGCGCGTCTCACAGCAGAGACGGCTGATCGGCAGCTGGTCGGACAGCGAGGATGTGCTGCGCTTTGTGAACTCAAAGAATGGCGCGGCGCTCGCGCATCTGGGCACGAGCTGCCCGGATCACTTCATTCGGACGAAGATTCGACCCTTATTTGTGCCTGCGACTGCGACAGATAATGTCGCGGCACTGCAGAAGAAGGTTGAAGCGGCGCTCGAGACGTATCGCTCAGAGTACGCGGATTATTACCAAAAGCATCGCGAGGCCACGTCGCCGGCGATGCGCGATCCGAATCCGACGGTGGTGCTGATTCCGGGGATCGGCATGTTTTCGTTTGGCAAGGCCAAGAGCGAGTCGCGCGTAGTGGGCGAGTTCTACACGAATGCGATTCATGTGATGCAGGGAGCGAGCGCGCTGGCGGGCAAAGCGGAGGTGAAGGATTTGCCGCAGGCGGGAGCTGCTGCGCCGTGCGAGGTGTTCGAGGTCTATACAAATTATGTAGCGCTGCCCGCGCTGGAGGCGTTTCGGATTGAGTACTGGCTGTTGGAGGACGCGAAGATCCGGCGGCAACCGGCGGAGAAGGAACTAAGCCGCAGAATTGCGCTGATTGTGGGCGGGGCGAGTGGGATTGGGCGCGCGACCGCGCTGCTGGCGGCGGAACGTGGAGCGCACGTTATGATCGCAGACCGCGATTTGGCTGGAGCGGAGGCGGTGGCGCAGGAGGCGCAAAAGGCGGCAGGCAGAGAGGCGATTGCCGCGATGGCTGTGGACATTCGGGACCGCGCCTCTATTGCGGCGGCGCTGCGCGGCACTGTGGCGCACTTTGGTGGACTCGACATTCTGATTAACACGGCGGCCATCTTTCCGTCGTCACAGCAGGGGACGATCAGCGACGCGATGTGGTCGACGACTCTCGATCTGAATGTGACGGCGAATTATTTGCTGGCGGAGGAAGCCGCGAAGATTTTTGCCGCCGAGCAGATTGACGGCAGCATTGTGCTAACCAGTTCGGCGAATGCTGTGGTGCCCAAGCGCGGCAGCGAAGCGTATGACGTGAGCAAGGCAGCGCTTAGCCATCTGGCGCGGGAACTGGCGGTTTCGCTGGCGCCGGGTGTGCGCGTGAACGGCATCAGCCCGGCGACGGTGGTGAAGGGGTCAACGATGTTTCCGCGGGAGCGGGTGATTGCGTCGCTGACGAAGTATGGGATTGCGTTCGACGCGGCGGCGACCGAGGATCAATTGCGCGATCTGCTGGCGGGGTTCTATGCGAAGCGCACGCTGACGCACCAGCCGATTACGCCGGAGGAATGCGCGCAGGCGATTCTGTTTCTTGCCGGACCGAGCACGCGCTGCACGACGGGGCATCTGATTCCTGTGGACGGCGGGCTGCCCGAGGCATTCCTGCGGTGAACGGCGGGCCGGCGCTGGCCGCGATCGACCTGGGCGCGGAGAGCTGCCGGGTTTCCCTGTTGCGATGGCATGGCTGCGAACCGCGCATCTCGATGGTGCGGCGTTTCGAAAATGGCCCGCGGGATCACGGAGCCAGGGGTTGGCGTTGGGATCTGGAGCGCATCCGCGCGGAACTGGAAGCCGGTCTTCATTCGTGCGCGGAGCTTGCGCCGGAAGGCGTCGGGGGGGTTGGCGTTACGGGATGGGCCGTCGACTACGTGCGGCTGGACGAGAGCGGCAATCCGCTGGCGCCGCCGTTCTGCTATCGCGACGAGCGGACGCGAGCGGCGATGGAGGCAGTGCACGAGCTTGTGCCCGCCGCAACGCTGTACGCGCATACGGGCGTGCAGATTCAGCCCATCAACACGATCTATCAGCTGTATGCGGATCGGCGCAGCGGGATACCTGATTCGGCGCCCTGGGTGAATCTGCCGGAGTACATTCTGCACTGGCTGGGTGCGCCGCGCGTCGCGGAGTATACGAACGCTACGCACACGGGACTGATCGACGCGGAAACGCGGGCCTGGTCCGAAGAGATTTTTTCGGCCCTGGGTCTGGATCGCGCGGCCGCACCGGAGATTGTTGAGCCGGGAACAGCGATGGGACTGCTGCGGAATGATCTGCTGCGCATGCCCGCGTTCGCGAAGACGCAGCTCATCGCGCCGGCTTGTCATGACACGGCGTCGGCGATCGCTGGAATTCCGGAACGACCGGACGACTGGGCTTACATCAGCTCCGGCACATGGTCGCTGGTGGGGACGGTGCTGGAGCAGAGCGTGCGCACGCAGGATGCGTTTGCGCGGGGATTCACGAATCTGGGTGCGGCCGACGGGGGCATTCTGTTTCATCGCGGCATCCCCGGGATGTGGCTGCTGCGGCAATGCATGAGTCTGTGGGATCGGGATCGCGCATGGGGCGTGATGGAGTTGATTGCCGATGCGCGACGGCTGCCCGCGCCGGATGCTTTGCTGGACCTCGATGATCCGGCGCTGCTGCCCCCGGGCAACATGATGGCGCGCATCAACGAACAGCGAAAGCGGCTCGGGCACGCACTGTTGCAGGAGAGATGCGACGACGCGCCGCAGTACGCCAACCTGATTTTTCACAGCCTGGCCGACCGCTATGGATCTCTGCTGCGCGACATCGAACAGATGACGGAGCGGCGGCCGCGTCACATCTGCGTGGTTGGCGGAGGAAGCCAGAATGAGTATTTGAACACGCTGACTTCGAGTGCGACGGGGCTGCCGGTGCGGCGGTGTTCGGTGGAAAGCTCCACGCTCGGGAATTTCGCAATACAATGGGCGCGGATCGAGCAGTCCTCAGGCTCGCTCGCGCCCCAATTGATTGCGGACAAAGTGTCCGCGCTTGCCGCAGTGCCGGTTGCGTGACGCGCGCGGGCACCGAAAGGAACCTGAATGACCTCTGCCATTCTTGGCGGGATCGGGTGGCACATGGTCGGTGCGGCCTCCGCTGCGTCGTTCTATGCGCCCATTGAGAAGGTGAGGAAGTGGTCGTGGGAGACGACGTGGGCGGTCGCCGGCGTTTTCTCCTGGGTGCTGCTGCCGACCATCGTCAGCCTGATTCTGCTCCCGGATTTTCACGGCTTCTATGCCGGGATTCCGGCGGGCGTTTTGCTGAGGACGTTTCTCTTCGGCTGCATGTGGGGCGTCGGCAACGTGAACTACGGGTTGACCATGCGGTATCTGGGCATGTCCCTTGGGATCGGCGTCGCCATTGGCGTGACGCTGGTGGTGGGCACGCTGGTGCCGCCGATCATGCATGGCCAGGTGGGTTATTTACTCACGAGCCGCAGCGGGCGCTTCACCATGGCGGGCGTGGTGCTGGCGCTGGCGGGAATTGCCATCGTTTCGTGGGCCGGTCACCAAAAGGAACAACGGCTGGGCGTGCGCGCCGAGGAGTTCAACCTGGCGAAGGGGCTGATGCTCGCCGTGGTGTGCGGGATTTTTTCATCTGGAATGTCGTTTGCCATCGACGCAGCCAGGCCAATTGCCGCCGCCGCGCAGCAGGCAGGGGTGAAGCCTCTGTATGCGGCGCTGCCGAGCTACGTGATCATCATGGGCGGCGGCGCGCTGGTGAATTTTGCCTATTGCTTTACGCGGCTCGCGTATCGGAAGGATCTGTCGGTGCGGGCGGACTGGTCGCAGACAGGGCGGACGCTGCTGGTGAACACCTGCATGGCGGCGTCGGGCGGCATCATGTGGTATCTGCAGTTTTTCTTCTATGCGTGGGGAGCAGCGAATATTCCGGTGCATCTGAGCTTCGTGAACTGGATGCTGCATATGAGCGGGTATGTGCTGTTCGGCGGCATCGTGGGTTTGGCGCTGGGAGAATGGCGCGGCGCATCGGGCCGGCCGGTGCAGCTGCTGTGGAGCGGGATGGTGACGATCATCGCGGCCGCGAATCTCGTGGGTCTGGGGATGGCGACCTGAGTTTCCGGCGCGTGCGAGGGGAGCGCGCAGCTTGGCGTGCCGACGCCTGACCGTTTTCTGCATCTGAGTATTGGCTGCCATTCATTTCTTCTCCGCGAGAGCCAATCTTCATGCGCCGAACCTTGTTACCAGGAAAGCCGTACCCTCTGGGCGCCACGCCCACCGCTATTGGAACGAACTTCTCACTTTTTTCTGAAAATGCCACCTCCGTCTCGGTGTGCTTCTTCGAAGAGTCCGGCGAACAGATCGATTGCGTCGCGCTCCGAGAGCGGACGGCTTTTGTCTGGCATGGATTCATCCGCGACATCAAGCCAGGCCAGCGCTACGGATATCGAGTGGAAGGGCCGTGGGAGCCGGAGAAGGGGCTGCGTTTTAACCCGCACAAGCTGTTGGTGGATCCGTACGCGAAGGCGCTGACGGGCGAGGTGAACTGGAAAGCGCCGATATTTCCTTACGAGCTTGCAAGCGGCAACGATCTGAAGAGGAACGACGAGGACTCTGCGGATGGCGTGCCCAAGTCGATCGTCATCGATGAGGATTTCGACTGGGAGGGCGATGTCCCGCCGGAAACTCCGCTGTCAGACTCGATCATTTATGAGGTTCATGTCCGCGGCTTCTCGAAGCTGAACGATGCGGTGCCGGAGAAGCTGCGCGGCACCTACGCGGGACTGGCGTGCGACCCGAGCATCGCGTATCTGAAGAAGCTTGGCGTCACCGCGGTCGAGCTTCTGCCGGTGCATCACTTCATCGACGAGGGCCACCTGGTGGATCGCGGACTGCGCGATTACTGGGGCTACAACACGCTGAGCTACTTTGCGCCGATGTCGCGTTACAGCTCGTCGGGCGATGAGGGGCAGCAGGTGGTTGAGTTCAAGCAGATGGTGAAGACGCTGCACAGGGCCGGTATCGAGGTGATCCTCGATGTGGTCTACAACCACACCTGCGAAGGCAATGAGCTGGGGCCGATGCTGTCGATGAAGGGGATCGACAACACGACGTATTACCGGCTGGTGCCGGATGCGCCGCGCCACTACATGGATTACACGGGCACGGGCAACACGCTGAACCTGATGCAGCCGCAGGTGCTGAAGCTGGTGATGGACTCGCTGCGTTACTGGGTGACGGAGATGCATGTGGACGGCTTCCGCTTCGACCTGGCGAGCACGCTGGCGCGTGAGCTGCATGCAGTGTCGAAGCTGTCGAGCTTCTTCGACACGATCCACCAGGACCCGACCATTGCCGATGTGAAACTGATCGCCGAGCCGTGGGATGTGGGCGACGGCGGCTACCAGGTGGGCAATTTTCCGGTGTTGTGGGCGGAGTGGAACGGAAAATATCGCGACACCGTGCGGCGTTTCTGGAAAGGAGACAGCGGTCTGCTTTCGGATTTTGCGTATCGGCTGACGGGGTCTTCCGATCTGTATCAGATGGATGGGCGGCGGCCGTATGCGTCGATCAATTTCGTTACCGCGCACGACGGCTTCACGCTGTGCGACCTGGTGAGCTACAACGAAAAGCACAACGAGGTCAACGGAGACAACAACAGCGACGGCACCAACAACAACGACTCATGGAACATGGGCGCGGAAGGTCCGACAGACGATCCGGCGATCAACGAGCTGCGCGAACGGCAGATGCGGAACTTTCTGGCGACGGTGATTCTATCGCAGGGCGTACCCATGATTTGCGGCGGCGATGAGTTCGCGCGCTCGCAAAAGGGAAACAACAATGGCTACTGCCAGGACAACGAGCTGACCTGGTTCGACTGGAAGCTGACTCCGGCGCGCGAACGGCTTCTCGAATTCACGGTGAAGCTGATCCATCTGCGGCGCAACCATCCGAACCTGCGGCGGAGAAAGTTCTTTCAGGATCGCGTGATTCGCGGGTCGGTTGTGCGCGACATCGCGTGGTACAACACCGACGGGCGCGAGCTGGGTGAGGAGGCCTGGGCGGCGGACTGGAATCGCTCGCTGGCGCTGATGCTGAACGGAACGACGCTGGCAATCACGGATGAGGACGGATGTCCGATCGTCGACGACTGTTTCCTGATTCTGGTGAACGCGGCGGCTGAGGGAGTCGAGTTTACGCTGCCCGCCCCCCCGGCGGCCTTCCCGTGGAGGCAGGTGCTGAACACGGAGAATATCGATGATCCGTTCGCGGAGGAGGAGGTTGACGCGAAGGTGATTGTGGGGGGCAGAGCGCTGCGGGTGTTCAGTGACGGCTCGGAGTGAGCTGAGACAGGAGCGGGGGCAACGCCGATTTCGCGGCGCTCTTGAGGTGGGAAGTTGTCGCGCCGCGGCGGGTTCCATAAGATCAAAGGTTGACCCCGCTCATGACTGCGACTGCTCCAGCCCCTCGGGTCCGTTTTGCGCCGTCGCCCACCGGCTTTCTCCACGTGGGGAACGCCCGGACCGCCCTGTACAACTGGCTCTTTGCGCGGCACACCGGCGGAGCGTTCCTGCTGCGTATTGAAGACACGGACCTGGACCGAAGCGAGGCGCGCCACGAGACGCAGCTGATGGAGGATCTGTTGTGGCTCGGACTGGACTGGGACGAGGGACCGGGCGTGGAGGGGCCGCACGCGCCGTACCGGCAATCGGAGCGGCTGGGGATCTATCGCGAGCATACGGATCGGCTATTGGCGGAGGGCAAGGCTTACCGGTGTTTCTGCGCGGCGCAGGAACTGGAGGCGGAGCGTCGTGAGGCGGCCGCCGCCCATCGGCCGCAGGTTTATTCCGGACGTTGCAGCCAGATCGCGGATGCCGATTCCGCCGCCCGCGCCGCGAAGGGCGAGCTGTTTGCCGTGCGGCTGCACATCCCCGATCATCCGCTGCGTTTTCACGATTTGATCCGCGGCGTCGTAGAGTTTCCGAACGAGACAGTCAGCGATCCGATTCTGGTTCGATCGAATGGAATACCGGTTTACAACTATGTTGTGACGCTGGACGACGCGCTGATGGAGATCACGCATGTGATTCGCGGCGACGATCACATTTCAAACACGCCGAAACAGGTGGCGATTTATGAGGCGTTCGGATGGAAGCCGCCGGAGTTTGCGCATTTGTCGACGATTCTCGGCAGCGATCGCGAGCGGCTTTCGAAAAGGCATGGCGCAACGTCGGTGGCGAGTTTTCGCGCGATGGGAATCCTGCCGGAGGCGCTGGTGAATTATCTGGCGCTGCTGGGGTGGGGTGCGGAAGGCGGAACGCGGGAGATTTTTTCGCTTGATGAGTTGGTGCAGGAGTTTCGGCTGGAGCGGGTAACGGCTTCGCCCGCGGTGTTTGATTTCGAGAAGCTGCACTGGCTGAATCGCCACTATCTGAAGACCGCCGATCCAGAGCGCGTGGCGGAACTGGCGTGGTCGTATTTCGCCGGCGCCGGACTTTTGCCGTCGCACAATGGCGGATGGCAAGTGACGACGGCTGCGGTGGAGGCGTGGTTTGGCAAGCTGCTGGCGCTCTTTCTGCCCGCGGTCAGCCAGCTCGACGAGTTGCCGGTGAAGGCAGGGTTCGTGTTTCGTTTCAGTCCGGCGGCGGCGCGACAGAATGAGGAGAACAGGGAAATTCTGGCGACTGAATCGGCGCAGAAAGTCCTGGCAGCCTTTGCTGCGCGGGTTGCCTCGCATTCCGGGCCAATAACGCCGGAGCAATTCAAGGCGTGGATGAACGAGATCAAGACGGAGGCCGGGGCGCAAGGAAAGGACCTTTTTCATCCGGTTCGCATCGCGTTGACGGGCTCGCACTCCGGTCCCGAATTCGACAAGCTGATTCCGATCATCGAAGAGGGCAGCCGTTTTGACCTGCCGGTGCATGTGCTGAATGTGCGCCAGCGCATCGAACAGTTCATGAGCGGAGGCCGATGAAAGAAGTTCTCTGGATCGAAGAAGCCAAGCCTTCCCGACTGGCGATCGTGCTGCGCCCGCGCGGCGGCGAGGGTCTGCAGGCGGATCTTGAAAGAGTGCGAGACGAGGGAATCGATGTGCTGGTGTCTCTGCTGACGCCGCAGGACAGCGAAGAGCTGGGCCTCATCGAAGAGGGCAAAATCGCGCGGCAGCTGGGGATGCGATTCGTTTCGTATCCCATCCTGGATCGATGCACACCGTCCAATTTGGCGAGCTTTCGAGAACTGACAGCGGATTTGCGCGATCAGGTGCGAGCGGGCAAGAGCGTGGGCGCGCACTGCCGCGGCTGCATCGGCCGGGCGACCGTCCTGATTGCGTCGGTGATGATCGCACTGGGCTGGGACGCGGCCGAAGCGCTGCGCCGGATTGAACGTGCGCGCGGATTCGCGGTTCCCGATACGCCGGAGCAACTGGAATGGATTCTCAACTTCAGCCCCGAACCATAACGCTGGCCTTCCCGCATTCCTGGGAGGCGGAGATTTTGCCGAAGAGGCCGCTGATCAAGCCGCTGCGCTGCTACACGTATCCGCGCGAGGCGGAAGAGGTGGAACGCGGCGCGCTGGAAGTCATGGTGCGGCCGGCGGGGAAAGCGGTGAAGTTTCTGGCGACGTTTGCGCTCGGGTTTGCGGACCCGGCGGCGCCGACCGGAGTGTGGAGCTGCCCCGGCGCCGACGATCTGTGCGCGGTTGCCGGTGGGTATGCGTTTGTTGTGAATACGCTCGCGCCCGCGAAATTCGAACAGCTCGCGTTTCGGCCGGTGCTCGAGGTGGGTTCGCTGTTGAAGCAGAATCTGCTGCTCTTCGTGGGTCATCAGGCGCTGCTGGCCTGGAGTGCGGACGGCGAAGCGTGGCGGACGCGGCGGCTTTCGTCGGAAGGGCTGCGCCTCACGGAAGTTCGCGGCGATGAGCTCTATGGCTTTGGATGGGATCTGATTACGGACCGGGAAGTGCCCTTCGTCGTCGATCTGCGCACGGGCGATGCTTTTCAGGCTGGATCCGGAGAGTCGATGCGATAGAAGCCGAGAGCCGCGTCGCCCTGCTTGAGAACGCGATAGCGAACCAGGGTCCCGTATTGTGCGTCGAGGTCGCGGCGTTTCTCGTGTTCGGCGATCACGAGAGCGCCGGGCGCAAGGATGCTGCTGGAATCCCCGCCGAGCAGGTTAAGCGCAACTGTATATTCGCCGGCTTCGGCATAGGGCGGGTCGAGAAAAACCAGATCGGCCCTGCGGCCGGTCTCTGCCAGACGGCGGATTCCTGAGGCGACGGTGCGCGGTTCCAGCGCGTAGTTGCCTCGGATGCCAAGCGTAGCGAGATTGGCGCGGATGGTGCGGTTGGCAGCATCGGCCTGCTCGACAAAAATGGACTCGCGCGCGCCGCGGCTGAGCGCTTCAATGCCGACTGCTCCCGATCCTGCGTAGAGATCGAGAAAGACAGCGCCCTCGATGCGCGGCGCCAGAATGTTGAACAGGGTTTCGCGAAGGCGATCGCTGGTGGGGCGCGTGTCCAGGCCTCGCGGCGCCTGCAAAATCCGCGAGCGATATTGCCCGCCAATCACACGCATCGGTTTCTCCGTGGAAAGCTTGGCCGACCCTCTACAATAACGGCAAGGAAGGAGAGAAGGATGCGCGCCTGGTCATTGCCGCTCGGACGCTGGTTTGGAGTGCACCTGCGCATTCATTATTTCTTTCTGCTGCTGCTGGTTTTTTGCGTACTCTCGACGAATTTGTCGGGAATGGCCTCGTGGCGCGGCGTTTTTTTGTGGTTCCTGCTGTTTGGCGCGGTGCTGGGACGTGAGGCAGTGCGCGCGATGGTCGCAGCCTACCACGGCCTCACGGTGCGCAGCATTTTGCTGTTGCCGATTGGGGGCCTGTTCTCGTATTCGAGCCCGGAGATGGCGGAGCGGGCGACGGAGGGCTCGACGCAGTGGGCGCTGACGGTGGCCGGTCCCCTGTCGAATCTCGCCTTCGCCGCGCTGGTGACCGCGCTGATTGAAGGAGCGACGTCGCAGGTGCCGATTGCCGCGTTGCCGATTGTGACGCCTGCGCACCTGATGCGGTCGACGATCTGGCTCAACGTGGCGCTTGCGGTCATCAACTGTATTCCGGCGTATCCACTGGATGCAGGGCGGCTGATGCGGAGCGGATTATCGCGCACGCGCGGTGTGGCACAGGCCACGCGTGCTGCGTCGGGGTTAGGGCAGATGCTGGGGATCGGCGCCGTGGTTGCCGGGCTGGCGCTGCTGGCGATTCCCAATACGCACCTGGCGGCATCGCTCAGCCCGTGGTTCATCATGGGCGGGTTCTTCGTGTTCATTGGCGCGCAACTGGAAGATCAGGGCGTGCTGTTTCAGTCGGTGGTCGAGACAGTGCGCATGCGCGACGTGATGCTGACGGACTTCGACACCCTCTCGCCGTCGGATACTTTGTCCGACGCACTCTACAAAGCCATCCACAGCCTGCAGGACGATTTTCCGGTGGTGCGCGGCGCGGCGCTGGTGGGCGTGGTGTCGCGGCAGGGGATTATTCAGGCGCTGCGGCACGGCGGCAATGGCTACATTCAGGCCATCATGTCGCGGGCGTTTCAGATCGCGCAGCCGGATGATTCGCTGGGCGCGCTGATACGGCGCATCGGCAGCGGCCGGCTCTCGCTGATTCCGGTCGCGGAGAGCGGGCGCATTGTCGGCATCGTCACCTGGCAGAATCTGAGCAGCAGCATGGGCCTGCTGGCGGAATATCGCCGTCTCGAGCGCGTCGACACTGAATCGTGACTAACGAAGCCCTGGCGCCCGGTCTTTATATCGTCTCGACGCCGATCGGCAACCTTGAAGACATCACGATGCGGGCGCTGCGTGTGTTGCGATCCGTGGACCGCATCGCGTGCGAGGACACGCGGCAGACGCGCAAGCTGCTCGACCGCTATGGCATCACCACGCCAACGATCAGCAGCCACGAGCATAACGAGGCGGAGCGCAGCCTGCAGCTGATTGAGGAGCTGAAGAACGGCGCGCGCATTGCTGTTGTATCTGACGCGGGAACACCGGGCATTTCCGATCCGGGGATGGTGTTGGTCGCGGCAGGGATTGCGGCGGGGATTCCGGTTTATCCCATTCCGGGCGCGAGCGCGGCTTTGGCGGCTCTGGTCGGATCAGGGCTAAACACGGAGAGGTTCTCCTTTGTTGGATTCTTGCCGCCGAAAGCGGGAGCACGGCGGACTGCACTCGAGGTGCTCGCGGCGGGCTTATCAGGGCCGACGACGCTGGTTTTCTATGAAGCGCCGCATCGGATTGTCGAGACGCTGGCCGATGTTGAGACCGTATGGGGACCAGAGTGCCGGGTTGTACTGGCGCGCGAGCTGACGAAGATTCACGAAGAATTCCTGCGCGGGACAGTGCGCGAAGTGCGGGAGCGGCTGGCGGAGCGCGACAGCATTCGCGGTGAAATGGTGTTGCTGGTCGAGGCGCAACCAGGGTTCGGCGAGGCGGGATCTGGGGCAGCCAGCGTCGAGGAGCGGCTGGCGGAGCTGTCAAAGTCCGGGGGGCTGACGGAGAAGGACGCGTTGAAGCATATCGCCCGCGAGCGCGGAGTGTCGAAGAGCGAAGTGTGGCGAGAACTGCAGAGAGAACGGGCGCGAAGAAGGTGAGCCAGACCCTCTAAGCTATGCGCCGCCGGTCACGACGCCGGAGCGGCGGACCCATTGGCCGCCGCGTTTCTCGAGATAAATCCAACTTCCCGAGGAGCACAGGTGGGCACACCAGTCATTCATAAAGACCAGTGCGGCCTGGTGTTTGGTATCGAAGTAGACTTCGCTGAAAAACGTTACGCCTGGGAAGCCCGACCACTGCGACTGCGTTTCCGAACTGACCTGCGCATCCGTCCTCGAGGCGCGCAGCGCGGCGACTTCATCCGGACGGAGGAGCGAAAACGGATGATCCAGATGAAATGCATCCCTGGTGAGTGCGATACGAACATATCTATTGGTTGCGTAATCGAGGACGGCTTCCTGGAAACCAGCCAGGTTCTCGGGAGGAGCCTTGAGCTGTCCTTGTGGAGGGATCGCCGGATTGCGGTCTCCGTCGTTGATGGTGATGCCGGCGATCGCCCACTGTGAAGTTTGCTCGTGAGCCATGCTGGCGAACTCCTGGCCGGGCATCAGCATGGAATAGATGGCGTAGGAATCGGCTGTTCGATCCGCGGGCATGGGGATCGCGCCCTGATCGGTGTACCGCGCGGGCGGAACCGGCGGCTTGCGGTTGTTCGCGGTTTGCGGGACAGCGATGAGCGCGAACAACCCAAATCCGAGAAATGGCAAGTACAGCGGGCGCGAATGCATGTCTGCATAGACGCACCCGGAGGCTGGAGCGTTTCTTTTGTTCCCGCGCTTCAGGCGATGGTCTTCGTTGTTCCAGCGAGCTGTCGCAGGACGTACTGCAGGATGCCTCCGTGCTCGAAGTAGAGGATCTCCTGGGGTGTGTCGATGCGGACCCTGGCCTCGAATTCCGTGGTTTTGCCGCCTGCTGTGGCGCGGACTTTGAGGGTCTTGCTGTCGGCCAGTTTGGAGTCGAGCAGGGCCTTCAGGCCAGGGAAGTCGTAGGTTTCCTCGCCGGTGAGGCCGAGGCTCTCGGGGTTTTCGCCGGCGGCAAACTGGAGCGGGAGGATGCCCATGCCGACCAGGTTCGAGCGATGGATACGCTCGAAGCTCTCGGCGATGACCGCGCGCACGCCGAGCAGACGCGGGCCTTTGGCAGCCCAGTCCCGGCTGGAGCCGGAGCCGTATTCCTTGCCCGCGAGGATGATGAGCGGCGTGCCGCGCTCGGCGTATTTCACCGAGGCGTCGTAGATGGACATTGGTTCGCCTTCGGGGAGGAGACGTGTGACGCCGCCTTCGGTGCCGGGCGCGAGCTTGTTACGGAGTCTTACATTAGCAAACGTCCCCCGGACCATGACTTCGTGATTGCCGCGGCGCGATCCGTAGGAGTTGAAGTCGGCGGGTTTGACGCCGTGCTCGGTGAGGTATTTTCCGGCTGGGCCGTTGAGCTTGATGGAGCCCGCCGGCGAGATGTGGTCGGTGGTGACGGAGTCGCCGAGGACCGCGAGAACACGCGCACCAGTGATTTCCTGGACCGGAGCCGGCTGCGCGGGCATGCCGTCGAAGTAAGGCGCTTTGCGGATATAGGTGGAGTCGCGCTCCCACTGGTAAACGTCTCCGGTGGGGAAGCTGAGTTTCTGCCAGTTGGCGTCGCCGTGCGTCACGGTGGCGTATTCCTTCGTATAGCTGTCGGAATTAATGGCCGACGCGATGACGCTGGAGACTTCTTGCTGGGTAGGCCAAATATCGCGAAGGAAGACCGACTGGCCGGTGGCATCTTTGCCGAGGGGGTCTTTGTCGAAGTCGTGGTCGATGCGGCCGGCGAGGGCGTAGGCGACGACCAGCGGCGGAGACATGAGGTAATTGGCGCGGACCTCAGAGTTGATGCGCCCCTCGAAGTTGCGATTGCCGCTGAGGACGGAGACGGCGACGAGGCTATGCTGCTCGATGGTCCTGGAGACGTCTTCGGGCAGCGGGCCGGAGTTGCCGATGCACGTGGTGCAGCCGTAGCCGACAGTGTTGAAGCGGAGCTTGTCGAGCCATTGGCTCAGGCCGGACTTGTCGTAGTAGTCAGTAACGACGCGGGAGCCGGGAGCGAGCGAGGTTTTGACCCAGGGCGGCACGCTGAGGCCTTTCTCGACGGCCTTCTTTGCAAGCAGACCCGCGGCGACCATGACGGAGGGGTTCGAGGTATTGGTGCAGCTGGTGATGGCGGCGATGACGATGGAGCCATGGTCGAGGTAGGGCTCAACGTCGACGCCGAAGCGTTCCTCCACGGTGGCGGCGATGTGTCCGTTCGGCTCGGGCGCGGCGTGTGTCGATTGCACGTTGCCGTTGGCGGAGGCGTGGCCGCCTTCACCTTCCCAGCGGATGGCCTGGCGCTGTCCGACCTTGTCGGCGTTGGGGCCAAGGAGGGAAGGAAGCTGCTTCCTGAAGCTCGCACCGGCTTCGCGGAGCAGGACGCGATCCTGCGGGCGCTTCGGTCCGGCGACGCTGGGCTCGACCTGAGTGAGGTCGAGGGCGATGGTCTGCGAGTACTCGGCTTCGGGTGCGTCGGGCGTGTGAAAGAGATGTTGCTCCTTGAAATAGGCTTCGACGAGGGCGATTTGATCAGCGGGCCGGCCGGTAAGGCGGAGATAACGAAGGGTCTCCGCGTCGACCGGGAAGAGGCCGCAGGTGGCTCCATATTCGGGGGCCATGTTGCCGATGGTGGCGCGGTCGGCAAGCGGCAGCTCGGCGATGCCGGGGCCGTAGAACTCGACGAATTTGCCGACGACGCCGAGCTTGCGGAGCATTTCCGTGACGGTGAGGACGAGGTCGGTGGCGGTTGCGCCTTCGCGCAGCTTGCCGGTGAGTTTGAAGCCGACGACCTGCGGGACGAGCATGGAGACGGGCTGGCCGAGCATCGCAGCTTCGGCTTCAATGCCGCCGACGCCCCAGCCGAGAACGCCAAGCCCGTTGATCATCGTGGTGTGGGAGTCGGTGCCGACGAGCGTGTCGGGATAGGCCTGGGGCTTTGGACCCGATGTGGTGAAGACGACGCGGGCGAGATATTCGAGATTGACCTGGTGGCAGATGCCCATGCCGGGCGGGACGGCGGAGAAGTTGCGGAAGGCGGTCTGGCCCCACTTGAGGAAGGCGTAGCGCTCGCGGTTGCGCTGGAATTCGAGCGCGGCGTTCAGGGAGTAGGCGTTGCCGGTGCCGTATTCGTCGACCTGGACGGAGTGATCGATGACGAGCTCCGCGGGCTGGAGGGGATTGATCTTCTGCGGGTCGCCGCCGAGGACCTTCATCGCGTCGCGCATGGCCGCGAGATCGACCACGGCGGGGACACCGGTGAAGTCCTGCATCAAAACACGAGCGGGCATCCAGGAGATTTCGCGGGAAGGCTCGGCTTTCGGGTCCCATTTCGCGAGGAACTCGATGTCGTCGGCGGTGACGGATTTGCCGTCCTCGTAGCGGAGGAGGTTTTCAAGCAGGATGCGGAGGCTGAAGGGGAGACGCGCCAGGCTGATGCCTGGTTTTTCGAGGGCGCTGAGGCGGAAAATCTCCCAGGTCTTGCCGCCGGCTTTGAGTTCGGACTGGCTGCCAAAGCTGTTCATGACGTTTCCTTTCGTGGTGAGAGGCGCAAGGGGCTTAGCTCACGCGCTGCGGTTCGGCGGGCGGAGCGGATGAGGAGCGGCCAATCAGGCTGAAGGGCGTCGTCCGCGCTCTGGACGGCCACGGCGGAAGCGCCGCAGGAGCGGGGGAAACGAGATGAGAGAACTCGTCATCACCGGTAAGTATTTTAGAACTTTTTGTCTCCGCGGCGCTGGAGTTTTCCGCAGCGGCGGAGGGCCGGGCCTGGAAATGTGAACTTTTATTAACACTATTGTGTTAACTATGGTTTACATCGGCGCGAAAGAGAAGTACACTCCTGAGATCGGAGGGAAGTTCCGGTGCGCTCCGTGGCGCGCTGGATTTCCGGCCGAGGCCATCTGACAAAAGGAAGCACGAAAGGACGCGCGGAAGAGCGAGGGAATGAGTGCGAACGCACAACCCGGGCGCAGCTTGCGTGTAATGTCGACGGACGACGACGTCCTCGTCACACACGAGGACATCGATCGCGCGCATGATCGGGCGCGGGTGACGGCAGCTCGCGGCAGACGCGGACTGCGGTCGTGGGCGTGGCTGCTCTGGCTGCTGATCGGACCAGGCATCCTGGTGATGCTGGGCGAGAACGACGGGCCGAGCATGCTGTCGTATGCGGCGACCGGAGCAAAATTCGGGGTCGGATTCTTCATTCCGTTTGTGGTGCTGACGTTTGGCATGGCCGTCGTGGTGCAGGAGATGACGGTGCGGTTGGGCGCAGCGACGCATCGCGGGCACGCGGAGCTGATCTTCGAGCGCTTCGGGCCGTTCTGGGGCTGGTTCTCGATGATCGACCTCGGGATCGGCAATTTTCTGACGCTGATCACGGAGTTCATCGCGGTCCGCGCGGGCCTCGGGTTCTTCGGCGTTCCAGCGTGGGCTGCGGTTCTGGTGGCCCTGGCGGTGCTGTTCTCGGCTCTGATGAGCCACCGGTACTGGACGTGGGAGCGCGTGACTCTGGCGGCCGCCGCGTTCAATCTGATTTTTATTCCGGTGGCACTGATGGCGCATCCGCACTGGGGCGCGGTTGGGCATGCGGCGATGACGTGGAAGCCTCTGCCGCCGTTTGGCAATGACACGCTGCTGATCATTTTGTCCGACATCGGCGCGACGGTGACTCCGTGGATGCTGTTTTTCCAGCAGAGCGCGACCGTGGACAAGGGCCTGACCACGAAGGACATCCACTTTGGGCGCATCGATACGCTGGTGGGCGCGGGACTGGCGGCGGCTGCGGCCGTGGGCGCGATTCTGGCGACGGCTCCGCTGTTCGGGCGGATCAGCGCTGCGAACTTCGAGGCTGCGCAGTTTGCCCAGGCGCTCGAGCCGCTGATCGGACGATTTGGCGCTTCGCTCTTTGCTTTGGGAATGGTCGAGGCGGGGATCGTCGCGGCGATTACGATTTCGACCTCATCGGCCTACGCCTTCGGCGAAGTGACGCAGCGGCCGCACAGCCTGAATCTGCCGGTGAACCAGGGGAAATCGTTCTACGCGGTGCTGTGCTTCTGCGCAGCCGCTGCGGCGGGGATCGTGCTGATTCCCGGACTGCCGCTGGTGTTTGTCGTGCTGGTAGTGAATGTCGTCGCGGTGCTGGCGATGCCGCCGGCGCTGGTGTTCCTGTATCTCCTGGTGAACGACAAGGAGATCATGGAAGGGGTGAAGAGCCCGGGCTGGATGAATGCTCTTGCCGCGACAGTGGTGGTGTTGCTGACGGCGGCTGGCATTTTGTACGGCATCAGCGTGGTGGCGCCGAACTGGTTTGCATGGCTGGGGAATCTGTAGGAGCGTGATGCGATGAGCCAGCACGAGCACGTGAGCGACGCGGACGCCGGGTTCGTTCTCGAGAACCTGGAGCCGGACCAGCTGGCTTTGGCGAAGAAAGTCCCCGTGCCGCGGCGCAAGCTGAAGGGCTTCGAGCTGGTGCTGGCGTGGGGGCTGCGGTTGTATCTGATCTTCATGCTGGTGGTGGTTTGCTGGCAGGCGTGGATCGCAGTGCGCTGACCGGGCGCCGAGCGCCGGGCGCCGGGCACCGAACCCCTCGAACGGCGAGATCCGGTCACAGTTTGTGATGAGCGCGATGCTGCGATAGGCTCTTGTGGGGCAATCGAGACAATGAAAGTGCTGGTGATCGGTGGAGGCGGGCGCGAGCATGCGCTTTGTTGGGCGATTCGCCGCTCGGCTCGCGTGAGCAAGGTGGTGTGTGCGCCGGGCAACGGCGGCATCGCGCAAGTGGCGCGGTGCGTGAAGGTGGATCAGAAGGACATCGACGATCTGCTGCGCGTGGTCGCGGCGGAGAAGCCGGATCTGACGGTTGTGGGGCCGGAACTGCCGTTGTCGCTGGGCTTGGTCGACGCGATGCAGGGGCGCGGGCTGAAGGTTTTTGGGCCGACGCGCGATGCGGCGATGCTTGAGACGAGCAAGAGCTATGCGAAGCGATTCATGCAGCGGCACGGGATTCCAACGCCGGACTACGCGGTGTGCGAGTCGCGGCAGGAGGCGCAGGATGCGCTCGCCATGTTTCATCTGCCGGTGGTGATCAAGGCCGATGGGCTCGCGGCGGGCAAAGGCGTGCTCATTTGCGGAACGAAGGAGCAGGCCGACCAGGCGATCGCGGATCTGTTCAGCGGGCAGTTGCTCGGGTCCGCGGAGAAGACCCTCGTGATCGAGGAGTTCCTGAGCGGCGAGGAGCTGTCGTTCCTGGTGCTGAGCGATGGCAAGCACGCGGTGCCGTTGGTTCCGGCGCAGGATCACAAGCGGATCGGCGAAGGCGACACGGGGCCGAACACGGGCGGAATGGGTGTTTACTCGACTGACAACATGCTCGATCCGGCGATGCGGACGTGGATCCTTGAGCATGTTGCGCAGAAGACGATTGACGGCATGGCAGCGGAAGAGGCTCCTTTTGTTGGCGTGTTGTACTGCGGGTTGATGATGACGGCGACGGGCCCGCAGGTGCTGGAGTACAACGCGCGCTTCGGCGATCCGGAGACGCAGGCGATTCTGGTGCGGCTCGAGAGCGATTTGGTCGAGGCGCTCGAGGCGTCCGTCGAAGGGCGGCTGAGCGACACGGAGTTTCGCTGGAAGCCTGGCGCTTCGGCTTGTGTGGTCGCGGCATCGCAGGGCTACCCGGGAAGCTATGAGTCGGGCAAGGTGATTTCCGGGCTTGAAGAGGCGGCGCAGGTTCCGGGGGTTGAGGTTTTTCATGCTGGGACGACATTCGACGGTGAGCAGCTTCCAGGCGGACTGTATAAAACCAAGGGCGGGCGCGTTCTGGGCGTAACGGCTGCGGGCGCGAATCTTGAAGAGGCGCTCGACTCGGCATACCAGGCGATGGGACGGATTTCGTTTGACGGGATGGTGTTTCGAAAAGACATCGGCTCGCGGGCGCTTGGGAAGTGACTGTCCCGCCCCTCTGCTCCGGCCACCCCCCTTCCCTTCCCCGGTTTCGCGTAAGCCATTGATTCGGCTAGGTTTATGTATCCAAGCCGAGTTGTAAACCATTGTTGACATTGGATTTAGATCGCATCTCGCTCTACGGTTTGGACTTGAGGTGCCTTTTCGCGAAATTGGCTTCCAGGTCATTGTTGAGCCGTGATTTATCGTGAATCTCATTGATTTCGATGACCTGGAAAGCAGGTCCCTCCGCTCCGCTGCGCTCCGGCCGGAATGACAACTTAAAAGGAGGGCCGGCGATGGTCTGCCGGCCCTTCGTGCTCCTGCCGCAGCGGGTTAGCTGGCGGCGGGAGTGGTGGCGGGTTTGCCTTCGAGGATGGCGATGGCCTGCTCCACGATGGGGGCGAGCTTCTTGAAGTCGTCGACGAGGCTGAGGAAGTCGGTGTAGACCTTCGAGTCGGCGGAGAAGCTGAGGCCATCCGCGGTCACAGCGCCTTCGGAGGCCGCGATGAGGGCCTCGACGTCGGCGACCAAAGTGGCGAGTCCGCTGATGAAGGGCTTTTCGAGCGGCTTCTCGGACTTGAGAATGGATTCAACGCGCAGGGCGAGGCCGACGATGGTCTTCACTTCACCGGCAAACCACTTGCCGAAGTCAGCGATTTTGACGCCCAGTTTCTGAAAGATGTTCATGGTGCTCCTTTGCTTCGTTTTGCATGCAAAATGAGGGCAAAAGAAAAGGCCCGTCCGCGCCCGCGCCGCTCTCCGGAGAACCGGTGGAAACGGGGGCCGAACAGGCCTATCTTTTAAAAACTACCCTCTATTATCAGAATACCAAGTCCAGACGGGAAAACTGCCAAAAATTATGGTTTGGAAGTGGTTTTGATTGAGCGAGATGCACTTTGGTAATGGGTTGAAAAGCTTGACAGTTTTTCCACAATTGGCGGAAAGCAGGGATTAGGGGTTAGGGATTGGATTAGGGATTAGAGAATGCCACGGAGCCGATTGGGTGGTGGACCCGAGAGGGGCGGGCGGACGGTAGGCGAAAGGCGGTAATCTTCGGAGGACGTGGGGGTGGGTGCCGGCGATGGGCGTGCGAGCGTGGAATGGGCTGGGGGCGGGCCTGGGTGTGCTGTGGGTGACGATCGGGACGGCGGCGCACGCGGCAACGCCGACGATTCGATATGACTTCGCATCGGTGTCGGTGGATGGGCGGCGCGAGCTGCATGTGACGGTGAAGTTTCGCGCGCCGGGCGCGGTGACTGAGATTGTGGTTCCGGTGGCGTGGGGCGGTGCGGAGAATCTGGAAGCGCAGACGCAGAATTTGAAAACCGAGACGCCGTGGACGACGCTGACCCCGGGTGGGAACTCCGGTGAGAGGCAGCTGCATGCGCGCGCGGGCGAGCCGGTGATACTGTCCTGGGATATTGTGCCCGTGCCTACGGGGGTTTTCCGCCATCCGGCGGAACACCGGGCGATCGTGAACGACGACTACTTTCTCTTCAATACGCAGAATGCTCTGGTGTATCCGGCCTTCGCAAGGGAGGAGACGGTGCAGGCGACGTTCGACTGGCGGAAACTGCCGCGTGGGATGCAGGTGTTCACCAGTTTCGGGAGCGGGCATCCGGTGATCGAGGTGGAAGCGCCGTGGTACCGGGTGACGGAGGGGCTGTTTGCCGGAGGAAATTTTCGGGTACTCGAAAACACGAAGGGCGGATCGACGCTGGTGCTGGCGGTGCGCGGGCAGTGGATTTTTCCCGACTCGAAGGCGTTTGCGGAGATTCGGAGAATTCTCGATACAGAGGATCGATTCTGGCGCGAGAACCCGATGCCGTATTACCTGGTGACGCTGGCGCCGTTTGAGGAGGATTCCGGGGACAACGACGGCAGCGCGTTCGCCAATGCGGAGATGCTGTTTTTGTCCAGACACGACACCTTCGATGCGGATCGGCTGATTTTGCTGGCGCATGAGATGTTTCACCACTGGAGCCCGCTGAGCATGGGACCGACGAGCGACGAAAACCAGTGGTTCACGGAAGGGGCATCCGTGTACTACGCGAGCGTGATCCTGCTGCGGGCGGGACTGATCCGGTATGAGGACTATTTGGTGGATCTGAACCGGAGGCTGCGGGACTACCAGCGATCGCCGATGCGGAACATCACGAATGCTGCATGGGTGCAGGCGGATCATCGCTCCGGAGCGGGGGCCGACGTGCCCTACTCGCGCGGGGCCGCGCTGGCGCTGTGGGCGGACGCTCGGATTCGGGAGCGAAGCGGAGGGAAATCGTCGCTGGACGATGCGATGTTCGATCTGGTTGAGGAAGGGAAGGGCGCGCCTGCGCCGGCGCTGACGGAGGATCGGATTTTCGCGGCGCTGGGGCGGTACCTGGGCCCGGAGGATCTTGCGAAGCTGAAGGCGGTGCTGCATGAGGGCGCGGATGTACCGTTGCCGGCGCGGCTCGGCCAGTGCGCGGAGCTGGAGACGGGGACGAGGACGGTGGTGGATCCGGGGTTCGACGAAAAGATGAGCGTCCGCAGCAAACGCGTGACGGGCGTGGAGCCCAACGGGGCGGCGTATCGGGCGGGGATTCGGGACGGGCAGGAGCTGTTCCGGTGGTCGATCTACAACGACGATCCGACGAAGGATGCGCTGCTGGGGGTGACGATCGACGGGGAGCAGAAGATGATTCACTTCTCGCCGACGAAGCAGATGGTGTTGTCGGAATATCGGGTGGTGGGGGGCGGTGGAGCGGTGGGGTGTACTCCGTTCTGAGGGGTGGGGGTGGTGAGGCGGGTGGTTATCGCGTGCCCATCGGGTGCCCCATTCAAGCCCGCTGGGTCGGCACAAATCCCATTTTCGACAGCCTCAAAGTTACCCAGGATACCAGGGTGCCCCATTCAAGCCTTCTTTTGGCTTGAGTGGGCCAGCCCGCCAACTTAACCTAACTACGTGCCCTGGGGACTGGAACGATTTCAGGAATCCGGACAGACTCACTTCGTAACTTTCAGTTGCTACCACCGGCGCCCGCTCTTTACAACGAACCCGCCAAGGCAAGCCTTCGAACTCGCGCTGGAGCGAGTCAGGCTCACCTTCGATCTCAGTGTCTACGGCTACGTCGTCATGCCGGAACACGTTCACCTGCTCCTCAGCGAACCGCCCCGTGGAACCCTCGCCGATGCCCTCAAGTCGCTGAAGCAAGGAGTAGCGCGCCGCCTGATCGGCGAGTCAGAGCACTTCTGGCAGAAACGCTACTACGATTTCAACATCAGAAATCACGGTCAGTTCGTCGAAAAACTCCGCTACATCCATCGCAATCCAGTGAAAGCGGGACTGTGCGAACACCCCGAAGATTGGCAATGGAGCACCTTCCTCCATTACGCGACCGGCCGCACGGGACCCGTCGAGATCGAATCGGATTGGACAGCGAATAAGCGAGAACGAGCAGCGGGAAGACTCGCCCCAGCCATAGAACCATCCAGAGAAGAGAACCTTCCAACCTAAGATCCTCCCGGACATAGGCACCGGTGCTGGCCCACTCAAGCCAAAAGGCGGCTTGCATGGGGCACTCTGTATCTTGGGCAACTTTGAGGTTGTCGAAACGGGATTTGGGCTGGCCCACTCAAGCCAAAAGAAGGCTTGAATGGGGCACTCTGTATCTTGGGCAACTTTGAGGTTGTCGAAACGGGATTTTGGGCTGGCCCACTCAAGCCAAAAGAAGGCTTGAATGGGGCACTCTGTATCTT
>CAZHTJ010000031.1:0-1772 GCA_964535525.1 uncultured Acidobacterium sp. | reverse complement strand
GGGCAACTTTGAGGTCGTCGAAACGGGATTTGGGTTAGCCCACTCAAGCCAAAACCGGGCTTGAATGGGGTACCCAGGGTTGCTACGGCGTTAATCCATAGACATCCACGCCGCCGTTGTAGTTGGGGACGTAGATTTGGCCGCCGTCGACGATGGGTGGGTTGAATTTGTTGTAGACGAACTGAATGGCCCACTGCTGTGAGTCCCAGAGGACGGGGATGGTCAGGGTGCCGCCGGGATTGGTGACCCAGTTATCGGGATCGTAGACGAGCAGGCGGCCGTTGG
Organism: uncultured Acidobacterium sp.; assembly: GCA_964535525.1. Taxonomy (GTDB): domain Bacteria; phylum Acidobacteriota; class Terriglobia; order Terriglobales; family Acidobacteriaceae; genus Palsa-343. The sequence goes on along the minus strand of CAZHTJ010000031.1, from coordinate 1,487 downwards.
TGACGGTGGTATTGGCGTCTCCATAGGGAATTGTGCAGACCAGGAGCGCGGTGCCGGGCGTGGAGCCGTTGCTGGACATGGAACAGAAGCCGCCGGGCATCCCGCCCTGGCCATTTGTAACATTCGCTGATGCAAATTCGTTGCCCTGGGCGAGGTAGGTGAGCGCGCCCGACGGCGAGACGGACCAGGCGTGGAGCTGCGAGTTCTCGCCCCATGCGAAGAGGATCTGGCCGCGCGTGGGGCTGGTGTACTGGACCGGGGTCATGTGCATGTGGCGGGTCTTGCCTTCGGGAAAGAAGTTGAGCTGGGTGGGGTCGCTGGGGCAGGGGCCGGGGTTGGGGTCGCCGGGATAATTGGTGAGCCAGACGGGCGCAGAGGCCAGCTTGGCGCAGTTGGCCTGAGCGTTATTGAGGTCGGCGGGCATGGTGTTGCCGAGGTTCGCGATTTTGGTCGGGTACGCGATGCCGTCTTTGCCGCTGACGATGTAGAGGCCGTAGTTTTCAAGGAGCGCGCCCTGCGCGGAGCCGAGGTCTTCATCCCACCACGCGCCGGGCGTGGCGATGCGCGGATACACGAGATGAACGGTCTGGCCCTGCGCGTTCTTCGCCTTCACAACGCGCGCGTGTTTCATGGAGGGGGCCATGGCGGCGTTGACGGGGCGGATGGCTTCAGAGGGCGCGCTGACTCCGGCGGGTTTGGTGGCCGCCGGTGAAGTGGGGCCAGGGTAGCCGCCGGGCGAGCGGGCGACGTCGCTGTAGGGCGTGAACCAGCTGACGATTTTGAGCGAGGCGGGCGTGGCGCCGGCGGGCGGCGTGTGCTGAATTTTCAATATGGACTCAGCGAAGTCGTTGACGCCGTCGAAGGAGCCGTTGCCGGTGACGCCGTAGAGGTAGCCCTGCGAGTCGGCCGCGAGACCCTGGCCTCCCATCCAGATGCCGCCGCCGTATCCTTGCGTGGTGGGCAGCGCCGCGGTGATTTGGTTGGTGGCGACGTCGTAGGCGAGGACCCAGCCTGCGGCGCCGGTGCCGAGTTCCTGAATGGTGCCGGAGGCGAAGAAGATGGTTTTGACGCCGTTGACGTTGGTCATGACCAGCGAGCTGCGCTGCTTGCGCATGTAGGCTGACCATTTCTGCGTGCCGTTGGCGCCATCGATGAGGACGGGCGGGATGGCTTTGGTTCCATCCTTGATGTTGAGGACGAACATATAGTGCTTGCCGTTTTGCGGCGTGGTGTCGGGGGAGATCCATGCGACGAGGTAGACGAGCTGCGTGTCGGGATCGATGACGCCGGTGGAGAGGATGCCCCAGTATTGATTGATCTGATAGCAGTCGATGGTCTGATTGGCGCCGGGGCACATGGCGCCGTAGCCGTTGGGGCCGAGGGAGTCGCTGCCGGTGATGGGCGTGCCGAGCTGCGGCGTTGTCCAGAGGGTGGCGCCGGTGGTGGCGTCGACACCGCGAACGATGTTGGCCATCGAGGGCAGGATC
>CAZHTJ010000030.1:0-44928 GCA_964535525.1 uncultured Acidobacterium sp. | reverse complement strand
GAATGCATCCGACGCCGGAGAGCACGCATTCTTCTTTGGCGATGATGGTGGCAGCAGCGCGGAGCGAAGGCTCCACGGTAAGCGCGGTAGTGACGTCGCTGGTAGCTTTATCTTCGGTGAGAGCCTGCTCGAGGATGGCCTCGATGCGGCGAGTTTTCCATTCCATAGAAATCAGTTTTCACCTTTGTTCAGTCTCTCGAGTTCTGTGGCTGTCTCGACTAGCTGCGTTTCAGCCTCGAATTCCTGCTTTCTTAGCCCCTCAATGACATTCTCCGGCGCTTTCGCGAGGAAAGTCTCGTTCTTCAGTTGCCGCTCGGCGTTATCTTTGATTTTTTGCCAATGCTGGCGCTTTTTCTCGAGCCGATCGCGTTCAGCAACGACATCCACCTGCTTCTCATACGGAATACCGATCGTGAAGTCAGGGTATGTTCGCGTATTTGCGGTATCCAGGTTCCAAGATGGTGGGAATTGCACTTCAGACACTCGTGCTAGTTTCGCAATGATTGCGAAACTCGACTCCGCGATCTGGCGATGATCGTCGATAGTCAGAACCTCAACCTTGACATATTCCTTCTCTGGTACTCCTAGGTCTTTGCGAAGCGCGCGGACCGCGGTGATCAACCGCTTCAGGATGTCGAAGTTAATCTCCAACACGTCGTCCGAATGAGCCGAGCCCTTCGGATAAGAGCTAAGGGCAATCGACCTCATGGGCGGTGCGTTGTTGTAGAATGCGTGCCACAGTTCCTCCGTCAAAAACGGCATAAAGGGAGAGAGTAAACGCAATGCCGACTCGAAAACCTGAAGTAGGGTAGTTAAGGCAAGCCTTGCTGGTTCATTCCCGCGCTCAGTAAAGTCTAGGCGGACTTTGATGATCTCGAGGTACCAGTCACAGAAGTCTCCCCAGAAAAACTGATAAATCTCGTTGGCTGCCTGATCGAAGCGATAATTGCAAAGGTCGTCGTTTACTTGCGCCGCAACCGAATTCAAACGTGTCACAATCCACACGTCTTCGATGGCAACCTTTTCTACTGGTCGGTCCTCAGTAACCAGGTTGGCGGAGTCAACTTCGATGCCAGCTTCGCGAGCTCGCTCGACGTTCATAAAGATGAAGCGGGCGGCGTTCCAGATCTTGTTGGCGAAGGCGCGGTAGCCTTCGGTGCGGGCTTCGCTGAAGGCGATGTCGGTGCCGGGCGAAGCCATCGAAGCAAGAGTGAATCGCACCGCATCCGTCCCGTATTTTTCGACAATGGTGACGGGGTCGATGACATTGCCCTTGGTCTTCGACATCTTCTGGCGGTCGGCGTCGCGAACGAGGGCGTGGATGTAGACCTCGCGGAAGGGAACGGAATCTTTGAGGGTGCGCGGGGAGCCGTCGGGCATGGGGGCGTCGAGCGAGAAATAGCAGCCGAGCATGATCATGCGCGCGACCCAGAAAAAGAGGATATCGAAGCCAGTGACGAGCAGGGACGTGGGGTAGAAGGCGTCGAGGTCGGGCGTCGATTGGCCGGGCGGCGGAGGCCATCCGAAAACGGTGACAGGCAGAAGGCCGGAGGAGAACCAGGTGTCGAGGACGTCGGTTTCCTGGGTGATTTCGCCGCTGCCGCAGTGAGCGCAGTGCGTCGGGTCCTGGCGGGCGACGGTGATCTGCCTGCAAGCGGCGCAGTGCCACGCGGGAATACGATGGCCCCACCAGAGCTGGCGCGAGATGCACCAGTCGTAGATGTTGTTCATCCACTCGAGATAGATCTTCGAGTAGTTGTCGGGGGTAATGCGGATCGGTCTTGAATCGGGATCGTCTTGTTTGATTTCTTGTACGGCTTTGCGAGCAGCGCCGGCCATCGACATGCGGCCGGACTTTGGCTCTTTGTTGACGGCAACAAACCACTGGGTGGAGAGACGCGGCTCGACGACAGTCTGGCAGCGGGCGCACTTGCCGATGGAATTAAGGTGGTCGCGAACCTGGCCAAGGAGGCTCTGGGCTTCGAGGTCTTCGAGAACTTTTTTGCGTGCATCGTAGCGGTCGAGTCCGGCATACGCGGGACCGGCTTCGGCGTTCATGTGCGCGGTCTCGTCCATCACGGAGATCGCAGGAAGATTGTGGCGTTGGCCGATGGCGAAGTCGTTGGGGTCGTGCGCAGGCGTGACTTTGACGGCTCCGGTGCCGAAGTCGGATTTGACCCAGTCGTCGGCGATGACGGGGATTTCGCGATCCGTCAACGGCAGCTTCAGCATTTTGCCGACGAGGTGCGTATAGCGCTCGTCAAGTGGGTTCACGGCCACGGCCACGTCGCCCAGCATGGTCTCGGGTCGCGTGGTGGCGACGGTGAGGAACTCGCCCAACGTTTCACCAGGGGCGCCGATGACGGGATAGCGAATTTCCCAGAGCTTGCCCTGCTGTTCTTCGTGCGCGACCTCGAGGTCGGAGATGGCGGTTTGGCAGCGCGGGCACCAGTTGACGATGTAAGCGCCGCGATAGATGAGTCCATCCTCGTAGAGGCGGACGAAGGCTTCGCGCACGGCGACGGAGAGATGGTCGTCCATGGTGAAGTACTCGCGCGACCAGTCGACGGTGTCGCCGATGCGCTTCATCGAGGAGAGAATGGCGCCGCCGTAGTGCTTGCGCCATTGCCAGACGCGGTCTACAAACCTCTCGCGGCCGAGGGCCTGGCGCGAGGTGCCCTCAGAGGTGAGCTGGCGCTCGACGAGCATCTGCGTGGCGATACCAGCATGATCGGTCCCAGGAAGCCAGAGGGTAGTTTCGCCGAGCATGCGGTGCCAGCGGACGAGGATGTCCGTCTCGGTGTGTTCGAACATGTGCCCCATATGCAGATTGCCCGTAACGTTGGGCGGAGGCAGCAACACGGTGAAGGCCCGCGGACCGGATGTGCCGGGCGCCGGGGTCCTGACTTCGAAGAGGTGCTCGTCGACCCAGTACTTCGCCCAGCGCTCTTCAATGGCGGCGGGGTCGTAAGCTTTTGGGAGTTCGCGGCGAGAGGGCTTGGGGTCGTCGGTCATCGCCGCATCACTCTGGAGCGTGGTTCCTGCTTGCTGAGCCATTCCCTTTTCACGATATAACGTTTTGAATTTTCGATGGAGAGGGCGTGTTCCCAAGCAGAAAGGCCGCCACCAGGGCGGCCTCTGTGGTCGGGAGTTGAACCCTCAGAGCGGGTTGATCTTGTCCAGGCCTTCCTTCTTCTTGTGCTTGCTGGAAGACTCGTCTTTCTTGTCGTAAGGTGCTTTCTTCTTCTTGCTGGGCTTGCCGCTGGCGTTGGCGCCGGTCTGGACCTGCGCGTTGCCGCCGGCGGGCACCTGATTGACCTGCTGTGGAGCTTCGGCCGGCTTTTCGACAGCGGGCAGAGGCTGGGGGTTGCCGGGGCCAACGGGCTTGACCAGCGGCTCCGCGTTGCTGTGCTCGGCAGGAGCAGGTGCGGCGTTGGCCGGAGCGCCCTCTCCAGGCACTTCCGTTGCGGGGGCTGGTGTTGCGCCGGACGCGCCGCCGGCAGACGAGCCTGAGGGCGCGCCTTCGGTGGGAACCTGGACGGTGATGGTGCTGCCCGGCGCCCCAGTGGCGTCCGGCACCTCTTCAAACGTGCCCTTCTGTGCGGGATGTTCGCTGGTGGGCGGCGCGGTTCCGCTGTCGATGGCGGCGTTCGTGGTGCTGGGCGCCCCGGCCGCAATTCCGGTTACGGGCTTACCGCTCAGTGCCTGAGCCCACGACGTGGTGCTCTCTTTCACAACGTCGGGGGCAACGGTGGGTGGCGGACTGTTCAGGGAAGGCTCGCCAACGCGCGCGGCGCGGACCGTGTTCGGACCGCGGCCAAGCAGCTGCACGGCGCGGCTCCCGAGACGGAAGTTGACGCGGCTGTCTTCTTCCGCCTGGCTCTCGGCAAGGGCCTGGGCACTGGGCTCAGGAAGGGGACGGCCCATGGCGATGAGGCGGTCCTTGGCGTCTTCAACGTGCGGAGCGAGCGGATAGCGGGAGACGACGCGCGACCAGGCAGCGGCAGCACGCTCGTCGTAATGCTTCATCAGCTCGGCCTTCGCCTTGTCCGGAATTCTGGCGCGCGACATGATCTGCGCTTCCTGCGCGTAGGCATCGCCTATGGTGATCAGCGCCTGATCGGTGTGGCTGAAGAGCGGATAGGAGTCGGCGACGGTCTGGAGGCGCGCGATGGAGGCGGCCCACTGCTCACGCCCGGCGTAGAACTCGCCGATCTCGAACTGGCGCTGGGCGAGGACTTCCTGGACTTCGCGAAGACGCTGCTTGGCGCGCGGAACCAGCGGCGAGTCCGGGAACTGCTCGAGCATGGAGCGGTATTCCTGCTCGGCGTGGACGGCGTTCTGCGGATCGCGATCCGGCTTTTCCATCTGCTGGAAGTAGATGTCGCCGACCTTCATCTGGGCTTCGGCGGCCTCAGGGGTGTTGGGGAAAAAGGTGATGAAGTCCTTGTATTCGGACTCGGCCTGGGTGAGCGCAGCAGAGCCGCCTTCCTTGAACCACGTGTCGCCCACCGCGAGCTTGGCGCGCATGTCGTATTCGGATTCGGGATAGGTGTTGAGCAGCGTCTGGAGGTCGAGTCGCGCCACGTCGTACCTGCCATGCTTCATGGCGAACATGGCCTTGTCGAAGAGCTCCTTATCGGGCTGCTTCGAGTTGACGTTGGCCAGCGGGTTGGCGCTGAGGTCGACGTTTTTCTTTTTCTTCTTTGGGTGCTCTTTGGCGAACGCGCACGGGGAGCAAAGCGCAATCACCAGTGCCAGAAATACTGCGGAAGTGCGGATTAACAACCGGTTCATAACACCTCGTAAAATGCAGACTCCCCGATTTTCAATTACCCCCACGCCAACGGCGGGCGTAGTGGCTTGCCGGACTGTTTACGCCCTGTGCGGGGTGGTCTGCGATGCCCCCGAACCGGGAATAAAACCTATGCGGCAACGAACTGGGCGGCGCGTTGGGCTGCATCGAGCAGACTGCGCGCATCCCGTTCGGCGTGCCCCTGGCCAAAAACCGCGTTGCCGGCGACCAGCAACTCGGCTCCCGCTTCGACGATGCTGGCGACCGTGTCGTGAGCGACGCCGCCGTCAATCTCAATCCTATAACTCAGGCCCAGTTCGCGTCGAAGTTCTTTCAGGCGGCGGAGTTTGTTGAGCGAGTAAGGGATGAACCGCTGGCCGCCAAAGCCGGGGTTCACGCTCATCACCAGAACGTGATGGACCATGCCGAGGATGGGGATGAGCAGGTCGACTTCGGTGTGGGGATTGATGACGACGGCCGGCTGCATCTTGTGCTGGGCGATGAACTCGAGGGTCCGATGCAGATGGCGGCAGGCCTCGTAGTGGACGCTGACCCAGTTGGCGCCAGCATCGGCAAAGGCGGGGATGAACTCGTCGGGATTCTCGATCATCAGGTGGCAGTCGAGAGGCAGTTCCGTGTGCTTGCGCAGCGACGCGACAATGGGCGGCCCGACGGTGATGTTGGGCACGAAGTGGCCGTCCATCACGTCGACGTGGATAACGCTGCCGCCGCCGCGTTCGGCCGCAGCGATTTCGTCGGCCAAACGGGCAAAGTCGGCGGAGAGGATGGATGGGACGAGCTCGACCACTCTGAGGAACAGGGTACAGGGTGGAGGGTGCAGGGTAAAGGGCGAAGCGAGCGTTCCATCAAAAGACTTCCGAGGCTTCCGGATCCCCGGGGCTAGAATTGGAAAGAGGGCAGGAGACCCAGATGCCGTTCAATCCAGATATTGTCGTCACTGAACCCGGCTCGTCACGCGTGCTGCTGATCGTTGAGGCGAAGACGAATGCGCCGCCGCCCAAATCCGAACCTAGTCTGAAGCGCTACATGTGGGAAATGAGTTGTCCGGTGGGCCTTCTTGTCACGCCTCGCATTATTGCTCTGTATCGCAACCGATTCACCGGTTATTCGGATGACTCAATCGAAAAACTTGGGGAATATCCATCTCCTGGCAGCTGGAAAGAGTTCGAGAAACGCCCCACTGGGTTTGAGTTTGAATCACGCGTACAAGGCTGGCTTGAAAAGATCGAGCGAAATGTGAAGGCACGTGAATTGCCCCAGGAAACCAGAGACGCCTTATCGGAATATGTTCTGCCGACTGTTCTAAACGGCGAAATTCATGCAGCCAGTCCAAGGGTCGCAATCTAGCGAGGGCGAAGTTGCAGCACGTATTCGTCGAAACGAACTGGCTGGTCGCATTTGGCGCACCCGCGCACCAAAAAATTCCTGCGGCGGTTGAGCTCCTCAAACGTGCTAACCGCGGCGAGGTTCAGCTGTACCTTCCTTCAATCTGCATTGCAGAATGCCGGCGACCGATCCGAGAGAAATTTCAGGTTAGACAGGAGGCTGATCGGGTACGGAGATTCATTCTTTGGGCCAGGCAAAACGGAACCATCGATGCCGCCGCAGACGAAATCGTCAGACGAACTTTGGATCAGATGGAAGGTCTCGTGAGGCGGGATTTGGATGACCTGAACGGCCAGTTGGCGAATCTGCGAAATGAGGCTGGATTAGAAATCTTCAACGTTGACGAGGAGATGTTGGTGCGGAGCACCGACCTTTCGCATCTTGGTTTACAGCCGTTCGACCAAACGATCCTCGCCTCAATTCTGGTGAAGGCGGAAAAGCTCAAGAAGACTGGCATTGAGCGCCTTTCGTTCTGCGAGGCTGATTCCGATCTCCAGCCGTGGGACAAGGTTGGCGACGCGAAAGAGCCGTTGACGTCTCTGTATGATCGGTCGTCCGTGTGGGTCTATCAGGATTTTCTTCTGGAGAAACCTGAAATGCCGGAAGACTGGCCGCCTACAAACGACTCTCAAGATTGAGTTTTCAGGGGCGAGGAAAGATCTCCTCGCTGGCCCGTTGTGGTGAGGACGACGACCGCGGCGATGATGATCGCTCCACCGGCATAAGCGCCGGGGCCAAGGCGGTCGCCGAGCACCACGACGCCGAGGATCGATCCCAGAGCGGGCTCGATGTTCAGGAACACGCCGGCGCGCGAGGCGGGCACGCGGTGAATGCCCCAGTTCCAAAGGAGCGTTGCCGCGGAGGTGCAGAAGAGGCCGCTGGCGGCGACAGCGAACCAGACGTTCCAGCTGAGGCCGCGGACCGGGGGGAGCCCATCGTGAAAGAGGACCAGGGGGAAGAGCATGGCTGCGCCGGTCAGCAGGGTCCAGGAGCTGACAGCAAGGGGCGAGCGGCCCAGCGTCATAAGGCGCTGGTTGATGAGGACCCAGCCGAGGGCGATGATGAGCGAGGCGACCACCAGCAGATCGCCCCAGATATTGCCGCCCCGAATGTTGCCGCCCCGAACGGCGGTCAAGCCGGAGCCGTGGCTGGCGCTCAGGACGATGAGCACGATGCCGGTGGTCGAGCCAAGCAATGCGATCCAGCCTTTCAGGTCCAGGCGCTCGTGCGAGAACAGATGCGCCCCAACAGCAAGGATCACAGGCATGGTCCCGACCATGAGCGCGGCGTGGCTGACGGTGGTGAGCTTCAGTCCTTCGAACTGCACGATGAACTGGCACGGTACGCCGAGGAAGGCGCCAATGAGCAGGAGTCTCCACTCGCGCGCGGAGAAGCGCGGCTTTTCGACGATGGGCAGCAACCCCAGACACGCGAAAACGAACCGATAGAGGACGTAGTGGCCGACGCCGAGCTGGGTGAAGGCGATTTTCCCGAAGAAAAAACCTGTGCCCCAGCAGCATCCGGCGAGCGCGCACGCAAGATAGCCGATGCCGCGGCCGACGTTGCGACGGTGACCGGACGGACGCCCCACAACCTGGGGCTGGTTTTCTTTCAGCAACGAGGGCATTCCAGAATTGGATGAACCATCAGGACGATGGTCGCACGGAGGGCTCGGGGATTTCGAGCAGCGCGCGCCACGCGTCGCCGAGGAAGAGGCGGATGGCCGCGATACCGGCAGCGCCATTCTGCACGCAGGCCGCGGCGTTCTTCTCGTTGACACCACCGAGTGCGAGCACGGGCGTGGGATTGGCGAGGTCGACAGCGGCGCGAAGAGCGGCGAGCCCCTGGCCGCGGGTGGTTCCCTGCACCGTCACTTTCTCGAACACGGGCGAAAAAAGCAGCAGCGAAGCGCCGTTGGCCTGCCGGATTTCGTCCGGCGTATGACAGGCGGCGCTGACGACCGGCTCGAGGTTGGCGCGCGCATACACCTGCTGGGCGGCGCGAACCGCGGCGGGTCCGGCATTGGCGTGCAGATGAACGCCGTCGGCCCCGACGTCGAGGGCCAGCTGCGCGGGACCGTTGACGAGGACGCGCGTCTGGCTTTTCGCCTTACGGACGGCCTGGACGACGCGGGCAGCGAGAAACTGGAGCTCGGTGAGGGGCAGATCCTTTTCGCGAACCTGAATCGTGTCGACCCCCCCGCTCGCCCACTCTTCGGCGAGCGCGACCAGGCGATCGCGTTTCGCGTTCTCATCGCCGGGCAGCAGGCGGCGGTTCGTGATGGCATAGAGCAGCATCGGAAAGATTAGTGTAAAAGCGTATTCACACGGCTTGTCATCACAGGATTGTAAGATGGGCTCGGTCCTGCGAGAAGCGTGCATTGCAGGCCTTTTTCTCTCATGGCGAAATACGATCTGCTCGTCATCGGTTCCGGCCCTTCAGGACAGCGCGCGGCGGTGTCCGCAGTCAAGAGGGGCAAGCACGTAGCGCTCGTCGAGATGCGGAGCGTGGTGGGCGGCGTGTGCATCAACACCGGCACCATCCCCAGCAAGACCATGCGCGAAGCCGTGCTGCATCTGTCCGGTTACAACTACCGGTCGATCTACGGGATGAACTACCGCGTCAAGGAAAAGATCACGATGGCCGACCTGGCCTTCCGCGTCCAGCACGTGGTCAAGACGGAAATCGACGTGACGGAGGCGCAGCTTTCGCGCAACGGGGTCGAGGTCTTCAACGGTGTGGCCCGTTTTGAGGACGACCATCACATTCGCGTGGATGGGATGCGCGGAACGAATACGTACGAGGCCGACAACATCATCATCGCGGTAGGAACGAAGCCTGCTTCGTCACCGAAGGTGCCGGTGAACGGGAAGACGATCGTGAACAGCGACCAGGTTCTCGACATGGTCGAGCTGCCAAAAAGCCTGATCGTGGTGGGTGGGGGCGTCATCGGCGTCGAGTACACATGCATGTTTGCGGCGCTTGGCGTGCGGGTGATCCTCATCGAGAAGCGGCCGCGGCTGCTGGAGTTTGCGGACCAGGAAATCATTGAGGCGCTGAGCTACCACCTGCGCGACAGCCGCGTCACCATGCGCCTCGGCGAAGAAGTGGAGAGCGTGGAGCAGCTGGCGGACGGGACTGTGGTCGCGAATCTCGAAAGCAAGAAGAAAATGTCCGGCGATGCCCTGCTGTATGCGGTGGGCCGCCAGGGCAACATCGACGAGCTGAATCTGGCGGCCGCCGGGATCGATGCCGACAATCGCGGACGCATTCCGGTCGACAAGGATTTTCGAACCAAAGTGCCGCACATTTTTGCCGTGGGCGACGTGATCGGTTTTCCAGCCCTGGCCTCCGTGTCGATGGAACAAGGGCGCATTGCCGCGGCGCGCGCCTTCGGCGACGACCACATCCAGTCGAACCCGAGTTTTTATCCTTACGGGATTTACACCATCCCGGAAATTTCCTTCATCGGCAAAACGGAAGAGCAGCTGACCGAGGAGGATGTGCCGTACGAGGTCGGCGTGGCGTATTATCGCGAGATTGCGCGGGGGCAGATTCGCGGCGACACGACCGGGCGCCTGAAGCTGGTGTTCCATCGCGAAACGCGCCAGGTGCTGGGCGTGCACATCATCGGCGAGGGCGCGGCGGAGCTGGTGCACATCGGCCAGGCGGTCATGGCGCTCAACGGCACCGTGGACTACTTCATCGATACGGTGTTCAACTATCCCACCCTGGCCGAGTGCTACAAGGCCGCCGCGTTTAACGGCATCAACCGGCTGGCCCGTTTCGAGGGTTGATCTGCGCGAGGATTTATGTCGAAGACGGTTGGGGCGGTATTAACGACGCGCGTGGTCGCGGGGCTGATTGAAGACCACAAGCTGGCGGGCGGGCTCAGGGAATTCCCGGAGAACATCGACGACACAAACGGGCTCATCGAGGTCCCGGCGGAGAGCCTGTGCGAAATTATCAGCGATGCGATCGCGTCGCTGATTCCCCCGGGCTCGACGATTGACGCGGCGGGCGTGGCCATGCCTGGCTACGTGCACCAGGGCGTGATGCTCGACGCGCCGAATCTGCCGCAGCTGAAGGGCGCGCAGATTTGCAGCAACATCAGCGACGGGCTCAAGCGGCGCGGAATCGACGTGAAGCTCTCAGTCTTCAACGACGCTGATGCTGTCGCTGCCGGCATCGCCGCGACGCGCGGGCAGATGGATCGCCAGGTACGCGTGTGGACCATCGGCAACGGGATCGGATTCGGCCGCTATCCATACACCGAGGGCCCATGGGAAGGCGGCCACATGGTGGTCACGCTGGATCCCAAGGAGAACTACTGCGGCTGCGGCGGGCGCGGGCATCTGGAAGGGATCATGGGCCACCGCGCGATGCGGCTGCGGTTCCTCGACATGGAGCCGGACGAGGTTTTTGCGACCGCGAAAAAGGGCGACAAACGCTGTGCGGATTTTGTCGAGCGCTGGCATTGCGCGCTGGCCGCCGCTACCGCGTCCCAGATTCATCTGGAGGGGCCGGGGAGGTTTTACTACACAGGGCGCGACATTCAGCGGCTGGAGTTGCCGCGGCTGAAGCAGCACCTGTGGGAGATGGTGAAGATGAGCCCGCTGCAAAACTACGTCGTGGAAGTGCTGCCGGATGACGATTCGCTGGCGGTGATTGGCGCCGGCGTGGCGGCGCTGATCGAGAGCAAGTGTTGACCGTCTACTCGCCGAAATTGAGCCGCAGTCCGAACCGCGCCAGGCGCGGCGTCCCCAGCGTGGTCAGCGGTGTCTTGCCCACTTCAATCGACCGGTCGAACAGGTTCTCGCCGGAAGCAAAGGCGACGATGTGCCGGCCGAAATTGTGCTCGGCCGAGGCATCCAGACGAAAATAGCTGTGCAGCACGTAGGCGTTGGCGTCGTCATCAAACTGGTGCCCGCTCGTACGCCCCTGCAGGCTGAGAACGCCGATCCGCGGGCGCGTGAGGCGAACCTGCGCTGTGGCCATGTTGCGCGCAACCTGGGGAATCCAGTTTCCGGCCAACTGCGGCTCCGCGACATTTTTTGTAACAGTGGCATCGGCAAATTGATAGCCGCCCTCGATGCCGATCCAGGAAGACGGCTGCATGGCATAGTCGAGAGACAGCCCCCGGCTCTCGATCTGGCCAAGGTTTTCGCGCTCGAGGAGTTCTGAGGTCGCCGTGGTGCTGAGCGTGAGTGCGGTGATGGGGCGATTGACCTGGGTCCAGAAATAGCTGGCGCGAAGGCTCGCGCCACAGCGGCGAATGTCTTCCTGGGACCCGGCCTCCCAACCCGTTGCGCGCTCGGAGCGCAGGTTGGGATTAGGCTCGGTGATCTGCTGGCCAACCTGGCCGGTGCGGTAGAGCTCGTTTTCGGTCGGTGCACGATAAGCGCGGAAGCCGGAGGCGTTCAGCGACAGCGACGGCGTGATGCGGCGGACGACGCCAAGGCGCGGATCAAAAACCGTCTCAGAAAATGCGGGTAACTGGACCGGTGCGGCAGAGCTCGAAAACTGCTGCGCGTCGAAGTTCGAGAAGTGATCGACGCGGGCCGAGCCGCTGATGGTCCACTGCGCGGGCGTGAAAAGCGCCTCGCCCCAGATGCCGGTCTGGCGTTGGCGCGCGGTGGTATCAAGAGTGCCGCCCTTGCCGGTGAAAAGGCGCTCCGCGTCTTCGGCGCGGACGTCGTGCGTGTCGGCACCCGCGAGCACAAGCAGGTTCGAGCGGATGGGCCGATGCCAGCGCAGCGCTGCGCCCAGTTCATCGGCGGGATCGAAGGCGAAACGAGTCAGGGTTTCCGACGCGCGGCCCGCTCCAACGCTGGAGAAAGTCTGGCGATAGTGTTCGTTGTCGCCGAAGAGCCGGAGCGCAAAGTCGTGCCAGTCCGCGCCCGCCGCGCCTCGCCACAGCCGGGTAGCATTCCAGGTCGCGGGCGTTCCGTTGTGGCGAGTTTCGGTTAGGACGTTGCTGCGCAGGAAGACTCGGCTGTCACCAGGCAGCGTGCGGTCGATCTCCGCAAGACCATTCTGCGCGTGCACATTCGAGGGCTGATCGATGGGGCCGCGCAGCTGGGGCGCGATCAGCGTATAGCCGTCGGTCGCGATGAGGCCGCCGCTGGCAAGCCCGGACCACGCGCCACGCTTCATGGTCCCAAGCGCGCCATCGTCGAGTGTGCTCTCCGATCCACCGCTTGCGAAGAGCTGGACGCCAGTGGTCTGCGGGTGCACCGGGATGACGCTGATGACGCCGCCGATAGCGCTCGATCCGTAGAGGTCCGACGCGCCGCCGCGCACGACCTCAACAGAGCGAATCGAAAGCTCCGGCAATTCCTCCCAGTGAATCCATCCGCTGTAGGGATCGTTGAGGGGAATGTCGTCGAGGACGACGAGAGAACGGCTGGCTGCGGTCGAGCCCAGGCCGCGCAGTGATACGCCTTCCGTCGTCGGATTAGCAACCAGCGAGCTGGAGCGACGGAAAAGCTCGAACCCAGGGACCTGGCGGAGCTTGCCGTCGAGGGAAGGCGAGGCCGACTGTTGCAGTTGCTGCGTATCGAGAACGCGCGTGCTCGCCGGACTATCGGAGGAGCCGAGCGCGGAGCGATACGCGGTGACGGTGACGGTTTCAAGCGGCTGGCGAAGAACAACGTCGACCGGCTGTCCTGCGGTTATCGTAACAAGGGCCGTTACGTAATGCGCGGCGGAGACTTCGATCTGGTTCGGAGGCTGGGACAGGGTAAAGGCGCCGTCACTGGACGAAACTGCGAGCTGGTTGCCGGCAAGGTCGGTGATGGTGGCGGCGGCGATGGGGTCGCCGTGGGCGTTACGCACCGTGCCGCGGGTTTGCGCGGAGGCAGCGGCGGCGAGAACCAGCACCGCGGAGGCGAGATGGATGCGGCTTGGGGAAAGGCGCATGCGCTTTCGTTCAGAGGCCTTGCGGCGAGTATATCTTTCGCACAGATTCGATGCGGTTGGGGCCTTCGGCGGGTAGGTCGGCCAGCAATTCCGCGATGTTTTTGCTGAGAACGGGATGGCGGAGGCCAGGAGCGATTTCGGCCAGCGGCACGAGGACGAATCGGCGCTCGGCCAGGGCGGGATGCGGGAGAGTGAGGTACGGGGAATGGAGAACGAGGCCGTCCATCAGCAGCAGGTCCAGATCGAGGGTCCGCGGACCTTTGGGAGGATCGACGCTGCGTTCGCGGCCGTAGCGGCGTTCGACGCTGAGGAGAAAATCGAGGAGCGCCTCAGGCGCGAGGGCGGTCTCGAATGTAACAGCCGCGTTAACAAATGCGGGCTGATCCGCGAGGCCGACGGGGTCGGTGCGGTAAAGTGACGAGCGCGCTACGACTTTGCCGGCGGCCGAAAGGTCGTCGATGGCGGCGAGGATGGTCTGCTCGGGCGCGCCCGCGGGCGATGGAAGATTGGCGCCGAGGCCGATGGCGGCGAGCGGGCTCACAAAGTTACCCTAATGGAATTTGGCCGCAGGCGCTTCGAATTTCGCCGCGGGCGCTCCTCGCGTTTATCCTCAAAGGACATGAAGATCGGCTTCTTTGGCGGCAGTTTCGATCCGCCGCATCGCGGACATGTCGCGCTGGCGCGGCTGGCGATGGAGTGCGTCGGCCTCGGCCGCGTGCTGTTCGCGCCGGTCGGCCTGCAGCCGCTCAAACGCGATCGCGCCCAGGCGACCTTCGCGGATCGCGTGGAGATGACGAAGCTGGCCATCGAGGGTGAGCCGGGACTGGAACTGTCGGCGATCGACGCGCCGCACGGCGATGGGAAACCGAACTACACCATCGACACGGTACGCGCGCTAAAGCAAACGCTGACGGACGAGGACCGGCTCTTTTTCCTGATGGGGGCCGACTCGTTTTTGAGCATCAGCAAATGGCATCGCTCCAGCGACCTGTTGGTGGCGTGCGATTTTATCGTCGGCTCGCGGCCGGGATTCGACCTGAGCAGGATTGCCGCGGCGTTGCCGGCGAGCATTTCGGTTGGTTCGTGCGACACCACACAGCCGGACAACCTGGTGCTGTGCCTGCACGGCGCGGGACAGCAGGAATCGCGGCTGTACCTGTTGCCCGATCTGAGCGAGCTGGCCTCGGCCAGCGGCATTCGCGCCTCACTGCAGCGGGGCGCCGAGCCGCGCTGGGATCTGGATCCCAAAGTGGCGGCGTACATCCGCGAGCAAGGACTCTACCGGGACAGCCGGGCCTCGTGATTCTGCTCGCCCGCCCGATCGCGATTCCCAGGCACAGTGAATTGCCGTACCATCGAAACGAGAGCGCTGACCCCACGCATGGCATCGACGGAAACCCGCAAAATGGTTCTGGCCGCAGCCGCGGCCTGCGAAGACAAAAAGGGCGAAGAGACGAGGATTCTGCAGCTCGATCCCGCTGATTCGGCCTTCACCGATTTCTTCCTCATCACCAGCACAGCCAATGATCGGCAGTCGCAGGCGATTGCCGACGAGATTGAGCACCGACTGAAGCGCGAGTTTGCGACGTATCCGAACTCGGTCGAGGGGCGGCGGCTGGGCGAGTGGATTCTGATGGACTACGTGGACTTCGTGGTCCACATTTTCCTGCGCGAGCGGCGCGCGTTTTACGACATCGAGCGGCTGCGGAAGTCGGCGCGGCCCATCCAGCTGGCCGAGCTGACCGCGGCGCTGACCGAAAGGACCCTGGCGGCGCGGAAGAAGGCGCCGGTGAAGCGCGTGGCAAAGAAGGCCGTGGCCAGGAAGGCTCCCGCGAAGAAGACGGCGAAGAAAACCGCAAAAAAAGCCATGAAATTCTCCGCAAAACGCGGAGAATAGGTTTGTGCCGAAGGCTGCGTTCACCTGCATCGATCTTTTCGCCGGCATTGGCGGGATGCGCATGGGGTTTGAGGCGGCGGGTGGTCACTGCGTCTTCACCAGCGAGTGGAATCGGTGGGCGCGAGAGACATACGCAGAGAATTTCGGCGCAGGCGAGGCCATCGCCGGCGATATTCGCGAGCTGGATGAGGACGGAATTCCCGATCATGATGTGCTGCTGGCCGGTTTCCCCTGCCAGCCGTTTTCGATTGCGGGCGTAAGCAAAAAAAATGCGCTCGGGCGGCCGCATGGGTTTGCGTGCGCCACGCAGGGAACGCTGTTTTTCGACGTGGCCCGGATCCTGGCGGCGAAAGGACCGAAGGCGTTTCTGCTCGAAAACGTAAAGAACCTGGTGAATCACGATCGCGGGCGTACGTTTCGGGTGATCCGGCAGACGCTCGAGGAGGAACTCGGCTACAGCATTTGCTGGCGGGTGATCGACGCCGCGCATTTTGTTCCTCAGCATCGTGAGCGGATTCTGATTGCCGGTTTTCGCGAGGAGTGCGGATTCGATCTGACCGATCTGAGGCTGTCGCAGGCGGGGCCAAGGCTGCGTGCGATTCTTCATCCCGAAGATGGGACCGAGCCGCCGGAGCCGCCGTACACACTGGAATCGCGGGCGTCGGTGAATCCGAAATACACGCTGACGAACAAATTGTGGGCGTACTTGCAGGCGTACGCGGCAAAGCATCGTGCGGCCGGCAACGGGTTTGGATTCGGGCTTGTTAATGGAGACTCGATCGCGCGCACGCTTTCGGCGCGTTATTACAAGGATGGATCGGAGGTTCTCATCAGCCGCGGCGAAGGCCAGAATCCGCGGCGGCTGACGCCACGCGAGTGCGCCCGGCTTCAGGGCTTTCCGGACAGTTTTCACATTCCGGTTTCTGACACGCAGGCGTACAAGCAGTTCGGGAACAGCGTGGCCGTGCCTGTAATCGCAGCGGTGGCGCAGGCGATGCGACCGTGGGTTGTCGGTACGCCGGGAATCACCGAGCCCCGCGGCATTCGCGCCGCGGCGGTGAGACTTCCCTTCCCCGAAGAGCCGGTTCTGGTTCAGCGATGACCGACGTTCACACCCGGGAACAACGAAGCCGCAATATGGCGGCGATCCGCTCGCGAAACACGAAACCGGAAGTGCGTGTGCGGCGCGTGCTGCATGCCATGGGGTTCCGGTTCCGGCTGCATCGCAAGGACCTGCCGGGGCGGCCGGACATCGTGCTGCCAAAGTTCCGCACCGCCATTTTCGTCCACGGATGCTTTTGGCACTGTCACCGTTGCAAATATGGATCGGTCGTTCCGGCCACGCGGGCGGAGTTCTGGGCGGCCAAGCGAGGCGGGAATGTGACGCGGGATCGTCGTCACGCGGCGGCGCTGCGGCGGCTGGGGTGGCGCGTTGTCGTGCTGTGGGAGTGCGAGGTGCGCACGGACGCCGCGGCCGAGGCCAAGCTCCGCCGGTTGCGCATCGGCCGCTGAGGTAGCATCGAGTCGAATGACGGACTCAGACCTTGGAAACCTGCCCACCGAGGCGCGCAATCCGGCATCGGAGCGGATCGACGAGGTGTCGACGCTCGAGATGCTGGGGATGATCCATGCGGCGGACGAGGAGGCGATCGCTGCGGTCGGGCGCGAGTTGCCGCGGATTGCTGCGGCGGTCGATGCGATTGCGGCGCGGATCGAAGAGGGCGGCCGACTCTACTACCTGGGCGCGGGGACCTCGGGGCGTCTTGGAGTGCTCGACGCATCGGAGTGCCCGCCGACCTTCAACACGCCGCCGGAACTGGTGCAGGGGATTATCGCGGGCGGCGAAGCAGCGCTGCGGCGATCGATGGAGCGGGTGGAGGACGATCCTGCGCTGGGGGCTATGGACCTCGAGGAGAACGATTTTGACGCTGGCGATGTGCTGGTGGGCATTGCAACCAGCGGACGCACGCCGTATGTGCTGGGCGGGATGGAATACGCGCGCCGCATGGGCGCGCTCACGGTGGGCGTGACGTGCGTGCCTCGCTCACCAATGGCGGAAGCGGCGGAGATTGCTATTGTGCCGGAGACTGGTCCAGAGGTCGTCACCGGCTCCACGCGTATGAAGGCGGGGACGGCGACGAAGCTGGTGCTGAATATGCTGTCGACAGGCGCGTTTGTGCGGCTCGGCTATGTCTACGGGAACCTGATGGTGAACGTGCAGCCGGCGAACACGAAGCTGGAGGACCGGGCCGCGCGCATCATCGCGACCATCACGGGCCTTGACTACGACGAGGCGGCGCAGCTGCTGGCGAAGGCCGAGGCTGTAAAGACGGCCGTGGTCATGCACAAGCTGGGAGTGAGCCGCGCCCAAGCGGAGGCAAGGCTTGCCAGGGCTCACGGAAGGCTGAAGGAATCTTTACGGTGATGCGGACGGGCCGCGGTGGACGGCGCCAGCCTCGCCCCGGCGCGAGTTGTATCTTTTGCCGCGACGAATTTTCGCGAGGACGGGAACGAGATGAAAGCGACGCAGTTTGAATTTCGGTATCGGCTGATCATTATCGTCTTGCTGTACATGGTGGGCTTCTGGGCGCCGTGGACGTGGACGGCCGGCCACTACCTGCCGCCTGCGGCCACGGCCTGGCTTGCGCTTTCGACCTGGCTGGCGCGCCTCGGGTGGCTGCCGCTGGAGCAGGCGACGCTGCTGGTGACGGTGGTGGCGATCCTGTTCGGGTTTGTGGGCGCGTGGCTGCGGGTGTGGGGCACGGCGTACCTGAGCGCGGGCGTGGTGCACTCGGCTGCGATGCACGGCGAGCGGATGATGGCTGCCGGGCCATACAGGTATGTGCGGAATCCGCTGTACCTGGGCTCGTGGTTTTTTTCCGCGAGTGTAGCGATCCTGATGCCGCCGTCGGGTGCGGTGGTTTCTCTGCTGCTTCTGGGGCTGTTTTATTTCCGGCTCATCCTCGGCGAAGAGGCGTTTCTGGCGGGGACGATCGGCGAGTCGTATCTCGAATACAAGACGCTGGTGCCAAGGCTGGTACCCGCTCTGCGCCCGCGGATTCCGGCGTCGGCGGCGCGGCCGGAGTGGGCAACGAGCATCGTCGCCGAGACACTGCCGGTGACCTGGCCGCTGTGCCTCGCGGTGTTGGCGTGGAGCTATGAGCCGCTGCTGCTGATCCGGTGCCTGCTCATTTGCTTCGGACTATCGCTGGTGGCCAGGGCATTTCTTCCGAAGACAAAGGCTGCGGCCGCCGCGTAGTCGTCCGGGGCTCCCGTCCAGGCTTGCTGGATCACGAGTCCTTGCCGGGCTTGCCGACGTCCTGCTCTTCCGAGTCGGCTTCGGCGGTATGGCCGCCTGTAGCCCACAAAATGCAGACAAGAAAAACAAGGGCAAAGAGCAAAATGACGCCAATGGTGTTGGGGGTTCCGGCCATAATGGTGACTCCAGTAAGTAGAGAGCACTCAAAGTCGCCGTTCGTTGCCTCCCAGAGACAAACAGAACTTTCCCTCAGTCTCGAGACCGCCTTTCGCCCGGCCGGGGCGGTTAGCGATCCTTCGCCATCACCGAAAGATCCTCGTTGTCGGCATCCGAAGTGTGGCCGTGGGTCGCCCACAGAATGCAAACCGCGAAGATCAGCGGAAACAGGATGACGACGAAGATTGTGGCGGGAGTTTGGCCCATACACGCCTCCCGGCTGCATTGTGCTCCTGTCGGGAGGATGCGGCGACGATTTCTGGTGAGCTGCGCGTTCCGCAGGTAACGTTAGTCACCAACCGTGCATCCCGTCGGCCCTCCCGCTCGTCCATGTACTCACTCCGCTTGGGAGAAACCTCCAATGAAGAGCCGCCGCGCCTGGTTCACCCTCTTCCTGTTGTCCGCCTTCCTCTCAGCTCCCGCCTTTGGGCAGGACGATGGACTCGGCATCGGCCCGAGGGGAGGAAGTGTCTTTCTTGAGGCTTCGGCCGCCAGCGTAGGCCAGGGATACGGCGTGCTGTGGGGCGGAAGCGGTGGTGGCTATATTCAGGGGCACGTGCTCGGAGTCGTCGCGCGCGCGACGGCGCTGCCGGGCAATGCGAATACGCATGTGTATAACGCGGTCGTCGGGCCGCGCCTGGCGCTCACGCTGCCCTTCGTGCGGGTGTTTGCAGAGGCCGGCGGTGGGGTGGGGCACAGTGGCTTCTACAGCTCGACGGGCACCTACGGCACCGGCTGGGGCGCGGCGTGGCAGGCCAACGCCGGCGTATCGCGTGGGATTCTCCCCCGGGTCGACTGGCGGATCCTCGATGTGGGCTACGGGCACATCTATCTGGGGTCGGGCGTCTCTCCGGTGATGGCAAGCACGGGGCTCACGCTGCATCTTTGGTAAGCGGCGCTTCCCTTCTAACTTTTCGAAATTGCGGCGAAAGCATGCCGGGCTGCGTCGACGGTCTGCTGAATATCGTCGTCGGTGTGCGCGGTGCTGAGGAATGCCGCCTCGAATTGCGATGGCGGGAGCCAAATGCCGGCCTCCAGCATGGCTCGGTGAAACGCAGCAAATTGCTTCGTATCGGATTGGGCGGTCTGCTCGTAGTTCGTCACGGGACCGGCGGTGAAAAACCAGGTCCACATGGCCCCGACGCGGTTGGTGGTGAGCGGGATTTCGGCGCTGGCTGCGGCAGCCGCTACACCTTCGGCAACTTCGGCGCTCACCTTCTCTAATTTTGGATAGACTTCGGCGCGATGGTCACGCAGATACCCGACGGTTGCGATCCCGGCAGCCATCGCCAACGGATTGCCGCTGAGCGTGCCAGCCTGGTAAACGGCGCCGAGGGGCGCGAGCTGATCCATGATCTCGGCGCGGCCGCCAAAAGCACCAACCGGCAGGCCGCCGCCGACAATCTTGCCCAGCGTGGTCAGGTCGGGGCGGATGCCGTAGAGCGCCTGGGCGCCGCCGAAGCCGACGCGGAAGCCGGTCATCACTTCGTCGAAGATCAGCAGCGCACCGTGCTGCGCGGTTAGGGTACGAAGAGCCTGGAGGTAGCCGGGCGCTGGCGGAATGCAGCCGGCGTTGCCAACGATCGGTTCGACGATGATGGCTGCGATTGCATCCGGATCCGCGGCAAAGGCGGCTTCGACGGCGCCAATGTCGTTGAAGGGCAGAGCCAGGGTGAAATGGGCAACCTCCTCCGGGATACCAGCGGAGCCGGGAATGCCGAATGTCGCCACGCCGGAGCCGGCTTTGACGAGCAGCCCGTCCGCGTGGCCGTGATAGCAGCCTTCGAACTTGACGATGTACTTGCGATTCGTGAAAGAGCGCGCGAGGCGGACCGCCGACATGGTGGCCTCCGTGCCGGAGCTGACGAAGCGCATCTTCTCGATAGAGGGATACGCACCCAGCACCAGCTCGGCGAGATCGCCTTCGGCCTGCGTCGATGCGCCGAAGCTCGCGCTGCGTGCAGCGGCTTGCTGGATCGCCTCGACGACGAGCGGGAAGGCGTGGCCGAGGATCATCGGCCCCCACGAACCGAAGTAGTCGATGTAGCGGTTGCCGTCGGCGTCCCAGAGAGTTGCGCCCTCGCCGCGCACGACGAAGGGCGGCTCGCCGCCAACCGCGCCGAAAGCACGGACCGGGGAGTTCACCCCGCCGGGGAAGAGCTTTTCCGCGCGCTGGCGCAGTGCGCCGGATCGGGTGAGCTTGAGGCCCATGGTTTCCAGTATAGGTACTGGTGGGATGACGGAATTTGTGCGGATAGAAGATACTGAATTCCGATGAAGATCAGAGCAGCTGCAGTCCTCCTTGCTATCCCCAGCCTGATGATGTTTTCCCGAACAATGAATTCCGAGGCCCCCGATGTTGGAGCGAAATTTCGCGCGCTCGCGGATCGGTATTTTTCCGACGTTGAGTTTCGTTACGGACCGACGGGCGCGACCCAGCTGGGCTTTCATCAGTACGACACGAAGCTGGAGGACTACAGCCGGGCCAGCGTCGATGCTGAGATCGCGGCGCTGAAGGAGTTCGAGTGGAAGTTCGACGACTTCCCTGCCGCCGGTCTCGACCAGAGCACGCAGGGCGATCTCGCCATCATGCGCTCTCACGTGCGAAGCAATCTGCTGGAGCTGGAGACGATTCGCGGCTGGGAAAAGAACCCCGACAACTACTCCAGCGGGATCGCGAACAGCGCGTTTGTGCTGATGGAGCGGGATTTTGCGCCGGCAGATGAGCGGCTGCGGTCGCTCGTCGCGCGCGAGAGGCTGATGCCGGCAGTCTTCACCGAAGCGCAAAGGAACCTGAAGAATCCGCCCCGCATTTACACCGAGATTGCGCTCGAACAGTTGCCCGACATCATTGACTTTTTCCAGCACGATGTACCGTCGGCCTTCAAAGCTGCGAAGGATCCGGCGACGATCGCGGAGTTTCAGAGGACGAACGCGGCTGTGATTGCGGCGCTCACCAGCTACGAGAATTGGCTCAAAGCCGATCTGCTCCCGCAGTCGAATGGCGATTTCCGCATCGGTGCGGAGACCTTCAGCAAGAAGCTGCTCTACGACGAGATGGTCGACGTGCCGCTGGACCGTCTGCTGCAGATTGGGTTCGACGACCTGCACAAGAATCAGGCCGAGTTCAATCGCATCGCAAAGGAAATTGATCCCAACAAAACGCCGAAAGAGGTGCTGGCCGAGCTGGCCGCGATTCATCCGCCGCCGGACCAGCTCATGTCGACGTTTCGCAACACGTTCAACAGCCTGATCGGATTCATTCAGGCGAAGAAGATCATCACCATTCCGTCGACCGTGCAACCGACGCTCGAAGAGACGCCGCCTTTCATGCGCGCCACCACGCAGGCCTCGATGGATTCGCCCGGACCGTACGAGAAGCACTCCACGACCGCGTATTTCAACGTTACCTTGCCCGAGAAAGACTGGCCGGCATCGCGTGTCAACGATTACATGGCAGCCTTCAACCGCGGAACCATCATCAGCACCTCCGTCCACGAGGCCTATCCTGGCCACTATGTGCAGTTCCTGTGGGTGAATCATACGAATCTGAGCGCGGTACGGAAGCTGACCGGATCGAACACGAACATCGAAGGCTGGGCTCACTACTGCGAGCAGATGATGCTCGACGAGGGCTACAACCAGCCAGGCGTGGGCGCGAAGGACGAGCGCGAATCGCGGCTGATTCGGCTGGGACAGCTGCAGGACGCCCTGTTGCGCGACGCGCGTTTCGTCGTGGGGATTCGCATGCACACCCAGGACATGACGACAAAACAGGCTGAGGATTTCTTCGTCGACCAGGGCTACCAGGCGCGGCCCATCGCGGAAGTGGAAACGAAACGCGGCACCAGCGACCCGACCTATTTGTATTACACGTTGGGCAAACTCGAGATCATGAAGCTGAGGTCCGACCTCCAGAAGAAGGAGGGCGCGAATTTTTCCCTCGAGAACTTTCACGATGACTTCATGCGCCAGGGCGGCGCACCCATCCGGATTGTGCGCAAGGCGCTGCTCGGCGACGATTCGCCAACGCTGTGAGCCGGGGTCGCATCCTAATCCAGTCTCGCTGTAGAATGCCCGGTTTGTGGTAGAGGCCCGCGCGAGGAAGGAATCTAAAATCAAAGAAATGTCAACGCAAACGAAAGTGCGCAAGGCAATTTTCCCGGCTGCCGGATTCGGCACGCGTTTCCTGCCGGCCACCAAATCGATTCCCAAAGAAATGCTGGCGCTGGTCGACAAGCCGATCATCCAGTACGGCGTGGAAGAAGCGTTGGCCGCGGGCTGCGATCAGATCGTGATCGTGACCGGCCGCGGCAAGTCAGCCATCGAAGATCATTTCGATGTGAGCTACGAGCTCGAATGCACGCTGGAGAAGCGCGGCAAGACCGATCTGCTGGCGCTGAGCCGCCAGGTTTCGCACATGGTGCGGGTTTCCTACGTACGCCAGAAGGAAGCCATGGGCCTGGGGCACGCGGTGCTGATGGCTCGCGATCTGGTGGGGGATGAGCCCTTCGCGGTCATCCTGCCCGATGACGTCATCGACGCGAAGGTCCCCTGCCTGAAACAGATGATGGATGTGTTTGAGCAGGTGCAGTCCTCGATTGTGGCGACCCAGGTAATCGAAGGGCCGGCGATCTCTGCGTACGGCGTACTCGATGGCAAGCCCGTGCCGAACAATCCCCGGCTGTTCGATGTGTCGGGCCTGGTCGAGAAACCGAAGCCGACGGAAGCGCCGTCGAAGAATGCAATCATCGGCCGTTACATTTTGACGCCGAAGATTTTCGATCTGCTGGAGCACACGCCGCTGGGCGCCGGCGGCGAGCTGCAATTGACCGACGGCATCAAGGGGCTGCTGCAAACGGAGAAGGTCTACGGGTACAGCTTCGAGGGCGTTCGCCACGATGCCGGAGACAAATTCGGCATGCTCAAGGCCACAGTCGAGTTTGCGCTCAAGCGTGAAGACCTGGGGCCGGCGTTCCGCGATTATCTGAAGACGGTGAAGCTGTAGAAATCCTGGCCCGGCGGGAGACACGAAGCGGATTCGATTCGCGCCTGAAACTCAGTTGGGGCTCCGTACGTCCAAACTCGTGGCCGGGAATGCTGCGAAAGCTCTGAGTATCGCTCTGCTGTCGATCCCGGCCTTTCCTTCTACAACTCCAGTCGATGACCAGTGGGCGCGGCGGTTTGTCTTCTCTGCCGTCGAGGGCGTATCGTCGATAGTTGGGGTCGGGTGGCATCCTCTGCAACCGGGAGGAGCCGCACTGGAGACGACAATGAGCATTACGCAGTTCCGCAGTGATGGGCCGGCATCCGCGCCGGTTCCAGTGACCTTCCAGACAATTCAGGAAAAGAAACAGACGGGCCGCCCCATCAGCGCCCTGACCGCCTACGACTACGCCACGGCGCGGCTGGTAGACGAGGCCGGGATCGACCTGATCCTCGTCGGCGATTCGCTCGCCCAGGTTGTCCTCGGCTACGACAACACGCTGCCGGTCACGGTGGACGAGATGCTGCATCACACGCGCGCTGTGCGGCGAGCAGTGCGGAGGGCGCTCGTCGCGGCGGACATGCCGTGGGGTTCGTATCACGTCAGCGTCGAGGATGGCGTGAGGAACGCGGTGCGCTTCGTGAAGGAAGCGGGCGCACAGGCCGTGAAGATTGAAGGCGGCGCAAACCGTGCGGAGTTGGTGGAGCGCCTGACCTCCGCGGAGATTCCGGTGATCGGCCATCTCGGCCTCACGCCTCAGTCCTTGCATCGCATGGGCGGCTACAAAGTGCAGGGACGAACGGCGGCCGCCATCAATGAGCTGCTGCACGACGCGCATGCGCTGGAGTCCGCGGGCGCCGTGCTGCTGGTGCTCGAAGGCATGCCGCGGGAAGTTGCGGCGCGCATCACTGCAGAGGTGGGGATTCCGACCATCGGCATTGGCGCAGGACCAGAATGCGACGGCCAGATTCTCGTCTTCCATGACCTGGTGAATCTGACCTTTACGCAGCCCGCGAAATTTGTCCGCCAGTATGGCGACGCAGGAGCGCTTTTCCGCAACGCGATCGAGGGATACCGCCGCGATGTGGAAACGCGGGTCTTCCCCGCCGACGCCGAGAGTTACCACCTGCCCAAAGACGTTGCTACGGCGCTGAATGGATCCCTGAACGGATCTCCGAACCACTCTGTAGTCCGGAACAAGGCCTGACGGCCCGCGATGCTGATTGCGAAAACCATCGCCGAGGCAAGAGCCGCGGTTGCGCAGTTGCGCTCCGAAAGCCGCTGCATCGGGCTGGTGCCGACCATGGGCGCGCTGCACGAGGGGCATCTCTCGCTGGTTCGTGCCGCGAAAGCCCACTGCGACGTGGTCGTCGCGACCATCTTCGTCAATCCCACACAATTTGCGCCGGGCGAGGACTTCGCGCAGTATCCGCGAACCTTCGAAGCGGATTGTGCACTGCTCGAGGCCGAAGGCGTCGACTTGGTCTTCGCACCCGAGCCCGCGGAGATGTATCCCGCTGGAACCAGCACGGTCGTGGACGTGGAACGAATTTCCGGCCGCCTGGATGGCCAGTCCCGCCCCGGACATTTTCGCGGCGTAGCAACCGTGGTCGCCAAGCTCTTCAACATTGTCGAGCCGATTCACGCGTTCTTCGGACAAAAGGACGCGACGCAAGTAGCCGTCCTCCGGCAGATGGTGCGCGATCTGAATTTCAACCTGGAGTTGGTGGTCTGCCCCATCGTGCGCGAGCCGGACGGGCTGGCGATGAGCTCGCGCAACCGCTATTTATCCCCCGAACAGCGGCAGCAGGCGCTGGTGCTGAGCCGCGCGCTGCGCAGAGTCGAAGACGAGATCGCCGCGGGAGTGATCGATGCCGAGCCGCTGATCGATCTGGGCCTGGCGGTTCTCGCCGATGAGCCCGAAATTCGCGTCGACTACTTCCGCATCGTCGATCCTGACACGCTCGAAGACGTTTCCGACGTCAGCGCGGGCGCACTGGTGGCTGTCGCTGCGGTGGTTGGTCCGGCGCGGCTCATCGACAACGCGTTGATCCCGCCGCGCTGATCGTTATTGCGGCGGTTGCTGCGGCACTGCGCCGGCCTGCGGACGATGGTGCTGCTCGGGCGCTGGAGTGAAGTGCTCCGGCATGGAGTGCCCGCGATGGCAGGTGCCGCAAGTGACGTGGGTATCGGCCGGCATCGCATCGGGGTCGTGAACCTGCGACATGTACTGCTCGTTGATGGTGCGCGTCATTGCGATCATCGTGCGCGCGATTCCTTTGTCGTCCTTCGCGTCGGAGGGGAAGTCCAGCTTGTGAGTCTGTGGGTTGGCGGCGTGGCAGAAATTGCATTCGACACCCAGCGCGCCCGCATAGCCGCGCATGATTCTTATCAGGTCTTCCGGCGCGATGTCCTTCGGCAGAACTTTGAGGTTCACCGGCTTGGTCAGTGGACGCCGCTGACGAGCGCCATTCTGGCTTTCCGGAGCGCTCGGGCCCGCGTCCTGGATCGGCCCCGTCGTCTGCGGCGTTGCACTCTGACTGAGCAGAGGCTGGGAGGCAAGGGCGAGGGCGAAAATTCCAGCGAAGAACAACCGGCTCTGCATGCGATCTTTTCCTGGCAATGAGAATGAAATGCGGGCAAGTGTCCCGGCTCGTGGACCATGGTACCAAGCCCGATGCAGGCGCTCCCGCAAACTGGAGCGTCGATTACGAAGAGCTCATCCGGACACAAAACGGTTGCCCGCGATGGCAAAGCGTAGCGGGCGTTCCGCGGCCTTACGGATGCCGATGCGCTTTGAAACCGCGACTTCCCCTGGCACGAAGCCATCATCTTCGACGTGCAGGCCGGAGCGCAAGCGAGTGACGTCGATGCCATTGTGGGTTTCGCGGACGATGCCCAACGCCTGGCAAAGACGCCCCGGACCGGAGGTGAGCAGCTGCGGCTTGGCGGCCGAGTCAAGACCACGCAGGCGCGCCATCGTATCCAGTCCCTCGACCGGCTCAAGCGCGCGCAGCAGAACACCTCCGGCCTGGCCCTCCGGTTCGCAGGAGAAATTCAGGCAAAAATACATCCCATAAATGAAATAGACATACGCAAAACCAGGCGGCCCGAAGAGAACCGCGTTGCGCGCCGTCTTGCCAGGAAAGGCATGCGACGCGGGATCGTCGAGGCCAAAGTAGGCTTCCACTTCGACAATGCGGCCTGTAAGCGGCTGTGTCCTGGCGCGCGGCCCCGATTTGTACCGCCGCACCAGCAGTTTGCCCAGCAAGCCACGAGCAACGACGTCGGGCGGGTCGAGGTAGAAGTCGCGCGGGACGATGCGGGGCCTGATCATCTACTTCGACGGCAGATCCCTGAGCACCGCCAGCACCTCTTCCGCGTGCCCCTCCGGCTTCACTTTGGGGAAGACCTTCAGCAGGCGCTGGTCGGGGCCGATCAGAAACGTCGTCCGCTCGATGCCGATCACCGTCATCCCATACATATTCTTTTCCTTCAGAACATCAAACTGTTTGCAGACTGTTTCGTCTACATCAGCAAGGAGGGGATACGGCAGGTCGTACTTTTCGCGGAATTTCTTCTGCGCCTTCGGCGTGTCGCGCGAGATGCCGAGCACCACAGCGCCCGTCGCCTGAATCTTTTTGAACGTGTCACGGAAGCCGCAGGCCTCGATGGTGCAGCCGGGCGTATCGGCCCTGGGATAAAAGAAGAGGACCACCGGCTTGCCGGCGAAATCTTTCAGGTGAACGGTTTTCTCCGAGTCGTCCTGGAGCGCAAAATCGGCAACCTTATCGTTGATTTCCATTTTTTCCCTTCAGCGATGGATGGGGTGCGGGCCAAGCCGCGCCACGGTTAAGATTGTTTCGTAGCAGTGAGGATTATGTCACGGGTTCTGAGAGCGAATTCGGCATGGGTGATACCGGGACTGCTGGTTGCGGCACTGGCGGCGGCCTCGATGGCGCCGGCGTCGGCGCAATATGTGGGTCGAGTCGACGAACAAAAACAGCCGGGGACGCATCTTCGGGCAACGGCGGTGCTCGAATACACAGGCGATCTGAAGCAGATCAAAGAGAGCCGGCTCGTGCCCATCGCTATCTGGGATGGCGCGCAGTACCAGCCGGGCGGCCTCTATCTGGCACAGCCGGCGCCTCTGGCTGTGCTCTCCGGCACGCAGTACGAATTGGAGGAGGCCGGCAAGCCCCAGGGGGTTTTCAACATCAAAGACTCCGAGGACCTGGCGGGGCTGTGGATCGGCGTGGGCAGCTTTGAGGCGCCGCCTCCACCCAAACCCAAGGCGCCCCCCTCGAGAAGCAACCATGTCTACGAGGTGGGGGCCGTCGATCCCGACAAGCCGCATTTCGCGCATCGTCCGAAGGACGAGCAGAGCGACAACGGCTCCGACGCGGGCTCCGGCGCTTCGGGGACCGGTGCGGCGGCCAACAAGCAAAGTGCGCCTCCCATCGATCCCGACCGGCCAACGCTGCATCCGCGCGCAGGTGGAAGTGACGCGGGCGGCGGGGGCTCGGGCTCGTCCGGATCGAATCAGTCCGACGCCGATGCGGACCGGCCGACATTCCATCGCCAGTCGAATGGCTCCGGTCAAATGCAGGCGGAGCAGCCCGAGGTGGATCCGGATCGGCCGCGCCTGGAGTACAAAGCGCCCGAGGAGCAGGCTAAGCTGGCCAAGCCGGATGCCCTGTTTGGGCTGCCTCCGGACATGAATCAGATGGCGGGAGTCTCCGACAATCGCAGTGGCGATACACTCTCCTGGTCATTTACGTGGGCGAACGCGGACGATGCCAACAAGATGAAGATGGCGCTGGAGGAAATCGCGCAGAAGGCCATCGCTCCCCCTGCGGCAACGCCCGCTCCGGGCAAGACTGCCGCCGCGGCAGGCGCGCATCGCAAACTGCACCAGCCGCCTCCGCCTCCATTGCCGGTGCTGGCCGATGAGGATTTCCGAGCCTACAGCCTGAGCTTTGGCGGTGGGGCCACGATGGTGCTGACAGCGCGCTCCACCGCGACACCGGTGCAATACGTGACCATTGTGGCGGAGCCCGATTTCTACGGAAACCCGAAGGTGCTGCTGAAGCAGGTGACCAGCGACGCCGGCCTCGACGTTGCGCCGCGCTATCGGCTGGTGGATGCGGTGGATACCGCGGGCAACGGGCGCGCGGACCTGATTTTTGAGCTGCGCGGGCAAACATACCGGCAGTTCGCTATCTACAGGATCGCGGACGGAACGGCGACGCAGGTATTTACGACCCAGCCGACGGCGAATTAGATCAGCCGCGGTTACATTTGTCGCTGTTGGGCCGCACAAAAGATCAGCGACAGTTACATTTTGGGCAGATGGCTGGTATCCCAGCCGCCCCCCAGTGCCCGAATCAGCTGCACGCTCGAGGCAAACTGCCGTGTGGCAATGTCTTCCTGGGTCCGCCGATTGCTGAGCAGCGTGGTTTGCGCTGTCAGCACTTCAAGATACGTCGTGACGCCGCCCTTGTAGCGATTCGTGCTGATGTTCAGCGAGCGCTGGGCCGCGGCCACCGCCAAAGCCTGTTGTGCAGACTCCTGATCGAGGATGCGAATTGCGGCAAGATTGTCTTCGACATCCTGAAACGCCGCAAGAACGGATTGCCGATAATTGGCAACCTGCTGCTCATAAGCATCGCGCGCCTGCTGTGTGATGGTATGACGGCGGCCGGCGTCGAACAGCAGCTCAACCGCAGAAGCGCCGAGGGACCAGGCCTCGCTGGGAGCCTGTATCAACGTCCCAGGTTTGCCGCTGGCGAAGCCGCCCGTGCCGCTGAGCGAAACATTGGGGTAATAAGCGGCGATGGCGATTCCGATTTGCGCGTTCGCTGCGTCCGCCTGGCGCTCGGCCGCCGCGATGTCCGGCCGCCGCTCCAGCAGCTGCGACGGAACGCCGACAGGAATCGTGGGAATCTGCTGGCCGAGCGGCATCTGCGCCAGACTGAAGGTGGACGCCGGCGTGCCGATCAGGGTCGCGATAGCGTGCTCGTACTGCGCTCGGGCAACGCCGATGTCGATGTCCTGGGCGCGCGTCTGTTCCAGCTGCGTTTCGGCAAGGGCCACATCGGATTCGGTCGCGACACCGCCCTTAAAACGTATCTGTGTCAGTTTCAAATACTCTTCGTAAGACTGGACGGTGTTGTCGAGCAGCTGCTTCTGCGAGTCGAGGCCGCGCATCTGGAAGTAGTCGAGGGCCAGTTCCGCGCGCAGGCTCAGTTCCACGTTGGCCAGCAGCGCCGCGGAGGCCTCCGCATTGGCGCGCGCCTGCTCCACGGTGCGGCGCACCTGCCCCCACAGGTCCGGCTCCCACTGCGCCTGACCTGCGATGGAGAAGGTGTTGTACTGATAATTCGTGATGGATCGGTTTGTGTTCGGCTGGTTGTACGACTCACGCTGACGCGAGATGGAAGGACCGGCGGAGAACGTCGGATAGTACTGCGAGCGCGCGATGCGGACCTGCTCACGCGCGGAGAAAAACTGCTCCATCGCGGCGCGCAGGGTCTGGTTGGAAACAGTGATTTTGGCCTCGAGCCCGCTGAGTTCCGCGTCTCCGTACATCTCCCACCACGGGCCACGCAGCACGTCGTCGCTGGGCTCCGCCTGTTTCCAGGTTCCATTCGGAGGGTTCGGCGGCGGAACAGCGTTTTCCTTCCAGGCAGGCGCGGTCGCAGCGTCGGGGCGGTGATAGTTCGGGCCTACCGTGCAGCCGGCAACGAACACGGCCACTGCGGAAAACGCCAACGCCGCTATCAGCACCCCCGGTCGGACCAGTCTCATTCACCACCCTCCGGACCCTGACCGCCCTGGTTGTTTTCCTCCGGATGCTCGCCTGGAACTCCGCCGTTGTTCGGTCGGACGACGCGAACTTTTTCGCCGTCGACGATGGAGTCCGGCGGATTCTGCACTACCTCATCGTCAGCCTGCAGGCCCGAGATGATCTGCACCACGCGGCCGTCGTCCTGACCGATGGTGACCGGTACAAGCTTCGCGATATCGCCGTTCTTGTCGTCGTGGACGACAGTGACAACGCGCAGGCCCTCCTGGCGGAACATGAGCGTGGAGACAGGAAGAATCAAAGTCTGCCGGTAGACTTTCACCTGAAAATGAACTTCGGTAAAGGCGCCCGGGACCAGCGCGCCGTCGCCATTGGGCACGTCGACCTCGACCAGCAGGGTGCGCGAGTTGGGATCGATGGCACGCGCGGTGCGAACCACCTTACCGTGGAAGCGGCGCCCCGGATATTCCTGCAGCACGAGATCAGCTGGAGTTCCAGGCGTACAGGAAGGCGAGTCCACCTGCGGGACATTCACGTAGACGCGCATGATGTGCTCGTCGTCCATGTGAAACATCTCGCGCCCGCCGGAGGTGCCCGCGCCCGCGTTGATAAGAGTGCCAACGTCGACATCGCGCGCGGTGAGGATGCCGTCGAAGGGCGCGTAGACCTTCTCGAATCCGGTTAATTCTTCAAGGCGCTGCACGTTGGCCTCGGCCGACTTGACCTGCGTGTTGGAGGAGGCCGCCTGGGTAACGAAGTTTTCCGTGTCCTGTTTCGCGACCGCGTTGCTGGCCAGCAGATCGGTGTAGCGGCTGGCCTGCTGTTTCGCGTAGCCGGCGTTCGATTGGGCCGTAGCCAGGTCGGCCCTGGCCTGAGCCAGTTGCTGATCGACTTCCGGGCTCGCGATGGTGGCCAAAAGCTCGCCTTTCTTCACATGCGCGCCAATGTCGAAGTACCAGTGCTCCAGGTAGCCGTCGGTGCGCGCGTAGATCGGCGAGTCGACGTAAGCGAACATGTTGCCGGGCAGAACCAGTTCCTGGCTGGGCTCGCCGGCTCTTGGCTTGTCGACAAGAACGTTGGCAAGAGCCAGTTCGCTGGTACGATTCTTCAGGTTCTTCTCCGCGCGCAGACGAGGGATGATGCCGACGATCGCCAGGATGACAGCAAGGAGCACGACGCCGGCCACGGCAACGATCGCCTTGCGGCCGGAGATCGCCGGCGCATCCTCATGGTTCGGATCGCCGTGATTCTCCTGGCCATGACTGGCCGTCGGCCGTTCGTTCTGATTCCTGTTTGTCGGGCGTTGATTCGGTTCTGGCATAGTTAGCTCCCGGCGATCAGCTGCCTGCTCGGATGTTTGCGCGCCTCGCGTTCCATGCGGCGTCGTTCGAGGCGTCCGTGCATCACGCTGAAAATGGTTGGGACAAAAAACAAAGTGGAAACTGTAGCGAAGAGCAGGCCACCGATGACGGCGCGTCCCAGCGGTGCGTTCTGCTCGCCGCCATCGCCGAGGCCCAGCGACATGGGAATCATGCCGAGGATCATGGCGAGCGCGGTCATGAGCACGGGGCGGAAGCGAACAAACCCCGCGTTGAGCGCGGAGAGCCGGGCGTCGCCAACGGTGACCTCCAGCTGCTCGCGGGCAAACGTGATCACCAGAATCGAATTCGACGTGGCCACCCCCATGCACATGATGGCTCCGGTGAGCGCGGGCACGCTCAGGCGTGTATGGGTGAGAAACAGGAACCACACGATGCCGGAGATAGCAGCCGGCAGCGCGCAGACGATGATGAAGGGGTCAAGCCACGACTGGAAATTCACAACGATGAGCAGGTAGACGAGCAAAATGGAGAAGATCAGCCCGGCCAGCAGACCTTCAAAAGAGTTGCGCATGGTCTGCACCTGCCCACGCACCACGATGCGCGAGCCGCGCGGCAGGTGCGCCTGTTCCTGGTCCACGATTCTCTGGATGCCCTTGCTGACACTGGCAAGATCGGTGCCGACCACGTTGCCGTAAATATCGATGACCGGGGTGATGTTGTAATGCGTGACGGTGGCCGCTTCCTGGCCTGGATCCACGGCGGCAACGTTGCCGAGGATCTGGATGGGCTGCCCGCCAACCGGGCCGGCCCAGTTGGGCGGCAGGCCCGCGCCATACGAACTGCTGTTGGAGGGAGTCCCGCCTGCGCCGCCGCTCGCCGCCGCTCCACCGCCAGGCGTCACAGAAATGTTG
This sequence comes from uncultured Acidobacterium sp., assembly GCA_964535525.1. Classification (GTDB taxonomy): domain Bacteria; phylum Acidobacteriota; class Terriglobia; order Terriglobales; family Acidobacteriaceae; genus Palsa-343. The sequence continues at coordinate 12,405 of CAZHTJ010000030.1, read as the reverse complement.
CGCAGATCCTGCATCGAGTCCAGCGCGTATTGCGGCGACTCGACAGCAACGCTGTATTCCACTCCATTCTGGGGGTCCAGATAGAACGTGGGCGATGTCTGGAAGCTGCCGCTGGTGGCCACCAGCAGGCTTTGCGCGATGTCGCGCTGCGCCAGGCCCGCGCTCTGCGCCATGGTGCGATTCACATTAATCTGCAGCCGCGGATTATCGTACGGCTGCTGGATCCGCATATCCGCTGTGCCAGGCACGTACTTGATCTGGTTGAGGAGATTCTGCGCGAACTCCAGATTGCCCTGCTGGTTGGGCCCGACGATCTGGATGTCGATGGGCGCCGGCAGGCCGAAGTTCAGGATCTGCGTCACCATGTCGACGGGCAGCGTGTAGAACTGTGTCCCGGGAAAACGCTGGGGCAGAATCTCGCGAAGACGCGCGACGTAGTTCGCGGTGGGATGATGCTTCTCGGCGAGAGAAACCTGGATATCGGCATCGCCGGGACCGACCGGGGCGGAATTCGAATAGGACAGGTTGATGCTGGAGTAGGGTAACCCGATATTATCGATGATCGTGACCAGCTCGTCCTTCGGAATCACCTGGCGGATGGTGTTATCGATCCGATCGCAGAGAGCCGCCGTATCTTCGATGCGCGTGCCGGTGCGCGTTCGCAGGTGCAGCTTGAACTGGCCGCTGTCCACGCTGGGGAAAAAGTCCTGGCCGAGGAACGGATAAAGCACCGCCGCGGAGCCCATGCTGAGCACGAAAAAGAGGACGATAAAGATGCCGGCATAATGGATGCACAACTCCAGAATGCTGCGATAGCCGTGGCGAATCTTCTCGAAGCGGCTCTCGAACGCGAGCTGAAAACGAGTGAAGGGATTGCGGCTCTGACGTTTCTGTTCGCCTTCCTGCGGATCGTGTTCGCGCAGCAGAAACTTCGCCATGGTGGGCACAACCGTTCGCGAAAGCAGATACGACGCGAGCATCGCGAAAACCACCGCTTCCGCCAGCGGGACGAAGAGATACTTCGCCACGCCGCTGAGGAAGAACATCGGCACGAAAACAATACAGATAGAAATAGTCGCGACCAGCGCGGGCACCGCAATCTGCGCCGCGCCGTCGAGAATGGCCTGCTCGATGGCCTTGCCCTGCTCCAGATTGCGGTTAATGTTTTCGATTTCGACGGTAGCGTCGTCGACCAGGATGCCCACCGCCAGCGCGAGGCCGCCAAGCGTCATGATGTTGATGGTTTCGCCCAGCGCGCTCAGGGTAAGCAGTGAGGTCAGGATCGAGAGCGGGATCGAAACCGCAACGATCAGAGTGCTCCGCCAGCTCCCGAGGAAGATGAGGATCATGATCGCGGTCAGGCAGGCCGCGATGATGGCTTCGTGCACGACCCCATCGATGGAGTTGCGGACGAAAACGGACTGATCCCCGAGCGGAGTAATTTTTAGCTGCGGCGGAAGCTGGGACTTGAGGCCCTGGGCCTTCGCGAGGATTCCCTTGACGATGTTGAGCGTGGAGGCATCGCCCGTCTTGATGACGGAGAGCAACGCGGAGCGCTGGCCGTCGACGCGGACGATGTTCGTCTGCGGAGGAAAGCCGTTGCGAACGTGGGCCACGTCGTGGATGTAAACCATCGCGCCGTTCACCTGGCGGATGGGCAGATTATTCAGCCCCTCGATGCTGGCCGGAGCGCTGTTGGTCTCCAGCTGGTACTCGAACTGGCCGATCTTGATGGTGCCCGCGGGCAGGATGAGATTCTGCGCGCCGATGGTGCTCACCACGTCCGCCGGAGACAGTCCCCTGGACTGCAGCGCCGGCAGGTTGAGGTCCACCTGCACCTGGCGCTGCTTACCTCCGTAGGGATAGGGAATGCCGGCGCCGGGCACCGTGACCAGTTGGGTGCGGATGAAGTTGAGGCCGAGATCGTTGAGCTGCATCTCCGAGAGCCCCTGGCCGGAGAGGCCGAGCTGAATGATGGGCACGCTGGAGGCGTTGTACTGGATGACCAGCGGCGGCGTTGTTCCGGGCGGCAACTGGCGCAGCTGAGCTTGCGCGATGGCGGTGACCTGAGCCACGGCATTGCCGATGTTCACGCCGGGCTGAAAGAAAATCTTAGTGACCGCGATGCCGTTGAGCGAGTTCGATTCAGTGTGCTCGATGTCGTTGACCGTAGTGGTCAGGGAGCGCTCGCTCAGCGTGATGATGCGGCTCGCCATCTGATCCGGCGAGAACCCTGCGTAGTTCCACAGCATGCTGACGACCGGAATGTTGATCGACGGAAAGATATCCACCGGCATATTGACGATGGCCAGCGGACCCAGAATCATCAACAGAAGCGCGACTACAGCGAAGGTGTACGGCCGTCGCAGCGCAAGGCGGACTATCCACATATCGCTTCAGATTCTCCTGCGGCGTGCGGCCGTGGTAATCGATACCGGAGTGCGGGATTCTCGCATCCGTGTGGGGCAGCAAAGAGTTCGGATGAGGTCCCTGAACAGAATTGTCAGATGCGACGCAGCAGGGACACAAATCTCGCTGGCAACAGTATCCATCCTTCGCCTGTATGTGGGGAATTTGCCCGAAAAAGCTCTACGTCTTCACTGACGTTCTGACTTTGGGAAAAGACCTCGAAAGCCTTGTCTTTCCCTTATTTCATAGATGTTGACGAAGCAGTACCGATGCAGTTTTCGCGAATGAATGCCGGTTGCTGCTACATATTCATCTTCTTGAAAACGCGCCTGGGAATCATGCGAACCACCAGCATAATGAGGGCCCAGAACGGTGGCACGTAAACGATGTCTTTGCGTTTGTCGATGGCGCGCACGATGTGCTTTGCTACCTGCGCGGGCTGGGCGAAGAGAGCGCCTTTGGGCAGATGCGCGGTCATCGGCGTGGCGACGAATCCCGGCTTGATGGTGAGCACATTCACGCCTGCGCGGTCGATGCGGTTGCGCACGCCATCGAGAAAAATGTTGAGGCCGCCCTTCGACGCGCCGTAAACGTAGTTGCTCTTGCGCCCGCGATCGCCCGCAACCGACGAGATGACGGCAATTGTGCCGCGCCGCTCGGCTTCGAAGTAGTTCGCCAGCCACGTGACGAGGGACACGGCCGAAAGGAAATTCGTGTGCAGAATCGCTTCCGCGGCGGAGTACTCCTTCTCTGCCTCGGGCTGGTCGCCCAAGACGCCGTGCGCGATCAATGCCAGATCCAGCCCACCGAGCACAGTCACAGCCTGAGCCACAATCGCAGGATGCGCGCCGGTATCGTCGAGGTCGGCGACAAACGCCGTCGCCGCGGACGCGCCGCGGGTCAGCAGATCGTCCCGGACAGCGGCCAGCTTTCGCACGTTGCGGCCAACCAGGAAAAAAGACGCGTGCCGCTCGGCGAACAGACGGAGTGTAGCCTCCGCAATCGCCGACGTTGCCCCAAGGGCCAGCACGCGTTTCGGAGCTGCGGCCGCTGCACGATCAGCCAACGAGCGGCCTCCGTCCGGTGACGCGCTGCCAGAAAGCAGAGTCGAAACCCGGATCGACGTAGCGCGCGAATTCCTGCCACTGCGGGTAGAAGGCCTGATACTGCTCCGGCGTCATACGTGCGTCCTTGGCAGAATACATGCGGCCGCCGTGCTCCTGGGTGATACGGGCGAGCCGGTCCACCAGATCGAAGCTGACCTCCCTGCGGATGGGGAAATCCAGCGCCAGCATGGGGCCCGGTTGGGGGAACGACATCATGCCCACCGAGGGAACGTCGCCGAAAAACTTGATGACCGCCAGAAACGAAGCGAGACCGGATTTGGTGATGGCTTGCAGAATCTCGATCATGCCCTCGCGGCCGCTCTCGTGCGGCAGCACATTCTGGAACTGTAGCAGGCCCTGCTTCCCGTACATGCGATTCCAGCGCAGCACGGCATCCAGCGGATAGAAGAATGGCTCGTAGTCGACGGGGCCGATTTTCTGATTGCCGAGTTGCTTGTGGAAGTAGAGGGAGTTGAAAGCCGCCATCGAGAAGCGGTTCAGCGCAATCTCAGGCAGCTCGAAGGGGAAGGTCAGTTTCGCCTCTTTGCTCCTGGTCAGCGGCCCGGGAGTCTCGGAGTGATCGCCCTGCATGAAGATGCCGCGCGCAAAGTTGCGGCCGGTCGAGACGCAATCGATCCAGGCGACCGCGTATTCGCTGGTCGCAGCCTGGGAGAGCGCGAAGAACTCGTCGATCCCGTGAAACTTCTCGCCGCGGTATTCGATCTTGCGCGAAACGATGGGACGCAGATGAATCTCGGCCCACGTGATCAGGCCGGTGAGCCCCATACCGCCGATGGTGGCGGCGAACCACTCCGGGTGCTCGATGGGGCTGCAAACGAAGCGGACTCCGTCGGAGCGAACCAACTCGAAACGCAGGACGTGACGGCCGAAAGTGCCCGCCACGTGATGGTTCTTGCCATGAATATCGTTGGCAATTGCACCACCCACAGTTACATATTTGGTGCCCGGCGTGACGGGAAGGAAAAACCCGCGGGGCACGGCGAAATCCAGAACCTGTTGCAGCGAGACGCCGGCTTCGCAGCGGAGCATGCCGGTGGCCGCGTCGAAATGCAGGAGGCGATCCATGCCCGAGGTTTCCAGCAGCGTCCCGTTTTCCAGCAGACAGACGTCGCCGTAGCTGCGGCCCAGTCCCACGGGGAGTTGTTTGCCGGCCGGGGGCTGCTGCAGAGGAAAGTCTGCGCCCCAGTGGAGCGCAACCACGTCGGCCTGAAAGTTGGGATAGCGGCCCCACGATTCGAAGCGTGGACCTCGTTCCTCTTTGCAGCTCGAATTTCCCATGGGAGGTTCGCTTTCTGCGCTACAAGGCGGCAAGAGCTGCAATCGCCGCGACCGCCGCGCCAGTCAGCAAACTGATGCGATCAGTAACGGCAAAAATCACAGGGTCCTCGTCCAGCTCGCCGCGCGAGGCGAGGAGCCAGACGCGGCTGAGCCAGAAAATCATGAGCGGCGTGATGAGCCACAGCCGGGTGGAATGGCGGTAAAGGCCGCTGACATGCTCGCCGATGTAGAACGAGAACACCACGACCGCGGCGTAAGCGCTGGACGTTCCAAAACTCCGCAGCTGCTCGATGTCGCCGAGCAGATAACCGCGGCCATTGGCGATGGCCTGGCCGCGAGCGCGTGTATTTTGCAGCTCGCTGAAGCGCTTCACCATCGCCAGCGAGAGAAACAGGAAAACCGAAAACGCCGCCAGCCACGGGGAGATGTCGACGTTCGTGGCCGCGGCGCCGGCCAGCATGCGCACCGTATACAGCCCGGAAAGGACGATCACGTCCACCAGCACGACCCGCTTGAGGACCAGCGAATAGGAGAGCGTCCCTATCAAATAGAGGAAGAGCCAGAGCAGGAATCCTCGAGGCAGTACCGTGGCGGCGATGGCGATGGAGCCGCCGAGCAAAACGGCGCTGGTCAGCACGCCCGTGGCCACGGAAAGATCGCCCGCCGCGAACGGCCTCGCCCGCTTGCGCGGATGGCGCCGGTCCGATTCGATGTCGAGCAGATCGTTGGCAATGTATGTAGAGGACGCGCATAGGCTAAAGCTCACGAACGCGATGGCCGCATCGGCGAACGCGGAGGCCCGCAGCACGTGCGCCAGCAGCATGGGCACGAAGATGAGGATGTTCTTCGCCCACTGATGGAGGCGGATGGCCTTCAGCAGAGCCTTCGCCGGTGAAGCTCGATCCCGAAATTCGCGCTCGACGGTGACGCCGCGCGAATGCAGCCGGGCGCGCAGTGCCGGAGCGGGGTTGGCAATCATCGCCGTTCCGGCGTGCTCGAGCAGAGGCAGATCGGGCCCGGCGTTGCCGATGTAGTCGAAGCCCTCATCGCCGAAGGTCTTGCGCAGCCCTTCCAGTTTGTTGCCCGCGGTCAGATTCGTCCTGCCGTCGCTGGCCAGCACGCCCTCGAACAGGCCTAAGTGATCGGCGACCCGCTCCGCCAGTTGCTGATCGGCGCCGGTCGCCAGATAGAGCTTGCGCCCCTCGCCCCGCTCGACTTCGAGATACTCTACCACTGAACGGTTGTAAGGCAGATGCCGAACATCGAGAGAAACCCGCGCGCCCACTTCGGCTTTCACCGCCGCTTTGCCACGCAAAAGCCAGAAAGGAAACTGCAGCGCGTCCAGCGGGCGGCTGCGCAGCAGAACCAGCAGCGAATCCATCAGCGTATCGCTTTTCACCAGGGTGCCGTCGAGGTCCACACAGAGGGGCCGCCGCGACACCGCTGGCGTCAACTGCTCAAGCGACGGCTGGTTCAAGGAAATCTCTCCCATGGCTGCTGGATACAAAACCGGGCGAACCGAACCGCGACGAAAATCAGTTCGCGGCTCGCCACACTTCCATCGGACGAGAGCGCAGGAATTCAGGCCAAGTATAGCATCGCGCCTTCACGCATCGAACCCCGCGAACCAGCATCGGCACGCGCTCCCCGGCCGCCTCCGCTCTGCCTCCCGCGGCCCTGGCAACCTCAGTGTGCGATGGAATTCTCCAGATCCCGCTGCGCCGGTCAGGCCGGCTTGTCGACGCGGCGTTCCGGGAAGTACGCATTGATCACGTACTGCTCCAGCATGCGCTGCGTGTTGAAGAACGAGCCGTTCAGCGCGATGGTCGAGCGCATGATCCGCCGCCACTGCCCGGTGTCCTTGCAGTAGAGCGGGAGAATCACTTTTTCCAGATGATCGTAAAGCGATTTGGCCTCGCCCGCGTCATCGTCGTGGTCGTCGATGGCCCACCCGGTGACGCCTTCAATCCATCCTTCGATCCACCAGCCATCCAGAATGCTCAGGCTGGGCACACCGTTCAGCGCCGCCTTCATGCCGCTGGTCCCCGAAGCTTCATAGGGACGCCGTGGCGTGTTGAGCCACAAATCCACGCCGCCGGTCAGCAGAGCGCCCAGTTTCCACTCGTAGTTCTGAATGTAGACGACTTTCAGCGGTGTCTCGCGCAGTTCCCGGGCCAGTTCGATCACGCGGCGGATCTTCGCCTTGCCCGGCTCATCGGCGGGGTGGGCCTTGCCGGCGTAGACGATCTGCATGCCGCCGAATTTCTCGGCCATCTTCAACAAGCGCTCGGGATCCGTAAAGAGCAAATCCGCCCGCTTGTACGTGGCTGCGCGGCGCGCGAAGCCGAGCGTGAAGATCTCCTGCTTCATCTCGACGCCGCTGGCGGCCTGCACCGCCTCAATCAGCGCCTTCTTCGATGCCGCATGAGCTTCGACAATTTCGGCCTCCGTGATGTCGATGGCATAGCGCAGAGTCACGTTGTCTTGCCGCCACCGCGGCAGGTGCTTGTCGAACAGGGCCTGGACCGAGGGCGCGGTCCACGTGCCCGCGTGCACCCCGTTGGTGATGGCGTCGATGGTGTAATCCGGAAACATCTCCCGGGAAACTTTGCCGTGCTGCATCGCCACGCCGTTCACGAACCGCGAAAAACGCAGCGCCACGTAGGTCATGTTGAGCAGACCGTCGTGGAAACAGCCGAACCGCTCCAGCATCCCCGCACGCTCCGCCCCGAGGATCCGATAGGCCTGCTCGCCGGAGAAGCGGTCGTGGCCGGCGGGCACCGGCGTGTGCGTCGTGAAGACGCAGTGCCGGCGAACCGCTTCCAGGTTTCGCTCGGTGGCGGTCTGCAGCCCCGCGCCGTGCAACTCCTGTTCCAGAACCGGGATCGTCAGCAGCGCCGCGTGCCCTTCATTCATGTGATACACGGCGGGCTCGTACTCGAGCGCTCGCAGCAGACGCGCCCCACCGATCCCCAGGATGGCTTCCTGCCGCAGCCGATAATCCGCGTCCCCCCCGTAAAGCTGATCGGTGATGTTGCGATCTCTCGGGTCGTTCTGATCCAGATCCGTGTCTAAGAAATAAATCGGAATCCGGTGCCCCGTCACGCCCTCGAGTTCGTACCGCCAGCCGCGGACCGCAACCGGCCGCCCTTCCAGCGTCACCGTCACGATCGGCTCTTCGGCCGCAAGGATGGTCTCCGGACTCCACGGCTGCGGCGTTTCGGTCTGGATACCGGTCGTCGCATCGAGGTGCTGGTGGAAGTAGCCCTTGCGATGGGCGAGAGTCACCGCGGCCAGCGGCAGCCCCATGTCCGCCGCAGCGCGGAGCGTGTCACCGGCAAGCACCCCCAAACCACCGCTGTAGGTGGGGAATTCCGGCATCACGGCGATTTCCATGGAAAAGTAGGCGACGATGCCGCCCTCGCTTGGTTCTTCCGGGGAAGAGTACTGGGAACGGTTGATAAAGCGCATCGCTTAAACGATTTCTCCGGCCCTGTCTGAGCGTCTGCCCTTCAGGATAACAATCTCTGCGTCAGGCATGTAGCTCTCGTCGGCATCTGGCGCGCGTCAGGCATCTGGCCCTGCACTGGCCCCTTGTGATTGTTACATCCGGCTCAAAAGCCCAACTATGGCCCTTCTGTGGAATACTGCCATCCCTTTGCGAACGCCGTCCCACTACGAGGCACGCTCGTCGCCCGAGGGCCCGTAGATGGCCGGGACCTTGCTGCCCATCGGCCGAAGGTACGTCGTCAGCTGGCCGCGGTGATGGATCGCGTCGAACAAAATAAACCAGAGAAAAGTGCCGGCCTGCTGCTCGGAAACCACCTTGCCATTGACATAAAACTTTGCCGTGCGATTCCACGCCTCGTCGTCCATGGCCGCCACCCGCTCCGTGAGTTCGTCCGAAAACCGCTCGAAGAGCGTAATGATCTCCGGCAACGCCGGCGCCGGTTCGGATTTCCACTCCGCCTGATGGTTCATGACCACATCGAGACAGGAGCGCAGCTCCCAGGTCAGCGTCCACGCAATTTGTTGCGCCGAAGGGGACCGCTCGTGCGGCTTGTAATGCAGCTGCTCCGCCGGCAGCGCTTTGAGCACCTTCAGAAACACCGGGACCTCGGCGCGTCGGCGCTCAAGATAAAACTCACGCTGTGTCATTTTCCGTTTCTTCCTTTCACACGGCATGCGCCGCGGCCGACGCGTGGCAGCGGTAAATTTCAGCGTCTATCCCGGTTGCGGCGCGATACACGTCGTGCAGCCGCGCTGCAAAATCCCCAGCCTGCTCCGCGTGCACCAGATTAACAGTGCAGCCGCCGAATCCGCCTCCCGTCAGCCGCGCGCCGATCAGCCCGGGCAGCTGCTGCGCCGCCTCCACCATCATGTCGGCCTCCTCGCAGCTGGCCTCGAAGTCGTCGCGATAGCTGGCGTGGGCCGCGGCCATCAGGTCGCCCAGCCTCTTCAGGTTCCCCGCGGCCAGTGCATCCGCGGCAGCCACCGTGCGCAGATTCTCGGTAATGATGTGGCGGCAGCGGCGCATCACGTTGTCCGGCATCTCGGCGCCCCATTGTTCCAGGTCCTTCGTGGTCGCGTCGCGCAGCAGCTTGATCTCCGGCCGATGGCTGCGAAGAATCTCCGTGCCCTCCTCAACTTCGCCGCGCCGGATCCCATACTCGCCGCCGGCGTGGGCATGTTTCACCATGGTGTTCGCGATGACGAGGCTGATGTTGGCCGGAATCGGGGCGAGCCGGTACTCCAGCGACCGGCAGTCCAGCAGCAGCGCGTGATTCTCCGCGCCACGACAGGCGATGAACTGATCCATGATGCCGCACGACGCGCCCACGTAGACGTTCTCCGCGCGCTGGCAGAGCTTCGCGATCTCCTCGCGTTCAGGATTCGCCCCAGCCAGGCTGAGCACCGCCAGCGCCGTGGCCACTTCAATAGAAGCCGACGAGCTCAGACCCGCGCCCAGCGGGACGTCGCCCTGTATCGTGAGGCTGAAGGGTGGCACGGCAAATCCCGCCTCGCGAAAAATCCTGACCACCCCCAGCGGATAGCCGGACCAGTGGCCGCCGCCATTCTTCGGCAGGCCCTCGATCTGGTGGCTCACCTGCTCGTTGAAATTCTCCGACCAGATAACAACGCGCCCGTCGTTGCGCAGCGAGATGGCCGCAAGCGTCCCGAAGTCGATGGCCGCGGGCATAACGAATCCGCCCGCGTAGTCCGTATGCTCGCCGATCAGGTTCACGCGCCCCGGAGCCAGGAAAACCGCGGGCTCCGCGCCGAATCGCTCCGCGTGTTTTTTCTTAATACCGTTTACATCCAGCATGCAGAACCTTCTTATCGAAAAAACCAGACGGACAGCAAAACTCTTCTCTACGGTAACAATAGATGCGCCCCGCGAATGCGCATCCGCCAAAGGTAGGATCGCCTCACAAGGCCTGCCTTAGGCGCTTGCCGATTTCGTCCACCCACGCCAGATGTTCGGGCTTCATCAGTACCGATCGCAAACAGGTGACGTTCACCGGAAGGTCCTGGCCGTCCCATCCCGCATCCTCGAAAATGCGAGCCGGCATTTGCGCCAGCGCAAGATGTAAATCGAGCTTCGCCGCCCGGTCGAAAACCTCCTGCGCCCGTCGTGACGACTCCCCCGGAGTCGCTGCACGCACCGCCCAAACCACAATGTCGAGATCGGGCGCCGGTCCCGGCACAAACGAAGCATCGGCTGTGATGATGCGGTGCAGTCGCATTGCCGCCCCGCGGCACTTCTCAATACCCTGCGCGAATTCGCCGCCTCGCTTCAGAGGCAACAAGCGCTGTGTCGCCCACAGCGCGACCGCCGATGCCCCGGCGCGCGAGCACTCAAGGCTGATTTCCCCCAGGTGCAGCGAGCCCTCGGCAAAAAGCTCGGCGGCGAAGGTCCCAACCGCACAACTGGCCCCCGCCTGCGGTGCACCGCCGTGAATGTGCAGCTCCTGCGACGTGAAATACGTGCACGGCGAGTCATGCTTGTACCACCGCCCCATCGCCGGATCGCGAAACAGTACGCACCCGCAGCCGTAAGGCTGCAGGCCATGCTTGTGCGGATCGACGACGATCGAGTCAGCCTCCGTAATGCGTTCGAAGGCGCGCGCCGCATCGTCGCCCAGGTTCGAGGCCAGGCGGAAATACCCGCCATAAGCCGCGTCCACGTGCAGCCGGAAGCGATATTTCTCCCGCAACGCCAGAATCGCGGACAGCGGATCGACCGCGCCCGCCCCCGTCGTCCCCAGCGTTGCCACCACCGTTCCCACTTCGCCCGAGGCCAGCGCCGCCTCCAGATGGGCAAGGTCCATCCGCCCGCGTTCATCGCACGCAATCGACGCAAACGGCAGCCGCAGCACTCCGGTTATCCGCTCGTGTGTGTAGTGCGCCTGCTCCGACGCCACAATCTTCTTTCCCGGCTTCATCTGTCCGGCAACCCACAGCGCTTCGAGGTTCGCCAGCGTGCCACCGCCGGTCAGGTGCCCGATAAATTCGCTCCATCCGAACATCGCGGCAATCTCGCGCACCGCTTCCCATTCCATGCGCGAGCTGGCGCGTCCGCCATCCAGAGCATGGTTGTTGGGATTCAGACGCATGGCCAGTGCATAAGCCGCCCGCGCCACTGGATGCGGCGGCTTGAGCATCTGCCCGGCGTAGAGCGGGTGGAAGTAAGGGTAGTTGTCGCCGAGCCGGTGCGCCGCCTCGGCCAGTATCGCGGCCATCTTCCCTTCCCCCGGCACCTCCGGCTTGTAGCTGGGCAGCGCGGAGAATTCCCGCTCGAGAAGATCCAGCGCCTCCGCCAGCAATTCTGTATCGTGCGTAACGTCCTGAGTCATGGAAGCAATCAGGATACCCGCTTTGCCGCTGCCCCGCAGAGACGCAGGCCGTGCGCGGTACACCGTCTCCGCTCGACTCCCAGCATCCGGCTTCCGGCTTCACGTTCACAAAATATTCACGCATCCTTTTCCGGCTTCAGTGTTCAAACCAGACAAAGAGTTGAAGGTCAGGAAAAGGAGGCACCCCATGAAAGCACCTCGGTGGATGACGCGAGTTTCTTTGATCGTTGTGGCGCTGCTGCCCCTCACCGCTCCCGCCGCGAACGCGGCCACGCTGGGCAGCCTGCTCGGCGGCCAGGCGAAAGCCCTGGTGCAGCAGGCCAAAGGCGACGGTCAGGGGATCGGCACCGTGGATTTGACGCACCCCACACAAATTCCCGGGCAGCTGGTCTCGAACGCGAAAACCGCGGCGTTGCAGGCGCAACTGCAGGCAGAGGAGACAGCCCTCCAGGACGAACAGGCGGCCGTAGCCGCAACGCAGGCCCAGATCGCGGCATTGCAGGCACAACTCGGCCAGAGCTCCTGAGTTCCCCCAACGACCGCTGCACAAACAAAGGACTCGGATAAATCCGGGTCCTTTCCTCTTGGGCTCCTGAGGGCCGCTCCGCCACTACCCGGAACCTGCCCCCCAAGGGCGATCTGGTACAATAGGCCAGCGTTAGAACCGAACCGGGCAAGCGCAGTCTTTCGCCTCGCCCAACAAAGCAGGAACCAGGGTCTGCCAGTTCGCTCCG
>CAZHTJ010000029.1:42275-44947 GCA_964535525.1 uncultured Acidobacterium sp. | reverse complement strand
GGCGCATGCGGCGATTCGGGCGCGACGCGAATCAGGTTAAGCGCCAGTAGTGACCACAACAGCGGAGCAGTGTCCCGGGCCGCGGCTGCGATACGCGTGCTTTTGAACGGAATCGAAGTAAATGGCATCTCCCTTCGATAGCAGCCAGATCTCGTTTCCAATAGATATTTCAAGCTCCCCATCGATAACATAAAGTAACTCCACTCCGGGGTGATGGTGAGGAGCAATCTTCGCAGGCGGTAAATCGTGGAAATGCGCAAGGAATGCGTTGAGCTTTCGCTCCGTCGCCCGGAAGTTGAGGCTTTCAAAATTGTAAGCCGCATCCCGAGGCTTCGCGTCCGCAGGGAACTTTATCCGTTCATCTTTTCGCGAGATGGCTACAACATGCCGCTTGCGCGGGTCTGTGAAGAAGTAATCCAGGGCGACATTGAACACGGTGGCAATGCGAACGAGGGTCGGGAGAGTAGGCACAAGCCGCCCGTTTTCCAGTTTTGAAAGCATGCCCGCCGACAGACTTGTATGCGCAGCCAATTGAGCCAACCCCATGCTCTTGCGCAGCCGCAGGGATCGCAACTTCTCGCCGATCGCATAAGGGCGGATCGACTCCTCGATGACGTCGGTTTTCTCGCGTGCACGGGCTAATTTCGTGTCCTTCAAAATTTCTCCATATTCTTTCCCGGCCGTTAATCGAAGTGCATTCGCGGCTCGCTATTAACAGACACTCACATTATTTTAATCTACTGTCAAGTTCATGCAAACGATGCAAACCGGATTCGGCCGCTTTCGGAGGGCATACACATGGCATTCGCTCCGATGACGCCCCACCTCTTCGCGCCCTTGAAATCATGAAGGCTGAATCAAACCGAAAAAAACCATTCAATCTAAGGAGTACGATCGTGAAACGAATAAATGCGATGATTGGCTTTGCCCTGCTGATCGCTTTGAGCTTCAGCAACCTTGCTTTCGCCGAATCCAGGAAAGACATTGTAGACACAGCCGTCGCGGCAGGCGACTTTAAGACCCTGGCTGCGGCGCTGCAGGCCGCCGGTCTTGTGGACACGCTCAAGGGACCGGGTCCGTTCACAGTTTTCGCGCCAACAGATGAGGCATTTGCAAAACTGCCTGCTGGAACACTGGAAGACCTGCTGAAGCCCGAAAACAAACAGAAGCTGGTTTCGATCCTGACCTATCATGTCGTCGCTGGGAAGGTGATGGCGAAGGATGTGGTCAGGATGCACGAGGCCAGGACCTTAAACGGCCAGGACGTGAAGATCATGGTCGAGGGCGGCAAGGTCATGGTAAACAACGCTAACGTCATCAAGACTGACATTCAGTGCAGCAATGGCGTTATCCATGTGATTGACACTGTGCTTCTGCCTCAGTAATGCTCGCGCAACTCTTGGCCCCCCGCGGCTGGAAACGATGGTTTCCAGCCGCCGTTTCCCGGATCCGCGTCGAAGCTAATTTGTCAGGGACGCAGAAGAAATCATCAAGTCACAAATAGCTCGACGATCTCGACAGAAATCCGAAGGTAAACTCCCAACAGGCACAGGGAAGAAGTTATGGTGGCTCTCTTGGAGTTGCAAAAGGAGAGCCGGCATCCCGATAGAAGTAGTCAGGGAACAGTTGGAGAACCAATGCACTACGACGCCATACTGGTAGCGTCCTTCGGTGGCCCGGAGTCGCCTGCCGAAGTGATGCCATTCCTCGAAAATGTCTTGCGCGGCAAAAACGTTCCGCGTGAGCGCATGCTTGAAGTGGCGGAGCACTATTACCACTTCGGTGGTAAGAGCCCGATCAACGATCAGAATCGGCAGCTCATTGCCGCCCTCGGAGCGGAGCTGGCTGCGCACGGACCTGACCTTCCCATCTATTGGGGAAACCGTAACTGGAATCCGATGTTCGCGGACACGCTGCGAAAGATGAAAGCGGACGGAGTACGCCGTGCTCTGGCCTTTGTGACCTCGGCGTACAGTTCGTACTCGGGCTGCCGACAGTACCGGGAGGACATAGCCCGCGCGCGCGAGGCTGCAGGCGAGGGCGCGCCGATTGTAGATAAGGTTCGCGCGTTCCACAATCATCCCGGATTTGTCGAGGCATTCGCAGATCGTGTGAATCAATCTCTGGGAAGGATCCCGGAGGAGAGGCGTGAAGCGGCGCATCTGATCTATACCGCACACAGTATTCCGGCGGCGATGGCACGAGGCTGCGACTACGAAAAACAACTCAGGGAAACAGCCAGGCTGGTGGCGGAAAAGTTGGGACGCACAGCATGGAGGCTGGCATATCAGAGCAGAAGTGGGCCCGCATCCCAGCCCTGGCTTGACCCGGACATCCTTGATTGCCTCCGCGAAATTAAGGCGCTGGGAGGTAGCTCAAATGTAGTCATCGCGCCGATCGGTTTCGTGTCGGATCACATGGAGATTCTCTTTGATTTAGACACAGAGGCGGGGGAACTATGCGGTAAGTTGGGCTTGCGCATGGTACGGGCCGAGACCGTGGGCACGCATCCCAGATTTATAAGGATGATCCGGGAACTGATTTGCGAGCGAATCGATGACAATCAGAGCCGGCTTGCCCTGGGTGTGCTCGGCCCACGCCCGGACATTTGTCCCTCCGACTGTTGTCCCATGCCAGGACGTGCGCAAGCTGGGGCTGCTTAAGACTTCGCT
>CAZHTJ010000029.1:0-42175 GCA_964535525.1 uncultured Acidobacterium sp. | reverse complement strand
CGACTGTTGTCCCATGCCAGGACGTGCGCAAGCTGGGGCTGCTTAAGACTTCGCTTCCAATTGACCTGACAGGATCTGCTTCGCATCTACGCCGGCCGTGCGCTTGCTTCTGTTCGAAGTTATTGGATTTTCGCGTACCTGGAAGTCAGCTGTTTCGCACTCAATCCGGGAGTGGGATCGCTTGAGGCGCCAGGTATGTGAGCGCGCTAAACCAGGGTCTCCTCCCTCCTGGCTTCCAGCGTGGGCCGCCACGGCTCCTGAAACAGGGGCCCAGGGTTGTAGTTCCGGGTTAGCAGCAACTGGAAATCGCTGATATGGCGCTCGAGAAAAGCCCCCTCGCAGAAGGCCAGGTAATAGTCCCACATCCGCATGAAGCGATCGTCGAATCCCAGGGCCTTGACTTCGGCGACCGAGTTGAGGAAGCGCTCGCGCCAGGCAGCCAGTGTGCGGGCGTAATGAGCGCCCATGTCCTCTGCGTGAAAGAGCGAGAGCCGCGTTGCGCGGGCCAGCGAGTCCAGAACTCCCCGCAAAGAGGCCAATTGAGCGCCCGGGAAAATGTATTTCTGGATCCAGTCGCTCTGCTTCAGGTATCGAGCGAACCTTTGTTCGTTCATGGTGATCGTCTGGAGCAACATAGATCCGTCCGGTTCTAGCAGCCGGTCGCAGGCGCCAAAGAACTCGTCATAGTGTTCGAAACCTACGGCCTCGAACATCTCGATACTCACAATCTTATCGAAGCTGCCGCTCAACTCACGGTAATCCTTCAGCAGGAGATGGATGCGGTGGTTGGGATCTGCGACATCCAATAATTCACGAGCATAGTCGTACTGCTGTTGACTGATGGTCGTTGTTGTAACATGACAGCCATAATTGCGGGCGGCATGCAGGGCAAATGCGCCCCACCCTGTTCCAATCTCCAGCACGCGATCCTGCGGCCGCAGGTCCAGCTTCTGGCAGATGCGATCCAGCTTCTGCAACTGGGCGGTTTCGAGTGAGTCCGCAGGCGTTTCATACCAGGCACAGGAGTAGACCATGCTTCGATCCAGAAAAAGCCTGAAGAATTGATTGCTGAGGTCGTAGTGCGCATAAATATTGCGGCGGCTGCCCGCCACAGTATTAGCTCTCAGGCGGTGGCGGAGGCGATCGGCGAAGCGGCTGAGCGATGAGAAGAACGAGTTCGATTTCTCCAGTTGCGCCAGATTCCGCACCGCCAGCCGCACGAGCGTGACCAGATCCGGCGTGGACCAATCCCCATCCATGTACGCTTCGCCGATCCCCGTATCGCCGCCCAGCAGAGCGCGCGCGAAGAACCGCTCGCGGTGTACCAGGAGCTGTGCGCTGAGTTCTGACCGGACGTCTCCGAAGTTGAGTGTCCGGTCTGACAGGACCAATTCGAGCGATCCCCCATGAAGTCCTTCGAGCATGGATAAGAACAACTTCTTCGCTGTCGATCCAAAAATACCCTTCATCTCTTCACACCTCGTTTGCGTGCCGGCGCGGGCGCGTGAACAGCGGCACTTTTTTCAGATAGAGCCGTAAAGCCTCCAGGTGAATGGCGCCGATCACTTTCGCCGTCATCCATGGATGGGTGAGCAGTGCGCGGTGCAGCGATCCCGCGCTCCACGGCCTGCGCTCCAGGTTCAGCGTGGCGTCGAAGAACACCTTGCCGTCTTCAATCGTGTCCATGTGCACCACAAGCTTCCGGTCCGGTGGCGTAAAAGTGAATGTGTAGTCCAGCTTCATGCTCATGAATGGAGACACGTGGAGTGCCTTGGCGCGGCGATAGCGCTTTGCATTGGACGAAGGCAATTCATGGTTCTGCGAAAGCCAGTAGTTGTGGCTTTCGCCAAAGGTGCTGTTGACCTCCGCAAGAACAAGCTGGAGTCGCTCTTGGGCGTCATAGCAATAGAAAATGGAGATCGGGTTAAAGTTGTAGCCGAAGTATCGGAGATGGGTAAGCAGAAAGATCGGCCCATCCGGCAAGGTAACTCCGTGAGCGTCTGCGTCCCGCTCCAGCCGCTGCCGGAGCAAAAGCCGAGGATCGCCGAAATGATCGCGCTCATCGTAACTGGCCCAGTTAAAGCGGTTGTAACTCAGTAAACGAGAAATTGCAGTCAGCTCCTGGATACGGTCGATATCCATAAACGCCATGAACACGCCATAAGTGAAGCTGTGGGGCACCGGACGAAACCTGCGGTGTCTCAACTTACCGAAGTAGATTGCGGAGTTCATGGGCTAACACTCCACTGAGAGCGCTCGGGCCACACGTAAGCCTGAGTTCAAGCCGTCCTCGTGAAAGCCGTAGAACCAGTACGCCCCACAGTAATGGGTCCGGTTCTGCCCGCTGATCTCGCTCCACCTTTCTTGTGCGCGCACTGCCTCGCGCGTGTAGAGCGGGTGATGGTAATAAATGTTACTCAGCACCACCGCGCCATCGATCGCGTCTTCCCCGTTGAGCGTGACGCAGTAATCTTCCGCCATCTGGAGCGACTGCAGCCGGTTCATGTGATACGTCACCGCGCCCGCGCTCTTTCCACTTAGGCCGAGATTGTAGTTCCAGCTTGCCCGTGCTGAAGGGTGGCTGGGCAAGAGCGAAGAATCCGTGTGCAGCGTAGCCAGGTTGCGGCTGGTTTTGAAACTTCCCAGCACATCGCGCTCCGCGTTAGTCGGACGCTCCAGCAGCGGGAGCACCTCATCGCCGTGGCAGGCAAACACGACCTGATCGAAGTTCATTGCCGGACGCCCTGCGAAGTTCAATGTAACACCGCTTTCCCGCCGGCTCACCGATGTAATGTGCGCGTCAGGACAAATCCGCTCCTTGAAAGGCGCCGACAGCAAGGGAATATATTTGTGGCTGCCGCCACGGATCACCTTCCATTTGGGATGAGTGTCGATGCCTAACATGCCGTGGTTGTGGAAGAAGCGCAGCAGCGTCAACGCCGGAAAAGAGCGGATGGAATCAAGTGACATCGACCAGACCGCCGAGGCCATGGGGAACAGGTAGCAATCGGTGAAAACCTTGTGGTATCGGCCTTCATCGATAACGTCTCCGATGGTCGCCGATTCGGCTCCGGGCCGATCCAGCAGTCTCGGCGCCGTACGATTGAATCGCAGAATCTCCGCAAGCAGCAGGTAATGCTCGCGCCGAAGCAGGTTCGATCGCTGCGCAAAGTAGCCGTTGATGCCGCGGCTGGAATATTCGAATCCCGTCCGGCGGCAGGAAACGGAGAACGACATGTCGCTGGGCTGCGTCTCCACTCCTAACTCCGCGAACAGCCTAACTAAGTTAGGGTAGGTGCGATCGTTGTGAACAATGAATCCGGTATCCACTGGAATCGGATTGCCGCCGTTCTCCACGATCACGGTGTTGGTGTGTCCGCCCAGACGCGGCTCCTTCTCAAAAAGGGAGACTTCGTGCCTGCGGCTCAGGTACCAGCCTGCCGCGAGACCGGAAATCCCGCTGCCGATAATTGCAACGCGCATCAGGCGGCTCTGCGGGTCCGCTGGCTCGGAACGCGAAACGGCCGCAGGTCGCGGGCGATGCCCAGATAGCTCAGAAGCTTCAGCACGGCATAAGTGATGTCCACCTCCCACCAGCGATATCCCTGGCGGCAGCTGGCCATGGAAAAGTGATGGTTGTTGTGCCAGCCTTCGCCAAACGTGAACAATGCCAGCAACCAGTTGTTGCGGCTCTGGTCCGGCGTGTCGAAGCGACGGCTGCCGAAGACATGAGCCAGAGAATTGATGCAGAAAGTGGCGTGATAGAGCAGGACGGTTGAGACCACAAATCCCCACACAAACGCCGCCGGGCCGCCGATGAGCAGAACCAGGAGCGCAAACGTAACCACCGGAACCCAGTGATAGCGGTCCAGCCAGCGCAACTCGGGATACTTTGCGAAATCGGCGATCTGTTTCTTGTCGTAGCTGTCGTACTCGTTGGACAGAATCCACCCTACGTGCGCCCACCAAAACCCGCGCAACCCTGGCGAGTGCACATCCGGATCGTCATCGGCGTAGCGGTGATGCCAGCGATGATGGGCTGCCCACCACAGCACCCCTTTTTGACCGGAGCTCTGGGCCAGCGCGGCCATGCAAAACTGCGCGAGGCGTCCGAGCTCGTAACTGCGATGGCTGAAATACCGGTGATAGCCGGCCGTGACCGCGAACATTCGGATGGCATAGGTCGCGGCAGTCCAAAGCAGGAGGCGGGGATAAAAGGGCACGAAAAAAACTGCCAGGACGCCGGCGTGCACCAGCAAAAACAGAAAGACCATGCGGTACTCGTAGCGGCTCGATCTCGCACTCATGCCCATCTCCACTCCGCCCGCAGCCGGGCGCAATAATGCGAGATTAGCCGAGTCTTCAAATGATGTCAAGTCTTTGTCATGGACAAATACTTGACACCGAGGGAAGCGTGGAATACGTTTGTAGGGTGAGTTCCAGGAGCGTCGTTCAATACCCGATTCGGGCAGCGGCAAATCTGACAGGCCTCAGCATCGATACGCTGCGGGCCTGGGAGCGGCGTTACCAGGCGGTGACGCCCATCCGCGCCGAGAGGGGGCGCGTTTACGGCGAGAAGGAGATCCGTCGGCTGATTCTGCTGCGCGATGCGGTGGCGCGCGGGCACGCCATCGGACAGGTGGCGGCCCTGGAAGACAGCGCGCTGGAGAAACTCCTGCGGGGACCGGTTCCGGCCGCAAAGAAGCCGAAGCCGGAAAGCGCTGTACAAACGGTAAGCGATGCTCTGCTGCCTGTAGTGGCGGCCATCGAGTCGTTCGACTACGCGACGGCCAACTTCCAGCTCGGTAGACTGGCGGCGTTGCTGCCCGTCGACAGGCTTGTGAACGAGGTTGTGTTTCCGCTGATGAAGCTGGTCGGCGAACGCTGGCAGGGCGGCACCCTGAGCATCGCCCAGGAGCACATGACCTCGTCGATCCTGCGCAACCTGCTGGGCGGCCTGGTTCGGCTCAACACCTCCTCGACACCGTCGCAGCGGATCTTGTTTGCTACACCGTCAGGAGAAATGCACGAGTTCGGCATCCTGGCCTCTGCGATGCTGGCCGTTGCGGACGGATTTGAAGTTCTCTATCTGGGGTCGAGTCTTCCCGCTATGGAAATCGTGGCCGCGGCCGAACAAACGTCGCCGCGGGCGGTCGTGCTTGGAATCAAGGCGAGCGAGCCCACCAAGGCAACCATAAATGAGCTGCGCATGCTCGCTTCAAAGCTGCCCAGGACTGTGGAGTTTTGGCTTGGCGGGAGCAATGTGAAAAAGACTTTGGCATCCATCGGAAGCGCGCGGCCTGTTGCGCTGGAAGACCTCTCTGAGCTGGGAAAGCATCTGGCCAGGCTGAAAGGGGCGGCCCGATGAAGACCTTCCTCAAGCTCCTGTTTGGCGGCATCTTTGTTTTCATGGTTGTGATGACCATTCGAACCGGCCTTACCGTCAGCCTCCGGACGGCCTGGCCGAGTTACGCTGCCAACCCCTGGGCCATGGCCACGCTCTATGACGCATACTTTGGCTTCCTAACGTTCTACGCATGGGTCTTCTACAAGGAACACAGCGTGTGGGCGCGGCTCTTGTGGTTTTTGTTGATCATGGGGCTGGGCAACATCGCAATGTCCTTCTACGTTCTGATTCAACTCTTCCGGCTCAGGCCCAATGAACCGGCCGCGACGATATTGCGGAGACGTGCGGCATGAAAGAGACCGTGTGGCGCCGCAAAGTTGTACAGCCCATTCTTGAGTTCCTCCGCCAGGGACTCACGCCGGAGAAGCTCTCCTTCACGATTGCGTTGGGGATCACGCTCGGAGTGACCCCGGTATTAGGTTCGACCGTGCTGCTGTGTACGCTGGCGGCAATCGTGTTTCGTCTCAACCTGGCAGCGATCCAGCTTGTCAATTGGCTGATGTACCCTTTCCAACTCGCCCTGCTGATTCCCTTCTATCGCATCGGGGGATGGATCTTCAGGACCCCTCCGTCCGACCTGTACCTGGCTCATATCCTGGCGTTGATCCGCACGAATGTGCTCCACGCCATCGCGACGCTCTGGACAGTGACCCTCCATGCCATCGTGGCATGGCTCCTGCTGGGATGCATCGCCACCGGGCTGCTCTACCTGCTGCTGGTCCCCGTGCTGTGCGCCATGCGCAGCCGTATGCGTCCCGAGACCGGAGATGGATCATGCTGACTTCGATTTTGGCAGGGGCGATTGCAGTCTGCGGGGTGATGCTCCTGCTGTGGTTGATCCACTTTCCGCTGCACAATGCGGCGATCGTGGATGCCGGCTGGGCTGGTTGTCTGGCCCTGTTGGGCGCCCTCGACGCAGTCATGGGCGCAGGCTGGGCGCCGCGCCGCGTTGCGATTGCCTTGATGGCAGTGGCTTGGGGCCTGCGACTTGCGCTCTATCTGCTGTTGACGCGCGTCATCGGCCATCCTGAAGAGGGACGATACGTTGAGCTCCGCCAGCAGTGGCGCACCAACATCCCGTTGAAGTTCCTTTTGTTCTTCGAGTTTCAGGCTGTGCTCTGCATCGTGCTGGCCGCCCCTTTCCTTCTCGCCTCACAAAATCCGGCGCCGGCGTTCTCAGCATTTGAATATGCCGCGACAGTCTTGTGGATTGTGGCGATTGCGGGCGAGGTCACCGCGGACATGCAGCTCAATGCCTTCAAGGCGAAACCGGAAAATCGCGGAAAGACCTGCCGAGCCGGCCTGTGGAATTACTCGCGCCATCCCAATTACTTCTTCGAATGGCTTATATGGGTCGCTTTCTGCCTGTTCGCGATCGATTCGAAATACGGCTATCTGGCGCTCGTTCCGCCGGTGCTCATGCTGTACTTTCTCTTCCGAGTCACCGGCATCCCCGCGACCGAGGCGCAGGCCCTGCGCACCAGGGGCGAAGACTACAGGCGTTATCAGGAGACCACCAGCGCGTTTGTGCCGTGGTTCCCGAGGAACAAGCAACATGCAAACTGAAACTCTCACCGCTTCACCCGTCCTTGAAGCGGGCTACAACGCGTGGCTCGAACGCGGCCTCCTGCCCGACTGGCTCATCCGCATTGGCATTCGGCGCATGGTATCCGCGCGCCTGCGCAAGGAAAAACGGGGATCTCCGGCGGAGCAGGCGGAGCGCCTGATGCAGTTTGTCGAGCAACTGCGCCGGAGCCCGGTCGCAATTCGGCCTGACGCCGCCAACGCGCAACACTATGAAGTCCCGGCGGATTTTTTCCGTCATGTTCTGGGTCCACAGATGAAGTACAGTTGCGCGCTCTGGAACGAAGGCACGAAGGATCTTGCCGAGGCTGAGGAGGCCACGCTCGATCTTACCTGCCGTCGCGCGCGCCTTGAAGACGGCCAGGACGTGCTCGAACTGGGCTGCGGCTGGGGCTCTCTCTCCCTCTTCATGGCGAGCCGCTTTCCCGGCAGCCGAATTTTGGCGGTTTCGAATTCCCGCTCGCAGAAACAATTCATCGACGCGGAAGCCGCTCGCCGCGGACTCGCAAACCTGACCGTCGTCACTGCCGACATGAATGAGTTCAGCACGGACTCGCGGTTTGACCGCATCGTTTCGGTGGAGATGTTCGAACACATGCGGAACTACGCGGAACTGCTGCGGCGGATTGCATCCTGGTCCCGGCCCGGGGCGTTGCTCTTCGTGCATGTATTTGCGCACAGCCGCTTCGCCTATCCCTACGAAGTCCAGGATGCATCGGACTGGATGGCGCAACACTTCTTTACCGGCGGCATCATGCCAAGCGACGATCTGCTGCTTTACTTCCAGGAACACTTCCGGGTGCGCGAGCACTGGCGCATCAGCGGCACGCACTACCAGAAAACCTCCGAGGCGTGGCTTGAGCGTCTCGACCGCCGGAACAACGAAGTGCTCGACCTCTTCGCCGCCGTCTATGGAAAGGACCAGGCGCAGAGATGGCTGGCCCGGTGGCGGGTCTTCTTCATGGCCTGCGCTGAGCTGTTCGGATTCGCCGGCGGTAACGAGTGGATCGTCTCCCACTATCTGTTCGAGAACCCAGTTTCCCCCCTCATCGGAGGACAAGTTTGATGGGTATTCTGCCGGCGATTCTGATGGCATCCGCGCTGCTTCCAGCGATTCAACTCGGCGAGTCGATGCCCGCTCTGCAGGGGGAGTTTCTCACCGGCCGTGAGGCTCAGCTCCCCAATGCGGCTTCGGGTCGCGTCGCCTTGCTCGCGCTGGGTTTCACTTACAATTCGAGATTTCCCGTCGAGGCCTGGATTGGCCGCTTCCGCAAGGACTTCGGCGAGAATCCTCATGTCACGTTCTATGAGATCCCCATGATTGGCGGCATGGCGCGCCTGGGAAAGTGGTTCATCGACAGCGGCATGCGTAAGGGGACTCCGAGGAGCGATCAGGAGAATGTGATCACCGTCTACGGTGGAACCGATTCCTGGAAACAGCGCATGGGCTACCAGTCGCCGGACGCGGCCTATCTGATTCTCCTCGACAAAAACGGTGTGGTGCGCTGGCGCCACAGTGGCGCGTTCGATGAGGAAGCCTATAAGGGTCTTCATGCCCAGGTGTCAGGTTTGCTTCCTGAGCCATAGCGCCGCAATCAAGAGCGGTAAGAATGAGTGACTCCTGTGACCTATACATTGCGCCGTGAGCAGTGGATCGCACGCCCCATCGATGAGGTATTTGCATTCTTTGCGGACGCGCAGAATCTCGAGAAGATCACCCCCCCGTGGTTGGGTTTCAGGATTCTCTCTATGAGCACTAACTCGATTTCTCAGGGAACGGTGATTCGCTATCGCCTGCGATTGCACGGCCTACCCGTTCACTGGCGGACTGAAATCTGCCAGTGGGACCCTCCCCATGGTTTCGTCGACCAGCAGACCAGGGGACCGTATAAGCAATGGCATCACACGCATAGGTTTGAAGCCCACGGCGGTCGGACAAAGATGATCGACGAAGTGCAATACTCGCTGCCTATCGGCGTTCTCGGCAGAATCGTTCACGCGCTGAAGGTGCGCGGGGACGTGGGTCGGATCTTCGATTACCGCCGCCTGCGAATCGATGCGCTGTTCGGCCCGTCGGAGGAGAGCGCAGC
Organism: uncultured Acidobacterium sp.; assembly: GCA_964535525.1. Classification (GTDB taxonomy): domain Bacteria; phylum Acidobacteriota; class Terriglobia; order Terriglobales; family Acidobacteriaceae; genus Palsa-343. Next base: position 33,094 of record CAZHTJ010000029.1, on the reverse strand, counting down.
GTGAAACCCCTTGTTTCGATCGCCGGCGCCACGGGGTATGTGGGCGGCGAGTTGTGAAAAAGCTCCTGCTCCGTATGGATTCCCTGCCAAACAACCTGGAGACTCGCGGCGATCTGGCGCAACTTGCGAACCAGCCTCGTGTGCTGGTGCGAAAGAATCTTATGCCGCGCAAAGGCGGAAGGTGCGTCGTTTACTGGATGCAGCGCGCAATGCGAATTGTCGATAATCACGCGCTCGATGTGGCCATCGAGGTGGGGAATCTGTTGGGCCTGCCAGTGGTGGTGTACTTCCAGGTGATCCCCGGCTACCCCGGCGCGAACCTGAGGCATTACCACTTTCTGCAGCAAGGGTTGCGAGACGTCGAGCAGGACGCAGCCGAGCGGGGCGTGGGGTTTGTGCTGCGCCGTTCACCGGAGAATTCGCTGGAGGCATTCCTCGAAGAAGTGGAAGCGGCTCTCCTGATCGGCGATGAGAACCCATGCCGTGAGCCGGAACGCTGGCGTCGAGTTTTGGCGAGGCGACTGAAGCTGCCCTACTGGACTGTGGACGCCGACGTGGTGGTTCCCTCGCGGGTTTTCAACCGCAGCTTTGTGCTGCTGCATCACTTCCGCCCGCATCTCAAGGCCGAGTTGCCCAACTATTTGGTCGAACCCCGAAGTATGGCTCCTCTGCACCCCTGGAAACCCCGGAAGAGGCTGGAGAGCTTTTCACTGGAACAAGATATTACGGCCGGCTTCAGCAAGCTGGACCGCCGGATTGGCCCGGTGGACAGCTTCACCGGCGGGACACATGCCGCACTCGGGCGGCTGAGAGAGTTTGTGAATCTGGAACTGAAGGATTACGAGGTCACTCGCAACCACCCGGAGATGAAGGGAACCAGCCGGCTATCCCCTTATCTGCACTTCGGAAATATCGGCCCCCTCACCATTGCCCTGGCGGTGAACAGAGCCGTGGCCGAGCGCAAGGCGACGATTGAGGCGGGCGAAAGATTCCTGGATCAGCTGATCGGGTGGAGGGAACTGGCGGTCTTGTTTGTGCGCCATGAGCCGAACTACGACAATTGGGAATGTGCCGCGCCGTGGGCCAGGAAGACGCTGATTGAGCACACCGGCGACTCGCGCGCGCATCGCTACAGTCTTGATCAACTGGAGCGCGCCGAGACCGCCGACGAGCTGTGGAACGCGGCTCAGCGCGAGATGGTGAATACCGGCTGGATGCACAACTATATGCGCATGTACTGGGCGAAAAAAATTCTGGAATGGGCTCCCGACCCAGCAAGGGCCTATGAGTGGGCGGTATTGCTGAATGACCGCTACGAACTGGATGGGCGCGACCCCAACGGATATGCGGGCATAGCATGGGCCATTGTGGGGCGGCACGACCGTCCCTGGTTTAATCGGCCTGTCTTCGGGCTGGTGCGGGCTATGTCCGGGGCTTCGGCCGCGAGGAAGTTCGATGCGAAGCAGTACATTCGCCACCATAGCCCGAAAGGCGCATAAAAAGTAAACCTTCAGTCAAAACCAAGCTGCACGCCAAACGCTGTACGGTGTTCGAATCCCTGATTCCCAATCCCTAATCCCTCGTTTTTTCCCACACGTTACTTTAGCCACCTGCCCACGCACCGCCTCCCGCGAGTAAACTTGAAAGGCAGACGCTATCTTTTGCAGCGCAGGAGAAAACCATGTCCATCACCATGACTCCCGGCAAGCTCGCCGGTCTGAAGGCCGTATCCGATAAGCGCGGCGTGATCGCCGCCGCCGCCATGGATCAGCGCGGCTCCCTCAAGAAATCCCTCGCCAAAGAAAAAGGCGTAGCCGAAGTTCCCGACTCCGCCCTCGAGGAATTCAAATCCCTCGTCACCGAAGTCCTCACCAAACACGCCTCCGCCATCCTCCTCGACCCCGAGTTCGGCCTCCCCGCCGCCAGGCGCCGCAACGGCAAAGGCCTGCTGCTGGCCTATGAGAAGACCGGCTACGATGCCGCCCTTGCTGGCCGCCTTCCCGACCTCCTCGACCTCTGGAGCGTCCGCCGCCTTAAGGAAGCCGGCGCCGACTGCATCAAGATCCTCCTCTACTACACTCCCTACGAGAATTCCCGCGTCAACGACCTCAAACAGGCCTGGGTCGAGCGTATCGCCGACGAGTGCCGCGCCCACGACATCCCCTTCTTCCTCGAACTGGTCGGCTACGCCGTCCACGGCGAAGACGAAAAGAGCATCGCGTACGCCAGGCGCAAGCCCGACATCGTCACCGGCTCGATGGAAGAATTCGGCAAAGAGCGCTACGGCGTCGACGTCCTGAAGGTCGAAGTCCCCATCCAGATGGAATTCGTCTCCGGCACCAAATCCTTCAAGGGCGAAGAAGCTTACACCCGCAAGCAGGCCCTCGACCACTTCCGCCTCGCCGCCACCTCCACGCACAAGCCCTTCATCTATCTCTCAGCCGGCGTCTCGAACCCGGTCTTCATCGAGACTCTGGAGTTAGCCGGAGAATCCGGCGCCCCCTACAACGGAGTCCTCTGCGGTCGAGCCACCTGGAAAGACGGCATCGCCGTCTACGCTAAAGAAGGCGCCAAGGCCTTCGAAAACTGGCTCAACACCAAAGGCGTCGAGAACATCGAAAACGTCAACAAAGCCCTGAAGTCGGCCCATAGCTGGTACGACAAAGTCAACGTCCCAGCCCTCGTATAACCAGTTTCTCTAAGTAGAAACCCATGGGGTGCCCCATTCAAGCCCGGTGTTGGCTTGAGTGGGCCAGCAGAGAACAAAGCGCCGGAGCCAAAGCCTCCGGCGTTTTTCTTTGGCAGGAACCCGTGGCCACGGAGAATCCGCGCCGCAGGCACCACTCCTTTATGCGCCCCATAAGCACCGGCTATACTCACAAATTCCTTACATAGCGTTTATGGAAAACCTATGTCTTCCGGGTTTTTATTGCTTTTAACCGGGTGTTCCGGCAGAGACAGGATCGGATTGGTGCCTCTGCGAAAACGCTTGACGCGGTAACTTCCATGGCAGCCCGCACCGTGATGTGTGTGCAACTCGAAGCTCCGTGTTCAGAGGATTCATCGCAGAAGCAGCAGCTGTAAGAACCAGACGCTCCGCTCTCCGCCACATCGCACTACGGGCCGCCGTTCTTCTGGCGGCTCTCTGGGGCACCCGCGCAGATTGTTCCCCCGGCAGCCTTGGCGACATCGTCGTCCCGCGTGCTTCCGACTGTCAAAATCGCAGTCCTGAGCTTCGCCCGCGGCCCCAGTCTTTCCGTTTACCAAATTCCAAAGGTGCGGCACTTCCTCTCGGCTCAAATCCGAGAGCTGCGCCCCACCTCACTCTGAGGAGGCAGACCAATGCTGACAGCGGCAAACCTATCGCTCTCGTTTCTGAAGAAGCAAAACCCGCCGGCTTATGAATCCATTCCGCCCCACCGGTCGCCCGCAATCCGGATCGCGATCGTACTATCCATCATGCTGCTCCTTGCCGCCTGGACCACGCATGCCCAGTCCACCTTCGGCAGCATCCGTGGCACCGTCACCGACGTCTCCGGAGCCGTGATCGAGGGCGCAACCGTTACGGTGCACTCCCTCGACGAGAGTGCCGACCGCCAGACCACCACCAATGCCTCCGGCGACTTCCTCTTCGAGAATCTGAAGGCCGGCCATTACAAAGTCACCGTTTCCCACGCCGGCTTTACCGATGCCGTGGTTTCTTCGGCCACGCTGGAAGCCCGCCAGGAACTTCGCCTTCCCATTACGCTTTCGGTCACGGCTGGAACCACGACCGTGGAAGTAAGCGCCGATGCGGCGCTGATGAATACCGAAAATGCGACCCTCAACCATACGATCTCGAACGTGGACATTACTCAATTGCCCATCAACTCCCGGTCAGTGTCCAGCAGTCCTCTGGCGGCTCTCGCCGTGTCTCCCGAGGTTACCAGGGACTCGCAGGGCAATATCGCGGTCGGCGGCGCGACCTCGTCGCAGACCGGCTTCTCGGTGGACGGAATTTCTACCGCCAACATCCGTTACAACGGCGCGCTGCAGGACACCTATCCGTCCATGGAAAGTATCGACGAGATGAAAGTCACGGCGTTCAACAACAATGCGGAGTTCGCTCAGATCGGCGATGTCACATTCACCACCAAGAGTGGAACCAATCAACTGCACGGCAGCGCGTTTGAATATTTTCAGAACAGCGATCTGGATGCCACCGTCCTGAATTTCCCCGTCAAGGCTCCCCGCACCTTTAACACTTTCGGCGGCAGTTTGGGAGGCCCCGTGACCATCCCCAAACTGTACAACGGGCGCGACAAAACGTTCTTCTTCGCCGATTACGAGGGAAATCGCAAGACGCAATCTTATCCCGAGGAGCTTCTTGTCCCGTCGGCGGCGGACAGGGCCGGTAACCTGAACGACCTTGTACAGGGCCTGGGAGCCGGACCTTTGCTCAACCCTTTCACCGGCACGGCCTTCCCGAACAACACCATCCCGACGGGATCGTGCGCGGGCTGCATCAACCCCGTGGCTCAGGCTCTGTTGAACTACTATCCCTTGCCCAACGCCAACCTGGGCGCCATCAACCCATCCTATAACTATGAAACCCTGGTGCCGAACCCCGCGAACTCCAACGGCTTCGATGTCCGCGTCGATCATAATTTCAATACCAAGCAGCAGGTCTACGTGCGCTACAGCTTCAAGAACGCGCTCTATAGCGAGTTCAACAGCGCCGGTGTCGTTGCCCCCGCCAGTGATTTTCTGCCGAATGATCAGGCCAACGATCAAAATCGCAGCCTCGTCGCTTCTTATAACTATGCCATCACTCCCACGCTGGTGAACGAATTCCGTTTCGGGTTCGCCAATTACAACGAGAATGACACTTTCCCCATCTCGGGGGCCTCGGCCATCTCTAAACTCGGGCTGGTCTTCGATCATCCGATAGGCACCGCATCACATCCCACGGCCGATACCTTCCCCAACTTCAATTTCGCCGACGGCTCCGTGACCACCATTGGGCAGGACCGGGTTGGATCGACCATTTCGGGGAACGTCCAATTCACCGACAATCTCACCAAAACCATTGGCGAGCACACGCTTCGATTTGGGATCGATGCTCGCAGAGAGCATTTCAATTCTCTGATGTACTTCGCGCCCTCGGATGACTATGGCGACTTCACCTTCAGCGGCAGTCTGACTAACTACTCTTTCGGCGATTTTCTGCTAGGGTTGCCAAACCCGTCTTACTTTGCCGTTATTGGCCCACAAATGGATGCACGCTCAGTCCACTGGGGCGTTTACGGTCAGGACACATGGCAGCTCAACAGGCATCTCACCGCCAATTTCGGTTTACGCTGGGAACTGCTTCCGCCGTTTGTGGAAAGCAATGGCGATATAGCGACCTATCTTACTTCAGGGAATACCCTCACCGTCGTCGTTCCCGACAAGTTTCCTCACTTTATCGCAAACAGTCCGCTCCTTCAGCAGATAAACACGGGATTCCTTCAGGGATTCAACGCATGTTCGCTCAACACAGGGAGCCCCTTACCCTGTTCCAACGTTGAAACGGCCAGCCAGGCGGGCCTTCCTCAGGGTCTTCGCGATTGGAATTGGCGCGATTTTGACCCGCGCATCAGCTTCGCCTGGCGTCCCTTCAACAATGACAAGACCGTCATTCGCGCCGGCGTTGGCATCTATACCATGACCACCCTTGGCCCCATGTCGTTCAACAGCGGCATCATCGCCCTCTCCGACCTGCTCACCTACAACAATTCTGTCTCCAACGGGGTTGCGGCGTTCCAGTTTCCCAACACCTCCCCTCCGAACGCGGCGGCAACTATAGGCGGCGGCGATTTCGAGGAGGCAAACGATCCCCACTGGAAGGATCCAACGTCGTCGCAATGGAACCTGACCGTGGAACGGGAGCTGACACCGAACACGGTGGTCCGGGTGAGCTACACGGGCCAGGAATCCTGGCATCTTCCCATCACCGTAGACAACAACCAAATTCCGGCCAGCACCACGCCCTACACGGTTCCGAGCAACGGATACTCAGTCGTCGATCCTCGCGCGCCTTTCCAGAACTGGCTCCTGCTGATGGAGTCATTCAGCAACGGCACGCAAAACTATGAGTCCGGCATTGCGGAAGTCACCCACAAAGAGGGCCATGGGCTCACCTTCCAGGCGAACTACACTTTCGCCAAAAATCTCAGCGATGCGCAAGGCACCGACGCGCCCTCTGCCTACGCGGGCGAGGAGCCCTATGCCGTGGAAATTGCCGACCGTTTCCACATAAAGTACGACCGCGGCAACGTGGTGGGCATGCCGCGCCAACGCTTCATGGTTACAGGTAGTTACAAATTGCCGTTCGGAACGGGCCAAACTTTAGCCGGACCGCGGTTCCTCAATCCAGTCATTGGAGGCTGGAACCTGAGCTCGGTGACGACACTCCAGACGGGTCAGTGGCTAACGCCCACCATGCCGGCGGCCGACGATCAATCGAACACCGATATGGCCGCGCGAACCACCGGTGGCGCCATTGCGCGTCCCGACTGTGTCGGCAATCCCATCCCCCAACATCGCTCCTCACAGGACTACTACAACCTTGGCGCCTTCGCTCTGCCGCCGGCCGATGCCGGTCGCTTTGGGACCTGCGGCGTCGGTATCCTTGAGGGGCCCGGCATGATCGACGTGGATGGTGGTCTGGCCAAACGCTTCAATATTGGGGAGCGGATGCATCTACGCTTCGAAGCGACGTTTACCAACGTCATCAACCATACCAACTATGCGCCGCCGTCGCTGAACTTCGGGAACCCTTCCAGCTTTGGCGTTTTGAATACCGCGCTGCCCCAGGGCGAAGGAGGTAACCGCACCGGCCAGCTGGCGCTGCGGCTCGACTTCTAACTCTGCTTACTAACCTGCGTGGGGCGGCGCCCCACGCAGCACCCTCATGGAAGCATCGTCGAATCGAAAGCCTAAGAACTTCCGATGCCGGTGACGGGATCTGTAGTCGCGCCGGCGAAAGCATTGGTGGGCAGTGCAGGGCTCGAACCTGCGACCTCCTGCTTGTAAGGCAGGCGCTCTAACCAGCTGAGCTAACCGCCCGGACCTACGGCGTCCAGACGATTCTATCAGTGTGCTGTGCAGCTTCGATGGGAGGGTTAGTCCGCTTTGGGCTGCCGGCGTTCCTTCAGAATCATTCGGATTTCGTTCAGAATGAAGTCAGTCCCCAACAGCGCAGCCGCGCCGATGGTGAGGAACATCCAGAGCGTCCCCACTGCGTACCTTAAGTCGTCCATACAGCAGTCTCGGTCTTTCTTTTCATCGCTTGTTGCCTGAGTGTAAAAGGCCTGGACCTCGCGGCCCATACAACATCGGTGCAAGCGGCACGAACGCGGGCGTCAGCAGAAATGGCCCCAAACCCGGACGCCGATTACCGCAGTGTGTCCGCGGGGGAACGATGCGAGAGCTCGCGGGCCTGAGCCAGCAAATCTCGAACCTCGTCATCGGTGACCTGATCGAAGTTGTCATAGAACTCGCCCACCGCGTGGAACGGCTCCGGGGTGTCGACACAGATGATTCGGTCAACTTCCTGGCGCAACTCGTCGCAAGTGCTGGCCGCCGCGACCGGCACCGCAACCACGACGCGATGGGCGCAAGGGCGCAGGGCTCGCGCCGCAGCCTTCATGGTGGATCCCGTCGCGAGACCGTCATCGACGAGAATTATGGTGCGCCCCTCTACGACCAGAGATGGGCGGCCATCGCGGTAAGCGACTTCGCGACGCTCCATCTCGAGCCGTTCTCGCGTTACGACGGCATCGATCCTCTCCGGGCGAATCCGGTAGGCGCTCACCACGTCGCCCTGCATGACGACGACACCGCCGCCGGCGACGGCGCCCATGGCCAGCTCCTCTTGGCCAGGCACACCGAGTTTTCGGACTACGAAAATATCGAGGGGCAGACGCAGCTCGCGAGCCACCTCGAAGGCGACAGGAACGCCACCGCGCGGTAGTCCGAGCACAATACTGTCTTCCCCGCTCAGTTCCTTGCCGCACTCGTCGCGAACGGCCTGCGCCAGAGCACGCCCAGCCTGCCGCCGGTCCTGAAAAATGAAACCCACTTGGTGTTGTTCCCTGGCATGATTGTTCGCTATGAAAGGCTTGTGCGCAATGGCGAGTGGAACATTTGCCGAGTGTCTGCGTATTCTGGGTGAGCGGCTCCGGCAGCGTCTTTCTTCATTCGGACATGAACACATTCACTGTGAACAACGCAGTTTCCGCGGAACAAAGGCAGAGCTTTCGCAGCTTTGCCGGCATCTGCCTGGCGATGGCGGCCTTGAAGCTGGCGATCCAGATCGCCGGCAATATTCTGGCGCAGCGCGCAGGCTACGGCATCTTCCGCGACGAGCTGTACTACCTGATGTGCGGCCGGCATCTTGCGTTCGGCTATGTCGATCAGCCGCCGATGGTGGCTTTGCAGGCGCGCATGACGGACATTCTCTTCGGCTACGACCATATGTGGTCTCTGCGCCTGCTTTCCGGGATTGCGGGTGCGTTCAAGGTTTTCCTGACGGGAGCGCTGGTGTGGGCGATGGGTTCAGGAGGTCAGCCCGGCTCTCGCCGCGCTGCGGCCGCCTTGGCGATGCTGGGCGTGACGGTCGCCGGCGTGTATCTCGGCATCGACAGCTATCTCTCGATGAACTCGTTTGAGCCGGTCTTCTGGCTGCCTTGCGCGCTGGCGCTGATTCGTATCGCCCAGGCGGATTCGCTGCCTGATCCGAACCGCGTGGCCCGCAACTGGTGGATTGTGCTGGGCGTAAGCGCCGGGCTCGGCCTCGAGAACAAAGCGAACGAAGTTTTCTTCCTGGTTGCTGTGCTGATTGCCCTGCTTCTCACTCCGCAAAGGCGAATCCTGGCAACCCGCTGGTTTGGATTCGCCGTGGCGATCATGGTAGCGCTGGCGGCACCCAATCTGCTGTGGCAGATTCATAACCACTGGCCGACACTCGAATGGCTGATCGGCATTTCGAAGAGCAATAAAGATGTGAAACTGCCACCGTTACAATTTCTGATTGGACAGGTGATGATGCTGACGCCGTGGACCGTTTTCCTGTGGCTCAGCGGAGTGGTGTGGCTGCTCTTCACCAGGCGTGCACGGCCATTTCTCTTTCTCGGGGTCCTTTATCTGGTTTACCTGCCCATGATGATTTTGCTGCACGCGAAGGACTACTACCTGGCTCCGGTGTATCCGATTTATTTCGCAGCCGGGGCGATAGGCTGGCTGCCGGCTGACAAGAAAAGCGCTGCGCGGGCAGCTCTGGTGAGTGCGTATGCGGTACTGCTGGCGGTGGGCTTTGTGCTGACGGTACCCTTCTCGATTCCGGTGCTGTCTCCGCAGAAGTTTGTCGCCTGGTCGAAGACGATGCACTTCACTCCGAAGGACTCTGAGAACCACGACGCGACCCTCCTGCCGCAGTTCTACGCCGACCGCTTCGGCTGGCACGAGATGGTGGAGAAGGTCGCGCGGATTTACAACTCTCTTCCCCCGCAGGAGCGCGCCGTGACGGGCATCTACACGGGCAATTACGGCGAGGCCAGCGCGATTAATCTGTTCGGGCCGCAATATGGGTTGCCCGTTGCAATCAGCGGCCACCAAACCTACTGGCTGTGGGGCCCGCATGGCTATACCGGCCAGGAAATGATCGTCATCAACGGCGCAACACTTGACGAGATGAAACCGTACTTCAAGTCCTGCGTTGTCGCGGACCGCATGGATAATCCGCTGTCGATGCCGTGGGAGAAGAACCTCATCTTTCTTTGCCGTGGCAGAAAATCGACTTATGCGGCAGACTGGAAGGACTTCAAGTACTACTACTGAGCCGAGGTCCCTGACCCCTGAACACCGCGACTGACTGGTCCGTTCCGAGCACGGCCCCCGATCTGCCGCGGGTGCTCAACACTTCGCACGCCACCGCCATCGTAGTCGGCACGATTATCGGCAGCGGAATCTTTCTCGTTCCCCAGGAGATGATGCGCGCGACGGGCTCGTCCGGGCTGGTGTATCTGGCCTGGATTGCCGGCGGCTTGCTCTCGCTGTTCGGAGCGATGACCTACGCGGAGCTGAGCACGCTGCAGCCCTATGCCGGCGGTGAGTACGTCTACATTCGCGGTGCTTACGGCGATCTCCCGGCGTTCCTCTATATGTGGACCTGGTTTGCCGTGGCCAAGCCGGCGTCAATCGCCAGCGTCACCACCGGCCTCGCGCGAACGCTCGCGATCTTCCCTGCGCTGCACTGGCTGGAAGGGACAGCCTTTCATGTTCCGTTTGCGGTGATGTGGTCGCAGGTCTTCGCGATTGTGGCAACGTGGCTCATCACGGGTCTGAATTATCTCGGCATCCGGAAAGCCGGGGATTTTCAGCTCGTTTTCACCTGGCTGAAGGGCGTGCTGATTGTGGCGATCGCGGGCGTATGTTTTGGATCGCTGGCCGGACACTGGGGCAACTTCGCAACCAGATTTGTGGGCGCGCATGGGGGATTCGGCGGGTTCATGATCGCGCTGATCGCGGCTCTGTGGGCCTACGATGGCTGGAACGATCTGACCATGGTCGCTGGTGAAGTACGGAACCCAGCGCGCAGCTTGCCGATCGCATTGATTGCAGGACTGGGGATCGTCGGCGTGCTGTATATGGCGACGAATGCGGCGATCCAGTACATCCTTCCCGCGGCGCAGATTGCGGCTTCGCCCAGGCCCGCGGTGACGGCGCTGGCGGCGATCACGGGACCGTGGGGCGCGGGCTTTGTCTCGATTGCCATGGCGGTGAGCATATTTGTCACATTGAACGGCACAATTATGTCGGGCGCGAGGGTGCCCTTCGCGGCGGCACGCGATGGGCTCTTCTTCCGGCGCATGGCGGATATTCATCCGCGCTTCGCCAGCCCGTCGACCTCGCTCATCGTGCAGGCGCTGCTGACAACAGGCCTACTGCTGGCGGTGGGGCGATTCCAGCAGCTCTTTGAGCTGGCCATCTTCGCCGAATGGCTTTTCTACATGATCACTGCGACGACCATCTTCTTCTACCGGCAGCGCGAAACCGGGGAGAAGATCTACCACGTCTGGGGATATCCGGTGATTCCCGCACTGTTCGTGGCGGCGGCCGCAGTGCTGCTGATCTACTCTTACGCGGAGAACCTGAAGAACTCGCTGATTGGAACGGGGATTATCCTGCTGGGAGTACCGCTGTTCCTGGTATTTCGGCAACGCACGGGCGTGCAGGCGTAATTCAGTATTAGCTGAACAGAAATTCTTTGGTGCGCAGCTCCTTGATTGTGTCGCGCAATTGTGCGGCTTTCTCGAATTCGAATTTCTTTGCCGCTTCGCGCATGTCAGACTCCAGTTTTGCGATGTAAGTATCGAGATCCTGCTGGGACTGGAACTCCGGCATCTCCTCTGCTTCCTCGGCAAGGTCGGCATATTCCGCCTGCAGGATTTTCGCGAGCGACATATCGATGTGGCTGATGATGGATTGCGGCGTGATGCCGTGTTCTTCGTTGTATGCGCGCTGCACTGTGCGACGGCGATCGGTTTCGCCGATGGCCTGTTTCATGGAGTCGGTCATCTTGTCCGCATAGAGGATCGCCCGGCCACTCAGATGCCGCGCGGCGCGCCCCATGGTTTGGATGAGCGACCCTGAGGAGCGCAGAAAGCCCTCTTTGTCCGCATCGAGGATCGCGACCAGCGAGACTTCCGGAAGATCGAGGCCTTCGCGCAACAGATTAATGCCGATCAGAACGTCATATTCGCCCTTGCGCAGATCGCGGAGGAGCTTGACGCGCTCCAGGGTTTCGATTTCCGAGTGCATGTAGCGGCAGCGCACGCCGACTTCGGAGTAGTAGCCGGCGAGATCTTCCGCCATGCGCTTGGTGAGCGTGGTGACGAGGACGCGCTCGCTCTTCTGCGCGCGGTCGCGAATTTCGTGCAGCAAATCGTCGATCTGGCCGCGCACGGGGCGAATCTCAACCTCGGGATCGACCAGGCCCGTGGGGCGAATGATCTGCTCGACGACCACGCCGGCGGACTTCGTCAGCTCATAGGGTCCCGGCGTCGCTGAAACATAGACGATCTGGTTCGTGCGCGACTCGAACTCCTCGAATTTGAGCGGGCGGTTGTCCATCGCGGAAGGCAGGCGGAAGCCATAATCGACCAGGTTCTGTTTACGCGAGCGGTCGCCGTGCCACATTCCATGCAGTTGCGGCACGGTGACGTGCGATTCGTCAATGAAGAGCATATAGTCGCGCGGGAAATAATCGAGCAGCGTCGGCGGCGGCTCCCCGGGCAACCGGCCGGAAAAATGCCGTGAGTAATTCTCGATGCCGTGGCAGTAGCCGACCGACTTGATCATCTCCAGATCGAAGCGTGTGCGCTGATGCACACGCTGTGCTTCGACCATGCGTCCCTGCGCTTCGAGTTCCTTTTCCCACCACCCCAGCTCTTCGAGGATCGTCCCGATCGCTGTATTCCTGCGCTCTGGCAGCACCACATAATGGCTCTTGGGGTAGATAGGGAGGCGCGCGTACTTCTGCTTCACCGTGCCGAAGAGCGGATCGATTTGCGCTAATGAATCGATCTCGTCGCCGAATAGTTCGATGCGGTAAGCATTTTCATCATACGTGGGGAAGATTTCGATGACGTCCCCACGAACGCGGAAGGTTCCTCGGCGGAAATCTGCATCGTTGCGCTCGTAAAGAATTTCGACAAGGCGACGGATGATGTCATCGCGGCGGACTTTTTGTCCTTTTTCAAGCAACAGCAGCATGCCGTAATAAGCTTCCGGAGATCCGAGGCCGTAAATGCACGAGACCGATGCAACGATGATGCAGTCGCGCCGTTCGAAGAGCGAGCGGGTGGCGGAGAGGCGGAGCTTGTCCAGTTCCTCGTTAATCGTCGCTTCCTTTTCGATGTAGAGATCGCCCGCGGGGATATACGCCTCGGGCTGGTAGTAGTCGTAGTACGAGACAAAGTACTCGACTGCATTATGGGGGAAGAACTGCTTGAACTCGTGAAAGAGCTGGGCGGCGAGGGTCTTGTTATGGGCGAGGACAAGGGCGGGGCGATTGAGGTGCTCAATCATTTTCGCCACGGTAAAGGTCTTGCCCGATCCTGTTACGCCGAGCAGGACCTGGTGCTTCTCGCCCGACCGAATGCCGGCGAGGAGTTCTTCGATGGCGCGGCCCTGATCGCCGCGAGGCTTGTAGTCGCTGACCAGCTGGAAGTCCACAGATTGATTCTAGGAGATGAACCCGGGGGAGCGAAATCGTGCAAATCTGCGGATTTTCAACGCTTCAGGCTGCCGCCGATCCAGAGAAAGACCGGCCAAACGATCAGCCACGTGAGTGAATACCAATGCGGCCATGTTCCCCACATCTTCCATGTGAATCCCAGGCCGATGAGTTCCCCGATGAGGAAGAGGACGAAGAGATGAATGCCGGGTTTTGAGGGCGCGATGAGCGCACACAGCCAGCCGCCAAAAAATGTTGCCACCGCGAAGATACCGGTGCTGATCCAGAGGAGAAACAGCGGCGGAACTTTGCCGGCAACGTACTGCGTCGGAAAGAAATGGGTCAGGACCGGATCGCTGCAGAAGACGATGCCATAGACCACGATGTAACTAAGAACGACAGCCGCAACAGACCGGAGCAGCTTCACGCGCGTGCCTCCTGGTTGCAAGGTCAGGTTGAAATACCGGGGGGACTACAGGATAGCGCGCCTGTTGTGATGCTGGAAAGAGAAAATTCCCGCACTCCAAACGAAGTGCGGGCTGATCCAGGACGAAGCTCGAATGGAGCTACCGGGCGCCGACCGGCTCCTCCAGCTCAACGTTGCGCGGCCTCTTTAACGTCACGTCGAAGCGGTCGAGGTTCATCACCTTGTTCCAGGCCGCTATGAAGTCATGGACGAACTTCTCCTGCGCGTCCGAACTTCCGTAAACCTCGGCGATAGCGCGAAGCTGCGCGTTCGAACCGAAGACCAGATCGACACGCGTGCCGGTCCACTTCAGTTCTCCGGTCCTGCGATCGCGTCCTTCGAACACGTCCTGAGCAGCGGAGGCCGGTTTCCACTCAGTGCCCATATCGAGCAGGTTGATGAAGAAGTCGTTGGTGAGCGTCTCCGGCCGTTTGGTAAAGACGCCATGTTGGCTTTTTCCAGTGTTGGCGTTCAGCACGCGCATGCCGCCAATTAGAACGGTCATTTCGGGTGCGGTCAGCGTCAGCAATTGAGCCTTATCGACCAACAGCGCCTCGGCGGGTACGCTGAATCCGCTTTGGAGGTAGTTGCGGAAGCCATCGGCCCTGGGTTCGAGCACCGCGAAGGACTCCACATCGGTCTGTTCCTGCGAGGCGTCCATGCGACCCGGGGCAAACGGGACGGTCACGTCGACTCCGGCATTCTTCGCCGCCTGCTCGACACCCGCGCACCCAGCGAGGACGATGAGGTCGGCGAGGGAAACTTTCTTGCCGGCGGACTGCGCAGAGTTGAAGGAACTCTGGATGCCCTCGATCGTTTTCAGCACTTTCGCCAGTTGTTCGGGTTGGTTGACCGCCCAGCCTTTTTGCGGAACGAGGCGGATGCGCGCGCCGTTTGCGCCGCCGCGCTTATCGGATCCGCGAAACGTCGATGCCGAGGCCCAGGCAGTTGAAACCAGCTGCGAAACCGACAGCCCCGACGCCAGGATTTTGCTCTTGAGGGACGCGACGTCCTGCTCATCGATCAATGCGTGATCGACCGCGGGGATGGGATCCTGCCAGAGGAGTTCTTCCGATGGAACTTCGGGACCGAGGTAGCGGGCGCGCGGACCCATGTCGCGATGCGTCAACTTAAACCAGGCACGAGCAAACGCATCGGCCAGCTCGTCGGGATGCTCGTAGAAGCGCCGCGAGATCTTCTCATAAATGGGATCGACGCGCAGGGCAAGATCCGTGGTCAGCATCGACGGCCCACGGCGTTTCGATGGGTCGTTCGGATCCGGCACAGTTCCGGCGCCCCCGTCGCCCTTCGGCCTCCATTGATTCGCGCCAGCCGGGCTCTTCGTTAACTCCCACTCATATTTGAAAAGGTGCTCGAAGTATTCGTTACTCCATTGCGTCGGTTTCGTCGTCCAGATGACTTCGAGCCCGCTGGTAATCGCGTCGCCACCCTTGCCCGTCCGGAAACTGCTCTTCCAGCCAAGGCCCTGCTCCTCGATGCCGGCTGCTTCGGGCTCAGCACCCACATGCGTGGCAGGTCCGGCGCCATGCGTCTTGCCGAACGTGTGTCCACCGGCGATCAGCGCAACGGTCTCCTCGTCGTTCATTGCCATGCGAGCAAAGGTGGTGCGGATATCGTGGGCCGCGGCGACCGGATCGGGAACCCCCTCCGGCCCTTCCGGGTTTACGTAGATCAGGCCCATCTGCACCGCAGCCAGAGGATTCTCGAGGTTCCGTCCCGTACCGTTCGTGCGGTCGTGCTCGGTGCCATGTATTTCCTTATCGGCAATGATCGTGCCATCGCCCGGGAGGCTTTTGCCGTAGCGAATGTCGCCGCCCAGCCACTTTTTCTCTGTGCCCCAATAAACGTCCTCATCCGGTTCCCAGACATCGGGACGTCCGCCGGCGAAGCCAAAGGTTTTGAAGCCCATCGATTCAAGCGCGACGTTACCGGTGAGGATGATGAGGTCGGCCCATGAGATTTTGTTGCCATATTTCTGCTTGACAGGCCAGATCAACCGGCGCGCCTTGTCGAGACTGACGTTGTCGGGCCAGCTATTGAGAGGTGCAAAGCGCTGTTGGCCGGATCCGGCGCCGCCGCGACCATCGCCTGTGCGGTACGTACCCGCGCTGTGCCATGCCATGCGAATGAACAACGGCCCATAATGGCCGAAGTCCGCCGGCCACCAGTCCTGCGAGCTCGTCATCACCGCGAGCAGATCCTTCTTCACGGCCGCCAGATCGAGGCTGTTGAACGCTTCGGCATAGTTGAAGTCCTCGCCCATTGGATCCGACAGGCTGGAGTGCTGGCTGAGAATCTTCAGTCTTAACTGGTTCGGCCACCAGTCACGGTTCGATGTGCCCTCACCAGCGGCGTGATTGAACGGGCACTTTGCTTCGGATGACATCGTTTTCTCCTTCTGCTTGTTCAGCTGCTGGGCCGGTTCGGGCCCCAGGCATCGTCCACGAGCTCGATTTCCATTTTGTCCGGAAAGGATGAATTTAGCATTATGGGGATGTATAGTTCCAATACGTATTCCCCATTTCAACTATAGGCATCGCCTATGGAACTCCATCAGCTGCGTTACCTCTGCGCGATTGTGGAAACGGGCAGTTTCAGCCGCGCGGCCGAGCAGTGTCACGTGGCGCAGCCTTCGCTTTCGCAGCAGATTTCAAAGCTCGAGGACGAGCTCGGGGCCCGGCTCTTCGACCGGCTGGGTCGCAGCGTGCGGCTCACCGACGCGGGACGAACGTTCTTGCCGCATGCGCGGACCGTGCTGCACCAGACGGAACTGGCGCGCAGCGAAGTGGAGGGACGCCGGCGCGATGCACGCGGAACCGTCATCGTTGGGGTCATACCGACGATCGCCCCCTATTACCTTCCGCAACGAATAACGGCATTTGCACGGCGGTTTCCGGAAGCGACATTGCGCATTGTGGAAGAGACGACGCCGGTGCTGGTGGAGAGCCTGCGGTCCCTCGCCGTCGATATTGCGATTCTGTCCCTGCCGCTGCGTCACAACGAATTCGAGATTGTGCCGCTGCTGACCGAGCGCCTGTACGTTGCGCTTCCGCTGGATCATCCTCGCGCCGGAGCAGCCACGATTTCGCTGCGCGAACTCCGCAACGAGCGCTTTGTTTTGCTGCGCGACAGCCACTGTTTTCGTGAAATTGCGCTCGCTGCCTGCCATCGTGCACATCTGGATCCGCGGATCGCTTTCGAGAGTGGCCAGTTCAGCAGCCTTCTGGGAATGGTCGCGGCGGGAGTTGGAGTATCCCTGGTGCCGGAAATGGCGATTGATCCGCGCGCGGCCTGCCGTTATGTGCGCATCTCCGACGCGAAGGCCGTGCGCACCATTGCCGCGGCGCGCCTGCGGGGCAGATCGTTCAGCCGCGCACAACAGGCATTTGTAGAATTTCCCAACGGGCAGAACCGGGCCAGGCGCAGGAGACGAATGTGAATGGAATGCCAAAAAAGAAGGGGCCGGATTCTCTCCGGCCCTTGTCTGTTTTTGTGCATCTGTGTGAGGGCGACGAAATGGATTACTGGCGATCGCGATCGTGATCCCGGTGATCGAAGGCCATGTGGTAGCCGCGACGGAATCCTTCGCGGAAATCGTCGCGCTGATCGCGCGGCAGGTCCGGGTGACGGAACTTGTCGTGCCGATCCGGGTCCGGCGAACGGCCCGCTTCGATATCGTGGCGTGCAGCCTCGATGCCGTCGTGGAATCCGCTATGCCACGCCTGCGACCAGTTGCCTTCCGGCTCGACCGGTTGCCACGATCCCGGCGGCGGACCTTCCTGTGCATGAACGGCCACCGCCATTCCGCCTGACAAAGCCAGGCCCAATAACAGAGCGGTTGCAGTCTTGGTAACTCTCATTGTGTTCTCCTTGATCCTTCGTGGGATTTGCGAGCGTGCTTTCCCTTTCGTTGGGATGCACCGTTGCCACATCGAGGTGGGTGTTTCAGCGAAGGAAATTCAGCATAACCGGGGGCAACCAATCCCAACGGGGTCCGATTGCAAAGGCAGGAGACATGGTGCTGCGCTCAACCGAGCTACCGGGACATGGTTGTTTCGACGGACGACGATTCGCGCCTGATTTCCAGCGCGAGGGCCTGCGACCACTCTGCTGCCGCGTCGACAAGGCAGTCGCTGGGAATCGACTCCACGGTATGCGACGACAATCCAAACCGGCAGCCGATGACCCAGGCTCCAGCACGGCGCGCCGTGAGAATATCCACGCTGGAATCGCCGATCATCAGAGCCTCAGCTGGCGCAACACCAGCTTCGCGGATGACGGCGTTCAGTCCTTCAGGATCGGGTTTCTTGCTCGCGAAGCTGTTGCCGCCGTAGATGCGAAACATGTATGGACTGAGACCCAGCGCATCGCAGATCGCTACCGAAGGTGCGACGGGCTTGTTGGTCAACACCGCCATTTTCCTCGCTGTTCCGTCCGCGGTGGCGCGCATTGTGTTGAGTGAGTCGAATACTCCGGGGTAGACGTAGGTGAAATCCAGTTTGTGCTCGCGATAGTGGGCCAGGAAATGTTGCAATGCACTCTCGACGAGTGGCTCGTCTTCCGGATCGCCGAGAGCCCGCCGCACCAGCATCCCCGCACCGTCGCCGATATAAGTGGCGATGATCTCTTCAGGCAATGGCTGGCGCCCGAATTCCGCAAGCATGGCATTGATGGAGTTGGTCAGGTCCCGGCGCGAGTCGATCAGGGTTCCGTCGAGGTCGAAGACGATCAGCCGAATCTTGTCTGCCGGAATGGGGTTGAGCTGGTGCAGCATGCTTTTCAGTTTACCGGGCCTGGCGAGGAGGATGGCTGCGATATGCTTCTGTGCATGCTTCGATCTTCCGGATGCGCGCTTCTGGCTGCAGTCTGCCTTTGTTCACTTTCGCCCGCTCAGGGAACGGGCGAGGATCACTTCCCTTCCAATGAAGACCTGCGCCACGTGCGGTCGATGGCCCAACCCAAAGTTTCGCCCGATGGGCAGAGTGTGCTGATTCAGATTTCCGACGCGACTGCCGATGGCGGCAAGAGTCATCTGTGGCTCGTCGATGTGAAGACCGATTCTGCGCGGCAACTCACGTATTCACCGAGCAGTGATAAGCGCGGCGAATCTGGTGGGCAGTGGATGCCGGACGGCGGCAGCATTCTTTTCGTGGCCCATCGCGGCGAGCACACGCAGTTATTCCGGCTGCCGATGAATGGGGGCGAGGCGCATCCGTTTGAAGTGAAGATTGTGCCGCCGGTGGATGAGTCGACCGCGCCGGACGCGATTCCTCCGGCTAAGAAGCCGGCTGGCGATTCGACAAAGCCCGAGCCTGTCGAGGCCGACGTCTCGCGCTATTTCATCGCGCCGGATGGAAAGCACATTGCGATTCTGGTGCGGGACCCGGAGACGCCGGGCGAGAAGAAGGAGCACGACGACAAGGCCGACGCCGTGTGGGTGAATCACGATCCGCATGGATCGCGGCTCTATCTGCTCGATCCGGCGGATGGGAAGCTGGCGACGACAGCAGTGCCGCCCGACGTGCAGCGGGTTGCCTGGGCGCCGCAGAGCGACCGGCTTCTGGCGATCACGGAGGGTATGAACGAGGCGGGCGACCTCGCGCCCGCGGGCGCAGCGTGGGTAGTGACGGTGGCCGATCCTGCGCATCCGACGCAGATCAAATCCGCACCGGCGACGATTGGGGCGGCGGCGTGGTCGCAGGACGAAGGCCGGATCTACTTCCTCGCGCAGAGCCAGACCGATGCTCCGCCCGGCTACGACGATCTCTACGCAATGACGGTTGCGGATGGAGCGATCCACGACCTGAGCGCGGGCTTTGAGGGCAGCGTTGGGCACGATGAGCCGATTGCCGACGGGAACGGAGTGCTTGAATCGGCGGAGCTCGGCATGCACACGACGCTGCTTCGCTTCGACGAACACCGCCGCGAGCCTCTGCATTTCGATACGGCGACGGTTTCGCAATTCAATACCAACGCAAAGCGCAATGCGTGGGTTTGGCTGGGTTCGTCCAGTGATAAGCTGCCAGCTCTGTACTACGCGGAGAAGCTCGGCGATGCGCCGAAGCTTCTGAACACGCCGGCTCTGCTGCCTGCTGCGTGGACGCTGGTTTCGTCGCAGCCGATTTCGTGGAAGAGCGATGCGTTCACGATTGAAGGGCTTCTGTATTTGCCACCGCAGGCAGCGAAGGGCAAAGTTCCGCTGATTGTGGATGTTCATGGCGGGCCGACGGAGGCGTTTGAAGACAACTGGAATGCGCGGACGGAGTTTCTTCTCGGGCAGGGGTGGGCGGTGCTGCGGCCGAATCCGCGCGGCAGCACCGGCTATGGACCGGCCTTTGCCGCGGCGAACAAAAACGACCTGGGCGGCGGCGATTATCGCGACATTATGGCCGGCGTCGATGCGGTGCTCGCGAAGTATCCCATCGACGCGAGCAAGCTCGCACTGATGGGTTACAGCTATGGTGGCGAGATGGCTGGCTTCGTCGAAGGACGAACGGAGCGGTTCAAGGCCATCGTGAGCGGCGCGCCGGTGATCGATCAGGAGAGCGAATACGGGACCGAGGCCGGCTCGTATTACGACCGCTGGTTTTACGGCGGCTTTCCATGGGAGCACGCCGAGAGCGCCTGGAAGCAGAGCCCGCTTGCTGACGCAGCGAAGGCGAAGACTCCGTTCCTGCTGCTCCAGGGCGAGAGCGACAAGACCGATCCGCTGGGGCAGAGCCAGGAAATGTATCGGGCACTGCGACAGATGGGCGTTCAGGTGGAGATGGTGCAGTATCCGCGCGAGGATCACGGGCCGCTGGCGGGCGGGATCTTCGGGGCGCCGAGTCCGGAACCGTGGCATGGGTTCGACGGGCGGCAACGCATCGTTACGTTTATTAAGAAGGCCTTTGGTGAATAGCGAGGCAGAGCTTTCCCCGGTTAAATCCGCTGCCGCTTCCAGCCGCCGCGCCTGAACAGAATCAGGCCGATGACGGCGATAGAGCACTCGGCGATGACCACGGACAGGAACGCGCCCTCGGCGCCCATGCGAAGCCGTGTTGCCATCCACCAGGCGAGCGGCAGTTCGAGAATCCAGAAGCCGAAGAAGTTGATGATCGTTGGCGTGAGCGTGTCCCCGGCGCCGTTGAAGGCCTGCAGCATGACCATGACCCATGCGTAGGCGATGTTGCCGCAGGCGAAGGTGCGCAGGGCCCGCGCGCCGATGGCGATGACCTCCGGATCGTCGACGAAGAGGCGCACTACCGGCGTGGCGTAGATGACGAAAAAGATTCCAAGCACTCCGAGAAAGATCATGTTGTAGAGGCCGGTGCGCCACACAGCCTGCTCGGCGCGTTCCGGATGCCGTGCGCCGAGGTTCTGGCCCACCAGCGTGGCCGCGGCGTTGCTCAGTCCCCACGCCGGCAACAGAAAGAACAGCACCACGCGAATAGCCACGGTGTAGCCGGCAACGGCGGCCGATCCGAAAAGCGCGATGATGCGGACCAGGCCGATCCAGCTTGCGTTGGAGATGGCGAACTGCAGAATGCCGGTGAACGAAACGCGCAGCAGCCGCCACAGGACCGGGACGTTGAGGTAGATGTGTCGCGCGAGGATGTGAATGCGTTCGGTGCCACGCATCAGCCGGTAAAACTGATACAGCACGCCGATGCTGCGGCCGGTGAATGTAGCCAGCGCAGCGCCGGTCACGCCGAGATGAGGGAAGGGCCCGAGGCCAAAGATGAAGCAGGGGTCGAGGATGAGGTTGATGATGTTCGACACCCACAGCAGGCGCATCGCGATGGCCGCGTCGCCAGCGCCGCGGAAGATGGCGTTGTTGAGGAAGAGCATGATGATAGCGCCACAGCCGCCCAGCGCAATGCGCGCGTAGCCCGATCCGGTAGCGACGATGGCGGGCGAGGCCCCCATCATCGCGAGAAGGCGCGGCGCTTCGAACCAGGCGGGAATGCCGAGCGCGAGCGAAATAAGCAACCCGAGGACGATGGCCTGGACAGCGGAAATGGCGGCGTCTTCGGGATCTTTCTCGCCGATGCGGCGCGCGACCATGGCGGTCGTGGACATCGAGACGCCGAGGCCGATGGCGAAGACCAGGGCGAGGATCGACTCCGTGAGGCCGACGGTGGCGACCGCATTGGCCCCGAGACGTCCGACCCAGAAGGTATCGACCACAGCAAAGAGCGATTCCAGGACCATCTCGAGCATCATTGGAATCGCGAGCAGCAGGATGGATCGATTCAGGCTACCCGCGGTGTAGTCCTGGTGCGAGCCGCGCAGGGCTTCGCGAACCGAGGACCAGAATCCGCGCTCCGGCTCGGATTGGACAGGAATATTCATCGCGTCGGTACAGTAGCCTGAAAAGCGGTTAGCAGATACTTGCGCGAAGCGCGGTTGCCTGGACGGCCAGTCCCTTAGATCAGCAACGTTTGCGCAGTCTCTTCCAGCGGCGCATTGGCGAAGTGCAGATCGGGTAGGTCTTCCACGGCGCGCCGCAACGATTGCTCCCAGTGGCCGTGTATGGTCTGCAGCTCGGCGTCACCCTGGGTGAATTTGCGATAGCAGTCGAGGATGAGGCTGTTCCTTCTGTAGAGCACCAGCTCAATCGGCGGGCCTATCGCTCCGTTGGAGCGCATGGTGGCGTCGAAGGACAGCAGCGCATACTTCGCGGCGACCATCAGGCTGGTAGAGCTGAAGACGACGCCGCGGTCCAGCAGCGGCCGTCCGTATTTGTACTCGCCGAGCTGCAAAAAGGGCGACTCCTCTGTCGCGCATAGAGGATTGCCCTGCGGATAAATCATGTAGAGGGCGGGCTCCTCGCCACGCACCTGGCCGCCCAGCAGCAGATGCACGTTGAAGGTGTAGTTGTCGCGCTCGAGCGCCGCCCGATCCAGCTCCGCCACCTGGCGCACGCAGTCGCCCAGCTCGCGAGCCGCGTCATACATGCTGCCCACGCGGGCCAGGCCCTCGCCCGCGGCAAACCTGGCCTTCGCCAGATTGATGACCGACTGGCTGAGGGAGAGGCTTCCGCTGTTGAGCACCACGAAGGCACGCTCACCGGGCTGCGAGAACGTGTGCATCTTGCGCGCGATGTTCAGGTCGTCGAAACCCGCGTTGGTGCGCGAATCCGACGCCATCACCAGGCCTTCCTGTGTCATGATGCCGAGACAGTAGGTCATTCCGTGGTCCCGCTCCCCGTGAAGATTGTGTGGTGTGCCGTTAGGACATTGTGACAGCTTTGGGATACGATTCAAAGACATTCGACCAACGCTGGCCTCAGCCTCAACATCTACACCTGCAAGGGAGTCCATTCTGGCAGCACCGAAGCACCGTGAGGAACGATGCTCCTTCGCCTGGGTTATGACTTGCAGTTCGACATTACCGAACCGGTAGCCTGCGTGGCGCAGCTGCGCGTGCACCCCACGCGCGCCGCCGGTCTGAGCGCGCCTGACCTGGTGCAGGTGGAACCCGAGATTCCGGTTGAGGAATACACCGACTCCTTCGGCAATCTTTGCACCCGGTTCCTGGCCCCCGCGGGCACGCTCCGGCTTCACAATGATTTTCTGTTCGACGATCCCGGGCTACCCGATCCGGCCAAGCCGGACGCCGTCGCTCACCCCATCGCCGAGCTGCCTCATGACGTGGTGCGCTTCCTGCTCCCCAGCCGTTATTGCGAGGTGGACAGTCTTGCGCCGGCGGCCTTCGATCTGTTTAGCAACACGGTGCCGGGATGGGGAAGGGTGCAGGCCATCTGCAACTGGGTTCATGCCAAGGTCAGCTTTGGCTACTCGTTTGCGCGGCCGACCAAGACGGCGCTCGATGTGTTTACCGAACGCCAGGGGGTTTGCCGGGATTTCCAGCATCTGGCGATTACGTTTTGCCGGGCACTGGGGATACCGGCGCGCTATGTGGCCGGGTATTTGGGCGACATTGGGGTAGTTGTTGCGCCGTCGCCCATGGATTTCAGCGCGTGGTTCGAGGTTTATCTGGAGGGTCGCTGGTGGACCTTCGATGCTCGCCACAACATGCCGAGGATCGGGCGCGTTCTGATGGCGACCGGGCGCGACGCGGCCGACGTGGCCTTCTTCACGTCGTTCGGAGGCGCGCCGTTGAAGAGCTTTTTGGTGATTTCGGATGAGGTCACCGACGCTTCAGCGGCCCAATCCGTGACGAAGGCCTGAGCAGACGGGCGAGTCGCGCCCGGGTTATACTTGGCCCTCCCTCAAATCAAGATCCTTCGAAAGGGGGCATTCGTATGCCCAGTTACCTATTGCAAGTGGCGTATTCCGCCGAGGCGGTTGCCGCTTTGGTCGCGAAACCGCAGGATCGCACCGAGGCTATCGCCAAAGTGGTGGAGAAGCTCGGCGGCAAACCCGGAAAGTTGTATTTCTCGTTTGGCGATTACGACGTCGTCGGCATTTATGAGATGCCCGACAATGTAGCCGCAGCTGCATTCGCCCTGGCCATCTCCTCGGGCGGGGCTTGCAAGAGTGTCAAGACCACTCCGCTCCTCGACACAGAAGAAGGGATGGCGGCACTGAAGAAGGCCGGAGGCTCAGGATATAAATCTGTGGTGAAGAAGTAGCGGCTCGATCGATGGGAAGAGCCCAGGGGGCGGCCTGGCGGCCTGTCGCAGGGATTTCGTTACCGGGCCGCCGATGGCTCGATAGCCATTGGCGGTCACCGTTTCGAAAGCACACGGCTTCACAGCTTGCGGAAAAACTCGAATCTTTGAAAGGGTCTGGCTTTAGCCGGACCGTAAAGTCTGCGAAATGAATTCGGCTTTAGCCGCTGAGGGGAGGTTTCTGCAAAGTTCATCCTCCCGATCGCCTCTTTCCTGGTAATGTTTTCTCTGCGACAGACCACTAGTCCTCTGACCGGTTGATTGGGTCCCTTGCGCAAAATGGTGCCGCGTGAGCGGCACGACGGTAGAAGCCCCGGCCTTCAGGCCGGGGGAATAGAATCCGGAGATTGGGGGCCTTCAGGCCGGGAATGGACTGAATCGTCCGGTCAGGCCACTAGTGCTTCCCTGCCCCGGCGCTTTCCAGTTTTGCTTCGGCTTCGGCCATGACTTCGTTGGCGTGGGTGTACTTTTCAGGATCTTCGCCGGCCTCATTCCAGAGTTCGTGGCCGTGCTGAAGCTGCTCCTGAGCCGCGCCGGTATCGATCTCCTCGGGCTTCTGCGCCGATTCCGCAAGAATCGTCACTCGGTCGGGCAGCACTTCCACAAATCCGCGCGCGACGCTGTATCTCTGATCGCCGCCCTCGCCGCCGTGCAGGCGCACTTCGCCGGCTCCAATCTCGGAGAGCAGCGGAGCGTGCCCGTAGAGGACTTCGAAGTAGCCGTTTTTGCCGGGCACTTCGACAGCCTCGACCGTCTGATCGACGAGAATGCGGTCGGGAGTGACGAGCCGGACTTTCAGTTGATCGGCCATCTTATTTCGTTGACGCCTTCAGTTTCTCGGACTCGACCAGCACTTCTTCGATGGTGCCGCGCATATAGAACGCCTGCTCCGGCACGTCGTCGTGCTTGCCCTCGATGACTTCCTTGAAGCTGCGGACGGTGTCGGCGATTTTGCAGTACTTGCCCGGGATGCCCGTGAACTGCTCGGCCACGTGGAAGGGCTGCGAGAGGAACTTCTGCACCTTGCGCGCGCGTGCGACGGTGATCTTGTCCTCTTCGGAAAGCTCGTCGATGCCGAGGATGGCGATGATGTCCTGCAGATCTTTGTAGCGCTGCAGAATGCGTTTCACACCCTGGGCGACGTCGTAGTGCTCCTGCCCGACGATTCGCTCGGTCAAAATGCGCGAAGTCGAGGCCAGCGGATCGACGGCGGGATAGATGCCGAGTTCCGACAAGGGACGTGAAAGCACCGTAGTGGCGTCGAGGTGGGCAAAAGTCGTTGCCGGCGCTGGATCGGTGAGATCGTCCGCCGGGACGTAGACGGCCTGGACCGAGGTGACGGAACCCCGCTTGGTCGACGTGATGCGCTCCTGCAGCTCGCCCATTTCCGTGGCGAGGTTCGGCTGGTAGCCGACGGCGGAGGGCATACGGCCCAGCAGCGTCGAAACTTCGGAGCCGGCCTGCGTGAAGCGGAAGATGTTGTCGATGAAGAGCAGCGTGTCGGCGCCTTCTTCGTCGCGGAAGAACTCGGCGACGGTGAGGCCGGTCAGAGCCACGCGCAGACGGGCTCCAGGCGGCTCGGTCATCTGGCCATAGACCAAGGCGCACTTGGAGTTGGCGAAGTCGCCGGGCTTGATGACGCCGGATTCGCTCATCTCCAGCCACAGATCGTTGCCCTCGCGGGTACGCTCGCCCACGCCGGCAAAGACCGAGTAGCCGCCGTGGTTCTTGGCCACGTTGTTGATCAATTCCATGATGACGACCGTCTTGCCCACGCCGGCGCCGCCGAAGAGGCCGATCTTGCCGCCCTTGAGGAAGGGCTGGATGAGGTCGATGACCTTGATGCCGGTCTCGAACATCTCCTCGTGCGTGGACTGCTCGTCGAAGGCGGGAGCGGGATGGTGAATGGGATTGCGCTGCTTCGCGTTCACCGGGCCCAGCGCGTCGACAGGCTCGCCGATGACGTTGAGCACGCGGCCGAGCGTGGCGCGACCCACAGGCACCGTGATAGGACCGCCCTGGTCGATGGCCTTCATGCCGCGAACCATGCCTTCGGTTGCTTCCATGGCAACGCAGCGCACGCGGCCTTCTCCGAGATGCTGCTCAACCTCGAGAATGACATTGATGGGCGTCGGGACGGTGAATCCGTCGCTGACGACGCGCAACGCCTCGTAGATGGGAGGCATGGTGGCTTCTTCGAACTGCACGTCCACTGCGGGACCCGAAATCTGTACGACTCTTCCGATGTTTTCTGCCATGTTCTTCTGTTCTCGCCTTAAAGAGCGGCTGCGCCGCTGACAATTTCGATAATCTCTTTGGTGATCGCCGCCTGACGAACGCGGTTCATGGTCAGGGTCAGCGAGTCAATCATGTCCGATGCGTTGTTGGTCGCCGAGTCCATGGCGGTCATGCGGGCAGCGTGCTCGGCGGCGATCGATTCGAGCGTGGCGTGATAGAGCTGCGAGGTGACGTAGCGCGGCAGCACGTCCGCGAAGATTTCCGCCGGCGGCTGCTCGTAGATGTAGTCGACCTCGGCGGTGCCGAAGTTCTTCGTTTCATTTTCGAGCTGCTGTTGCGCGGCCTCGGCTTCGTGCGGATAGAGGCTGACGCCCGCGGACAGGGCAGCCTCGGCGGCGCGCTCGCGTTCTTCGAGGGTCGGCTCTTCGGCCCGCTCTATCTCACGCACGCTCAGCGAGAGGATCGGCAGCAGGCGCTCCACGACAACGCGCTGCTGGATGACCGATTTGAATTCGTTGTAGACGAGGTACGCGGCGTCGATCTCCTCGTGCGCGTAGAGGGCGATGATCTCGTGGGCCACTTCGCGGATGGCGTCGTAGTTGATCTTGTCGAGCGCTGCGACGGGGCCGGAAACCACTTCAACCTGGCTGCTGCGGGTGCGATCGGGCCGCGGGTTGTCCTCGGTCTTTTCGGCAAACTGCGCTGCGGGATAGCGGCGGCGGAACAGGTCGCGCCCCTTGCGGCCGATGGCCTCGACGTCGATTTCCTTATCGCCGTTTTCAGAGATGAAGTTCGCAGCCGCTTTGAAGATGTTGGTGTTGAAGGCGCCCGCAAAGCCTTTGTCTCCGGAGACGACCACGAGCAGGATCTTCTTTTCGAGGCGCGTCATCAGCAGCGGATGACGACATTCGCCGGTTTCCGGATCGTAAATGTCTGCGCGACGCTTGAGCGATTCGAGCACGCTTGCGAGCATCCCCGCGTAAGGGCGCGAGGCGATGGCCCGCTCCTGCGCGCGGCGCAGCTTAGCTGCCGAAACCATCTTCATGGCTTTGGTGATCTGCCGCGTGTTCCGCACGCTGCGGATGCGGCGCCGTAAATCGAGGACGTTGGGCATGGCTTTTCTACGCGCTTAGTGCGCAGCAGCTACCGGCTGCTCGGCTTTCTGCTCCTGTTCCTTCTTCTTTTCGTCCGCGTTAAGCGGCTGCACGGCGGGCTGCTTCAACTTCGCGTCTCCATACTCGGCGACGAAGTTCGCCTTGTATTCCTTCAGCGCGGCGTGGATGCGGTTCTTCAAATCGTCGTCGAGGGACTTCTTCGTGGCAATGTCGTTCAGCAGCTGAGACTGCGCCGAGTCAAGGTAGGGATAAAGTCCTGCTTCAAAAGCGTGAATCTGCTCGACCTTCAGATCGTCGAGGTAGCCCTGCGTTCCGGAGAAGAGGATGATGACCTGTTTTTCGGCAGTCAGCGGATGGAATTGCGCCTGCTTCAAGAGCTCGGTGAGGCGCGATCCACGGTTGAGCTGGTTTTGCGTGACCTTGTCGAGGTCGCTGCCGAACTGCGCGAAGGCGGCGAGCTCGCGATACTGCGCGAGATCGAGCTTCAGCGTGGAACCCACTTGCTTGATGGCCTTGATGGCTGCCGAGAATCCTACGCGCGAGACGGACAA
Organism: uncultured Acidobacterium sp.; assembly: GCA_964535525.1. Lineage (GTDB taxonomy): Bacteria > Acidobacteriota > Terriglobia > Terriglobales > Acidobacteriaceae > Palsa-343. Next base: position 4,824 of record CAZHTJ010000029.1, on the reverse strand, counting down.
GCCGACGTTGACAGCTGGACGCACGCCGGAGTTGAACAGGTCGGTCTCAAGGAAGATTTGGCCGTCGGTGATGGAGATGACGTTGGTCGGGATGTAGGCCGAAACGTCGCCTGCCTGGGTTTCGATTATGGGCAGCGCCGTGAGCGAACCTCCGCCCATCTTGTCGCTGAGCTTCGAGGCGCGCTCCAGCAGGCGCGAGTGAAGGTAGAAAACGTCTCCGGGATAGGCTTCGCGACCCGGCGGACGCCGGAGCAGCAGCGAAATTTCGCGATAGGCGATGGCGTGTTTCGAAAGATCGTCGTAGATCACCAGCGCGTGACGGCCCTTGTCGCGGAAATACTCGCCGATGGCACAGGCGGCGTAGGGCGCGAGGTAGAGCATCGGGGCGGGTTCTGAGGCCGACGCCGCGACGACGATAGTGTGGCCCATCGCGTCGTACTCTTCGAGCGTCTGCACGACCTGAGCAATCGAGGAGCGCTTCTGCCCGACAGCGCAATAGATGCAGATCAGGTCGTTGGTCTTGTTGTTGATGATGGAGTCGAGAGCAACGGCCGTCTTGCCGGTTTGGCGGTCGCCGATGATCAGCTCGCGCTGTCCGCGGCCGATGGGGATCATCGAGTCGATGGCCTTGAGGCCGGTCATCATGGGCTCGCGCACCGGCTGGCGATCGATGACGCCGGGGGCGAGACGTTCCACGGGCAGCATGTCGCGCGTCTGGATCGGGCCCTTGTCGTCGATGGGCTGGCCGAGCGCGTTCACCACGCGGCCGATCATGGCGTCGCCGACGGGCACGCTGAGAATTTTGCCGGTGCGCTTGACCTGGTCGCCTTCTCTAATCTCGGTGTAGTCGCCGAGCAGCACGGAACCGACCTGATCTTCTTCGAGGCTCATCGCGAGCCCGGCGATGCCGTGCGGAAACTCCAGCAACTCGCCGGACATGACTTTGTCGAGCCCATGCAGGCGCGCGATGCCGTCGCCCAGAGTGATCACGGTGCCGACTTCGTCGACGCGCATCTTCGCGTCGTAATTGGCGATCTGCTCCTTGAGGAGCGCTGTTATTTCGTCTGCTTTGATCTGCGCCATGCTTTTCTGTTCCTGATCTTCCTGGTCTCTTGTTGTGTGCCGGTCTAGCCGGCGGTCAATTCTTCTCTCAGCCGGTCCAGGCGCCCGCGCACCGAACCGTCATACACGGTGCTGCCTACCTGGACCACCGCCCCGCCCAGCAGGGAGCCGTCCTCTTCAAACTGCGCTTCCACCGTGCCTCCGGTGAGTTCTGCGATCTGCTTTTCGAGTTCTTTGCGCTCCTGATCGTCGAGCTTGCGCGCCGAAATGACCTTCGCCTCGGAGATGCCCAGCCGCCGATTGATCTCGCGCCGAAACTCCGCCAAAACATCGTCCAGTCCCACGATGCGGTCGTTGCGAATCAGCACTGCAATAAAGTTCCGCGTCTGCTGCGCCATTTTGAGCTTCGCGTTCAGCTTGTCGAGGAACGCGACTTTCTGGTCCAGTGGAAACGATGGGTCAATGAAAAACTCGCGCAGGTCGTGGCTCTCATGCCAGGCAGCCGCGAAGTCGGCCAGCTGCTGCTGCACGCTCTTCGCGTCCAGTTTGGTTTCAAAGATGACATCGGCAAAGGCGCGCGCGTAACGGGAAGCGAAAATCGCCATCTATGCCTCCCCGCCTGAGTTCTTCAGCGACTTGCCGAACTCCCGCACCAGCGCGCGGTCGGTGTCGTTGGAAAGCTGAATCTTCTGCATGGCGTGATCGATGGCAAGGTCGGCGGCAAATTTCTTCAGATCACGCTGCGCAGCGGCCTGCGTCGCCCCAATCTCCTGCTCCGCTGAGGCGACAATGCGCTCGCGTTCTGCCTCGAGGGCGGCGTGCATACGCTTCTCGTCTTCGATGGAATCCTTTTCAACCTGCTGGCGAATGCTGCCGATCTCCGAATCCAGCCGCAACAGTCGGGCTTCGACTTCGGCCAGACGGCGGTTGGCGTCTTCGGTGGCCAGCCGCGCGGAAACCAGCTCCTTCTGGAGCACCTCGGAGCGGTTCCGGAGTATTTTTGGCAGGAACTTCCAGAGAAAATAAGCGATGGCGATCAGCACTACGCCGGAATTGACGTCCTCAAAAATCTGGGCGGCGGTTTCCGTCTTGATGTGGAGGAACCTGGCGATGGCGCTGACGACCGCGGAGTGGCGATATTGCTCTGTTTCGGAGGTGGTCTCCGGCTCGTCCATGTGCTCGGCGCCTGCGGCTGGCGCTTTGGAGGCGCTCGAATCGGCCTGCGCATGCGCACGAGCAGCGGGCATGAGCAGTAGAGCCAGCAGGGCGAAGACACTCAGGATTCGGCGGGCCGTTTTCAATGGGAACTCTCCGCGGCGGCGGCGGGCAGAACCGCTGCCATCACCTGGGCCGCAAGCTGATTCGCAGACGCTTCGATCTGCCTGCGCGCGTCGGCACTTTGGGCCTCCAGGGCGGCTTGCGCGGCCTGAACCCGCTGTTGCGCCGCCAGCCGAGCCGCAGCCAGGGCGCTTTCCCGCTCCGCGTTCAGCCTTTGGATCTTTTGTTCGCGGGCCCGGAAGATGTCAGCTCGCGCCGCACGCAGTTTGGCGTCGTATTCCTGGGTTCGAACATCGGCCTGACCGATCGCAAGCCGGGATTTTTCCATCGCTCCCTGGGTCCGCTCCCGCCGCTCGGCGCGGGTCTTCATCAGGCGGTCGTAAAGGAGATAGCGATACGCCAAAACCAACAGAATAAAAAGGATCGAGGTCGGTATGGCACCGAGCACAAGATCACCAAGTTGATGCAGCATTTCATCCATGAATTGGCCGGCGGTGGCAGTCGGATCGACTGAGAGGAACAGGTGGAACTCTTGGTTCTAACAGACGCAAAAATTCAGTGTCAAATGACGAAAGGTGCTTACGAAAGCGCCTGCTTCTCCGGCTCCGACCCAGGGTGGAACAAACTCGCTACCGCCCTATGAAAATAGCGGTTCGCGGGCTTGACCTCGCCGGATTCCGGCGTACACTAAGAATACCACCTCGACCCGGATCAGGGTCGGCGAGCCGGATGATCGGAGAATCCCACCACTCTCCATCATCCGGTTTGCTTTTTGTGCGCGGAAGTCTTGCGGGCAAGCAAGCGAAAACGCCGATAACGCCCCAGCAGTGACGCCGGCCCGGTTACCGTCATCCGCACCAGATTCCCTTCGTACTCACGATCCTGTATGACCGTCCCGGCTTCGAGAGCCGCGAGAGCATCGCCTTCCGACTGTGGGACCTGAAACCGCTGTTCGAGGAGCGGATCCTCAATCAGCTCGTCGTCCAGCCGCTCCATCAGAGCTTCGAGCCCGATGTGATCTCGGGCTGAGGTTGCAATCGCTCCGCCGATTCCGCTGGCCAGGATCGCCCGCTCCTCCTCATCGCTGAGCAGATCAATCTTGTTGAGAACTTCGAGCCTGGGTTTGTCGAGAACGTCCAGCTCGCCCAGCACCTTCTCCACTTCCGCCTTGTGCTCCTCGCGCATCGGGCTGGACGCGTCGCGCACGTGGACCAGGACTTCGGCCTTGCGCACCTCTTCCAGCGTCGCGCGAAACGAGGTGACCAGGGTGTGCGGGAGATCGCGGATGAAGCCCACCGTATCGGAGAGCAGCACTTTTCTGCGGCTGGGAAGCTGGATGGCGCTGAGCTTCGGATCGAGCGTGGCGAACATGCGCGAGGACTCAAGAACCCCGGCGTTGGTGATGGCGTTAAAGAGCGTGCTCTTTCCGGCGTTCGTGTAACCCACCAGGGCCACCGTCGGGACAGGCACCGATTGCCGCCGCTGACGCTGCTGCGTGCGAATCCGCCGCACCGCTTCCAGTTCTTTACGCAGCTGCAGCACCCGCCGCTGAATGCGCCGGCGATCGGTTTCAAGTTGCGTCTCGCCGGGTCCGCGCGTGCCGATGCCGCCGCCCAGCTGCGACATGGCTTTGCCGTGACCCGTCAGCCGCGGCAGCATGTACTCCAGCTGCGCCAGCTCGACCTGCAGTTGGCCTTCGCGGGTCCGCGCGTGCCGCGCAAAAATGTCGAGGATCAGCTGGGTTCGATCGATGACGCGGCACGGTAAAGCGTCTTCGAGATTGCGCAGCTGCGTCGGGCTCAGGTCATGGTCGATGATCGCCACGTCCGCTCGCGTACTCGCCGCCATCGCGGACAACTCTTCGACCTTGCCGCTGCCAATCAGCGTCGCCGGATCGGCTTTGGGACGGTGTTGCACCACCTCGCCGGAGACAGCGGCCCCGGCGCTGATCACCAGCTCGCGGAATTCCCCAAGGCGGGAATCTTCTTCGTCAATAGCCGGGTGAGCCGTCTGTGTGGCAGTCGCCGCATCGCGCGCCTGGTTGGCGCCGCGAGTCAGGGATCGCCTCGCCGGTCCAATAACGACCGTAACCAGCAATGCCCGTTCCGCGTTCGAATCGGTCGCGTTCAGCGGCATCGATACTCTTCGCGCGTCCGACTTCCAGGCGTCCTCAGGAGCCGGAAGCCTCCTGCACCGCCTGGGGCGGCGCAATCGACACCGGCCCTGCCGCAGCGGTGTGCGGCGGACGATGTTCTCCGTGCAGAACCGAACGCGTGCTGACCACCGTGGAGATTGCGTGTTTGAAAATCAGCTGCTCCTGGCTGTTGTTCTCCAGCAGCACGGAGTACTTGTCGAAGGAACGAATTTTTCCGGTGAGTTTCACGCCGCTCACCAGATAAATCGTGATCGGGGTCTTGTCTTTGCGAACCGTGTTCAGGAATGTGTCCTGAATGTTCTGCGCCGGCTTGTTTTCCATGAGCCGAT
>CAZHTJ010000028.1:0-46620 GCA_964535525.1 uncultured Acidobacterium sp. | reverse complement strand
GCAACGAAAAGCGCATGCTCCAGGAAGCTGTCGACGCCCTCTTCGATAACGGCCGTCGCGGTCGCGTCCTGCGCGGCGCTAACAACCGTCCGCTCAAGTCCCTCTCCGACACCCTCAAAGGCAAGCAGGGCCGCTTCCGTCAGAACCTCCTCGGCAAGCGTGTCGATTACTCCGGCCGCTCCGTCATCGTCGTCGGCCCCGAGCTCAAGCTCCACCAGTGCGGCCTTCCCAAAAAGATGGCCCTCGAGCTCTTCAAGCCCTTCATCTATCACCGCCTCGAGCAGACCGGCCACTGCACCACCATCAAGCAGGCCAAAGAGATGGTCGAGATGCAGGAACCCATCGTGTGGGACATCCTTGAGGAAGTCATCCGCGATCATCCGGTGCTCCTCAATCGCGCTCCCACCCTCCACCGCCTCGGCATCCAGGCGTTCGAGCCCGTCCTCGTCGAAGGCAAGGCCATCAAGATTCACCCCCTGGTCTGCACCGCCTTCAACGCCGACTTCGATGGCGACCAGATGGCCGTGCACATTCCGCTCTCGCCCGAAGCCCAGGTCGAAGCCAGTGTGCTCATGCTCTCCTCGCACAACATCCTTTCGCCCGCATCCGGGCAGCCCATCACCGTCCCCACCCAGGACATGGTGCTCGGCCTCTACTACCTCACCAAGGCCAAAAAGGGCGCTCGTGGTGAAGGCCGCGTCTTCGCCAACATCGAAGAGGTCCTCATGGCCCTCGAGATGAAAGAAGTCGAGACCCTCTCCCCCATCCGTCTCCGCTACACCGGCCCCGTGCTCGAAATGAGCACCGCCTACGACGATCAGGACCTCACCCACACCGAGCCGGTCCCCTACGACCGCCAGTACATCTCCACCACCGTCGGCCGCGCCATCCTCAACGATGCGCTCCCCCAGGAGATGCCCTACGTCAACGGCCTGCTCAAGAAAAAGGGCATCGGCCAGCTCGTCAACTACTGCTACCTCAACCACGGCCTCGAGCTCACCGTCACCATGCTCGACCGCATCAAGGAACTCGGCTTCAACTACGCCACCATCAGCGGCCTCTCCGTCGGTCTCGATGACATGGTCATCCCCGAGGCGAAGTACGCCACCGTGCGCGATGCGGAAAAACAGGCCATCGGCGTCCAGCAGCAGTATCTCGACGGCGCCATCACCAACGGCGAACGCAACAACAAAGTCATCCAGATCTGGTCGGCCGTCACTGAACGCGTCGCCGACGAGATGTTCGACAACATGAAGCGCGCCGACAAAGAAGGCGCCATGAACCCGATCTACATCATGGCCGACTCCGGCGCTCGCGGATCCAAACAACAGATCCGTCAGCTCTCCGGCATGCGCGGCCTCATGGCCAAACCCTCGGGCGAAATCATCGAGACCCCCATCACGGCCAACTTCCGTGAAGGCCTCACCGTGCTCGAGTACTTCATCTCCACGCACGGCGCGCGCAAGGGCCTCGCCGATACCGCACTCAAAACCGCTGACTCCGGCTACCTCACCCGTCGTCTCGTCGACGTGGCCCAGGACGTCATCGTCAGCGAACGCGATTGCAAAACCGTCGAAGGCATCTACGTCACCCCCATCGTTGAGTCCGGCGAGATCATCGAGCCGCTGCGCGACCGCATCGTCGGCCGCGTCTCCCTCGAGAAAATCAAGGACTACGAAGGCCAGGTCATCGTCGACGTCAACCAGGAAATCACCGAAGACCTCGCCTCCGCCATCCAGGCTGCCGGCATCGAGCGCGTCAAGATTCGCTCCGTCCTCACCTGCGAATCCCGCCGCGGCGTCTGCGTCCTCTGCTACGGCCGCAACCTCGGCTCCGGCCGCATGGTCGAACTCGGCGAAGCCGTCGGCGTCATCGCCGCGCAGTCCATCGGCGAGCCCGGCACCCAGCTCACCATGCGTACCTTCCACATCGGTGGAACCGCTTCGCGTGTCAATGAGCAGTCCCGCCTCGAAGCCAAGAACAACGGTTCCGTCCGCTTCATCAACCTCGCTTCGGTCCGCAGCCGTCAGGGCGATCTCGTCGCCATGAACCGCTCCGGCTCCATCGCCGTCGTCGACGATCGCGGCCGCGAGAAGGAGCGCTACCAGGTCGTCTACGGTGCGCGCCTCAAGGTCGAAGAGGGTCAGGCAGTCCAGCTCGGCCAGGTCATGGCCGAATGGGATCCCTACACCTTCGCCATCCTCACCGAAATCGGCGGCACCGTCCAGTTCAAGGACCTGCAGGAAGGCATCACCCTCCACGAAGAAGTCGACGAGGTCACCGGCCTCTCGCGCCTCGTGGTCGCTGAAGCTCCCGACGAGAAGCGTCAGCCCGCCATCGTCATCAAGGGCGCCAAGGGCAACAAGCGTTACCTCATGCCCAGCCGCGCTCACCTCATGCTCCAGGACGGAGACGAGGTCTTCCCCGGCGACATCCTTGCCAAGATCCCGCGTGAAACCACGCGCACCAAGGACATCACCGGCGGTCTGCCTCGCGTCGTCGAGCTCTTCGAAGCACGCAAGCCCCGCGAAACCGCCATCATCTCTGAAATCGATGGCGTCGTCCGCTTTGGCGAAGTTTCGAAAGGCCAGCGCCGCGTCTACGTCACCGCCGACAACGGCGAGGAGAAGGAGTACTCGGTTCCTCGGGGCGTCCACATCAACGTCCAGGAAGGCGAGCGCGTCCGCGCCGGCGAGCCGCTCATGGATGGTCCGCTCAACCCGCACGACATCCTTGCGGTGCTGGGCGAAAAAGAGCTGCAGGCTTACCTGGTCAACGAAATCCAGGAAGTCTACCGTCTCCAGGGCGTGGCCATCTCCGACAAGCACATCGAAACCATCGTCCGGCAGATGCTCCGCTGGGTGAAGATCGAGGAAGTCGGCGACTCCAGCTTCCTGCTCGAACAGCAGGTCGACAAGTTCCGCTTCCGCGAAGAGAAAGACCGCGTGATCGCCAACGGAGGCCGCCCGGCAGTCGGGCGCCCGCTCCTGCTCGGCATCACCAAGGCCTCGCTCTCCACCGAATCCTTCATCTCCGCGGCGTCCTTCCAGGAGACCACGCGCGTACTCACCGAAGCGTCGATTAACGGCGCAGTCGACAACCTGCGCGGCCTCAAGGAAAACGTCATCGTAGGCCGTCTCATCCCCGCCGGTACGGGCATGGAATTCTACCGCAACGTCCAGCTCTCCCCGGAGTTAGAAGAAGCGGCAGCAAAGATCCAGCAGGAAGTCCAAACCGCCTGGGAAGAAGCCGAACGCGAACTCGAACTCATGCGCCAGGAAGGCGAAGCCGAAGAAATGGCCGCCTCCGAATAGGACAACCTGCCCTGAGCGAGTCGGCGAGAGCCGGCGAGCCGAATGGGTACAGGCAACCGCGCCTTTGGCGCAATAACAATGGTAGTTACAGAAGCCCGGCGCCAAGCCGGGCTTTTTGTTTTGGTTTTAACTTTTAGGTTGTCATCCTGAGCAAGGCGAAGGACCTCGCGTTTGATTTCATCTCACCAGCAACGAAACTCCGGGTGCCCCATTCTATCCGCCCGCCGTTGGCGGATAGAGTGGGAGAAGACAATCTCTTCCAGCAACCTTTTGGTCCAATTCCCGGCATACGGCAAACAGGCGGCTGACGTTCCGTATCGACACCGCCGAACGCGAGATTTGCGACCTCAATTTAGAGGACTACCACGAAGTCAGCAGGAGAAACCATCATGCCCATGAAGAACCCACCCCACCCCGGAGATTTCATCCGCACCGAGATCCTCTCCCCCGCCGGCCTGACCGTCACCGCCGCCGCCGCCGCCCTGCGCGTCTCCCGCCCCGCGCTCTCCAGCCTTCTCAACGGCAAGGCCGACCTCTCCGGCGACATGGCACTCCGCATCGAAAAAGCCTTTGGCGTCAAGATGGACACGCTCATGCGCATGCAGGTCTCGTACGACATCGCCCAAACCCGCAAGCGCGAGAGCGAAATCCGCGTGCCCCGCGTTTCTTTGTCGACCGCCACCCACTAACAAATCGGACCGCGTTTTGGATCGTGAGATGAGCCTGACGACCCTATACTGGAGCTTATTAAGCGCTTCACTCGCACAAGCCGTCCGGCATGCCAGTGCGCACTGCTGATGCGAGGGTGGCAGGCTCGACGGATCGCTTAAAAATTAAGGAACCCGAGAATGTCTTTCAAAGAACGCCTTCGAGCGCACATTGCGATCGCAAGACTTGACCATTCGATAAAAAACCTCTTCGTTCTGCCCGGTGTCCTCGTTCCTTTGAGTGTCAATCCTCACCTGTTGAATCGGCGGCTGCTTTATTCTCTCCTGCTCGCTTTTGTCTCTATTACTCTGGTAGCCTGCAGCAATTATGTAATTAACGAAGTTCTGGATGCTCCTTTTGACCGCCTGCATCCATTGAAGTGCAACCGTCCTGCTGCGCGTGGTCTGGTGAATACTCCCATCGCCTGCGCTCAGTGGCTATTGATGATGATTGCCGGTGTTGCCATCGGCCTTCTCGTCTCTCACATGTTTGCGCTGACTGCGCTCGTACTTTGGGTCATGGGGTGCCTGTATAATATCCCTCCCGCCCGAACCAAAGATGTGCCCTACCTGGACGTCCTTTCCGAATCGGTCAACAACCCGCTGAGGATGCTTCTGGGATGGTATGCGGTGAACAGCGGATTAGTCCCGCCGCTGTCGCTTCTGATCGCTTACTGGATGATCGGCTGCTACTTCATGGCGCTCAAGCGCTTCAGCGAGCTCTCGGAAATAAATGACCGTAATGTGGCTGGCGCTTACCGTACCTCGTTCAAACATTACACACCGGAGTCGCTGTTGGTGTCGGTGCTCTTTTATGCCTCCGCCGCTATGTTGTTCCTCGGCGCATTCATCATCCGCTACCGCATGGAGCTCGTTCTTGCCTTTCCTCTGATCGCCTTAACCATGGCTATCTATATGAAGCTTGCCTTTAAGGCAGAAAGCGCCGTGCAAAATCCGGAGACCCTTTATCGCGAGCCGGCGCTGATGGCCTCCGTCACCGCTACCGCAGTGGTGATTTCCCTCCTGCTCTTTATTCGCGTCCCGCAATTGGAGAGGTTCTTTCTGCCCACCCTCCCGCAGCCGGCAGCACCTTCCCAGCTTCGGCCTGTTACAGCTTCCAGCAGAGAAGCCGTGGCAGCAACTGTGTCGTTTATATCTCCCTCTGAGGAGAGAGGCGCTGGTCCTTTATGAATCCTGAGGGTAGCTCAGTGCCACAAGCCCCTCTAATTCTACGGCGGACTGCTGCAGTCGCGGGATTGCCTCTCTCGGCGATCGTCTTACTGCTGCTGAATGGATCCATTTCATTCCTCTGCTCACGTTACAAGCTGCTCGCAGGAGATGAGTTTTACGAGATTTGGACCGATAGGGTTTCAGGTATTCGACAACTTCTCGACATACAACGCAACTACCCTGTTTCGCTCGATCCATTTGCCTACCATGCCATCGCACACGCAAGTATTCGCCTCTTCGGTGCGAGTGCTTTTGCCATAAGACTGCCTTCGCTTCTCGGCGTTCTGTTGATGCAGCTTTGCCTCTTCGTTTTTGTCCGCCGGATCTCTACCGAACGGGCAGCACTTTTTGCTCTCGGCTTTACCGCGTTTACCTGTGCTTTGCTCTACTCGATTGAAGGCCGCCCTTATGGGCTGCTGCTGGGTCTTTTTGGCCTGGCAATGGTGGCTTGGCAAACTGCCGTGCGCCGCCAGGGACAGCGCGAGATCAGCCTCGTCATCCTCACGATTACCATAGCTCTTGCAATCAATACCCAGTATTTTGGCGTTCTTCTTCTGTTTCCCCTGTGCATCGCAGAATTCTTCAGATATCTGAAAGTACGGCGTCTCGACTATCCAATGCTCGTTTCTATCGCAACTGGCACAGCGGGTATTCTCTTTGTCCTCCCGTTTATGAAGGCCGCGAAGGCCTTCCGCGGCGCTTATGGCTCATGGGACATCCTGAAGCCGAAGTCGATCGGCTGGGACTATCTCTGGGTGCTCTCGAACCATGCGGGGACCTTTGACAGGATCACTTTCGCTCTGGTCTTTATCTGCGAGTGCATGGCTTTCTGGGGATACTGGCGCCGGTTGCGCGGCATGACCATTCCAGCGTGGGAACCCGACGAAATCTTCCTTATCGCTCTGGCCGCACTCCCGTTTTTTGGTTTCCTCATGGCCTGGTTTAATTCGTCCCAGCTTGAACCGCGCTTCGTTGTTGCCGTGATCATTGGGATTTCTGCATTGACCGCGCTGGGCTTGTTTTCATTGTTTCCAGGCGACCGCGTGCAGAGATTCGTGATTGCCGCGCTCATCGTCGCAATCATGGGTAACGGATTGGCTCACATCTGTCTGGAGAGAGTAGCAACAGGGAAAAACCTCTCCTCCATGGTATTAAGTCCTGAGATCAAGGCGAAGCTTATGGCCAGCCCCAGCAAGGAGCTATACATCCAGGATATGGCGACGTTCGACGCCGCTACATTTTATGAGCCCGATCCCGAGGTCCGCTCGCGCCTGGTCCTGGTATACTCCGCAGATCAGGAGATCAAATGGACTCAGGAAAATGTCATTTCGGTAACTGCCGTCCATTTGAGCCGTTTCACACAGCTCAAAACCGTCCCCTATGAGTACCTCACCGCGCAGTCCGGCGACCTCATATTCGTGGACTATGATCCAGCGGCGAAGGCGCTGGGTTGGAATTGGGTCGCCAAAGCCTTTCAGTCTGCCCATGCCGACGTAACGCCGCTCGGGCGGGCATTCTGCGGGAATTGCGAAGCGATGGGCGACGTGGTGTCGGTTCGCTTCCATCCCTGAGCCACCACCGGTTCGCCGCTTCGCCCCACCCCGACAGCTAAATCCCGATTGTGAACAAAATTGATCAGTCCGTCCAACAGGAAGGGTGCGACCCTTCTCCGATCTGCCTGAAGATTCTCACATGACAATCAAGCGGTCCGGTAGTCGAGAACGTCCCCGGCGCCGCGGCGCTCCCGGCCACGAAGCTGTTAGACAGCCACAAACCGCCGCGAAACCCAACCCCACCATCACTTCGGCCACAACTCCGCCCCACCTGGCAAACGCTCCTCTCTTTCTCGCGCGCCAAGCCATAGCTGCCCCGGCGCGTCGCAGCAACGCGACTTTCACGTTGAACACCCTCGCGCCAAACAACGCCACCCCGCTCGCCGGAATCTCATTGCCCGAAGGAGTAAACATGAACAGACTTTGCAGAGTTCTCGCTGTTTCCACCATCGCCCTCACCCTCACCGGCTCCGTCGCCGTCGCCCAGGATCAGGATCACCACGACGATCAGAATCACCACCAGCAATACGTTAAGCACGACGAATGGAAGAAAGGCCAGAAGATCCGCCAGGAAGACTGGTCCCGCGGCGAGCAGGTCGACTGGCACGCCCACCACTTCCGCCGCCCGCCCAGCGGCTACGAATGGCGTCAGGTCGATGGCAACTACATCCTCGCCCGCCCCAGCGACGGCGCTATCTTCTCCGTCACCGTAGGCCGCTGATCCTCGACACTCGGATCAAACCCGGCTGCCCCGGGTCTCGCCCTTGAAGACCCGGGACCGCCCGCGCCCCCGCCATCAGCGTCTCCCGGCTCCCGCAAGAAGCCGAAGGGGCGAGTCCCCTTGCGGGTTCTCGCCCCTTCTTCCGATTTATCGAAGATCTGGCTTCGGCTACCTGATCACGCCCTGTTGATGCCAGCCTCGCCCGAGCCTGCGAGCTTGCGCCCGCGCTCTCGTGCGCCTCAGTCACCCCGTCGAACGCGTGAGCATCTATCGCCGCCGTCCTGATGCTTACCGGTTGCCCGGCTGCCTCCTGAAACCCCCGGTTTCCCGTGAGCTTCCTGAGCCGCGTTACCGCTTCTCCTGACCGCTTCGTTTTGCTCTCTTCTTCGGGAGGATCGCTCCTCCGTTGAAAGAATCATCGCACAGAATCATATTCCCGCAAGTCCTTTATTTCTGTGCAAATCCGGGTACCTATGTGCAAATTATGGTGCGAAAATCCCTACTTGCACCTGCTTTGCAGCACTCTCCAAACCTCCGCCTCCGCACAGGCGAAAAGTCCTCCTGCCGACTCTCAGTTCGTTATTTGTAACCGTGTCCATTACATATATGCCGCTCGCTCGTCGTCCCCTGCCTGGCTCGCCCTCCCCCTCGTCTCCTCCTCGCTGTGCGCTCGTTTCACGCTCGCCTCTCGCTCACTTCACTGCTTCGTCTCCAGCGGATGCTGCGCGTCCTCATAAAACTTCTTCTGCAGCTCCAGGCTCTCCTCATCCGCCTTCACTGCACGGATCGCCGCAACCAGATCCGCTACCCACACCTTCATGTCGTACTCCCCCAGTTCGAGCGTCGCCTTCGCCCCATCCCCCGAGTAGTGATTCGGAAACCGCGCATACCACCAGATTCCCGTGTAAACATCCTCCGGCAAATGCAGCCGCGCCTGGTCCGCGCCACTCTCCTGCCCTGCCCGATCCTGATGCACCAGATCCGGCCGCGTCACCATTGTGTGCGACGTCTCGCTCTCCCCCGCATGCATGTCCACAGTCGTCTGCTGCTTCGGCCGACCCTCTCCTCCACGCCGATCCCACCAGTACACGTACACGACATAATCGTGCCGCTCCTGCAACTCCGTCTGTGCGAAATACGGCAGCAGGGACAAGTTCCCCCCATGCCCGTTCACGATCAAAATCTTCCTGCACCCGTTTCGCCCCATCTCATCGGTGGTCTCCTGCAGCAGATCCAGCTGCATATGCCGGCTGTACGCCAACGTCCCCGGCTCATGCCGCGCCTCATCGATCTGCCCAAAGTAGTACGCCGGAAATACCACCGCATACTCCTCCGCCGCCCCATGCAGCGCCACCCACCGCGCGTTGATCAGATCCGTCCCCAGCGGCAGATGCGGCCCATGCTTCTCCAAAATCCCAAACGGCAACAAGCAAACTCCCTGCGCCTCATGAATCGCCGTTATAAAATCCGCTGCCGTCAACTCCTCCCACTGCGCCGACAGCTTCCCGGAAACCGCACCACCGTGCCCCGTATCCTGCGCCCCAACCGCGGACCCCAGGCACAACCCCGCAACCACCACCAACGCGACTCCACAAAACCACCACGCACTCAAGGTTCTCAATCCCCGCATAGCAACCTCCTTATAACGTCCCCGCCCGCGAAATCGTTTCCAGCTACAGGCTACCGGCTTCCAGCTGGAACACTGCGCGCCCTGCGCGCAGTGTTCCCATACAATGATCCTTCGCATTTTTTCGCTTTTCCGTCAGCAACCGAGGCGCGCGCAATGGCAATGGAAAAAATCACTCACATGGAGATCCCCGACTGTATCAGGCTTTCCAACGGTGTAACCGATCTCATCGTCACCACCGCGGTCGGACCCCGCATCCTCTTCTATGGCGCCACCGGGGGCAAGAACCACCTCGCCCACCATCCCCAGAGCGCCGCACAAACTGCCCTCGGCACATGGAAGCCCTACGGCGGCCATCGCCTCTGGGTCTGGCCTGAGCTCTTCCCCGCCACCTACGCCCCCGACAACGCCCCCATCCACCACCACGCCCACGGCGACCTCAGCCTCACCCTCCATCAGCCCACCGACGGCGCCTCCATCGAAAAACAAATCCGCATCACCCTCGCCCCCTCCGGTTCCAAAGTCTCGATCGAGCACATCATCACCAGCCGCAACCGCTGGCCCATCGATATCGCCGTCTGGGCCATCACCATCGTCAACGCCGGCACCGCCATCGTTCCCCGCGTCCCCTTTGCCTCCCATGACGACTACGCCCCCGTCACCCAGCCCCTCGCCCTCTGCGCCTTCACCGATCTCGAGGACCCGCGCTTCACCCTTGGCCTCAAATACATCCTCCTCCGCGCCGACCCCGCCCGCACCAACTCCCAAAAATTCGGCCTGCGTAACAAAGAAGGATGGTGCGCCCATCTCCTCGGCGATGAGCTTTTCGTCAAGCGCTTCGCCCACGAGAACCGCGCCAACTACCCCGACTATCAGGTCAACAACGAAATCTATGTCGAAGGAGCCTTCCAGGAGGTCGAACTCCTCGGCCCCCGCCACGTGGTCTGGCCCGGCGAGTCCCTCACCCTCAGCGAAGAGTGGCACCTCTTCCAGGGAGTGAGAGCCGACCCCGCCAACCTCGACGCACTCGACAGAGCCATCACGCCTGCCATTCTGTCTGCAATGAACCGCTAAGAAAACACGATTGAGCCGCTGTCTTATAGAGGTCTTGGAACGGCAGCGATCAGGGGCCACAGAGTAGAGGACCGGACTGGCCGCTAGAGCGTGAAATCTCTGAAGTCTGAGGTGACGGAGCCTCCCGCTTTGGTGCACCGGGCAGCAACCGATTAGACCGACGGGGTCATGACCATTCCGGAGTAGACCTGGCAGGGCTTGCCGTCGATCAGCGCGGGGCGAAAGCGGTCCTTCAGGATGGCGGCAATCATCTGGCGGGCTATCTCCCAGACGGCGTCCTTAGGCTCCTGATTCAACGGCTGGCCCTCGTTGCGGATGGTGCTGATTTCGACGTCCCTGGGCATGCCGTTTTTGTCGACGACCCAGATGGCGCAGATCTCCACGCCGGCGGGATAGCGATTCGGCGGGAGAGTCAGCATCTGGAGGCGGGATCCTGGTCCACCGCCGGAATTATCCATTGTTTCGGGTTCGATCGGTTGCAGGGTTGAACCGGGGTCGGCCGGCTCGCTCGGGACCTGAGAGATCGTGCGGTCGGAGGGCGCGAGGGGCGTAATCGCAACCGCCGCCGAGACCATGGGGTCTTCCAGTCCGGGCCCCTGAACCGCGACGTGGCGGGGTACGAATCTTCCGGCAAAGCTCTGGTCGTCGTCCCAGCTTGTCAGGCTACCGGTTTCGCGGCGCACCAGGATTCCGGAGGGAAGAAAGTCGTAGGCGGCCTCTTCGGACGGGACGCCCGGGATGTGGGATCCATCGCTGATACGGACCCACGGAATGGTTCCGCTCATGCGGTGTTCCAACCTCAAGTGAGTCGGATGTTCATGGAGTTCTGGCTCGAGGACGGACCGTGGAATGGGAGTCAGCAGCGCTTTGAGGAGCATCATGACGCGGCCTGGCTCATAGGAAGAGCTGGCCTGGAAGGTGCGCTTGCCGCTCGCACGGATTTCGACTGCGTGGTAGCTGCCGAGGGTAACTTCACGGCGCCACTCCTCCGGGGAGACCCAGCTTTCCTGATATACACCCGGACCGGTGAGGATCGGGGAATGTCCGGGGGTTGTGAAGTCAATGCCAGGCCAGGCCTGAAAGGTAACCCGCATGGAGAAAGGTTGCGAGCCGGGAAGGCGGAGATTCGTGAGCTTGTCGGCGCGGCGAAACCAGTCGAGGGGTTGGGTGACGGATTCCTGGTGCGTGTCCTGCGGGGCGGGGCGCGGGTTCAGGGGCACCGGTTGCTGGCAGGCTACGGACACACGGGTAAGAAACAATACGGATAGCGCCAGCACTGAAACGGAGCGAGACATTCGAATTAGGCACAATACTGCTGGACTAACTGAACAATACGATGGGGCCGGAACTGGAGCGCTGGCTCCGGCTCCATTTGCTGCTCAATCGGAAACACAGTAGTCGGTATAGCATTGCTCAACTAAGTCTGTCATCTGGCTGCTGCAGTTCTGGATACAGACTGTTCCCTTGGGTCACCAATCTATGGTACTTAACTAACAAGTAATAGGATGACAAATGTAGTTTTCCTATTACTCGGTCTCCGCGTGCAGTCTCTTCCGGTTTTTTGGTCGCGGCGGTTTCTCTTTCTTCGATCCCCGAAGATCCTTTCGGGGTCGGCGTGCTCGCCTGGGCGGTTCCGGGCTGATTTTCCTGAGCAGGCATCGGGAGCGGTTGGAGCCCTTACTCCGAAAATTGTCCAGCCTCCACCGCCATTGACCGCCGCGCACGCTTCACCACATACATCGCCGCATCCGCCCAGTGCAGCAGGCCATCCTTCGTCCTCGCGTCTTCCGGATACAGCGCCACTCCGATACTCGCCGATCCCTCAATCACGCTTCCCTCCACAGCAAACGGATCGTCGAAGCACCGCTCCAGCCGCAGCGCAATTTCTTCCACGTCCCTGCGATTCCGCACGTGCGGCGACAGCACTGCGAACTCATCCCCGCCCAGCCGCGCCAGCGTGTCCCCAGGCCGCAGTTGCCGCCCCATCCGCGCCGCCACATTCTTCAGATACAAATCGCCGGCCCGGTGCCCGTATCTATCGTTCACGTCCTTGAAGTCATTAAGGTCGATATAGATCAGCCCGCACAGGCTCCCCGCCCCCCCGCGACCCCTCGCCCTCCCCGTCTTTGGCTGCCTGCCCCTCCAGTGATACGATCAAAAACGTCACATTTTCTCGATTGTAAAAATATCGAATCGTAGCTTTATTGCCGGATCCGCTCGCTCACCTCGCTCCGGAAAACCGGCAAACCACCCCTGGAGGCTCTCGTGATCCTGCTCCTGAGGCGCTCCCTGCGTCCCGCCACTTCCCTCTTTCCCGCCTGCCCTCTCGCGCCCATGGCTCGCCTTCTTCCCTTCGCACTCTTCCTCTCCATCCTCCCCGCCGCTACCGCGCAAACCGCATCCAGCCTCTCCGGTTCCGTCGCCGATCCCTCCGGCGCCCCCATCGACCAGGCCATCGTCACCGTCACCAGCCTCGGCACCGGCGCAGCCCGCACCACCTCAACCGGCCAGACCGGCCGCTACCAGCTTCTCTCTCTCCCCATCGGAGAGTACAAAGTCCTCGCCACCCACCCCGGCTTCGCAGACGAAGTCCGCACCGGCATCCACCTCACCGCCGGCCAGGACGCCGCGCTCAACATCAGGATGCAGCCGAAAACCCCCGACCCCTGCGCCAGCGGCCACGAGTTCGCCACCACCGATTGCGCCCTCGCCTGGCACGGCATCACCCTGTACGGCGCCTATGACGTCGGCGTCGGCTGGGTCAGCCACGGCTTACCGCAAAACCCCTATAACTACGAAGGCTCATCTCTGGTCAACCGCAACGCCAACCATTCTCGTTTCCTCGTCGAACCCAACAACCTGCAGCAGACGGGTCTGGGCATCCGCGGCAGGATTCAGTTTGCGCCTGGCTGGTTCGCGGTCTTCAACGGTTCGACGGGTATCAATCCCCAGTCCGGCCAGCTCGCCAATGCCTCAGCCACCAACACCGAAAACAACGGCCTTCCCAGAAGTGACTATTCCGAAGCCATCGACGGCGCGCGCGCCGGCCAACCCTTCAATGACGAATACTATGGCGGCATATCCTCCGTGCACCTCGGCACCCTGACCTTCGGCCGTCAGCGCGCTCTCGGCACCGATACCATGCTCCTTTACGATCCGGTCGCCGGCGGCTATGCCTTCTCCTACATCGGGTACAACGGCACGATGGCCGGCGGCGGCGACACCGAGGACACCCGTTGGGACGATGCCCTGAAATATCGCCTCACATACGGTCCTGTCCATTTCGGCGCGATGTATAAATTCGTCGACGGTACCGGCGGCTGCTACTCGGCCTCCGCCGCCTGGACTGCCGCCAACTGCACGCCGGAACAGGCGCATAACGACGCCCATGGATTCAACCTCGGCGCAAACTACCGCTACTTATCCGCCGACCTGGTCTACCAACATTACAACCAGGCCATCAGCGTATTGAACCCCTTGCTGGGGCCTCAAAGTCCAGCGGCGCCATATCAATCGACTACCGACAGCATCGATACCAACCCCATCGCCGGGGTCAATCTGATTGCAACCACCAACACCGTCTACGGCATCGTCACCGATAACAACGCAGTGATGGTCGCCGCCAAATATACTCAGGACCCGTTCAGGCTCTTTGCCGGCTACGAATACATCTGGCAGAACAACCCGTCGCGCCCCTTGGGTGTTGGAGCCACGGACCAGGGCGGTTATCTCATGAGCGGCGTCGAAGACACCAATCTCGATTCCGAAAAGTTAGTGCAGATCTGGTGGACGGGCGCGAAGTATACCTGGCGCAGCAAAACCGACTTCACTTTCGCCTGGTACGAACAGCGTCAGAACGACTTCCGTCGCCCGCCGGCCTGCTCCGCCGCGGCCGGTTTCCGCAGTTCCTGCGCGGGCACCCTCGACGAGGGTTCGCTCTATGCCGATCATCACTTCACCAAACGTTTCGACTTTTTTGCCGGAATTGCGTATTCATTCGTAGGCGGCGGCCTGGCCATCGCCATTCCTCACGGCCCCGGCGTCCGCTATAACTACGACAGCAACCTCGCTCCGACAATCGGTAGTCGTTTCACCTTCTGATCGCGCCTGAGGACACCGCCCTCGCCTTCGGCTTGGTCGATCTTCCTTTCCGCCGCATCAGCGAATGACCTCCGGTTGCTCCCTCGCCGAGTAGCCCACCACCAAGTCGTTCCCAGGCTTGACTGGGGCAACCTCCGCCGCCCCAGCTACGGGCTACCGGCTACAGGCTACAGGCTACGGGCTACAGGCTCCCAGCTACCAGCTACCAGCTCCCAGCTACCAGCTACCAGCTCCCAGCTACCGGCTACCGGCTACCGGCTACCAAAATTAAAATTACCCCCCCATCACTTTGTCTGCATGAAGCCCGCACAAATTGGGGTATCATCCTCTCATTCGTTCCTTGGTGATGCCTTGACTTCGCCCGCCGAAAAAGGCGTGTCGGAATTGCTCCGTTCCTGCGCCGAATCGAATGATCCCGCCGCCTGGGAGCGTTTCATCGCCCATTTTCACCGCGCCATCAGCCTCACCGTCATTCGCACCGCCCAGCGCTGGGGCGGCATACCCCACGAGGTCGCCGCTGACCTCATCCAGGACACCTACCTCAAACTCTGCGATGGCAGGTGCGCCCTCCTCTACCGGTTCTCCCTCGCCCACCCCAGCTCCGTCGAAGGCTATGTCAAAACCATGGCCGCCAACGTCACCCACGACTTCTTCAAATCGAAGCTCGCTGCCCGTCACGGCGCTGGTGCCGTCATGCAGCCTTGCGACGGCTCTGACCACCCCGCCCTCGTCGATGGCCACGGCGGCGTAGGCGCCATCGAGCGCCAGGTCCTGCTCCGCGAAATCGAGCAGTGCCTCAACGACTTCACCGACGGCGCCACCCGCGACCGCGACCGCGTCGTCTTCTGGCTTTACTACCAGCAGGGCCTCAGCGCCCGCGAAATCTCCTCTCTCCCCACCATCTCCCTCACCGACAAAGGCGTCGAAAGCGTCATCCTCCGCCTCACCCGCCAGGTCCGCGACCGCCTCCTGCAATACGGTACCCCCTCGCCCAAGCCCGCCCGCGACCCGCAAGGACTTCGCGCTGCCAAATCGTATTAGGAGCAAGGAGAATTGGCGCGGCCCCTCGCTCAACATCTCAACGACAAGGAATTAGCCGCTCTCGCCTCCCAGCACACGGAATTCGCCGGGCACGTTGACACCGCCGAACCGTTGCCGCAGGATTCTCCCCTCCCAGACGCTGCGCTTCACGCTCGATCGTGTCGCCAGTGCGAGTTGAAGCTACGGATGCATCGCGATATGCAGGATGTTCTCAGAAATTTCCGCGCACCAGGCCGCTCCCGGGCTATCTCCAAATGCCCCGGCGCCACCGACTGGAACGCTGTCGTCGCGGGCATTCTCCCCGACAACGACGCCCTTCCCCTGCTGCGCCACTCCGCCGAATGCCCTCTCTGTGCCGCTCAACTCAGGCAGGCCATCGCCCTCCTCTCCCCCGACGCCACCCCGCAGGAAGAAGCCCTCCTCGACGCGCTCCCCACCAGCACGCAGCATTGGCGCGACCAAACCGCGCTCCTCATGCATCAGGTCGCCACCCCTCACGCGCCGCCTCCGCGCCTGCGCTGGGCCTCGCCCGCCCCCCTCACCATCCTCGTCGCTGCCGCGTCCCTCACCGTCGCCGTCGCTTTCACCTTAATCTGGGTTCGCTCCACGCCAACTCCATCCGCCGACGCCCTCCTCACCCAGGCCTACACCCAAAATCGCGTCACGGACCTGCGCTTCCGCGGAGCCGCCTACGCTCCCCTGCGCGAGATACGCGGCGCCCAGCCCTCCAGCCTCGCCAAACCCCTTCCCCTCCTCGAAGCCGAAGTCCTCGTCGCCCGCAACCTCGCCAGGAATCCTGATGACCCCGCCTTCCTCGACGCCGGCATCAAGGCCAATATCCTCGACGGCAACTTCGACGCCGCCGTCCGCTCCGTCGCCCCGCCCCGCACCGTCGATCCCTCCACCATCACCCTCGCCACGGACCTCGCCACCGCCTTTTACATGCACGCCGAAGCCACCGGCGACAAAGAAGAGCTCGCCCAGGCCAACGAACTCCTCGACTCTATCCTCCAGGTTTACCCCAGTGACACCACCGCCCTCTTCAACAGCGCCATCGTTAAAGGGAAGCTCGACCTGAACTCCCTCGCCCTCGAAACCTGGGACAAATTCCTCCGCCTCGAAACCGATCCCGCATGGAAGCAGGAAGGCCAGGCCAAATCCGACGCACTCCGCCACGCGCTGCAGCAGCGCGATCGCTCCTCCCTGCAGCCCTTGCGCGATCCCGCCCAGGCGCTGCCCGCCCTCACCGCCCGCGCCTCTGGAGCCGCATGGCCCCCCGCCCTGGACGAGTCTTACCTGCAGATCGCCCTCACTCAATGGCTACCCACCGCCACGCGCAGTGACCTCGCCCCCACCCCACAGCAATCGTCAGCCCAGCAATCCCTCCAGGCTCTCGCCGCAGTCCTCCGCACCCACCATCGCGACGACTGGCTCATTGACCTGCTCTCCTCCCGCCGCTCCCCCTCCTCGCAGCAAGGCATCTACGAGCTCTCCCTCGCCGCCTCCGCCAACGCCGCCGGTGACTTGCCCGCCCTCATCGAGCACGCCCAGGCCTCCCTCGCCGATTTTCACCGCGACAACAACATCGCCGGTGAAACTGCTGCCCGCCTCGAATACGCCACCGGCCTCACTCGATCCCAACAGAGCGACCGATGCCTCCCCGTCATCCTCACCGGCTCGCGCCAGGTGCGCCCTTTCCGCTACCCCTGGGTCGAGACGAATCTCCTGCTCCAGCTCTCCACCTGCTACGGCATTCGCGGCGATCCCCATCGCGCCGATGACTCCGCCCGTCTCGCAGCCGCTCTCGCCGATCAATCCTCCTACGAAAACCTCCGCCTTTATTCCCTCTACTACCTCGACGGCGTCACCGCTCCGTGGGTCGCCTCCACCGCATCCTGGGGCCACATCCTTGACGGTCTCAACCAGTTCTGGTCCTCGCAGCATCCCCCCGAATACGGCGCCCTCTTCTATTGCGACATGGCCATGGGCGCCGAGTCCCAGTCCCGCTGGCACGTTGCCGAAGATGCCGCCCGCGAAGCCGTTCTCCTCTACGCACAATCCGGCAATCGCGTCGACGAAGCCGGCGCCCATCATTACTTAGCCCAGGCCGCCGAAGCCGCGGGCGATCCCCAGCTCGCCGATGCCGAATATCGGCGCGCCGAAGAAATGTTCAGCCACGCCACGCCCCAGGACACCGCCTCCCGCGCCACCCTCGCCATCGAGCGCGCCTCCCTTGAGCTCCGCGAGAACCGCATTGCCTCTGCCTCCGCGCTCCTCAATCAGCTCGGCGCCGTTCTCCCCGCCCTTCGCAACACCTACGCGCAGCTCTCCTTTTACGAGACCCTCGGCCAGCTCCACCTCCGCTCCGGCCAGCCCGCCCTCGCCGAGCAGGATCTCCTCCGCGCCGTCCGCCTCGTCGAATCCAGCGGCCTCTCCTTCGCCTCCGAAGACGACCGCCTCGTCTGGCATCGCTACAACTCCGGCGCCTGGCGCACGCTCCTCGAAATCTACAGCCGCGTCCAGCACGACGG
This sequence comes from uncultured Acidobacterium sp., assembly GCA_964535525.1. Classification (GTDB taxonomy): domain Bacteria; phylum Acidobacteriota; class Terriglobia; order Terriglobales; family Acidobacteriaceae; genus Palsa-343. The sequence goes on along the minus strand of CAZHTJ010000028.1, from coordinate 28,721 downwards.
CCCAAAGTCCTTCGCCTTCGAGGAGTGGTACCGCGGCGCCCCGCTCCGCGCCATCAACCACCGCCTCGTCGGCCCCGGCGCCTCCCAGGATTCCCTCAACCTCAGTGCCGCGCTCGCCCCCTACGCGCCCGACCGCCTCCACGTCCCCCGCGGCTCCGCCATCCTCAGCTGGATCGCCTTCCCCTCCGGCCTCGCCCTCTGGCTCGACGACGATCAGGGTCCTACCCTCATCTGGCAGAACGTCCCCTCCGACCAGCTCGACGCAACCGTCGCCCGATTCGCCGCCCGCTGCGCCGACTCCGCATCCGATCCCCGCCTCCTCCACGCCGACGCCCGCCGCCTCTACTCCTGGCTCGTTCGCCCCTTCCAGTCCCGCCTCCAGAACTCCTCCACGCTCATCATCGAATCCGACCCCTCCATCGCCGCCGTTCCCTTCCCCGCTCTCGAGACTCCCGACGGCCGCTACCTCGCCGCACAGTTCCGCATCGTCGAATCCCCCGGCATCGACTACGCCCGCAACCTCCATCGCGATGCCGCATTCTCAACTACCTCCGTCGCGCTCTCCATCGGCAATCCGCAACTCGGTCAGGACCTCAGCGCCGCCTTCCCGCCCCTGCCCGACGCTGAAACCGAAGCCGCCGCCATCGCCGCCGACTTCCGCCACCACATGCTTCTCACCGGCGCCGCCGCCACCCGCTCCCGCGTCGTTCAGCTTCTTCCCCGCGTCGCCATCCTGCACTACGCCGGACACGCCCTGCTCAACCCGCGCGAGCCCGGGCTGCTCCTCGCAGACCCAGCTCTCGCAGACCCAGTCCTCTCAGGACCCGCCCTCGCAGGACCCGGCCCCCCCAGTCCGGCCATCCTCGCCGCCGATCAATTTCGCACTCTCGACCTCGAGAAGCTCCAGCTCGCCGTCCTCTCCGCCTGCGATACCGCGAATACTGACCAGGGCCTCGCCGGTCCCGGCAATCTCGTCCGTGCCTTCCTCAGCTCCGGTGTCCCCCACGTCGTCGCCAGCAAATGGCGTGTCGACTCTCGCGTCACCTCCCAGCTCATGACCGACTTCTACTCCCGCCTCGTCACCGGCGACTCCGTCCCCGACGCCCTCACCGCCGCCGAAGCCCGCATCCGCTCCCATCCCGAAACCGCTCATCCCTATTACTGGGCCGCCTTCGCCAGCTTCGGCAGCTAACCGCACCCCCAATCAAACTCCCTCAAAGCAACCACCGAAAATCATGAAACCGCCAGGTTCACCCCACAGCAAGAAGCTGTCGGCCTCTCATAACACGATCGTCAACAATATAATCCCGAGTTCCACCCCAACCGTACCGTTCCGCTACCATTTTGGGAAAGGACAACCCGGAGAACTCCGAGACCAGCCGGCCTTTGTCGGGCCCAGCGTCATCAGCCCCGCAAAAACAAAAGAAGCCCAACCCCAACTCCCCACCCCCCCCAACACGGATGAAGCCAGGTTCACCCCACAGCAGGAAGTGTCGGCCTCTCGTAACACGATCATCAACAAACTAATCCTGCATTCCACCCCCAAAGTACCGCCCAAGACCATTGTGGGAAAGGATAACCCGGATAGCCCGGAGAACTCCGAAACCAAGCCCGCCTTTGTGGGGCCCAGCTTCACAGCCCCGCAAAGACAAAAGAAGGCCCAACCCCAGCCCCCAACCCAAAAACGCGGAGAAGGCCAGGTTCACCCCACAGCCTTAAGCTTTAGCCTCTCGCCATACGATCGTCAACAAGCTAATCCCGGGCTGCAATCCGAAAGTACCGTTCCCTACACCATTTCGGGAAAGTCAGCCTGGCAAAACCCGCGACCAACCCGCGTCGCGCCAAGCCATGCAGCGAAGCGCAGCTAACCAACCCTCAAATCAAAACAATCCCGAAAACCCTGAAAACGCCAGGTTCACCCCACAGCAAGTAGCGTCGGCCTCTCGCGAGAGGATCGTCAACGACATAATCCCGGGTTGCAATCCGAAAGTACCAGTCCCCACACCATTTCGGGAAAGTGCAGCCTGGAAAAACCCGCGACCAACCCGCGTCGCGCCAAGCCACGCAGCGGAGCGCAGCTGACCAACCCTCAAATCAAAACAATCCCGAAAACCCTGAAAAGGCCAGGTTTACCCCACAGCAAGAAGCTTTAACCTCTCGTCATTCGATCATCAACAACGTAATTCCGAGTTCCCCACAAAAGTACCGCCCAAGACCATTTTGGGAACGTACAGCCCGCTCGTCTCAGGCCTCGGAGGGGAGGCCCGTTCAAGCCCTCTCCAAACATGAGTGGCGCTCAAACATCCCGCGGTCAATATCCCGCGTTCAGCAAGCTCTCGATCAGATCCGCCCACCCCGTCGTTTTGCAGAAATCCAGCTCGATGTACCGATCCCACAGAATCTCGTATCCACTGATAGCATCGTCCGCACCGCCGCCGGTCGGGTCGCCACCCTTCCCCATAGTAGGTGGGAACTTACCCATAGTAGGAGGAAACTTGCCCATAGTCGGCGGGAATTTCCCCATAGTCGGCGGAAACTTACCCATAGTAGGTGGAAACTTACCCATAGTCGGCGGGAATTTACCCATAGTAGGAGGAAACTTGCCCATAGTAGGTGCAAACTTACCCATAGTCGGCGGAAACTTACCCATAGTAGGTGGAAACTCCGTATCTGCCTCCGGATGAAACTTCGTCCCAACCTCCAGGTTGTTCTGTGCCGCGAAATCCTGCACTTCCTCAATCGTCGGCGCCACGCTCGTCGGAAAATACAACGCCACGCCAGTTCCCTTATAGAAAGACTCCTCCGTCCCACCCTCCCGGTTGTAAAGCAAATAAGGATATCCAGTAAGAATCCGTAGCACGCCGATACAACCTTCATAAATTCCCGACGTCGAACTAAACGATTCGCTCAGTTCCTGCGCAAAGTGACCCATATCGATGTAAGTCGCTTCCTCCGGTGTCCACGACGCATCCCGCGCACGGAAAACCTTCCGCCGCGATTCGCCATCCCCCACGACCTTCTTCATCTCGTCCACCAGCTTCTTCATCGCCTCCGCGAAAGCGTTGCACGCCGCCAGGCTGCAAGCCGACAGCGACACCGTCACCCCCTGTCCCTGTCCGTCGTAGTCCTCCAGATACCGGCTCACAATCACCGTCGCCAGCGTGCTCGCGTCCATCCCCGGATAGCTCGCCAGGTCGCTCAGAATCGTCGTGTACGGCCAGCTGTTCGCCGGCACCTCCAGATCCGACGCCACCGCCAGCTCCGTCGACTCCCTCAGCTCATGCCAGATCTCCACCATCGCCATCATGCAGGAGTCGAACCCCAGCAGATCGATCTTCCGGTTCATCGACCGCGAAAATTCCTCAAGAATCTTCGCCAGCGATATATCCCCCACATACCGGTTTGGATTAGCCCCGTTGAAAACCTCCATCGGCGCAAAAATCGCCCCGCCCTTCGCCGCCCCTGAGCCGCTGCCCGCCGCGCCCCCACTGTTCACCGCCCCCCCGGCGAAAGCCGGAGCCGCAGCCGATGGTGCCCCCGCTGGAGGTGTCGTTCCCGCCCCAGCCCCCGCACTAGACCCCGCCCCCGCAGCCCCCGCGCCAGAATCCGGCCCCGCCCCACCATCCCCACTCGAGTCCCCGTCCGGGTTCGCAAAAAAATAAATATGATCCAGCCCCGCTCCATGCCCCCATAGCACCAGGAAAATCCGCTTCCGTTCCTGCGGATGATCCACCGAAGCCATCAAAAAATCCGTGAGCCTCTGTCCCCGGTCCAGTGTGTAGTTATCCGGAGCCTCCCAGATAACCTCCCGGCTCCCGCCACTGCATCGATACCGCGTCGATAACTGCGCGCTCGGCCCATCGAATTGAACAATGGTCTCAATCTCACTCGACCGGCTCGCATGTGCAATCGCTCTCAGGCTCACCTGCGCATCGTCGTAAAGAGAATTATCGGCAGCGATATACACCAGGACTTTCCATGGCTCAGCCATCGTAGACTCCTTGAAGCACACTTAGGCTTCACCAACACAAACGAGCGCCCCCCCGAAACCCCTTTTGAACGGACAATGAATTACCACCCACGCGCGGCCCGGCTCCGGATTTTCAAATTACAGTTGCGACTCCGCCTGGGGGCCCCGGCAGCATAGTGTGCGGCCCTTCCGGGTAGCGGTCCACTCGCACTACCGCTTTCCTCTACCGGATTTGTCGCCCTCTCTCCTCCACGGCCACCGTGCCCGCCCCCCACCTTCGCTGCGGCCTCTGTAACGCGGCCCCGCCGCCAATCACCATCACTACAGTCATCGCCCCAGCGAAAGGATTCTTCCGCATGCCTGTGTCACATATCGATCCCCATCGTGTATTGTGTCTCCCATCTCGAATCGCAAGCGCTGTACCTTTTAGCTGGAGAAGGAACGGAGACAAGGCAATGACTCGCAACCCGCGAACTGCATCGATGTTCCCGATCGCTCTCGTTCTCGCCGTACCCATCCTTTCCCCTCACGCTGTCGCACAGAGCCGGTCCGAGCCGGCGCGCCCCGCAGGCCAGCGCGCTCCCGCGCAGTCCGTCACCCTCGGCGATGCCTATGGCCCCACCATGCAGCGCCTCCACGTCCTGCGCCAGTATCCGCTGGCTTCGGTCCGCACCAGCCCCCAGGTCACTCTCGGCGAAGCGCATCTCGACTTCACCCCGATGCTCAACAATCCCAAAGCCCTCCCCAACATCGCCCAGCGTCTGCATGCCATGCCCCAGCACGTCCAGGTCCAGGAAGAAACCTACGACGTCAGCGAAATCGATCAGGGCCTCGTCATCCATCAGGTTCTCAGCTATCGCATCCTTCTCGGCAAATGCGCGGACCGCACCGCGGTCGTGCAACTCGCCAGCGCCGGAGTCACCTGCTTCACCAGCGCCTCTGCATCCCAGCGCATTGCCGAATTCAGCCAGCCCGGCAGTCCTCGCTACGTTCCCGATCCCGGCAAACGCCAGGCCGCCATTGCAGCCTTCCAGCGCAACAGCGCGGCCGAAGACGCTGACGCCGCCAAACACATCGTCGAACTCCGCCAGGCTCTCGCCGACCCCACTAGGCGCGCGCAAATCTCCGCTCAAATCGGCGCTGACGAAACCGCCCGACTGCAAACCCTCAACGATACCCAGCTTCGCGACGAGCTCATCGGCGGCGCCACGCAGCGTTTCGAAGAAACCGCCTTCATCCCCCGCGTTGAATCTTCCAACTACGCCCATCCGACTGAACAGCTCAGCGCCTCTGCCGGCACAGCCGAAGCCGCCGCCGGCCAGGCCCTCATACGCGGCAGTTCCAACTCCGCCCCGCCTGCCTTCCCCAGGCTCCTGCGCGTCGTTCCCCCTGCGTCTTACCACAACATCGGCAACAGCCAGGGTCCCGGTGGCGATCAGGTCTCCGACATCGACCTGGGCACCTACATCTTCCTTACCGGCTTCACCCTCGGCCACGACTACGAGTGGAGCCGCGAAGTCGACGTCACCATCAACTGGTGCGTCATCGGCTGCTCCTCCACTTACTCCATCAAAGTCTGGGCCGGATTCAATTATGGCTTCGGCCTTCGCTTCCCCATTCAGACTCAGCTCAGGTACCACAACATCGTCCACTCCAATAACACGGCCCAGGCCAGTATGACCGCCACCTACCAGCCCATCGAGGGCAATTCCCAGGACTTCTTGTCCACCGGCCTCTCCGACGATCAGCTCTTCAACGGCAAGGAACTCGTCGCCCAGGTCGGCGCCAATGCCGGATACAGCATCAACCTCCCCGTCCTTGGCGGCAGCAATCAAATTAACCTGGGTGTCGACTTCACCCAGTGGCTGCCCGCTCCCTACACCAATGGAACCTTCACGCCTCCCGCACCCGGAACCTCCGGCATCAACACGCCCTTTATCTTCGATCAATTCGACCTTCTCGGCGGAATCCTCAACTTCGGCGTTGCCGGCGGCCAGGTCTTCCCCGCCGTCAACATCAACCTCCACTCCAACAAACTCCAGTTCACCCTCACCGACCAGATCCTCAACCGGACCACCACCGTCTCCACCAGCGGCCAAACCGTCAATCTCGGCGCCAACAACACCCCCATCCACGACAGCAACTTCAAATTCGGCAATCCTGTCTATAACCTCGGTTTCACGCTCACTCCCGGCATCGACGCGCGCCTCTTCGTCGACGTTGCCGTCTGGTCCGATCATTGGGACTGGCCCGTCTGGTTCCCACAGCTTGCCGTCGACCTGCCGCCCGGTGGCATGGACTTCAGCTGCCACGCCGGAACCACCTGCGTGCTCGACTTCCAGCCCGAGCACCAGGCCGCGTTCACCAATGGCCTCGATCAGCAACTGCAAAGCCTCGGCTGTGTCAAAGAGGGCAACGCTCAGGCTTGTCCTACCTACCGCGGCTATATCACCTGCCAAAATGCCCTCGCCAACCATCCCCTGGGCATTCAAAACTGCGATCTTGGCATGGGCCACAAACAGGGCGATGCCGCCGATCGCACCCTTACCGGAGGAGGCTGCCAGCGCAACGGCGGCCGCGAGGGCGGCTATCTCTGTCCCGGCGAAAACGGCATGCTGAACCTCTGCAATACCATGCTCAACAATGGAGCCGTGCTCTCCTGCAGTCTGCTCGTCCCCACCCAGGTCGATCAGATCCTCCGCCGCGGCGGCTGCACTCCCAACGCCGGACCTCCGGGATCCTACGCCTGTCCCGGCACCATGATCGGCCTCTGCCAGCAATACGTGAAGAACAAGGTGCTCAACGCCTGCACCCAGGGCCGCTGATCACAAAGTGAATCCCAAAACCGGTAGTGTGGCGTTTCCAGGTTTCTTTACCAACTTGTCATCCCGACCGGAGCGCAGCGAAGCGGAGGGACCTGCTTTTTGAAACTCCGCACCGGCAAGAGATTTCAGAAAAGCTACGCTAGTGGCCCGTCGCAGGGATTTCGTTACCGGCCCGCCGATGGCTCGATAGCCATTGGCGGTCACCGTTTTGAAAGGGCACGACTTCAGTCGTGCCGAAAATTGCCTCCCACGGCCCGGCTTTCGCCGCCGAGGGAGGTATCTTCAGCACTCTGGCTTTTCCCCGTTGCAGTAACGTCTTCTCTGCGACAACCCACTAGTCTAGCGCTCTGAGTCTGAAGTTCGTTAAAGAGATATTCGTTGGTTTTTGTGTCAGGGCAAGAGTTCACTCGTGCCGTAAATGGCGCACAATCAAACGGGCTTCAGAGCCCCTGTGAGTTTTTCTTCGAGCCTGCTCGATTCGCCGAATTGTTGAATGAACTTTCGACTCACCACACTGGTGGGTCAAACTAAATCAAATTGACCCACCATCCCAAAACCGAGAAATCCGCCGTTTTTGTCAAGGGGCGAGCCTCCGCACCAAGGTAATTACCCAACATAACACGCCACTTACAAACCATCAGACTCAAAGATATTTGGCAGTCTAATTCTCTGAACCTGCTATTCTGAATATATAGAGTAAAGAAAGCCTCGCCCAACGGCGGGGCTTTTTCTTTGAAGGAAAGGAGAATCGCCATGCACTTCCTCACAACACAGCCCGCAGACCGCTTCTCCGCCTACATCCCGCTCACAGTCGCGATTGCTGCAAACTCAACCAGGTTTGTTGCAATCTCGGCCGTCTTTGCTGCTAACTCGGCCGAGTCCCCGTCAAACTCAGCCGCCTTTGCATCAAACGCGGCCGAGTCCGATCTGACTTCGAACTAATCAAGTAGCCTGATCGCGACCGTGAATGCATCAAACTCAGCTGAGACTGACGCAAACACGGCGAGGTCGCAACTGACTGATTCGAAGTCACCCCGGTCCAGTATCAACCTGGTAAACCTATCGAAGTTATTGAAAACAAGTCAACGCGAATTTTCGAGGGGGTCCAAATTTTTCAGAAAGTCACCCGAGCCACAACCTCACCGCTTCGAAGGTTCCCCGAAACCGCCGCCGCCCGGAGTCTCGATGCGCAAAATATCTCCGGCCTCGAGTTGGACGCTGCATTTTCCCGGCAGCACCATCGATTCGCCGCTCGCCGCCCTGATCACCGTCGCGAGGCCGGCTGCGCCGGCCTCGCCTCCAGCGAGTCCCCACGGCCGAAATTTCCGCCGATCGGCCAGCAAAGTCACCTGCGCCGGAGCCAGAAGCTCGATCTCGCGGATCAGCCCGTCGCCTCCGCGAAACCGGCCCGCGCCTCCCGATCCGCGCCGGTACGAGTACCGCCGAACACGAAACGGATACGCGTATTCGAGCGCTTCAACCGGCGTATTCAGCGAATTCGTCATGTGCGTCTGCACGCCGGAAATCCCGTCGAGCCCAGGCCGCGCGCCCATTCCGCCGGCCGCGGTCTCGTAGTAAGTGAACGGCAACCCGCTCCGCGGATCGATGCCGCCAATCGTCAGATTGCTCATCGTCCCCGCGCTCGCTGCCGGAACGCGATCCGGAATCGCCTGCGCCAGAGCTCTCATCAGCACATCGACGATGCGCTGCGATGTTTCAACGTTGCCGCCCGCGACCGGAGCGGGCGCTCTCGCATCGACGATGCTTCCAGGCGGAGTCACGAGAGTCAGCGGCCGCAAGATGCCTTCCGTCGCTGGCGCGTCGTCCTCAAGCAGGCAGCGCAGCACGTAGAAGCAAGCCGAAAGCGTGATCGCGCGAACCGCGTTGACGCTGCCTTTCACCTGCGCCGACGATCCGCTGAAGTCGACGTAAATCGATGCAGCCTCGGGATCGATTTGAATCCGAACACTGATCCTGATCGGCTCATCGTCGATGCCGTCATCGTCTAGCCAGTCTTCGGCGCTGAACTCGCCGGCCGGCATGCTTCGCAGCTCCGCACGAACCAATCGCTCGGAATAGCCAAGCAGCTCGTCGGTGAGGGCGCTCAGCCGCGCCTCGCCGTACTTCTCGACCAGTTCGAGAATGCGCCGCTCGCCGACGCGACACGCCCCGATCTGCGCCGCCAGATCGCCCTCGCGCTCCTGCGGCGTCCGAACGTTCAGCAGGATGAGGTCCAGCATCTCGCGGTCAATCGTGCCGCCGCGCACAATCCGCACCGGAGGAATGCGAATGCCCTCCTGAAAAATCTCGCGCGCCGGCCCCATCGATCCCGGAAACGCGCCGCCAACGTCGGCGTGATGCGCCCGCGCCGATACGAAGAATCCGGGCTTCTCCAAGCCCGCCAGAAAAATCGGAAGCACCATCGTGATGTCCGGCAGATGCGTTCCGCCCGCATAAGGATCGTTGAGAACCACAATGTCACCCGGCGCAAATCGAGTCGCCTCTACTGCCGCTTGCACCGACATCGGCATCGACCCAAGATGCACAGGCATGTGATCGCCCATCGCGATCACCCGAGCCTCGCCATCGAACACCGCGCACGAGTAGTCACGCCGCTCCTTGATGTTCGGCGAAAGCGCCGTGCGCCGCAGTGCCGCACCCATCTCCTCCGCTACCGAATGGACGGCGCTGCGAAAGATCGCCAGCTCGACGGCATCAGGTTTCCGTCCGACGGTCGCTCCGCTCATCGGGCCTGTCCGATCGTGACGACCAGGTTCTCGAACGCGTCCACCGCCGCCTGGCAATCCGGCGGCAGCACGGTCGCCGAGGTGTACTCGGTGATGAGCGCGGGCCCCTGAACTACATCGCCAGGGGCGAGCCGCTCACGATGATAGAGGCGCGACGGCACAAAATGCTCATCGAAGTAGATCGGACGTTCGGCATAACAGGCGGCGAGCCCGTCGCCCGGCACAGTCTCGCGTCGAACGGGAATATGCGACTCGCCGGCCGCGATCATGCGCAGACGGAGGTTAACGATTTGAACCGGCTTTCCCGGATCAGAGAATCCATAACGCAGTTCATGGAGCTTATGAAAAGCAGCAATCGAATCTCGCCCACGGTCCGCGCTCCAGGGCACGTTCAATTCGTATCCCTGGCCCGTGTAGCGGAGATCCAGACTGTGTTCCGCCACTCCCTCTCGTCCCTCCGCCGCGAACTCTGCGCGAGCGCGGTCCTCAAGCTCCGCAAACGGCCGCTCCAGATCGCCGATGGAATTGCCAGCCAGCATCACGGTTCGCGCATGATCGCGCACCACATCTGCGAGCAGGATTCCGAGAGCGGAAAGCGCCCCGGGCATCGACGGAATCAACACAGTCCGGATTCGAAGCGCGCGTGCCAGAGAGCAAGCGTGCACCGGACCGCCTCCACCAAACGCAACCAGTGTGAAATCGCGTGGATCGTATCCCTGCTCGACCGAAATAACACGGATCGCTTTGTCCATTTCCGTTTCGACGACGCGCAAAATGCCTGCGGCGAACTCTTCAACCGACGGCAACAAGCGCTGCTGTTCGGCCATGAACTTCTCGGTCCGCTCGCGATGCAAAACAACGCTGCCCCCAAGGAAACTCGCGGGATCAAGTCTCCCTAGCAAAAGGTTGGCATCGGTAACGGTCGCCGCAGTTCCTCGTCCAAAGCAGATCGGCCCGGGATCGGCGCCCGCGGATTCAGGACCGACGCGCAGCATGCCGCCGCGATCGAATCGAGCGATGGAACCGCCGCCCGCGCCGACCGTGTGAATCTCCAGCATCTGCACGCTCACGGGCACGCCCGCCACAACCGACTCCCGAGTCCGACGCACACCGTCCCGCTTGACGTCGGAAAGAAAAACATCGGTCGAGGTCCCGCCCATATCGAATCCGATGATCCGCTCGAAACCCGCCCACGCAGCAACCCGTGTGGCGCCGACCACGCCGCCGGCCGGTCCGGAAAGAACCGTCCGCACCGGTTCTTCCGCCGCAACCCGCGCCGAAACGATGCCGCCCGAAGACTGCATGACATCGACACCGGCCCCGCGATGTTCTCGAGCCACCCGTTGCTCGAGTTGCTGCAAATATTGCTGCATGCGAGGTGCGAGATAAGCATTCACCACCGTGGTCGCCGCACGCTCATACTCACGAAATTCCGGCAGGATCCGATGGGACGCTGAGATGGGGATGCCGAGAGTGCCAAGCGCAGCTTCGATACGTCGCTCGGTCTCTGGATTCGCAAACGAAAACAGCAGTGAAATTGCCACCGCCTGAGCGCCGCTGCTCTGGACCCCCTCCGCGAGTTCGCGGAGATCTGCCTCGCTCGGCGAGCCCAGGATCGTTCCATCGGCGCTGACTCGCTCCGGCATGCCAAAGCGCAGCTCGTCCGGAACCAGACATTCAGGAACAGGCGCGAACCAGTCGTAAAGTCCCCGGCGTTCCTGACGCCCGATCGCAATCGTGTCCTCGATGCCCGCCGTAGTGATAAACGCAACGCGGCTGCCGCGCCTCTCCAGCATCGCGTTCGTGCCAAGCGTGGTCCCGTGGCGCACTTCAACAACGCCGGAGGGTCGGATTTGGGCCAGCGCGTCGACAACGGCCAGTGCCGGCTCGGCCGGGGTAGAGAAGAGCTTAAGAACACGAACTTGACCACGATCAAGATAAACGCAGTCGGTAAAGGTGCCGCCGGTATCAATCGCCGTGCGCAAAGGCCTGTGCTCTCGTATCGTAGTATGACGGCATTCCGGGCCAGCTCCGCCGTATTCCTGAACTCTAAAGCAACCGAGGACCATCTTGAACGGTATCTACGGCTGGCTCGCGGAAGCCTCCGGAGAACAGAAGCGCACTCTGCTGGCGGCCTCACTGGGCTGGATGCTCGACAGCATGGATGTGATGCTGTACGCGTTGGTGCTCGGGCAGGTGCAGCGCGAATTGCACTTGTCAGCGGCGATGAGCGGAGCCATGATGTCCATTACGTTGCTGAGCGCTGCTGCTGGTGGCATCGGCTTTGGCTGGTTCGCGGACCGCGCGGGCCGGGTTCGTGCTTTGACGGCGAGCATACTCATCTACTCGGTCTCGACCTTCTTCTGTGGTTTCACGCACACAGCGCTCCAGCTTCTCATCTGCCGCATCGTTCTCGGCCTGGGCATGGGCGGAGAATGGGCCTCCGGAGCGGCACTCGTTGCGGAAACCTGGCCTGCTCGCCATCGAGGAAAGGCGCTGGGCCTGGTGCAGAGTTCCTGGGCCATCGGATTTGCACTCGCCGCAGCCCTGGTGGCTATCGTGATGCCGCGCTTTGGCTGGCGTGCCGTTTTCTTTGCCGGCGCGGCCCCCGCGCTGATCGCGTTGTGGGTACAGTCGCGTCTGCGAGAACCTGCAGAATGGCGCCAAGAGCGAACGCATCAGCCCCATCTCAGCCAGTTGTTTCGTGGCCGCATGGGCTGGAGTACCCTGGTCTGCGGAACCATGAATGCTGCCACCCTTTTCGCGTGGTGGGGAATGTTCACCTGGGTTCCTCGCTTTCTCTCCACGCCGGTCGCCGAAGGCGGACGGGGACTTGGCATCGTGATGACCTCGGAATGGACCATCGTGATGCAAATCGGGACTTTTCTCGGCTACATCAGCTTCGGGTATTTCGCCGATCGGTTCAGCCATAAGTACACCTACATCGCATATCTGCTCGTGGCGGCGGTCATGGTGCCCCTCTTCGCTTTTGTCGGTAGTGCTGGCGCTCTGCTTGTTATCGGCCCGTTGGTTGGATTCTTTGGAACGGGCTATTTCAGCGGATTCGCGGTGATCGCGAGCGAGCTTTTTCCGACTGCAGTGCGGGCTTCGGCCATGGGGTTTGTTTACAACATCGGCCGCATTGCGAGCGCGGCCTCTCCCTGGCTCATTGGCCGCGTCTCTGAACGGGCAGGGCTCGGTTTGGCGCTTACGCTCACATCGGCAGGATTTCTGATCGCGGCGCTGATCGCCGTGGCGCTGCGCCTGCCGGTCGCGGGCGGGCGGACAGCGGGTAACTGAACCAGAGATTTCCAAAGCCTAATGAATCAAGAGGCCGACGGGTTGGGAATTCCATGAGATTGCGAGTCATCCTGTCGAATAGAGCATCTTTACCCTGTACTCTCATAGGGTCATGAAGATTGGAATCACGTGCTACCCGACCTACGGCGGCAGCGGAGTCGTCGCTACTGAGCTCGGCATTGAGCTGGCTGCCGCCGGACATCAGGTTCACTTCATCGCCTATTCACAGCCCTTCCGCCTGCGCGGTCGCGAACAGGACATCGCCTTTCATGAAGTCCCGGTTTCAAATTACCCGCTCTTCGAATACCCTCCCTATGACCTGGCGCTCGCCACGCGTATGGCTGAGGTCGCGGCTTACTATGAGCTCGACCTCCTGCACGTCCACTACGCCATTCCACATTCCATCTCCGCTTATCTCGCGCGGCAGATGCTGCTCCGGCAAGACCGGCGCCTGCCCTTCATCACGACCCTGCATGGCACCGACATAACGCTCGTCGGGCTCGACCACTCCTATCTCCCGATTACTCGCTTCGGCATCGATGAGAGCGACGGCGTAACTGCCATCTCGAATTATCTGAAGGACAAGACCATCCAGGAGTTCCAGCCGGCCAGAGCCATCCAGGTCATCCCGAATTTCGTGAATTGCGACGTCTATAAGCCGCTCAATGACGCAGAGCGCGCAGCGGGCCGCGCTCGTTATGCTGAACCCGGCGAGAGAATCCTCGTGCACCTGTCCAATTTCCGACCGGTGAAGCGTACCGGCGATGTGATTCGCGTCTTCTCACGAGTCGCTCGCGAGCTGCCGGCGCGCCTCCTGATGATCGGCGATGGCCCCGACCGCTCGGCGGCCGAGTGGATCGCCCACCGCAAGGGAATGCAGGACCGCGTGCACTTTCTGGGCAAGCAGAGCAGCGTCTCGGAAATCCTGCCGCTCGCAGATCTGCTGCTCATGCCGAGTGAACTGGAATCCTTTGGCCTCGCCGCTCTTGAAGCGATGGCGTGCCGCGTGCCTTCCATCGCAACGCGCGTGGGCGGAGTATCGGAGCTGATCGAAGACGGCGTCAACGGGCGGTTGTTCGAAGTCGGCGATGTAGAGGGAATGGCGGAAGCCGCGGTCGAACTTCTGCGCGACTCCGACCGCTGTCTGCAAATGGCGGAAGCGGCCCGCCGCACCGCCCAGAGCCGTTATTGCGCCTCGAAGATCGTCCCCCTGTACGAAGACTTCTATCGGCGCATTCTGGGCGGTGCGGACGGATCCGGCTAGTGGATCATGTTCAGCGTGTCCTGCGAGATCGTATCGAACGTTGTAATCGCCTTTGAGTTCGCATCGTAGGCTTGTTGCGCCACGATCAGGTTGGAGAACTGCGTTGAGATGTCCACGTTCGAATTCTCCAACGCATCGTCCTCAAGGGTTCCCAGGCCGCTCGTGCCCGCCACCCCCGTGGTTGCCGACCCGGAGGCGGCCGTTGTGCTGTAGCTGTTTCCGGGGTTAATGGTGAGGCCCTGCTCGTTGGCTACGTTCGCCAGTGCGATTTGACCCACCACCTGCGTTTCGCCGTTGCTGAAGCTGGCCGAAACAACGCCGGAGGAGTCGATGGCAAAGCCCTGATAGGTTCCGCTGGCATAGCCATTTTGGCTCGTCGCGGTAACGGCCGTGCTCGCCGCGCTGGCATCCGACGAACTCTGCGTGATCATGCTGGTGCCATTGCTTCCAAACAGGTCCCAGGTGATCCCCAGACCTGCCGCTCCATCGGCCAGACCGCCCAGCTGAATGCCCGCAACGTTGGTCGTCGGCGAGATCAGGTTGCCGTTGGCATCGAACTGCAGGCTGCCGCTGGCGTTCGACGAGGCTGTGCCCGCGGCGCTCTCGAGCACGTTGCCGGCCGTCGAGATGCCCGCTCCGGCAATGCTGATGCTGGTTCCGTTGTTCGTCGCCACCGCACCCGGTATGCCCGCAAGCGCAGTATTCAACGCGGTCATATAGGAGTTCAGAGATTCGCCCGGTATCACCGGTGGCGGGGTGGTCGAAACACTCGTTCCAGTGCTGCTCGTGCCCGTGATCGTCAGATTCGTCGACGGATCGACCGTATCGCCATTGGCGAACTTGTAGTCGTAAGTCGTCACCGAGCTCTCCACAACATTCTTCGAAATGGCGAGCGTAGCGGCATTGGTGGGGGCAACAGTCAGGGTATTACCCACCAGCGTCACCGAAGCGTTGACGCCGTTCGTCGTCACCGCCTGCCGCAGCGCGGTATAGTAAGCGTTCAGCGATTCACCCGCGGTGAACGGGGCCACCGTCGCCGTGTTCGTTCCATCGCTGATTGTCATGTTCGTTGACGGATCCACAGTGGCTCCCGGATCAAACGTCCATGCCGTGCTTCCCGCAGCGGGCGCTGTCGGAGTCAGAGTCTTCGACGGCAGCGTCGAAGTCGTTGCGGTCACAGTCGACGGATCCAGCGACATGCTGTAGCCCCACGTGTTCGTGCCCGTCTTGGTGAAATAGACCGTTGCCTCGTGCGCTTCTCCCAGCGAATCGTAGATCTGCACCTGTCCGCTGACGGTGGTACCGACGGTGTCGGCAGCATTGAGGTTCGCGGTCATCGACATAGTGGTGGTTGCCTGCGCATTCTCTACTTGTCCAACTGGCAACTGAATCGGCGTGAGCGGCGAATTGGTATTGACGACGCCACTGGCGGCGGGATACCCCATGACGTTCTGCCCATCCTGGGTCATCAGATAGCCGCCGTTAGTAGTGAAATTACCGTCCCGAGTCAGTGCTGTCGCTCCATCGCTGCTCTGCACGAGGAAGAACCCGTTTCCATCGATGTATGCGTTCTGAGCGTCTCCGGTCTCCTCGATACCGCCCTGGGTGAAGTCCGTCTGTGTCGAGGCGACTTTGGTGCCGGCGCCCACCTGCAGAGGATTGCCGGACCCGGTGGTGCCAATCTGCTGATAAAACAAATCGCTGAAGGTTACATCCTGGCTCTTGAATGCGGTGGTGTTCATGTTGGCGAGATTATTCGCGATCGTGTTCAGGGCCTTTGACGATGCCTCCAGCCCGGTCAGCGGAATTGAAAAAGACGACATAGTTCCTCCTGGGAGCGCCCGGCGCGTTGTCTAGCGCGCTGGGGTTGAAGTGGATTTGCCGGCCTGCTGCGCACGGGCTCTCAGTGAACTGAGCACAGAATCGAGTGGGCTGGACGAAGAGCCTGGCGCCAGCGTCTGCGTCGCCGGGCGCAGGGCAGTCGTAATGCGTGAAGCGGAGTCCCCGTTCTTCGGAGAGCTCAGATTTCCGGGAGAGACATTGGTTGCCGCGCTGGTTGACGAACAGGCGTCAGGGGCCGTTTGACCCAGTGGCGAACCCGTCATGGAGCTACCCGGAGTACTACCGCTGGTTGTCGATGTCGGAGTCAGATCCTGATTGATCTGGATCAGTTGCTGAAGACTGTTCACCTGTACCAGTTGATTGATGAACTCGTTTGGGTCGGTATTTGCTGTCGGATCCTGGTTCTTTAGCTCCGTGACCAGAAGCTGCAGAAAGTCGTTGGCAGTAACCGTTGCCGTGTTGGTACTCGCAGCCGATGATGATGCGGAACTGGTGCCGGACGAGGAAACCGCATCCTCCGGGCGCGAAGTCCCCCACACCGGCGACCCTGCTGGGCTGGAAAACATTTGCTCGACGCTCCTTTCATCGTTCCTAAGCATCAGACCCGTACATCGATATAGGACAACCCCTGCATATCCATTTCGACCGGAGACCCCCTTGGAGAGTCCCCTGTTTCTGCCGCCTTCGTGTACCGGGCTCCGTCGTTTTGTGGTTGGCCGCCGGACGAATCACTGCCGCGTCCCGGCGACTGCGAGAACCTCTCCGAGGAGAGCGTGTCGACGTGCACATGCTCCCCGGCCAGATATTCCCGAACCGATGGCAGCTGCGCTGAAATCGTGTTGTGGGGCTCCCCGGGCCCGCTCGCCAGGGTTGCCGCGATCTGGCCCGCTGCGCTATTGGTGCGGATTTCCACCCACCCCAGCCGCTCACTATGCACACCCACGGCTAGCCATTGTGGACTGCTGTCGATCGTCTGAGCCGCTGAGGCCGAATCCATGCGCTCGAAGGGGCCACCGGCAGGAAGATGGGTGAGATGCGCTCCGGGCAGCGATTGCTGTTCGGTCGCAATTCCAGGAGCCACATGCCATTGCTGCGGCCCGCTTACCGGATATGGAGAGGACAGGTCTGAACCCGTACTCCGCGCGGCAGGCGAGAGAGAGACTGGGACACCCTGATGTTCTCCGGAGTTACTGGGAGACTTACCGAGTGCCGCGTCTGCAAGGCTCGCGGGCTTCTCCGTTTGTACGGTGGCTCCAGCCTTCAGGAATGGGACTTGTTGCACCCCGTCTTCAGCCTTGCCCGGTTTTTGGGGAAACTTCCTCGTCGACGGTTCGGCGCCGGTTTGGCCCGAGGGGAGAGCAGCGGAAACCTGATAACCGAGAGATTTGTCGATGACTGCGTCTGCGCGGACTGCGAGCGTCTTCGCTTGTATTCCAGCTGATCCTGCCGCCCCGGAAGACGTAGGTTGTTGCCCGCCTTCGACACTGGTTTGACCGGATGGGAGAGCGGAGGAAACGTGATAACCGAGAGATTCGTCGATGGCTGCGTCTGCGCGGACTGTGTGCGTCTTCGCTTGCATTCCGGCTGATCCTGCCTCCCGGGATGACGAAGGTTGTTGCCCGTCTTCCCCACTGCGAAACGCCGGCAGAGTCTCCTCCGGCGACGATGCGGCATCGTTTTTGGGGGAAGGGTCAACCGCGGCGAGACTTGCCCGGCGATTGACGCTGACATTTGGGGCCCGCGTTCCGGACGGTGCGGGTCCGTCTTGCCTCGGGCCGATATCGGGCGCCATGCCCGGTCGTGAGCCCGGGTTCGGTATTACATCGGTAAGTGCATCTGCAAATTCCTGTGGACGAACAGGGTTTGTGTGTGACGGAAGAACATCGGTTGACTCGGCCTCCTTACTCGATGCGGTTGCGCGTGACTGAACTGGTTTCCTGGCCAAACAAGGTTGCGTTAGATTAGCCGACAGGTCAGCGGGCCCTTCGAGCCGTGGTCTTCCCTTTGTGTCTCGGTCCGATCGCAGCCCGATGGAGGCCGCCTTTCGTGAAGCCGCGGGCCCCGAGGACCCCACAGCCAAACTCGGCAACGGAGGCCCATTCTCGGAATTCGTATTTGTAGTGCCTTCAGGGTCCGCAACCGGACTCCAACCGCCTCCCTGCGGAAGAACGGCGGAGCCGCCCTCAGCGACCAGCGGCTGAGCGTCAAAATCGACGATACTCATCCGCTCCGCGCTTCCAGAGACTTCCGACCCTCGTGTGATTCCTCCCGCACCAGCCGTCGTATTGGCGGACGCCTCAACCGGACGGATGCTGTTCCCGTCCACGCTCCCGGCATTTGAATTCCTCGTACCGGGTCGCCTGGTCCATATCACGTCAGGACTGCCAGTCGTTTTAGCCGCGTGAGCTGCACTGCCGCTGACAACACCCCCCCGGCCTTCCGCGTCGAACACGACTGGCATCTCGATGCGCGCAGGGCTTTTCGGCTCACTTGTCGCCGAATTGCCGGCGTTCCCAACGACGCTCCCCGGACGCTCTTCCACCCTGGCACGTTGTGCGGTCGCTACCTGTGCCGGGCTGACGCGCGAACTGTCGGTCAGCGGCTCCGGGTTGGCTATCCCCGCTGTCGTTTGAATGTGAGGGCCGCTGAGTTCGCCGCCGCGAACCTGGTCCGGAGAGGCGCAGCGATCGGCCGTTTGAGATTTGTCGAGGTTCGCCGGTTGCGACGATGGTTTTTTACCTGGGATCTGGTCCCGAAGCAGTTTACCGAACAGACCCTGGGTGCCCGATAGAGGCGCCGAATGACCGACGGCGGTCACGCCCGTTTCCGATACCTGGTCAATCAACATCTGAGCTCGAACCGGATGCAACGGTAACTTCCTCTTGCGGCTCATAGTGCAATGAGCCTGCCACCGCTGCGCGGGACTATAAGAGATGTCTCACTTTTGTTGCCGGTTCCTGCGACCCGGACCGCCCTGGAACCAGTCATCGATACGATTCTGCTCCCGGCGATCCTGGACAGTTCTTTCTGCTCGTACCGCATCGTCGTGCAGAATCTCAGTCTGCAGGCGGTCCAGACGGCGCACGAGCAGATCTTCACGCGCCCGGTTGACCGATGGTTTGCGCGCGCGGGCAAGGGAGCCAAGTTTTGCTTCTTTCCAACTGCAGATCTCGGCCTCCGCCCTCTTCATTCGCCAGGCTTCCCGCTCCGGCTTCTCGCCGCTCAGCATGAACAGGGCGTCGGCGCGAACGGAGAGAGCGAGTTCACGCTGCCTCGCCGCGACTAATTCCAGCTCGCGCATTTCTGCGGACTTCGCGAGAAAATTCAGATGCGAGATATCTTCAAGTGTCTCTCGAAGACGCAACAGCCGGCAGAGTTGTCGCCTCATGAAATCGAGACCGATCCCGCGCTGTCGATGGCAGTAACCAATCCGAGCAGCTGATCCCTGGCATTCTCGAAAGTCTCTCTCTCAAGCGCACTTTGGACCAAAAATTTCCGAATCGCGGGGCGAAATTGAATTGCGCGGTCTAAGTCCCGATCGGTCCCCGGCTTGTAGGCTCCGATTCTGATCAAATCCTCGGACCTGCTCCAGCTGGAGAGCAGGCGGCGCAGCGTCGCGGCTGCTTTGGCGTGACCGTCCGTGATCACAACCGGCATCAGACGGCTGATGGACTCGTTTACATCGATAGGCGGGTACCATCCCTCGGCGGCAAGCGGCCTGGACAGAACCACATGACCATCCAGATAGGAGCGGACCGCGTCCACAAGAGGATCCTGTAGATCGTCCCCCTCCATGAGCACGGTATAGAAGGCGGTGATGCTGCCGTTGCGGAATCGGCCGGCACGCTCCACCAAACGTGCCAGCCGGCTAAAAACGGAGGGGGTATATCCGCGCGTCGTTGGCGGCTCACCCGCCGCGAGACCTACCTCCCGAGCAGCCATGGCAAACCGTGTCAGCGAGTCCAGCACCAGCAACACGTGTTTACCGGCGCTGGCAAAGTGCTCCGCCACTCCAGTGGCAGCCAGCGCCGCCCGCATCCGCAGGAGCGCTGACTGGTCCGATGTGGAAACCAGGACCACGGCGCGCTTCCTGCCTTCGGGCCCCAGACCCTCTTCCAGGAACTCCCCCACCTCCCTGCCGCGCTCTCCCACCAGCCCAACGACAATCACATCGGCATCGCTGTTGCGGGTCATCATTCCGATGAGCGTGCTCTTGCCGACACCGGAGCCTCCGAAAATGCCCACTCTTTGACCGCGCCCTACGCTGAGTAAGGCGTCGATGGCTCGGACGCCGGTTCCCAGAGGGTCGCGGATCGGCTCGCGATCCAGCGGCGCAGGGGCAGGCCGCTCGAGTGCTACGGCTGTGTGCAAAACGGGTCTGCGTCCGCCATCGAGCGGTTGGCCCATGGCATTCATCACTCTGCCGATGAGGGCCCCTCCGACTTCCACGCGAGGCGTAGTTCCCAGCGCAGCCACCGGATCCCCATAACGAATCCCATCTGCCGTGTCGAGGGTCATCGAGAGCACGCTGGTACCACGGAAGCCGATGACTTCAGCGGGGTGCGCTTTTCCAGCCGAGTCACGGATTTCGCAACATTCGCCTACTGAGCACGGAGGACCTTCCGACTCGACGGCCTGACCATTGGCTTCGATGACTCGGCCTTGCCAGCGGAAGGGCGTGCGATGGCGAAGGCGGGCAAAATAGGTCCCCAACAGGTCCATTCATGCCTGCCTTCCGGCGGTGGCTGGACCTGCGGCACCGTCCTTTGGCTCTCTGCGGACATCGAGCAGGTCGAAGAAGCCCCGTTCGATCTCCTGCAACTGTGCACGTACGCCGAGATCGACCGCCCCCAAATTGCTCTCCAGCACCAGTTCGCAGTCGTGTAATCCATCGTCTGCCCGGACATCCGGACGGACTGCCAGTCCGGGGATCAGGCGGACCATCTCCGCCCACATCTCCTGCTGTCCCGACGGCACCCTCAGCCGCACTTCCGTAGAGTCGGCGAGCTGACCCAGAGCCACACGGACCGCACCCGAGAGCAGGAGCGGATCGAGTTGCGACTCTCTGTGCACGATTCGTTCGGCAACGGCCAGCGCAAGCCGAACCACTTCGTGCTCAACACGCGCCAGGTACTCGTCGGTTCGAGCTCGGAATTGTTCGACCGCCGATCTCAGTTGCGCAGCACACTGCTGCCGCCATGCATTCTGGTCACCCCCCGCCTGCTGTTTTCCCTGCTCAAGCGCTTCACGCCTCACACTCTCCAGCTTCCGCGCATGCTGCTGCTCTGTCTCTGCGAGTTTCGACTCCAGTTCCCGCACGCGAAGCGCCAGACCGGCGGATGATACGGGTTCGGTGTCCGCTGCGGATGTGCCCGTCAGCAGCGGGTACTCCATCGGCCGGACCTTACTATCGAGCTTGCTCAGCATGGATTTCCCAATGGTCACACTACAAAATCGTCGCCCTGTTCCAGCTTGAGAATTACCTTGCCCTCGGCTTCGAGGTTGCGGGCCAGCGCAAGAATCTCGTGCTGTGCTCCAGCAACCTCCCTGGCTCGCACCGGACCCATTACTTCCATATCCTCTTTCAGCATGTCCGCCGCACGCGACGACATGGCCGCAAAAACGTGCGCACGAAGATCCTCCTGTGCACCGCGCAGCGCCAGCGCGAGCTGCCGCTTATCCGCAGCTGCGACAATCTCTCGGATGCTCGCTGGCGGAATCGTCACCAAATCGTCGAAGGTGAACATCAGATTGCGGATGTTCAGGGCCATCGCAACGTCTGCTGCCTCGATCTCGTCCAGAATCTTCTTGGTCTCTTCCGATTCCATGCGGTTCAGCAGGTCGGCCACAGCTTTGAACCCTGAATAGGCCTTTCGTCCCGTATCACCCATATTCTCAAGACGCCGATGCAGGATCATCGCCACCCGCTGGGCCATCTCTGGAGAGAACTGCCGCATGGCGGCCAGCCTCCGGATTGCTTCGACTCGCCGCTCCTCGCTGAGGCTGTCAATGACTGTCGACCCTCGCCTGGCGTCAAGATGGGCCAGCACCACCGCGATCGTCTGTGGATGTTCGCTTTCCAGAAACTTACCGAGCTGCTGCGGATCCACTCTCTGCAGCACTGTCAAATCGCTCTGACTGGCCTCCTGGGCTCGCTTCACCAGAGCCAGCAGGTCTTCGGCGCGTTCCTGGCCAAACGTATCCACCAGCAACTTCGTTGCGTAATCCAGCCCGCCATGAACCATGTACTGCTGCGTATCCAGAAGTTCGTGGAATTCCTCGATCACATCCAGAGACATTTCGGGCGAGACACCGCGCAGGTCGGCAATTTCTTCCGTAAGGCGGCGCACGTCCGGCTCGGACAGATTCTGAAGGATCTTTCTTCCAACCTCTTCTCCGACGGCCACCAGAAAAATCGCTGCCTTGCGTACGCCGCTCAGGGCGTGGCCGGTATCCAGGGATGGACGGGCAGCAGAAGCCATACTTTACTCCGAGCGAATCCAGCTCTCCAGCAACCTTGTGCTTTGCATCGGATCGCGTTTTACGTTTTGAGCAACCTGCTCGAAGACGTTCTGCGCCCGTGCCTTGCGCCCTTCCGCCTCCTGCTGTTCCAGAGACAACTGCGGGACTTCAACCGCCGCCGGAACGTGAAGAGGCGCGGCCGGACTTGCAGCCACCGCTCGCCGGGCCGAAGCCGGAGCCGAAGCCAGAGAGCGCAGCGTCGGCCGCACAACAAAGACAAAGAACGCGAGCATCGCAATCAAAATCGTTCCGTAACGCAGCAGGTACTCTGACCTTTCAGCCAATCCCAAAAGCTGCTGTCCGCGACCCGGCTCCTCCGGTGCCACATCGTCGTCAAACGCAAGCTCTTCCACACTCACCTGGTCTCCGCGCGACGAGTCGAAACCGACTGCCGATTGCGCCAGATCCGTCAG
Organism: uncultured Acidobacterium sp.; assembly: GCA_964535525.1. Classification (GTDB taxonomy): domain Bacteria; phylum Acidobacteriota; class Terriglobia; order Terriglobales; family Acidobacteriaceae; genus Palsa-343. Next base: position 5,838 of record CAZHTJ010000028.1, on the reverse strand, counting down.
GCGTTTCATCTCATCCGGCGTTCTCGCTAGCCAAGCCGTCTGTTTTCCCCCTCCGGTCCGTCGAAAATTGATCAGAACCGCCGCCGTTAGCCGTCGCACGCGACCCGCTGCTTCCACACTGTGCCGCACCTTCTTCGAAACGCCGTAGGTCGCGCTCTCCTGTTTGAGGCCTTGCTGGGCCGCGCTCTGCGACGGATAGAGCGGCGGCTTCGCGTTGGGCGCGTTACTGGCTGTCCCAGGAATCCCCGAAGCCCCCGGCTGTCCTGAGCTCTGCTCGTTGCGCTGCATCGAGAGGGTCGCCGCCTGTGCCGGATCATAGGTCTCGTCTACCTCATCGGCGGAATTCGGATCGTAATCGACGTTGACCGAAGCTCGCACATTGCCTGGCCCAGCAACCGGCGCCAGTGTCTCCACCAGCCTCGTCGCCATCTGTTCCTCACGCGCTTGCAGAGCAGCATCGCCCGTTCGACGCCCCAGCACTCCACCCCTTTCCGCATCCACCAGCACGACGTTCTCCGGACGCAGATCGTCGACCGCGCTGGCCACAAGGTTGGAGATTGCCTCGGCCTCATCACCGGAAATCGTGCGGTGCCGCAGCCGCAACACCACCGACGCCTTTGCGTCCCGCTGGTCAGTCGAAAAAAGCGATTCATGGGATAACACCAGATGTACGCGCGCGGACTGCACCGAAGCCAGGGTCGCAATCGTATGCTCCAGTTCTCCCTCAAGAGCCCTCTGATAATTGACCTTTTCGTCGAATTCCGAACCCATCCAGTTCGGATTGTCAAAGAGCTCAAATCCCATGCGTCCACTCCTCGGCCCCCCCTTTGCAGTGGTCGCCAGGCGCGCTTTGTCGAGGTTTTGTGCGCCCACCCGCAGGCAGGTGCCATCGGGCGACACGTCAAAGGGAATTCCGGCTGTGGTCAGTTGTTGCACCATCTGCCGCGCATCATCCGGCTCGAGTCCTGCATACAGAGTGCGCCAGTCCGGCCGCGTCGTATACCACATCAGACCCGCAAAGCAGGCGAGCACGATCCCCATCGCCATGACCAGCCGGCTCCTACGGGCAGGATCGAGATTACTGAAGCGGTTTGCCGCTTCAGTCGCCAATACTCCAGCCCGTTGCTGGATGGTCAACGCCGTCTGGGCCTTGTCAGGTTTATCAGCCATTCGCCTTCACCAGGCTAGCCATCAAAACTGCATCCCCATCACCTGCTGATAGGCGGCTACCGCCTTGTTCCGCACCGCCAGGGCCAGTTCAAAACTCATATCGGCCTTTTGCGTCGCAATCAGCGCGTCATGGACATCGACTCCCGTTCCCCGCAGCAATCCCTCGACCGCCGTCGAGGCCTGTTGTTCCAGCCCATCGACTCCGTTGATCGCGCCCGTCAGCAGGTCGCCAAACGGAGTCTTCCCCGCTGAGGCTTTTCCCGGCTCCGGCACGGGGACCCTGGTGGGAGCGAAAACACCTGAAATCGCTGTTGGCTGCATGAGGGAGTCTCCTACTTCAAAATGTCGAGCGACGCCGAAAGCATGCTTTTCTCTGCCTGCACCGCCGACGCGTTCAGGCCATAAGCACGGCTGGCCCCCATCAAATCCACCATCTCCGTCAACGGATTGATGTCCGGATAGGAGACATAACCGCTTGCGTCCGCATCGGGATGGCCGGGATCGAAGCGCCGGAGAGGATCTCCCTGATCGGCAACCACGTCCGTAACGCGAACTCCACCGATCGCCGGAGCGGATTGCCCGGATATTCCCAGCAATTGACCGGCAAAGTTTTGTTGCGGCGCTGCGGACGCAAACACAACATGCTGGCGCCGATAAGGACCGCCTTCCGCAGTCCTTGTCGTTTCCGCGTTCGCCATGTTGGCTGCCACTACCTCCGCCCGGATTCGCTCAGCCTCCAGAGCCGAACCGCTCACTTCCATCACCCCGAACAGATTCATATTCCCTGCTTTCCCGGGAGAAAATTCCGGCCCCTCACTTCTGGTCCTCATGGATGGCATCCAGTTCCCGCGTAAACTCGCGCTTCAGCAGCTCCACCCCGGTCCGGAACTGTAACTGCGCCTCAGCCATCTTCATCCCCTCGCGGTCCATCGAGACATTGTTTCCGTCCGGGCGCTCGAGCAAGCCGTCCACCGTGTCCACATTGGCCATAGACGGTGATCCGCTTCCTCGTTTCCCGTCCAGGTTCTCGAGCGAACGCGACATCTCCGCCGCAAAATCGATTCCCACAGTTCGGTATCCGGGGGTGTCCACATTCGCCATGTTCTGCGCTGTCAGTTTCAGCGACAGCGAAGAAAGATCCAGATAACGGTTCAGAGCGTCAGACACCGGTGTTGTTATCTGCATTCGTCCGTCCCTGCTGAGGTCTCCATCTCCACCGGAAGCCTCTGACCCAACTGCAAGCCGCCACCCGCCACCGTCCCGGCGCCATTAGAAGATCCTCATTGTGGATCGTCGAATTCGATATCTCCGGATTCGATTTGTGGCCGATCCTCGGCCAGAATCCATGCACGCTCAAGAACGTGATCGAGCTCCCGCACGTTCCCGGGCCAGTTGTGTGCCGTCAAACAGGCGAGCGCCGACGTGGTGATCTGCTTTGCGGGGCTCGATTTTCCGAGTCTGCGCAGAAAATATCCTGTCAGCGCTTCGATGTCGTCGCTGTGTCCCTCGAGCGCAGGCGTCCGGATCAGAAAAACCGCCAGCCGGTAATAGAGATCGGCGCGAAATCCACCCGTCGCCACCAACTGCGCCAAAGGCCGATGCGTAGCGGCTACGATTCTCACATCGACTCTGACGGATTCGTTATTGCCGACACGCTGCAACTCTCCTGTTTCGAGGAAGCGCAGCAGTTTCGCCTGCAGTCCCAGCGGCATTTCGCCGATTTCGTCCAGAAAGAGCGTGCTGCCATGGGCCGCTTCTATGCGCCCGGTTCGATTGTCCACCGCTCCTGTGAAAGCGCCGCGAGTATGTCCAAACAACTCCGCCTCGAGCAACCCTTCCGGAATGGCAGCGCAGTTCAGGGCCACCAGGCCGTGATTGGCTCTCGGGCTCAGCCGATGAAGGGCCCGAGCCACCATCTCTTTACCGCTTCCGGTTGGCCCTTCGATGAGCACCGGCGTGGCCCGCGGCGCCACCAGACGAATTCTCCGGCTGACTTCGATCAGGGCCGGATGCGAACCGATGAATTCCGGCAGACAGGCCTCGCGCGGAGTAGCCATACGCGTCGCATGCGCGCGATTGCGGAGATCGGCGCCAGTGGATTGACCCAACGCCGCGTTCTGGACCGATCCTGACGTCATCAGTCCGTTCAACGTGGCGGCAGGCCGAGCCGCGTGGTTTCCGGGCGCGACATTCCAGATCGCATCGTCGGTGGCCTGCGCCCTTCGCAGCGCCAGGAGAACCTCGTTCCGGCGCGGGCCACGAAGCACACAGCCGGCGGCTAGTGAGGTATCAGCCATGATCAGATCCACGTCGGGATGAACTCTCCTGAACTCAGCGATGAACTCATGAATTTCCAGATCCGGCAGCCACGAATCGAGCACGACCGCTTCTGCCGGGGCTGCGTCGAGGCAGGCCAGGGTTTCCGCGCCGCCTGTGGTTTCCCGCACCTGCCATCGCAGATCCGACAGCGCACTGCGCAGCCGCTGGCGAAACGAGGCATCGGCACTGACCAGAACCGCGGTTCGGGCCGCACATGATACCGTGGATTGTGTCGCTGTTCCCATGGATTGCTCCTCTCCGGAATCGAGACTCCGGGTCGCGCGCGATGAATCAGGATCGCTGGCCAATCGTGTATCCGACGCCTCGCAATGTCTGAATGATGGGTGGCATGTTGTCGAACTCCGCCGTATTCCGCTCCTCCGCAGCTGGGCGGTCCTCGAGCTTGCGCCGCAGATAGTTGATGTAAACATCCACCACATTTGTGGGAGTAGTTTCGTTGACATTCCAGACGTCTCGCAGCAGCGAGGCGCGCGAGACGGGCCGGCCGCGGTGCATCATGAGGTACTCGAGAAGCGCAAATTCCCGAGTCGTAAGGGATACCGACTTTCCCTTTCGAGTCACCGAGCGCTCGACACGATTGAGCTCAAGGTCTCCCTGACGCAATACCAGGCCCGGCGACCTTCGGCGTATCACTGCTCGGCACCGTGCGCGCAGTTCAGCGAAGGAAAACGGCTTCTCCAGAAAGTCATCCGCTCCCATCTCAAGGCACCGGAGCCGGGTTTCCGGCTCGTGCCGGCCCGTCAGGATGAGAATGGGCACATCCTCTGTCAGGGATCGCAGAAACTCCAGTACCTCGGTGCCGTCGCGCTGGGGGAGATTGAGATCGAGCACCGCCATCTCCGGAAGCTCGCTTCTTGCAGCTTCCATCGCCATCTCACCATCGGTCGCCATCGTGACCTCATGCCCGTCCTGTTCCAGGCCACGCGCCAGAAAGTTCCCGAGCGCCCGGTCATCCTCAGCGATCAGCAAACGCATATGATTTATCTCCCAGATTCACAATCTCCCAGAGTCAGGTCGACTTAAACAGAAAAATGAGAATCTTCCAAACATGATTTCCGGAATGAAACATGGGCGACCGATAGTCCGAAATCGGGAAGGGGAATGACAACACCGGCCAGCTTTAATTTTTGTTCGCCGATTCGCTTTTTGTTCGCTATAATTGAGGCCATGGCTATTACTCGGCGACAGAAGGAGGTTTTGGAATTCATCTCTGGATTCGTACAGAGGAACGGTTATTCTCCTTCTTTTGAAGAGATTGCGCGTGGCTTGAACCTCCGTTCGCTGGCCACCGTCCACAAGCACATCACAAACCTGCAAAACAAAGGGCTGCTGGCGCGCGCTCACAATCGCAGTCGTTCCCTTGATGTGCTGCCACCCCGGGCCAGGGGTCGTGGCTCTGATCGACTACCGCTCGTCGGTCGGATCGCAGCCGGCTATCCTGTAGAGGCGACGGAAATTCCGGAGAGTATTTCGCTTGCCGACATTATTGGGAACCGCGACGTTTTTGCCCTCCAGGTCCGCGGAGAATCCATGCGTGATGAGCATATTCTCGATGGCGATTTTGTGCTTGTTGAGCGTACTAACACCGCTCGATCAGGAGAGATCGTCGTGGCTTTGGTGGGCGGGGCGGAAACCACCCTTAAACGTTATTACCGGGAAGGTTCGGTTGTCCGGCTACAACCCGCCAATGCGGAGATGGATCCGATACTCGTCCCCGCAATGCAAGTTGCGATCCAGGGACGAGTGTTGGGAATCCTGCGAAAATACTGATCTTGAAGAGCAGACTCAGAATAACGCCGATCACCCAAGGATGCGCGTAATGCTCCGCGCAATCGTCTCCTTCGGAACATAGCCAACGATCTGATCCGCCACCTTGCCCTGTTTGAAGAGAAGCAAAGCGGGAATGCCACGGATTCCGTAGCGCATCGGAGTCGCCTGGTTATGATCGACGTCCATCTTCGCAACCTTGAGGCGGCCACTGTATTCGGCGGCAACCTCGTCGATAATCGGAGCTAAGGCCCGGCACGGCCCACACCAGGTAGCCCAAAAATCAACCAGCACCGGCTGATCCGATTGCAATACTTCCTGGTCGAACGTCGCATCACTCACCTCGGCGATACTTAATGCTGCCATGTCCTTTTTCCCTTCGCATGCCCAGTGCACTTGTTAGTCTACCTGATGCTTAGACGAAGATGCATCTCGAGGCTGGGGTCGCATGAAGGGCATGCGCTGCACAAATTGTGGTGCAAAAAATTAAGGCGCCCGGATTCCTGAAGAATCACGGACGCCGGAGCAGCCCTCCCCCAGAACTGCCCACAGATGCGAAAA
>CAZHTJ010000027.1:29642-47272 GCA_964535525.1 uncultured Acidobacterium sp. | reverse complement strand
GGGCGATGTCGTAGGGCGTGACCTGGTGGGTGATGTCGATGACGCGCACGCCGGGCGCGACGCCGTCCATCACGGCTTTGCAGATGCCGATGGCGTCGTCTTTGACGTCGAAATCGGAGAGGAAGCCGATGACTTTGAGGGGCTGCTGAGCTGGGGTTGGCGCGGACTGGCAGGCCGTGAGGGTTAGGGCGAGGAGGGCGGAGACGGCGGTTAGATAATGGCGGCGGGATGAGGACATGGAAAGGCTCCGGCGGAGGAGAATGAGAACGAATCTACCATGAGGGCGAGGCCGGGATTGCCGTATCATTCTCGTATGCGAACCACCATCACCATCCCGGTCGACAGCCAGGTCGCACAGGCATGGGAAGCCGCTGATGAGCAGGGGAGACAGAAGGCGGAGGCGCTGGTCGGGTTGTGGCTGCGCGAGGTATTGTCCGAGAAGCGACGCTCGCTGGAAGAGATCATGGACGAAGCTGGGCGCGAGGCTGAGGCTCGCGGGCTGACGCAGGAGATTCTCGACTCCATTTTGAAAGACCGCTAAAGGAAGCTCTGATTGAGCTTTCAAGAACCATTCCTCAGGGGCTAAAGCCCATTTTTCACTGATATTTACGGCACGGCTGAAGCCGTGCCCCTTCAAAACCGCGGCTTAATTCAGAGCTTCCTTATCGCACCAGCGCGAAGGCGACGATGGTGCTGCCAGAGCGGCCGGTGGATTGTTCGGCTTCGGTGGTGAGGGCGGATTCCAAATCTTCGGTGTTGAGGTGGAGTTCGCAGGCTGCGATTTGTTCTTCTGGTGCGCCGTGGAAGCAAAGCTCGCAGACGCCGAGTCCGTCGTTGCCGTCGGGATCGGTGGACCGCAGCGGAGGGCCGAAAACGCGGCAGGTCATGGGGCGCGCAGCGTAGAGGTCGCAGAGGCCGGTGGCGGGGTCGAGGGCGGGGCAGGGCTCGTCGTTGGCAAAGTCTTCGAGGAGGTCTTCGCGCGATTGGTCGAGAACGCCGGTGCCTGGGTCGCCGGGAAAATCGGGAGCGAGGCGTTCGATGGATTGATGGGTGCGCTGGCGGACGGCGGCTGCGCGTTGCGGGTCTGCGGCGTCGAGGGTGGCGAGACCGGTGCGGAGGCGAGCCGCATCCAATTGCGAAATGGGGAAGACGCCGATGCAGCACTGTGTGCACCCGGGAGCACAGAGAAGCCAGGGGCCAGAGCGGCGGGCCGCATTGGCAACGGCGGCGTCGACGATCTGCACAAGCCGTGAATCGCCCTGAGGGAGCATGCCATCACAATAGAACCAGTGCCTGGTGGGAACTGTGGCCAGCTGGGACGATATTCTGCGGAGTAGCTTTTAGCTGGGAGCTGGGAGCTCGGAGCGGGCCGATTGCGAGAGCGGTCGAGGAGGACGCTGAGTTTGCGAGGTGCGGCAACGTTGCGGGCGGGGTGGTCAGTGCTGATGCTCGCCGGCTGTTGGATTTGCCTGTCGACCGGGACCGCGGAGGCGCAGGAGAACTACGAAATTCAGGTTTATCCATCGGAGACGATGGTGCCGGGGACGCTGCTGGTGGAGCTGCACAGCAACTACACAGTGGAAGGAAGCACGAGCCCGAGCTACGGGGTGCAGCCGACCCAGGGTGAGGAACACGAGACGGTTGAGTTCACGCAGGGATTAACGAAGTGGTCGGAGGTTGGCTTCTACGTATTCACCGAGGAGCACAACGGCACGGGCGTGCAGTGGGTGGGGGATCATATTCGTCCGCGAGTGCGCATCCCGGCGAGCTGGCACTGGCCGGTGGGGGTGAGCCTGTCGAATGAGATTGGGTATGCGCGGGCGGCATACTCAAACCCGACGTGGTCCTGGCAGATCATGCCGATCGTCGATCAGACGGCGGGGAAGTGGTACTGGTCAGTGAATACGACGATGAACTGGGGGATCCATCCGACGTCGCTGCCGGCGGGAACGGCGCTGGCCGCGGTGAGTACCTACTATCGTGACGTGTCGCCGCATGGGGTGACGTTCGGGCCGGCGGCGACGGTGACGTATCAGCCGAACAAGCTGTACAACTTTGGCGTGGAGTATTACGGATACTGGGGCGAGTGGGGGCATTTCGTGAATCTGCACAACCAGCAGCAGCAGTTTTTCCCGGTGGTGAATCTGTTTGTGTCGCCGAAGTGGGAGATCAACGTGGGTGCGGGCTGGGGCGCGACGGCGTCGACCGATCACCTGATCGTGAAGGGGATCCTCGGGCACTATTTCGACTGGGGCAAGCCGGGGCGCGGAAGGTGAGCACGGCCGAGGAACCGATTCGGATCGGCGTGGAGGATCGGGTCTTTGTGCTGACGGGCGCGGGCGTGAGCGCGGAGAGTGGGCTGAAGACGTTTCGCGATCAGGGCGGGCTGTGGGAAGGCTATCGCGTGGAAGACGTGGCGACGCCGGAGGCGTGGGCGGAAGACGCGGAGCGCGTTTGGCGGTTCTACAGCGAGCGGCGCAAAGGCGCGGGCCGGGCGCAGCCGAATCCGGCGCACCGGGCGTTGGGGGAGCTGGAACAGGCGCTTGGGGAGCGGTTTTTTCTGTGCACGCAGAACGTGGACGACTTGCATGAGCGCGCGGGATCGCGGAATCTGATCCACATGCACGGGGAGCTGTTCGTTTCGCGCTGCGAATTTCCGTGTGGGCGGGCGCCGTTTGCGGATCATGCGCTGTACGAGAGCGAGGCAGAGATTGCGCGTTGCACGTGCGGCGGGCGGATTCGGCCGCACATCGTATGGTTTGGCGAGATTCCGCTGGAGATGGAGCGGATCCAGCAGGAGATCGGTCGCGCGACGGTGATGCTGGTGGTGGGGACATCCGGCGCGGTGTATCCGGCGGCGAATTTTGTGCGCTGGGCCGGGCCGCGGGTGCGGAAATACTACATCGGTCCGGAAGAGCCGATGAACGCGCAGGCCTTTACGCGGGTGGTGCTGGGGAATGCGGGGGCGGTGTTGCCGGGACTGTTTGAAGCCAGGGATTAGAGTTTGGAGTTTAGGGATTAGGCACCGGGCCTGCCGCTACGGCCGCCCAACCCCGCGGCCCCGTCGTCTTCGTCGTGTTGCAGAGGCGGCGTGTCTTTGAGGGCGGAGCGGACGCGGGCGATTTCCTCGCTCATCAGGCGCATTGCGGCCAGACAGAGACGCGGCGAGAGCTCGAGCATCTCGGTGACTTTGGGGCCGGGGACGAAACCCAGCTCCGAATCTTCGATGACACGGGCAGTGAGGCTGTAGTGCCCGGTAAGCGTAGCGGGCAGGCCGGCGATTTCGCCGGGGCCAAGGGTGCGCGAGGGATAGACGGAGGACGGACCGTCGACGGACATGGCGACGGCGCCTTTGCGGATCACGAAGACGCCCGAGAGCGGGTCACCGCAATGGAACAGGGCCGTTCCTTTGCGGAGGGTGACGCTCGAGGCTGCCTGGTCGAGCTCAGCCGCTAACTCAGAGAATTCGTTCAACAAGCACCGGGGAAGGGCCGTCCTTCGGATCAGCTTCGGCCCTTCGGAGCATTGTCATGGCAGCGGTGGGAAGGCGCTGTGATGTGCGTCACAAATATTGCCAGGGAGGGCGCAATCTCTTTCGGCAGCTTTATCGATGCGGTACGTGCACGATGGGATTGCGGGTGACGATGACGCGGGTGCGCTCGCGGGTCATGCGGATGCGGCAGGGGATCGGATTGGGGCCGAGGCAGGTGCGGTCGCGAATGACGATCCAGGCAATCTGATCTTCGCCGGTGATCATCCAGGCCGTCGCGTTGGTGGCATAGTTCACCTGTTCGAGGTAGTAGGCGGCGTTCATGTCGATCTCGGCCGCGTCGGCGTTCACCTGCGTGCACTCATCGGGCGCGGGAGGCGGCGCGTTCGGATCGGGGCCGGGGGCGCAATAGTCCTCGGTGTGCTCCAGCAGAATGCGCTTATCGTTGCCGGTCAGGAAGTAGCGCGTGGTGACGGGCGCAACGGTGGACTGCGTGGACCACTGGATGAGGCCGTCCTCGAAGGCCGGCGGAAGCTGGCTCATGGCGATGGCGTGGTCCCTGGTTTTGATCTGACGCGAGAACGCAGCGAGGGTGGGCGTGGGCTCGCCGTTGGTGGGACGAAAGAAAAAGCCACCGAGCACGATGCCGTCCTGCATGTCGACCCAGATAAACGCGCGGCCGCCGAGGTAGGGGCCGCGCTCACCGGAGACGAGCACGTAGCGGTTGTCGCGAATCTGCACAGGCACGGCGGAACCGGTGATAACCCTGTCGAGCGCGTCGGAGAGCGGCATGTCGCTCCCGTAATGAAACATGCAGTTGGGAATGTTGGCGCCGACTACGTGCCTGAACTGACGGTCGCGGTAGAGATCGCCGGAGGGCGCGCCGTTGAACTGCGCGAGGAAGGCGAGCGCGGGCGCGGGAACGCGATTCTCGAAGAAGTTGATGTCGTAAGGAGGTCCTGGAGGGAGCGGCGCAGGCGGCGGTTGGGGCTGCTGGTCCTGGCTCTCAGAGTCGGGGGGCGGGGCTTCCTGCGCGGGCGGTGCGTCGGACGAGGGGATGGCCTGGGCGGCGAGGCGCGGCGCGGTGAGGGTCGCAACGAAGAGAGCAGCAGGCAGAAGGAATGCAGCAACGGGCAGGCGAAGGGACATCGTGGGTCTCCTCAGACGGCACGGGTTCGACGGAAGGGAATTGTAGTTCAACGGGTCAAACGCCGGTGGTGAGCAGAAGTTGCGCGAGCGCGAAAATTGGATGGGAACACGCGGAGCACAGCACGTTGACCCGGCTTTCACTTCTGCGGTGTAATTCTGCAAAGCCGTCGGCATTTCCGTTTGCGCGGCCGGAGGCAGGGTCTCGAACTCTGAGGAGGAACGCGGAATGACCGTAGAGCTACCCGGCCCCGGAGGGACACCGAGTTTCGACCGGGATATTAAGAGCCTGTTTCGAGCCTCGGATCGGGAGGCGATGCAAGGCGCCTTCGATCTGTGGTCGTACGACGACGTCAGCCAGCATGCGAAGGCCATTCTGGAACGATTGCAGGACGGCACCATGCCCTGCGATGGAGCGTGGCCACCCGCCAATGTGGCTGTTTTCGAGGGGTGGGTTGCAGCCGGAATGCCGAAGTAAGGCGTTAGCGGGGAGCTGGGGAGCGGGGAGCTGGGGAGCCGTCCGCTGGCGGCTGGAAGTATGCTGGTTGCCATCGTGAGGTGAGCGATGGCAATCGAGGTGCGCGGGGTGTGTCCGCTGCTCGGTGTGTACGACATGCCGACGGCGGTGAAGTTCTATCGAGACAAGCTGGGGTTTGAGGTGGTGACCACTTCGCCGGTGATGGGGCCGGACCGGTTCCACTGGGCGCTGCTGCGGCTGGGATCGACGGAGATCATGCTGAACACGGCGTATGAATTCGACGAGGAGCGGCCGGTGCCGGCGGATCGGGCGCGGGTGGCGGGGCACGAAGACACCACGCTCTATTTCGGTTGCCCCGATGTCGATGGAGCGTATGAGGAACTGCGCGAGAAGGGCGTGGCGGTGAAGCCGCCGAAGGTGGCGCCGTACGGGATGAAGCAGATGGGGCTGAAGGATCCGGATGGGTACGGGCTGTGTTTTCAGTGGAAGGCGGAAGAGTAGAACCGGTCTCATATGCAGGGTGAACGCTCACATTGAATTCCTGAGCCCGGCTTCGCTGGCGGGCCTCATCCGTGCCGTAGCCGATGATTCCGGGTGTATGAGACCGGTTCCAGTGGTTGCCAATCCTCTGCTGTTCTCGGTAGCGTATAAGGTTTTGTGCGTCGACCGGAGCAATCGGAGGAGAGTGGAATGCAGTATCAGTCAGGATTTGGGAACGAATTCGCCACTGAGGCGGTGAAGGGCGCGCTGCCCGAGGGGCAGAACTCGCCGCAGAAAGCGCCGCTGGGGCTCTACACGGAGCAATTGAGCGGGACCGCGTTCACGGCGCCGCGCGCGACGAACCGGCGGACGTGGACGTATCGCATCCGGCCCTCGGTGACGCACAAGCCTTTCGCGGAGATTGGGTCCGCTCTCGGCCTGGGCCTGTTTCGCAGCGGGCCGTTCACCGAACTGCCGACGCCGCCGAACCAGATGCGGTGGAATCCGATTCCGATGCCGGAGACGAAGACGGATTTCGTCGACGGGATTGTGACCATGGGCGGCAGCGGCGATCCGGCGATGCAGATCGGCGTGGGGATTCATCTGTACGCGGCGAACGCGCCGATGCAGGGGCGGTATTTCTACAACGCGGACGGCGAGATGCTGATCGTGCCGCAGCAGGGCAAGCTGGGCATCCATACCGAGCTTGGAATTCTGGACGTTGCTCCCGGCGAAATTGCGATTGTCCCGCGCGGCATCAAGATGCGCGTGACGATGGACGGGCCGTCGCGGGGATACATCTGCGAGAACTATGGGCTGACGTTCCGGCTGCCGGAGCTGGGCGCGATTGGTGCGAATGGGCTGGCGAGCCCGCGCGATTTTCTGGCGCCGGTGGCGGCCTATGAGGATGAAGAAGGAGACTTCCGGATCGTCGGGAAGTTTCTGGGGCGGATGTGGGAGGCGGAGATCGATCATTCGCCACTCGACGTTGTGGCGTGGCACGGCAACTATGCTCCGTACAAATACGACCTGGCGCGGTTTCAGTGCATCAACACGGTGAGCTTCGATCACCCGGATCCGTCGATTTACACGGTGATGACCTCGCCCTCGGTGATGGTGGGAACGGCGAACGTGGACTTCGCGATTTTTCCGCCGCGCTGGCTGGTGGCGGAGCGTACCTTTCGGCCGCCGTGGTTTCATCGCAACATGATGAATGAGTTTATGGGGCTGGTGTTCGGTGAGTACGACGCGAAGGCGGAGGGATTTCTGCCGGGCGGCGCGAGCCTGCACAACTGCATGTCGGGCCATGGGCCGGATGCGGAGACGTTTGAGAAGGCGAGCCAGGCGGAGCTGAAGCCGGTGAAGCTCGATAACACCCTGGCGTTTATGTTTGAGACGGGGCTGCCGGTGCGGCCAACGAAGTTCGCGCTGGAGACGAAGATTCTGCAGCACGAATATTTTGAGTGCTGGCAGGGATTGAAGAAACATTTTAGAAGCAGCTAAGAAGCGGTTAGCTAAAAGGTGGTTAGCTAAGAAGCGGTTGGCGAAAGGCAGCTAAGAGGCGGTTAGCTAAGAGGCGGTTAGCTAAGAAGCGGTTAGCTGAAGAGCGGTTAGCGAAGAGCGAAACGCGAGCGAGAAGCGAGCAAAAGGACACGCAATGAGTGCTGCGCAGGCTTTGCTGGGAAGAATTCTGGAGTATGCCGGGTTGTTTCCGCCGGCCGCGCTCGATATGGAGAGCGCGCTGCGGAATTACCAGGGTTATACGGAGACGGATGAGTTCTGGCTGCTGGGCGGTTTTGTGCTGCCGGCCAACCGGCTGGAGGAGTTTGCGGGCGCGTTTGAGCGGGTGTGGGGCACTGAGCAGGAGCGGCCCTGGACGCTGAAAGTGGTTTGCGCGGGCGAGACGGAGGACGATGCGCGCGCCATTGAGGAGTTTCAGCAGGGCGCGGTGTTTATCGGGAGCCTTGAAGCGAAGGCGGCGAATGCGCGCGCGGCGAAGGAAGTGCTGGAGCGCTTACCGGCGGCGCGGTCGCGGTATGTGGAGTTTGCTCCGGAGAAGGCCGGCGAGATGTTGCCGGTGCTCGCGGAGTACGGAGCGCGAGCGAAGATTCGTCTGGCTGGTGTGACGGCGGAATCGGTGCCGAGTGCGGAGGCGGTGGCGCGTTTCCTGTTGGCGTGCGCAAAGGAAGGAATAGCGTGGAAGGCGACCGCGGGGCTGCATCATGCGTTGCGCGGTGTGCGGGAATTACTGCCGGGCGGTCCGCGTGTTGCTACGCACGGATTCGTGAATGTGTTTCTCGCTGGGGCGCTGGCATTTTACGGCGCAGATGAAAAGGCGGTGGTGCGGACGCTGAGTGAAGAGGATGTGGATGCCTTTCGGCTCGATGACGATGTAATTCGGTGGCACGACAACGCGATGATCAGCGACCAGATCGAAAAGGCGCGGGGCGAGTTTGCAATTAGCTTTGGGTCGTGTTCGTTTGAGGAGCCGGTAAAAGATTTAAAGCAGATGCGTTGGGTTTAAGTTTGCAGCAGATGCAGGGGATTTGAGGTCAGGCGATGGGATGGCTGTGAGGGGTGGGGGCAATCCGCCCGCGAGAAAACCGTGCTGGGTGGAGTCGGCGAACGATCCGGAGGGAGATTTTCCGCTGGAGAACTTGCCGTTCGGGCTGTATGAGGACGAGCGGCAGCGTCGGCACACGTGCATAGCAATAGGCGATCGGGTGCTCGATCTGCTGGGGTGCAACGTTGCGGGGCTGCTGAACGCGACGCAGATCGTGGGCCTCGGGCCGCGCGGGCTGGGGCACATGGAGCCGTGGCGGGCGCGGGAGATTCGGCATCGCGCGGCGGAGCTGCTGAGCGATGCGGAGGTTCGGGATCGCGTGGAGCCGCATGTGATCCCACAGCAAGACGTAAAGATGCTGCCGCCGTTTGGGGTGGGCGGCATCGGCGACTACACGGATTTCTACGCGTCGATTCATCACGCGACGAATGTGGGGCGTCTGTTTCGCCCGGACACGCCGCTGCTGCCGAACTACAAGTGGGTGCCGATCGGGTATCACGGACGGGCTTCGTCCATTGTGATCAGCGGAACAGAGGTACGGCGGCCGTGCGGGCAGACCAAGCCTCCGGAAGCGGCGACGCCGATGTTTGGGTTGAGCCGGATGCTGGATTACGAGTTAGAGGTGGGGTTCTTTATCGGCGAGGCCAACGCGCTGGGGGAGACGATTCCGCTGGAGCAGGCGGAGAAGCACATCTTCGGTCTATGCCTGGTGAATGACTGGTCGGCGCGCGATATACAGGCGTGGGAATATCAGCCGCTGGGGCCGTTTTTAGGGAAGAGCTTTGCGACGACGATCTCGCCGTGGGTGGTGGTGTTGGAGGCGCTCGATCCGTACCGGGTTCCGGCGGCGAAACGAGCGGAGGGCGATCCGCAGCCGCTGCTGTATCTCTACTCGGAGCGCGACCAGGTGCGGGGTGGGTTCGACATCAACCTGGAAGTATGGCTGGCGACGTCGAAAATGCGCGCGGCGGGCGAGGCGCCGGTGCGGGTGAGCCGCGGGAATATGAAGGATTTGTACTGGACACTGGCACAAATGGTGACGCATCACGCGAGCAACGGGTGCAATCTGCGCCCGGGGGATTTGCTGGCGACTGGGACGGTGTCGGGGGCGACGCCGGATTCGGTGGGGAGTTTGCTGGAGCGGACCAAGCGTGGCGCGGAGCCGCTGATGCTGCCGAATGGCGAATCGCGGAGGTTTCTCGAGGATGGGGACGAGGTGATTTTGCGCGGTTGGTGCGAGCGGGAGGGATATCCGCGGATTGGGTTTGGGGAGTGCCGTGGCGTGGTGGGCGTGACGCAGGTGTAGGAACTCTTCACCACAGAGAACACAGAGGGCAGCGAGGATTTTTTTGGGATTTCGGTTTCAGTTGCCGATGCCGTAGAAACGCAGGTACCAGGCGATGATCGGGTTGCCGGCAAAGATGACGTAGATTGCTGCGGCGCAGAGGAATGATCCCAGAGGCAGGCGGGTGGTCAGGAAAGGGTGTTTGCCGCGGGAGAAGGCGACGGCGAGGATGCCGAAGAGGCCGGCGGCGAGGGCTCCGAGGAGCAAGGTGAGGATGGTCGGCATGGGGCCCAGCCAGGCGGCGATCATCGCGAGGAGTTTGACGTCGCCCATGCCGAGGCCTTCCTGGTGACGGACCAGATAGTAGAGCCAGCGGATGAGGAGCAGGAGCAGGGCTGCGAGGATAGCCCAAATTGCGGATGCGACCAATCCAGCAAGGAGCAGCGGCCATAGGGAAGAGGCTGATGAGTGCTGCTCTGGAGAGAAGACTCCTATCCCCCAGGGCAAATTGAGTGCGGGGGGAATCTCTTTGAAGATCCCCAGTGAGATTCCTGAATAGAGAACTCCGAGCGCTATTCCTGGGAAGGTGAAGACGTCGGGCAGGCGCATCGTTTCAGAGTCCATGACAGCCAGGCCGAGAAGCAGAAAACAGAGCACAGCCATGCCGACGCCATCGACGGTGAGGCCGTAACGCAGATAGCAGAGCAGGAAAAGCGCGGCAGTGGCGAGTTCGACGGCGGGGTAGCGCCATGCTACGGGCAAATGGCAGTGGCGGCAGCGGCCGCGGAGAAGAATCCAGCTCAGGATGGGGATATTGTCGAAGGCGCTGATGCTCGCCCCGCAGCGGGGGCAGCGGGAGCGGGGGCGGATGATCGACTCATGGCGCGGCAGGCGTGAGATGCAGACGTTGAGGAAGCTGCCGAACGCAAGGCCGAAGAGGACGGCGAAGATGGCGACGAGCAGGGTCAGGTGTTGTCTCCGGTACCACTGTACCGAACCCGCGCCGGTAATGGATCAATTGATCCTCCACCAGGGCTATAATGATCTCAGAGGTGAACAGGCGTGATCCAGCCGGAGAGAGTTGCCGAGGTGATGGGCGGGAGGGCGATTCTGGGCCGCCGTATCCGGTCGATGGACGACCTCGAAAGCACCGTCTCTCGTGGTCTGCCCAAGAGGGCTCTGCGGGTGACTGCGGAGCGCGTCTACCTGTCGGCGGGCGAGGCGCGCCGGGCGATGTTCCGCATCGTACCGGAGGCCACCTTCAAGCGGCGCACGCGCCTCTCGGCCACGGAGAGCGAGCGCACCGAGCGGCTGGCGCGGGTGATTGCTGCCGCAGAATATGTGTGGAACGATCAGGAAGACGCCCGCGAATGGTTAACCAGGCCACATCTGGAACTGAGCAATCGGGCGCCTCTCGAATCGGCGATGAGCGAGTTAGGGGCGCGCCGCGTTGAAGATCTGCTGGACCGGCTCTTTTACGGCATCCCTGCCTGATGCGTGCTTTTCGCATCGCGGACCGGCGATTTCCGATCTTCGACGGCTCAGGTGCACGACTCACCGGGGGGCGATGGAACTCTCCTGGGCGTGGGGCGATCTATGCGGCGGAGACCTTTGCCGGCGCCGTGCTCGAAATACTGGTGCACAGCAGCCTGGGGCGCTTGCCCAAAACGCACGCGCTGGTGGAGATCGAGATTCCCGATGAGGTCGCGGTGGAAACCGTGCCGGGGGCGGCGCTGCCGGGCTGGGACTCCAAAGATCAGATTGCCAGCCGCGACTTCGGCGATCGGTGGCTCGATGAGCGGCGCACAGCGGTTCTGCTGGTGCCGAGCGCCGTCACCATGGGACGCGAGCGCAACGTGCTCCTGAATCCTGCGCATCCGGAATTCATGTGCATCGAGGCATCGGCGCCGCAGGACGTTGTCTGGGACGAACGGATATTTCGTCGCACTCGATAAGCCCGGTGTATCGGCGATGATGAGGACTATCCTCAAGGGACGTTTAAGCCGACTCTACCGCGATCAGTTTCGTGATTCCAAAAGCGCCTCTGGACCCGTTGTAAAGTAACGATATGCCCCCTGAAAAGGACGCAGCCTCGGCCAGCGCCGTTCCTGAGCGCGAGGAAGATTTGCGCCTGCATTCACGGGCCGACTCGCGGGCTGACTCGAATTCTGGCGCGCGGGTCGGCGAGTTGTTTGCCGAGGCGGTGGCGATCATGGCGCGGCTGCGGGCGCCGGGTGGGTGTCCATGGGATCGGGAGCAGACGTTCGCGTCGATTCGGAAATACACGCTGGAAGAGACCTACGAAGTGCTCGATGCGATCGAGCGAGAGCAATGGGCGGATCTGGCCGATGAGCTGGGTGATTTGCTGCTGCAGGTGCTCTTCTACGCGGAGATGGCTGAGGAGGCCGGGCACTTCGGCATTGCCGATGTGATTAGCGGGCTGAATCGCAAATTGACCCGGCGGCATCCGCATGTTTTTGGCGAAGAGGCGTCGGCAGCCGCGGGGAATCGAGCGGAGGGGTTGGAGACAGACGGCATCGGCGCGCAGCAAGTCCTGCGCAACTGGGACGAGATCAAGAAGCTCGAAAGGAAAGATCACAAGAAAGCACAGGGAGATCCCGCTCAAGCCAAAGACGGGCTTGAATGGGGCACCCTGGCTGGGCGGCTGGATACTGTGTCACGGGCGATGCCGGCGCTGAGTGAAGCGGGCAAGATCGGGTCGAAGGCGGCGAAGGCCGGGTTCGACTGGCCAGATGTGCAGGGGGTTGTGGAAAAACTGAGGGAAGAGTGTGGAGAACTCGAATCTGAGCTCGATAGAGGTGACCGAAGGGCAGCCAGTGAAGAGCTTGGCGATCTGTTGTTTACGGTTGCTAATCTCGCGCGACACTTAAAGACCGATCCGGAGTTGGCCCTTCGCGATGCAAACGCCAAATTCCGGAGGCGATTTGCACAGATGGAGGCCGCAACCAAACGCCCGCTGGAGGAGCTTTCCGGGGCTGAACTGGAAGAGCTGTGGGCGAAAAGCAAACAGGCCGAAGCGGAAGCGTGGCGATGACTCCGATGACCGTCCAGACCCCGGCGGGAACCGAAGTGGTTCTGCGAGAATGCCAGGGATTCGAGGAACTGGACGCGTGTGTACGGCTGCAGGTCGAAACGTGGGGCTATAACGACGGCGACGTGATTCCGCGGCGGATGTTTATTGTGGCGCAACGGATTGGCGGGCAGCTTGTGGGCGCGTTTGAAGGGCGGGACATGGTGGGTTTCGTCCTGTCTTTGCCGGGAATCAAGGCTCCAACGGCTGCGGGGCATGCACCGACCCCCTACCTCCACTCGCACATGCTGGCCGTCAAGCCGGATTATCGCAACGCTGGCATCGGTCGTAAACTGAAGCTTTATCAGCGAGATGAGGCACTCAATCGAGGCATTACTTTAATGGAGTGGACCTTCGATCCGCTGGAGATCAAGAATGCTTTCCTCAATATCCACAGGCTCGGCGTAATCGTTCGGTCCTATACACAAAATTTTTATGGTGTATCCTCATCTCGTCTGCAGGGTGGGCTTCCCACGGACCGTCTGCATGCCGAATGGTGGATGGATTCGGAACGTGTGAAGGCCATACTCAATGGGTCCCCCTATGCACCGCCGGAAATTCAGGAGACAATTTTGGTCCCGAACGCTGTGAGCGAGTGGAAGGCTTCAGCTACGGGTGTCTCCAGGGCCATGGCAGTGCAGGCTGAGAATCGCCACCGCTTTCTGGATGCGTTTGCTGGCGGGCTGGCGGTTGTGGGGTTCACGGTAGACTCACAAGGTAACGGCGCTTTCGAACTCGCAAGACTGGAAAACTCTGGAGCTCTATGAGAATAGATGCTATCTTCCTGCGCGAACTACGCCTTCCCCTCATCAAGCCATTTCAAACCAGTTTTGGGACCACAAAGGATCGGCGCATCCTGTTGGTCGAGCTGCGCGGTGAAGGCCTGAGCGGCTGGGGGGAGTGTGTCGCCGGGGAGCATCCGTTCTTCTCCGACGAGACGATCGACACGGCATGGCTGGTAACTCAGCAGGAGCTGGCGCCGCTGCTGGCCGCGGCCGATCCGGAGCACGGCGGCAAGTGCCCTGGAATTTTCCGCCACGTGCGCGGGCACCGGATGGCGAAGGCCGCGCTCGAAAACGCGGTGTGGGACCTCGAAGCGCAGATGAAGGGCATTCCCCTGGCGGAACTGCTGGGTGGGACGCGCGAGACGATCGACTGCGGCGTCTCCATCGGCATTCAGCCGACCCTGGAAGAGGAGCTGGCCGAGGTGGAGAAGGAAGTGGACGCCGGCTATCAGCGCATCAAGCTGAAATGCAAGCCGGGCTGGGACGTGCATGTGCTGGAGGCGGTGCGGAACCGCTGGCCGGAGATTCAGCTGAGCGTGGACGCGAACTCCGCGTACCGGCTGAACGATGCGGATCACATCACCACGTTCGACGAATTCAATCTGCTCATGATCGAACAGCCGCTGTGGGCGGACGATTTCTACTTCCACTCCATGCTGCAGAAGCGGCTGGAGACGCCGATTTGTCTGGATGAATCCATCCGGAACCGGCGCGATGCACTGGCGGCGATCGAGATGGAGTCGTGCCGGATCATCAACATCAAGTGTGGGCGCGTGGGCGGCTTCAGCGAGGCTATCGCGGTGCACAATGCCGCGCAGGAGCGGGGTGTGCCGGTGTGGTGCGGCGGCATGCTGGAGACGGGCATCGGCCGCGCGCACAACATTGCGCTGTCGTCGCTCGATAATTTCTCGCTGCCGGGCGATGTTTCCGCTTCGAAGCGCTACTGGAAGGAAGACATTATCGAGCCGGAGGTTGTGGTTTCAAAGACGGGCGAGATTACGGTGCCGAATTTGCCGGGACGCGGCTTTGAGGTGCGGACGGACCTGATCGAGAAGCTGACGGTGCGCAAGGAGCAGATCCGCGCGCTGGAGATGGTGGCTTAGAGGCGGGGACCAGGGAGTACCCAGTAGGGAATAGAAAGAGCAAAAGAGGGAGCGGCTTTGGCTGCTCGCTGCTCCCTTGCCTGGTTTGGTTTGGCAATATCGTTGTGAAGATTTGCCAGGTGTAGAAACAGAGCCCGGCACGAGGCGGAACAATTGTGATCCAGAGGTGAATCACCGTGGTACCCGGCCCGCGGTTACTGTTCTGACCCCCTGTTTCCCCGTTTCCCGGGATGGTGACTGTCCCATTTTCGGCCTAATCTCGGACCATGACTTTCAGACAAGGACAACGGGTCCGCATCCGAGATAAGCAGTTCGTCGGGACGGTCGAGAAGCAGCTCACCTCCCTCCAGAATGTTTACGTTGTGATGATCGAAAACGCTTCGCCGAAGCAGGACAAACTGGTTCGCGGCGAAGACCTCGAACTCATCGCCGAAATGCAGTGGACCGCCTGACGGGCAATGCTGGGTTGTGGCGCCGCAGTCATTGCGGCACGGTTTGAGATGCAGCTGACGCACGCAGAGCCCCTGCTGTCCGCCGCGCTCCCGCCACGATTACCGCAATCGCTGCAGCCAGAAAAATCGCGTTGCTGACACGCGCCACCAGCCATCCTCCGAACAGAGGCGGCGCGATGAACGCATGCAGCCCATACGCCAGCGCTCCACCCGCGCCGAGGCTGAAGGTGTGCAGCGGCGTCCACGTCGCGCGGCGTGAGGACAGGCCCGCAAAAGCCAGAAACGCAGCGTCGATGGCCAGAATCGCCGCGAAGGCGAACCAGTTCACAAAGGGAGGCGTGAACATCACCCCCAGCCCGAGCACAAGAGCGACGGCGCCGGTCATCCACGGCGAGGGCGTTTCACCCGGGGCGGTGTGGGCCCGGCGGCGCGGCGCCAGGAACGCCAACACGATGAACGCAACGCATCCCGCCCCGACACAAATGAATTGCGCAGGCGAAGCGAGGAAGCGATCGTGCCTCAACTGGTATGCCGTGCCCCAAGCGCATCCCAGCAGGAACAACACCGCCACAATGGAGTCGCCGAACGGCCCCAGCCAGGGCTGCTCGGCGCGCGCCGGCACCAGCGCCTCAACCAGCGCGATCGATACCCCCATACTCCAGAAGGTGTGGAGATTGAACATAAACAGCGTCCACCACGCGCCGATGCCGAGCGCGGGAATCCACGCATGGCTGAGCAGGTGCATGTGCATCTTCAGGTAGTCGGGGTTGAACAGCGATTGCGTGGTGAAGCCCTCTTCGATGAGCGTGTAGGCCGCGCCCAGCAGCAGAATGCTGGGCCACCCCCGCCCGGTTCGCCGCACGACTTCCCGGATCAGCAGCGCGCCTCCGCCGTACATGGGCGCCATCATGATCAGCGCCGCCAGCATTTTGATGGACAGATCGCCGAGCAGATACTCGGCCACCAGCGGCGCGGTGAAGATCAATGCGATGGCGGCGGGGATGCTGCGCTGGCGCGCGATGGGGGCAATTGCCGGAGTGGCGGCGGTGCTCGACGACATGGAGGTCCCTGTAGGGGGTGTGGTTAACCATACCGGAAGTGGTAGGGTGTTGGCATGAAAAAACTGGCGTTGTTGGCAGTGTTGGTGACAGGCGCGTGCCTGGCCGGTCGCGCGCAGAGTGGGCAGTCGTTGTCGCCGACGCCTCAGGATGGCTACGCGTCGGCACGCAGCCTGGAGTTGTATCGCGAAGAGCACGCGTCGATGCTGATGAACGATTTTGGTCAGATCTCGCGCTACCACGATTCGGACGTGCAGCTGGGCGCGGCGAGCCCGGACGAGCAGCGGGTGATCTTCTTCGGCGACTCCATCACCGATAACTGGAAGCTCGACGAGTCTTTTCCGGGAAAAAAGTACATCAACCGCGGCATCGGCGGGCAAACAACACCGCAGATGCTGGTGCGCTTTCGGCCGGACGTGCTCGATCTGAAGCCGGCGGTCGTGGTGGTGCTGGCCGGGACCAACGACATCGCCGGCAACACAGGTGAGGAAAAGCTGGAGCAGATTGAGGGCGACTACGCGACTATGGCTGAACTGGCCAGGGTGCACGGCATCAAGATGGTCTTTGCCTCGGTGATGCCGATCAATAATTACAATCCGACGGCGCTGCGGTTCTATCTGCAGCGGCCGCCGCAGAAGATTCTGGTGCTGAATGACTGGCTGAAGAAATATTGCGCGGACAACGGGCTGGTCTATCTCGATTATTTCGCGGCCATGGTCGACGACCGCGGGATGCTGAAGGCGGAGCTGACCGCGGACGGCCTGCATCCGAATGAGGCGGGGTTTGCTGTGATGGCCCCACTGGCCCAGGCTGCCATTGACAAGGCGCTGGGCGCCCCCACAGCCCAATAGTGGCTAGCGATGCCTGTTCGCAAGATTCTTCTGCTGCCAGGGATGGACGGAACCGGGAAGTTGCTGCTCGGCTTCTCTCGCGCGCTGCCGAAGCAGATTCGGAGCTCAATTCCGATTTACCCCGGCGATCGGTTCCTTTCCTATGACGACCTTGCGAAGCTGGTGCGCTCGCTTTGCGAGGATTCCGAGCCGTTCGTGCTCATGGCAGAGTCTTTTTCCACTCCTCTGGCCATCCGCATCGCGGCGGAGTGTCCCGCCAACCTCAAGGGGCTGATCCTGTGTGCCGGCTTCGCCACGAGCCCCGTGCGTGGCTTGGCGCGGTGGCCAAGTTTTATTCTGTCACGGATTCTGATGCGGTTTGTCCTTCCTGATGCAGCCATTCAGCGTTGGTTAATCGGCGCGGGTGCTCCGCAGTCGCTTCTAACCGAAGTACGAGAAGCGATCTCCTCCGTGCGTCCCGGAGTTCTGGCTGCACGGTTGCGGGCACTACTCGCTTGTGATGTGCGCTCTGACCTCGGGAAGATCAGTGTGCCGATGTTCTATCTACGTGCGCAGCAGGATCGATTGATCGCAGCGCAGTGCCTCGATGAAATACAGCGCATCAGACCCGACGTTCGAGTTGTGATAATAGACGGACCGCACCTTCTGTTACAGCGCGAATTCTTGAAGACCGCCAAAGTAGTCGGGGAGTACCTTGAGAATCTGTGTTAGCTCTGGCTTGTGGCCCTACTTGCTCATTTCATCAAGCGCCAGGTTCAGTGCCAGCACGTTGACCCGGGGTTCGCCAAGGAATCCAAGCTGACGGCCCTCAATGTGCGACTCGACCAGCGCTCGCACCGTGGCTTCGG
>CAZHTJ010000027.1:2895-29542 GCA_964535525.1 uncultured Acidobacterium sp. | reverse complement strand
CCAAGCTGACGGCCCTCAATGTGCGACTCGACCAGCGCTCGCACCGTGGCTTCGGGCAAATGCCGCGCAGCAGCGACGATCGGAATCTGATAGAGCGCGTCGGCGGGCGAGATGTCCGGGTCGAGTCCCGAGGCCGACGTGGTGACGAGTCCGACAGGAACAGGCTGTCCGGGGATTTGTTTCTGCCAGTTCGCGACATCGGTATCAATGCGCGTGATGAGCGCTTTGTTCGACTGCGCGAGGTTGGAGCCGCCGGAGCTGGTGGCATCGTATCCGTTGCCGGCCGCGGAGGGCCGGCCGTGGAAGTAGCGCGGGCTCGTGAAGCTCTGACCGATGATCGCCGATCCGACGATCTGGCCGCCGCGCACGATCAGCTGGCCGTTGGCCTTGTCGCGCATGGTGAGCTGCGCGATGCCGGTGACCACGAGCGGGTAAATGATACCGAGCAGAATCGTGGTCACGATCGTGAAGCGGATCGCAATCATCAGCGTGCCGCGGAGGGTCGTGCTGGGGCGCGAGCTGCCGATCGGGGTGATGAGCCGTTCTTCGTGAGTATAGGAAGCGTTTGACATGGTGCGTCTCCTTGGCTCAGGCCGTGTGGCTCAAGCCAGGTGCAGGCCGTTAATGGCCAGGTCAATGATCTTGATTCCGATGAACGGCACGATGATACCGCCGATGCCGTAGAGAATGAGGTTGCGCCGCAGCAGCGCCTGCGCCGACATGGGCTCGTAGCGCACGCCGCGCAGCGCCAGCGGGATAAGCGCGATGATGATAATTGCGTTGAAAATGACGGCGGACAGAATGGCAGAGTGTGGCGTGCCCAAACGCATCACGTTGAGCGCGTTCAGCACTGGGAAAACGCCGGCGAACATTGCGGGAATGATCGCGAAGTATTTCGCAACGTCGTTGGCGATGGAGAACGTGGTGAGCGCGCCGCGCGTCATCAGGAGTTGCTTGCCGATCTCGACGATCTCGATGAGTTTGGTCGGGTTGGAGTCGAGGTCGACCATGTTGCCGGCTTCTTTCGCGGCCTGCGTGCCCGTGTTCATGGCAACGCCGACGTCGGCCTGCGCCAGCGCGGGCGCGTCGTTGGTGCCGTCCCCGGTCATCGCGACCAGCTTGCCTTTACCCTGCTCGCGCTTGATGAGGTCCATTTTGTCTTTGGGCTTGGCTTCGGCGAGGAAGTCGTCGACACCGGCTTCGCGCGCGATGACCGCGGCGGTGAGCGGATTGTCGCCAGTGATCATGATGCTGCGGATGCCCATGGCGCGCAGGCGCGCGAGGCGATCCTTGAGGCCACCTTTGACGATGTCCTTGAGGTAGACGACGCCGAGCGCGGTGGAATTTTCGGCGACCACGAGCGGCGTACCGCCCTGACGGGCGATCTCTTCGACGCGATCGGTGACCTGACGGGGAAGACTCGAGCCCTGCGTCTCGAGATAGCGCGCGATCGCGTCGGCGGAGCCTTTGCGAATCTTACTGCCGGGCAGGTCGACGCCGGACATGCGCGTCTGCGCGCTGAAGGGAACGAACTCGGCGCGCATGCCGCTCAGATCCCGGCCGCGGAGGTTGTACTTCTCCTTGGCGAGCACGACGATGGAGCGGCCCTCGGGAGTCTCATCGGACAAGGATGCGAGTTGCGCGACGTCGGCCAGACGCTCGGTGCTGATATCCGGTGCAGGGAAGAACTCGGTGGCCTGGCGATTGCCGAGGGTGATGGTGCCGGTTTTATCGAGGAGCAGCGTGTTGACGTCGCCCGCGGCTTCGACGGCGCGGCCCGACATGGCCAGCACGTTGTACTGCACGAGCCGATCCATGCCCGCAATGCCGATAGCAGAGAGCAGCGCGCCGATGGTGGTGGGGATAAGACAGACCAGCAGCGAGACGAGCACGAAGATGGTCTGCGGCGCGTGCGAATAGATGGCGTAGGGCTGCAGCGTCGCGACAGCAAGGAGAAAAATCACGGTGAGCCCGGCGAGCAGGATGCTCAATGCGATTTCGTTCGGTGTTTTCTGCCGCGTAGCTCCTTCGACCAGGGCGATCATGCGGTCGAGGAAGGTCTCGCCGGGATTCGAGGTGATGCGGATCTTGATCCAGTCCGACAGCACGCGCGTGCCACCGGTGACGGCGGAGCGATCGCCGCCGGCCTCGCGGATGACGGGCGCGGATTCGCCGGTGATGGCGGACTCGTCGACCGAAGCGACGCCCTCGATGACCTCGCCATCGCCTGCGATGAACTGGCCGGCCTCGACTCTAATGATGTCGTCGCTGCGCAGTTGCGAACTCGAAACGGCTTCAAGACTGCCGTCGGGCCGGAAACGGTAGGCCATGGTTTCGCCCTTGGCCTTGCGGAGCGTGTCGGCCTGGGCTTTGCCGCGGCCTTCGGCAATGGCCTCGGCGAAATTCGCGAACAGCACCGTGAACCAGAGCCAGAGCGTGATCTGGAGATCGAAACGGATGGGCTGATGGCGGATGGCTTCTTCGATCAGCAGAGCGGAGGTGACAACGCTGCCCACTTCGACCACGAACATGACGGGGTTCTTCATCATCACGCGCGGATCGAGTTTGCGGAAGGAGTCGATGATCGCCTGACGCAGAATTTGGGAGTTCCAGAGATTTTGTTTTTTGGCCATGAACTTATCTCGCAGTTAGGAAAACAGTGTTCCGTGCTGGAGCAGTAAGTGCTCCAGGACAGGACCAAGGCTAAGTGCCGGGAAAAATGTCAGCGCGCCTACGATAAGAATCACGCCGGTGAGTAGTACGGTGAAGAGCGCGGTATTCACCGGAAAGGTCCCGGGCGAGGGCGGGATGCTCTTCTTTCGAGCGAGGTTCCCGGCAAGGGCGAGCATCGGGATCATCATAAGAAAGCGGCCGCCGAGCATCGTGAATCCGAGAGCGGTGTTGTACCAGGTGGTATTCGCATTGAGGCCGGCAAACGCGGAGCCGTTATTGCCGGCGGCAGATGTGAAGGCGTAGAGAATCTGGCTGAGCCCGTGGGGGCCGGGGTTGGTGATCCCGGCGAGGCCAGCTGGATGAAGCACAGACAGGGCGGAGAGCGAGAGAATGACGAGCGGAAAGATGAGTACGTAGAGCATCGTCATCTTCACGTCATAGGATTCGATCTTCTTGCCAAGATACTCGGGTGTGCGGCCTACCATCAGCCCGGCAATAAATACGGACAGGACGACATAGATGATCATGCCGTAAAGGCCGGCTCCGACGCCGCCGATGATGATTTCGCCAAGCATGATGTTAACCAAAGGAATCATGCCGCCCAGCGGCGTGAAGGAATCGTGCAGGGAGTTGACCGCGCCGCAGCTCGCGTCGGTGGTGATGGTGGCAAAGAGCGCGGAATCGGCAATGCCGAAGCGGGTCTCCTTGCCCTCCATGTTGCCGCCTGCCTGGTGCGGGCTGCGAAGCTGAGC
Organism: uncultured Acidobacterium sp.; assembly: GCA_964535525.1. Classification (GTDB taxonomy): domain Bacteria; phylum Acidobacteriota; class Terriglobia; order Terriglobales; family Acidobacteriaceae; genus Palsa-343. Next base: position 26,117 of record CAZHTJ010000027.1, on the reverse strand, counting down.
GACGTTGTGGACAGCCGGATTGGGTTGCGATTCGGCCCAGTAGGCGGTGGTGAAGCCTGCCAGAAAAAGGACCGACATACAGGCGAAGACAGCCCAACCGTGGCCGGGAGAGCCCGTCATGCGCCCCAGCGTGACAGTGAGGGCGGCGCCAATGAGGAAGATCGAGAACATCTGAAGGAAATTGCTGAAGGGCGTCGGGTTCTCGAAGGGATGAGAACTGTTGGCAACGAAGAATCCCCCACCGTTGGTGCCCAGCATTTTGATGGCTTCCTGCGAGGCGACAGGGCCCTGAGCGATGGTCTGCGTTTGCTGCTCGAGAGTATGAGCTACGGTGTAGGGATGCAGATTCTGGATAACTCCCTGACTGACGAGGACGAGCGCGTACACGATACAGATCGGAACCAGGACATAGAGGCAGGAGCGGGTGGTATCGACCCAGAAGTTCCCGATGGTCTTCGCCTCGCGCCGGGCGATGCCGCGAACCAGGGCGATGGCGACTGCGATGCCAACGGCGGCGCTGAGGAAGTTATGGTAGGCCAGCGCTGCCATCTGCGTGAAGTAGCTCATGGTCAGGTCGGTGGTGTAGGCCTGCCAGTTGGTGTTGGTCGTGAAGGACGCGGCGGTGCTCCAGGCCAGCAAGGTGGCCAGGCCAGGCACATGCTGTGGGTTCCAGGGAAGATGGAGCTGCAGCCGCTCGATGAAGTACATCAGGAGCAGCGAGACGAAGCTGAAAAGGAGCATCGCGGCGGCGTATTCGCGCCAGTCCATCTCCTCGTCAGCGCGCACACCGCAAAGCCGGTAGATCAGCTTCTCGACCAGACCAAAGAAGTGGTACTTTCCGGAAAACACGCCGGTCATGTAAATACCCAGCGGGCGCATACACGCCAGAAGCAAGATGAAATAGACGACAAACTGAAGCCATCCATTGGCAGTCATGTCAGAACTTCTCCGGATACAACAGGGCTACGATGAGATAACCCAGCAGGAATACAGTGATGAAAAGAATAGTTAGAGTCGTTATGCTCATTGGTTTACCTCAGCTTCTCGCAGGCGGTGATGTAGAGGAGCGCGACTGCGAAAAAGGCGATCGAGAAAACGATCATGAGAAGGTCGGACATGGGTGAACCTTTCTACCAGGAACCCTGTTTGCCGCCGTACCACCACACAAGACCGAGCGCGGCCGTGTCCTGATGGCTGGAAGGTGAGGCGGGGTTATTCGTGACGAAGTAGGGGCGATTGCTCCAGTCGCGGCGAAACTCCAGAAAAGCGTCAAAGTTGTCGCTGAGGCTGTATTTCCAGGTGCCAGTCACTTCTTTTAGGGCCTGCGTCGTATTGCTGAACATCCCGCCGCGGTCAGAGAGATACTCGACGCGAGCCGCCAGGGCGCCGCGTGGGATGATCTGGTACTGGGCATAGGCCGCACCGCCATCGACGTGGGATGGCGTCGAGGATTCGCCTGGAGCAGAGTTGACCCATTCGCGCTGGATAACGTAGTCGCCTTCGAGGGACATGGCAAGTTTTGGGCTGGCTTGCCACGTGACGTAGCTGTCGAAGATGTGAAGCTTGCCGTTGGGCGCGGGGGTGAGCGGGGCGAGGCAGAGTCCGGGCTGAACGGGGACAGTGCAGTTCAAGGCGGGGACGGTGTCAGGATGTTCCTGGCCCAGGTAGTAGTTGGCGGTCCAGTTGACAGACTTGACGGGCTGCAGGGCAAAGCCAAAGAGCTCGTCCTTGAACCCGTTGGTGGGCTCGGATTGGTTGGTGCCGTTAACGATCCAGTAGTTGGCGGTCAGCTTATCGTTGAATTTATAGGCGACGCGCGCGCCTGCGTGATAGAACGGCAGGAAGTAGAAGTAGTAAGAACGCGTATAGTTCGGCTGGTCTTTGGTGTAGTTGTTCTCGATGCCGAGAGAGCTGGCCCACTTGCCTACGTCGATGTCGATACCATGTCCGACAGGCGCGATGTAAGAGCCATAGGCCTGGAAGATGTTGCGGTAAATCTCGGGGCGGGTCTCGTTGGCAGGATTGCCCTGCAGGGTTTCGGTCGCCTGCCCAAACTGGAGGTCGATGCGGAAGCCATAGCGACGATTAGCCGTTAGGTCGGGGTCCAGGTCAAAAATGAAGTCGGCCTGGTTGATGCTGAAGACGTTGCTAAGGACATCGTAGGCGCGCAGGTCATTCACGCGGCCGGTCGGGTCGTTGAAGTTGTACTCGTAGTATCCGTCGAAGGTGTAATTTAGCGTGGCGCCCCCGGGAAGCGTGCCGGGGAGCAACAGCGCCGGCGCAGGAGGCGGCGTGGCCTGATCCGCCAGCATCGATCGCGTAGCTGGAACACTGAGCTCTGCGGCTGCGCGAACCAGGGAGGCTGCGGATTGCGGGCCCGCACTATCCGGCGGAGCCAGTGACGAACGCAACTGCTGGTTCTGCTGTTCCAGGAGAGCAACGCGGCGCTCCAGATCGAAGACCAGCTGCTTCAATTGTTCGACCTCGGCCGCGTTGGATGAGGTTTGCGCTGAGCTGTGCTGGCCGATCCAAAGAAGCGCAACGGGAAGGAGAGTGTATCGAACTACCAGCAAAATTCGAGGTGTCATAGGCCCGTACGTTCCCTCCCCCAGTAGAGGTTCGCCGCGCCTTAAGCCTACATAAGGAAGTCGTAAGGATTTCGTAAAGATGACCGCGGGCTCCGGACCGTCCGGAGCTTGCGGTCCTGCTTGAGAGAAATGCGAGGCTGCGTTCAACTCGCTCACAGTGGCCCTCAGAACTTGACCAAAATGGCGAAAGTGAGGATTTGTTGGTCGCGACGCAGATCGGCCTGCCACAGGCTTGGGTAGTTCGCATTTGCGGCGCACACGGCCTTGGCAGCGGCAATATTGGCGGCGTACTCCTGGCTGTATTTCAGGCCGGGCATCGCTGAATACCCAACGCCGGAGTCGGCTGACGTTGATCCGTTCGTGCAGGTAAAGTCCGCCGGGCTGCCGATCGCGGTGAGGGTGGTGCCTCCGGGAGGCGTTGAGCCGCCGCGGCCGGCCCAGTAAGGCACATCCGAGTGACGAAATCCGTACTCACTGCGAAAGGTGACGTATTGGGTGGGCATGTAGTCCCAGGTGATGGTTCCATCGGTGCCGTGGAAAGGCTGGCCCGGATCCTCCGGGAAGTAGGCGCTGCCGGTCACAGCTGTAGCTCCATTGATGGGAGGGAGCAGGACAAGATAGCGGCCGGGATTGTCGATCTGGCCGCCGCCAACAGTCAACCCATACTTGTCCTTGTCGAACCAGAGCCGGTTGTAGAGCATCCAGCCCAGAAAACTCTGCTTCTGGTAGTAGACAGCCGGCGTCGTGGAGGTGGCCGGCGTGAAGATCTTACGATCGGCCGATCCCGTGCAGGCTACTCCACTCCCGCTTTCGCAGCCGGCGTCGGCAGTGAGCGAGAAAGCCATCCGGTTGAGTTTGTTATCCGGCCTGTCGTAGTACTTCAGCTCGAAGCTGTTGTCGGTGTGTAACCGTGTGCGGCCGCGAATCCCGAAGTCATCCTCGCCATAGCCGTAGTTGTTGGAGATGATATTGATGCTGCTGGTCGGAGTCCACTTGATCTGTCCGCCCAGGCCCGGCTTGGTGCCGAACCGTGCGTAAGATTGCCAGCCATTGATGAACCAGGGCTCGATCTTGAGGTGCTGCGTGGGAAAAAACTGAGCGCGCACGCCGTTGAAGAACCACGGGGTGTTGGAGGAGACGAAAGATGGCTGATAGGACCAGTTATCGAAGTTATAGTAACTAAACAGGCCGATGTAGGACAGGAAAATGCCGGCATCGAGATTAATACCGTGCATACGGTCCCAGTGATAACCGCCATAGGCTTCGGCCAGATAACGGTATGCATTATCGAGGTCCCACTGGCCGCGGCTTACGCTGGCGTCATTGCGCGGGGTAGTCACGGAGTATTCGCCGAACTGGGTCATGAGGCGGGCATGCACATGGTCGATCAACAGGTCGCCGCCGATACCCAGTTGCTCGAGCTGAACCTCCTGGGCGCGAAACACCTCGCTCGAACCGTTGATGGTGTCGTCGGCCGGGTGGTTCAGGTCCAGGTTGTAATTCGAATCGACACGGATTTCCGGCGTGAAGTACTTCGTGCACAGCGGGCAATCGATGGTGCGGGGATTGCCGTTCAGCCAACCCCACCACGCGTCCGCAAACGGCGTCATCTTATCGACGGGAGGAGTCTTGCCGGGGGTGTCCGCGGCTGCAAGCGTGGCTGTGGGAACAAGGGAGGATGCACTGGATGCGGCCGTTTGGGCGCTGGCAGCGGCAGGCAGAAGGTGGTCCTTTGCCGTCGTCAGCTCGGCGGCAGTTGCGGCTGCCATGGCATCCGGTGGTGCGTCGCCGCGCGCTTTGAGCTGTGCTTCCAGCTCGGCGATACGCTGCTTCATGGCAGCGAGTTCCCGCAGGATCGCTGCGTTGTCGCCGGCCGGCGAGGCGATGGGGCCTCCGGAGCTCGTGTCGGAACTGACCCGCGCAGTGCCGGGGGAAGCCGGATCCTGGGCCTGGGCCGCGGAGACGCGAGGAATCAGAACAAGGAGCGACAGCGCAAGGAGCGACAGCGCGACGGCGCGGCGTGCGGCCATCTGCCGACACACGAAGAATGGACGGATTAGCAACATGGGTAATCCTCTCGGCTGCACTATAGATGCTGTGAGTGGAGCATTGGCTCGCGGCAGCCTGCGGCCAACTTCAAAGATTAGGGCGTCAACAGGAAAGGAAGGCGAAGGAAGTTGTCAGGGATTCATAAAGGCCGCATTTGGATTGAGCCGAGTGGAGACTATGCGGCGGCGCCGCCCTCGGGCAGGAAACGATAGCCAACCCAGGGCTCGGTCTGTATGTATTCCTTCGACGCGTCGCCCTGCAGTTTCTTGCGGAGCTGGCCGACGAAGACGCGGAGATATTCGGGCTGCTGCGCGGATTGGGCGCCCCAGACCGAGGTCAGCAGCACGCGATGGGTCAGGACCTTGCCGGCGTTGCGCGCGAAGAGGAGCAGAAGATCGAATTCCTTGGGGGTAAGATGTACGGCGCGGCCGGAGACGGCGACAGTGTGCGCAGCAGGATCGACGAGGAAGTCGCCGACCTGAACGGGCTCGTCGCCGGATCGCTCGGGCGCGCGGCGCAGATGGGCGCGGACGCGGGCGAGAAGCTCCTGGATGCTGAAGGGCTTGGTGACGTAGTCGTCGGCACCGGCGTCGAGGGCCTCGACCTTGGCGTGTTCCTGATCGCGCACCGAAAGGATGAGAATCGGGGTGCGATTCTTGCGGCGAATGGCGCGGCAGAACTCCACGCCGCTCATGCCGGGCATCATCAGGTCGGAGATGACGAGGTCGGGGTTCCACTCTTCGAAGAGGCGCAGAGCCTCTTCCGGATCGTTGGCGGTGCGGACGTCATAGCGCTGTGCAGAGAGGGAGGCGCGCAGTACGCGCGTGATCTGAATTTCGTCGTCCACGACGAGGATACGTTCCGCCACGAATCGAGCCCCGGTTTATGATCGCCTGACATGGAGAAGCATACGCCGAGGGGAATAAAGATTTTATTGCGATACGCTGCGCTCACCGCGGCGGCCGTGCTCCTCGTGCTGTTTTTCCGCAGAGTGGTCTTTGCAAACCAGACCACGGTGGCGCTGAGCTTCGTGATGCTGATCCTGCTGACGGCTTCGCGATGGCGGCTGTCGTACTCGGTGTTTTTATCGGTCGTGTGCGCGCTGTTGTACGACATTTTCTTTCTGCCACCGGTGGGAAAGCTGGTGATCGCGGATCCCAGAAACTGGGTGGCGATGGGAGCTTTCCTGTGTTGCGCGGTGACGGTGAGCCATCTGGCGGAGCGGGAACACCTGCACGGGGAGACGGCCGAGGGACGACGGCGGGAGGTAGAACGGCTGTACGAATTCAGCCAGCAGCTCCTGTTGCAGGAGGACCTGCACGGCGTGGGCAGGACGACGCCATCGGTGGTGGCGGCGGTGTTTGGATTGCGGGCGGTGGCGCTGTATGTGCGGGATGAAGACGCGGCGTGGTACTCCGATCCGCAGAGCGAGCTTCTGCCGCTGGTGGATCTTAAGCTGGCGGCGAACCAGAGCGAGGCGGGGGTGACGTCGCATGATGGATGCCAGGTGATTCCGCTGACGCTGGGGATGCGGTCGCTGGGCGTGCTGGCCGTGACGGACGGCGGGTACTCGCCGCAGGTTTATGAAGCGATGGGGAGCCTGGTGGCGATTGCGCTGGAGCGTGCGGCGACGGTGGAGCGGAGCAGCCGGCTGGAGGCTTCGCGGGAAGGCGAGCGTCTGCGGACCGCGCTGCTGGATTCGGTGACGCACGATTTGCGCACGCCGTTGACGGCGATCCGCGCGGCGGCGACGACGATGGTGAGCCAGCCGGATTTGCCGGAGACGGAGCGCGCGGATCTGGCTGCGGTGGTGGATGAGGAGAGCGCGCGGCTGGATCGGCTGATTGGCCAGGCAGTAGAGATGGCGCAGTTGGATGCCGCGGCGGTGCAGATCAATGCGCGGCCTCAGGATGTGCGCGAACTGATCGAGACCACGGTGGAAGAGATGCGGCCGCTGTTGCGGGATCGTCCCGTCGAGGTGGAAGTGGCCGCCGATGTGTCGACGGCGCCGATGGATCGGGCGCTGGTGCATCGGGTGCTGCGGCATTTGCTGGAAAACGCGGCGCGGTATTCGCCGGCGGGATTGCCCATTGAAGTTCGCGCCATGAAGGACGAATACCGATTGCTGGTGACGGTCGCGGATCGCGGGCCGGGCATCGACCCAGGCGAACAGCCGTTCGTCTTCGACAAGTTCTTTCGCGGCAAAAAGCAGCGGAGCCGGGTTGCGGGGACAGGCATGGGCCTGGCGATTGCGAAGGCCATTCTGGAGGCGCACGGGGGAGGCATCGAGTTGAAGAGCGAGGCGGGGAAGGGAACACGATTCACATTCTGGCTGCCGTTGAAGGTCGCCGAGTTCAACGATTGAATATGATGTTGGCTGCAATGCGAACGCGGCGGGACTTTCTTCTGAATTCGGCAGCTTTGGCGACGGGCGCGGCATTGGCCGGGCCCGTTGCGTGGGGCGCGGAGCACATTCCGCTGGGCGCACAACTCTACACCGCGCGCCATCAGGCAGAGGAGGATCTGCCTGGGGTTCTGCGTCAGATTCGCGCGATTGGATACGCAGAGGTCGAAACCTACTCAGGACTTTATAAGCGTCCCGCGGCAGAATTGCGGCAAATCATTGCGGATGCGGGATTGCGCGCGCCGAGTGGGCACTTCGGTTATGGCGAACTCGACGGCCGATTCGATTATGCGAAAGCGCTGGGGCTGGAGTGGATCGTCTGCTCCGTTATCGATCGGCCGCTGTGGGGCACGGTGGAGGGATTCACGACGGCGGCGAAGCAATTCGACCTGTGGGGGCGGCGCGCGAAGGATCTGGGCATGCGCTTTGCATTTCACAACCACGACTATGAGTTTCGGTCCCTGCCGCCCCGGCAAGCCAATTCGGGGCTTTCCGGGGCCCCCGCGCTGGGTTCGAAGACAGGCTACGACGTGCTGATCGCCGAGACCGATCCCGAGCTGGTGTTCTTCGAGCCCGACGTCTACTGGGTCGCGGAGGCGGGACTCGACCCGCTCGAACTGCTGCGGCGGCTGGGCCGCCGGGTGAGGCTGCTCCACCTCAAGGACCGCAAGCCTGGATTTGTAACATCGACTGATATGAATGCGGAGTCGCGGCATTTCGCGGAAGTGGGCAGCGGCAACCTCGACTGGAAGCCGCTGCTGGCCGAGGCGGAGCGGCTCGGCGTCGAGCACTATTTCGTGGAGCAGGACGAGACACCCGGCGACCCGATCGACAGCCTGCGAAAGAGCTACGAGTATCTGCGCGGCATCACGTAGAACGCAGGGCCTTTCTGATGATCGCCGTTATTGGTGCACGTAGCCCCGGTTCGCGTTGTAGTCGAAATGGATGAGGCCGTCGCGGTAGTCGATACGCAGCGTGGTGAGTGCAATGGTATTGGCCCCGATCAGGCCAGAGATCTCCATGCCGCTGCCGCGGCTGATGCTGGACAGATCGAAGGCGGGCGTTTCCACCGCGGGCTGCCCGAGGTTCGCGAAATAGAAGGTGAGATTATCGGCCAGATAAGTCTCCTTCACCGCTCCGCTGATGCCTTTGACGGTCAGCTGATCGCCCGCCGGATGAACCTTCGTGACCTCGCGCGCGGCATCGGGGGTTACGGAGGTCGAGAAGGCGCCGGTATCGAGGATGAAGAGCTTCGTCACTTTGCGGTTGAGGGAAACGGGCAGCATCAGCGCATGACCGACGCGAAAGACGGGAGTCCAGTCCTTCATCTCCGGGGCGATGTAGCGGTCCCAGGGGCCGTGCGGTTTTGGTTTCGCGGCGGGTGGGTTGGCCGAGGTTTCGTCTGACGCTTCCTGGTCTGTGGCTGTGGCGCCGGCGGGTTGGTTCGATTCGAGACTCGCCGGGGCAGCTTCTTCGCCGGGCCGCGGCGGCAGGGGATCGAGGCCCATCTTGCGCATCGGGTAGTCGAGCGTGACCAGAAAATTGGCGAACACGTCCATTCCGATGAGGCCATCCTCGTCGACAACGTTGCGAGTGTCCAGAACGCGAACCGCACAATCATGAAATTCCAGATCGCCGATGCGGATGGAATCGGCGTAGGCGGTGTAGCCCGCTTTATATCCCTGGGAGCCGATGCCGCCCATCTCCGTCTGCGATACGGCTTTTAGACCGGCCCGTTCCGCCACGGAGCGGCTAACAAGAATGCCGCCTGCCCCTGTATCGATCTGTAGCTTTGCTTTCTCGCCATTGAGCCGGACGTCGAGGCCGAAGGCGCGGATGCGGTAAGCATCCTCCATCAAATAGGTAAAGGGCAGCTGGGTGGACGTGGTCGTCGAGACCAGGCGGCAGGGTCTGCGGGGCTGGGTAGCGGAGTTCTTCATGAACTCGAGAAACATCCGCATATGGCGGATGTCCTCGGGATCGTCGCCGGTGGGCGAAGCGAGATACGCCTCGAGCTCGCGGATGCGGTCGGCCATCGGCAGGGATTGGATCCATTGGCTCCGAATCTCCGGATTCGCGGGATCGAGCATGTGGGCGGTGCGAGCCTGGAGCGCAGCCGTGGCGTAGAGGGAGCGAATTTGCGCCTCGCGCGCCAGCCACAGGTGGATGAGCGGATAGCAGGGATCGGCGGCGAGGGCGGTGGTGCTCGTGTCCCACGCCTTCCAGGGCAGCCCGGCTCGATACTGGGCGGCGGCCAGCGCTGTCAGGGCCACAGCACTATGGGGATCGGCGGTTGCGCCCTTTTCCGCCGTATCCAGGGCTTCGGCGACCTTCTGCTGGCGGAGCAGGGCGTCGACCTCGCCCGCGATGGCGACAGGGTTGTTCGGGGACAGGGCGAGCTGCTCCTGGTAAAGAGACAGCGCCTTGTCGTAGTCGCCATGCAGAAATGCGGTTCGGGCGTCGGAGGGCGTCTCGGTGGTCACGGGGCAGGAGACGGCGCGAGCCCTGGGTGAAGCTGCCGTGAACAGGCAGACAAGGCAGAGGTGCATCAGGATCGCGCGCAAGGAGCCCCCCATGAACCGCCAACAAGCTATCACAACGATGTTGGATTACAACCTCCGCGAGGGGGGCAGGAAATCGTTTGTAACACTGCGACTTTTCCGTCGCAGGCCCGTATATAGGCGCAGGGAGCCGGCGCGCCCGAGACGCGGATACAATGGGCGCACATGCTGCCCAAAGTTGCGAGGTGCGTCATGCTGTTTCCCTGGCGTCGCGGAGCCGGTCTCGCCGCTCCGGCGATGGTTATCTGTCTGAGCTTGCTGGCCGGGTCTCTGTGCTGCTCTGCGCAGCGCACCGGCGGCCGGCCGAATGTGGGCTCCAAATCGGCTCCCGCGCCTTACACGATTCCTGTCACGGTGCGCCGAGTGGTGCTCGATGTGGTAGTGACCGACAGCCATGGCGATCCGGTTCTGGGGCTGAAGAAGAAGGATTTTTCAGTCAGCGAAGAAAAGAAGCCTCAGGAGATTCGATCCTTCGAGGAGTTCGACTTCAACGCACCATCGAATTTCGTGGCGCAGAAGATTCCACCTCTTCCGCCCGACACCTATGTGAATGTGGCGACGGCGCCGGAGCGCGGCCCGCTGTACGTGATTGTCTACGACGCGGTGCACATGCATCCTGAAGATCAGCCGCAGGCGCGCAAGCAGCTCGCGGATTTTCTGGCATCGAGGCCCGAGGGCACACGCTTTGCGCTGTTCCTGCTCGCGAAAGATTTTCACCTTCTGCAGGGATTCACGACCGACACCAACAAGCTGCTGGCTACCTTCGATCTGCACCGCAAAGACGGCGACATACCGCAGGCTTTCCTGTACGGCGCAAACTACGGCTCCGCGGATGTGGACATGCCGTTTGAGGTGATGACCTTCCTGGCGCATTATCTCGGAGGTTTGCCGGGGCGCAAGAACCTCATCTGGCTCTCGTCCGAGTTTCCGGCTACTGTTCCACTGTTTGGCATCCAGGCCATGGTGGTGGGCAACGTCATGAATGCCGCTCAGGGCTCGCCCCTGCAGGCGCAGGGATTCGACGGCAGCGCGCCGACCACGATGGGCGACAGCTGGGACTTCAAGGTATTGAAACAGGCGCTGGATGCGCTCAACGCTGCCGAGGTGTCGGTTTATCCGGTGAATGTGGCGGGGCTCAAGCCGGAGCTGATCGGCATTGACACCATCGCCGACCACATCGCCAACGTCACCGGCGGCCGCGCCTACTACAACACCAACGACTTCAGCGCAGCCATGAAGGATGCCGTGAAAAACGGCTCAACGTATTACGAGATGAGCTACTCGCCCACCAATCCGAAGGCGGACGGGTCGGTACGAAGAATCATCGTGAACCTCGACAAGAAGGGCTACACGCTCGAGTACCGCCGCTATTATTTCGCGGAAGATCCGGATGCGCCGCTCTCGAACGACGAGAAGCGGGCCGTGCTGGCTGTGGCCGACCAGGTAGTCGCGCATAAACAGGGCGATTCGCTGTATGCGTACATGCAGCACGGCGCGCCCATCGACCACGACATTGTTTTCCGCGCGCAGTTCCATGCCGGGCCCGCGGCGCTGGCTACGCCGGATCAGATGGCGGGTCTGGTGGAGCAGCCCGCGTACTTCGTGGTTCGCAAAAGCGACAAGCCGGCAAAGTTGCCGCCGCCGATTCCGCTGCGCCCGTACACGATTGACTATCTGGTGCTCGATCAGAGCGCCGAGACGCACACCAACGGGCAGGTGCTGGAGTTTGCCGCCGGTGCGTTCGACGCCAACGGAAAGCTGCTCAACGGCCTTGCGCAGAATGCGGTACGCGATCAGACACCGGACAGCAACGGGAAACAGCGTCCGATTTTCCGCGCGACGCAAACCCTGGAAGTGCCGGCCGCCGCGGCCTGGCTGCGCGTTGCGGTCCGGGATGTGAACACGGATCGCATAGGGGCGATGGAGATTCCGCTGCCGCTGGAGAGTCAGAAGAACGAGACGGGCGCCGCGCAAAACACGGCTGGCCCGGCGAGCCCGAACAACTGACCGGCGGGATCGCCGACCGTCACGCCGGATCCTGGCCATAAGAAAAGGGAGGCCGAAGCCTCCCCATTCGCTGCGAAAGCCGGCGTGAATCAGGCCGCCTTCGCTTCAACGTTGATGCCCTCTGCCAGCGAGGTCAGCTTCTGGTCCGCTGCCTTTTCTTCCTTCAGCGTGGCCTCGAGCAGGGTCACAATTTGCTTCTCGCCGAGCAGGTTGGCAAAGGTGCGCGCCGAGCCGTAGGCGGATATTTCGTAGTGCTCCACGCGCTGCGCGTCGGCAATCAGGCCCGCGTCCAGCACAGCGGGCACGCCGCCTTCCTTGATCCGCTCGTCGGCCTCGGTGATCAGGCCCTTCATGCCTTCGCAGGTCTTGCCCTTCGGGCTCTCGTCGAGTTGCTCGAAGATCTTCTCCAGGCGCTCAACGTGACCCTCGGTCTCCTTCAAATGGCTTTCGATGGCCCTCTTCAGTTGCGGGTCCGTCGCGTTCTTTGCGACTTTCGGCAGGGCTTTGGTCAACTGTGTTTCGGCCGAGTAAAGGTCCTTCAGTTCCTCAACCAGCAGCTCACGCAGGTTCTCATTCTTCATAGGGTGTTTCTCCTTGGGGATGGGTATGAAAAGGCGCCGGTCCGCGCAATATGGATGGGAAACCACCAGAGGTGGCCCCGAAAACCGGCTCATTCGGTGGGATGCGCGGATGACGCGGCGAGTTATCGGTGGATCGCCGCGCTATCGGAGAGGCACGCGCACGACCACAGCGCCGCCACTTTGCACCATCATCTCGGAGAAGGAATAATTGCCTGGCATTGTGAACGACTGATACTTCGCATTGAGCGCGACCACTTCGCCGATGGGTCGCGCGTGCGGACCGGTGGGCACCGTGAAGCTGACGCGGACATCCGGTTGGCCGTCGCCATCGAGGTCAATCTCCTCGCTGACGTGCCGGGGCAGTGCCGACACAGGCCTGAATGCAACCTGCACGAAGGCGTGGACCTGTTGTAGCGCCCGCGGCCGCACCGGCGCGTACACATCCGTCTGATACCTCCCGTGCGCCACCGTCCGCACGATGGTGCCGCCGCTGTAGGACGGATCCATGTGCAGCCCAGCATGGGCCACCGCGTTGGAGAAGACGCCCATCAGCACGAAAGGCACGCAGGCGGCGATCAGCAGCGTCACCGCCGCGCCTATGTAAGCCAGAATCGCCAGAATCCGTGCGCGCATCACGCCCCTCCTTTACCGCAGCGGCAAAAAGCCGATGATGGTTGAGATCGAATTCGCGAGGATGCTGCCGCCGAACATCGTGGCCATCGCCCACGCTCCATAAAGAAAGAGCAGCCGCGCGCGTTCCGGCTTCAGCGCGACCTTCGTGCCCTTCAGGTGCCAGACCGCCGCGCTCTTCTTGCAGCTGTCGACGCAGGCGCCGCACTTCATGCAGTTCAGCAGGGTCTTGCCCTCGCGAATCGACTCGGCGGAGAGGGCCATGGTCGGGCACGCAGTCTGGCAGAGCGTGCAGTCCACGCACTTTTCGCGGTCGAAGCGAATCTCGAAGAGGTTGATCTTGTTGAACAGCGACTGAAACGCGCCGAACGGGCAGAAGAACGCGCACTGCGTCCGCTTCCTGGTCAGATACGGCAGCACCACCACCAGTCCCCCGAAGAGCGTGATGAAAATCCCCATCTGAATCGCTGTCTGCACCGAGTGGACCGCGGGATATTCCGTCACCGTCTTGAACGGGCACAGCCACATACAGTACACGGGCTCAAAGAGCGCCGCCGACAGCACCACGACGAACAGCAGAATCGCCCACGGCACCAGCCGCAGGCGCGGATCGAGTTTGCGAATCTTCATGCGCTTGGGCAGCGCCGCAAAGCCCTCCTCGATGCCGCCGAAGAAGCATATGTAGCTGCACCATGCCTTGCCCACCACCAGCGTTAGCGCCAGCCACAGCCCGATCATGATGGCGATCGAGTGTGGGTTGCTGGCCGTCGGCAGAATGGACCCCGGAAAGATGATGGTCCTGGTCACCGCTGCCGGCAGAATCAGCATCGGGATCACCATGTAGCAGAACGGCGTGTCGCCGGAGACCATGCGCTCGATGGGGATGCTCATGGTGCCGCGCACTGCGACCAGGCTGGCGATGAAGCCAACGGGGAAGAGGAGTCCCAGAGCTACGAAGAAGTAGCGGCGCCAGCGATAAGTTTTGCCGGTACGCATCATCAGAAAGAACAGGGCCGTCATGAACAGGATCACAAGCAGCGCGCCGATGTGACTGTTGCGCCCGGGCTGCCTGAACGACGGCGTGAACATCAGCAACGCCCACAGCGCCATCGGCAGGGTGAGCAACACGGATCGGCCGACACTCCGAAACGCGGGCGGCCGGGGGAGAACGCGGCTAGCCATAAATCGCCTTCTCGATCAGGAGCGAGCCTCCGGTGAACCCGTACCAGCACGCCAGCAACACCGCGGCCATGCGGGCGACAGTCATGAATGAGGGCGTGCGGCGCACAACCCCCAGGGAGAGGAAAGGCATGAACCACACCGCTGTTCCGACAAAGAAGACGGCGAAGAACAGCAGCGCCGCGGCGAGCGTGGGCAACTGGGCAGCGCGAACCCCGGCGACCAGGAACGGCGGGCAAAGATTGATCCCGGTCAGGAAGCCCAGCGCGATGGCGCCCGTGGGCCGCGACTGCGGAGGCGCGGAGGAAGTGGTGCCGATCTGGACGAGATTGTTCTTCGACCGGACGAAACCGCAGCGCGCATGTGGCCAGGCCGCGGCGTAGATGAGAAGCCCGACGGCCAGCAGCACCTGCACGCCGCCCATGATCCAGAAGCGCGCATTCCCGGCGCCTGCCAGCGCAATGCCAGCCAGCCAGACGACCGTAGCGAAGACCAGGTATCCGGCGAGCCGCCCGCTGAGGAAGATCGACAACTGCCGCGCGTGGCTCCGCACCCCCTGGGGTTGCACCAGCATCCATGGCAACACCACGGGTCCGCACGACGCCAAACAGATCGGTCCCGTGGCCAGTCCCAGCATCAGCGCTTCAACCGCACTCGTCGAAAGGGAAGGAGCCGCCATTGCGGCGGATCGTACCGCGGCGCGGGTGTCGGAGGCAGTGACCGCCATCACGGGTTCGGCAGCAGATTTTCTCGGGTTACGACCGTGTTATGAAACCGCCGCGCGAGCACCGATCCCTCCCGTTTCCATGCAAAAATCGTGCAGTACAATCAGGAGAATGGTCGTGTCGCAGCTCCAGCTCTGGGTCGTTATCGCCGCGCCGTCGATTCTGGCGCTGGTCGGCATCCTGCTGAACCAGACCGGCCTGAACCGGCTTGATGGCCGCATCGACCGCGTCGAGCAGCGCATGGACCGGATGATGGACATCTGGAACCGCGACGTGAAAGATCTGCTGGGCATGATCTCCGACCACGGTCAGCGCATCGTGCGTCTCGAGGAACGCAGGTAGCAGACTCCCCGCGCTGCATTGCTCGTTCCCCAAACCGGTCGCAATTCATGGGTTCGTTTCGCCCCTCAGCCGTCTGTTATCATCGTGCGTTTCCTGAGGGGGAAAGGGGCCGGCGATGCGGAGTATCGTGTCCGCGCTGTTCCTGATGCTGCTGGTGCCTGCAGGATGGGCGCAGGTCCTGGCCAACCAGCCCTTCGACACAGCTCTCGGCCGCGCTCGCGCTCTCGAAGCCGGCGCAACGGCCACCGACGTTCCACATCACGTCCACTACGATCTGAAGCTCTACAGCCACAAAGGCAAGCTCACCACGGGAACCTGGGACATCTGGCGCGATCCGCTGCATTCCATCCGCGCCGACATCGTCGCGGGCGACTTCCACTACACCTACATCGAAGACCTGGCCCTCAAAAAACAGTGGCGGCACTTCAACATGCTTATGCCGCTCAAGGTCTACGATCTCCGCGAGAATTACCGCGAGCCCGAATACGCCGACGCAGTTTTTGCCGCCAAACAGCCGAGGCATTATGTGCGTTTCCAGCAGATGGAGGGCTCTCCCTTCGAGTGCACGAATCAGGTCCTTCAGCTGCGCGTCTGTTTCGATCCGCTGGCGCACGTGCTGGCCTTCGCGGAGATGTTCAACCAGACGGTGACGTGGGAAGACTGGCAGCCGGTGGGAACGCACAGTGTGCCGCGGCGCTTCCGCATTTATGATGCCGGGCGGGTGATGGTGGAAGCTGCCGGCCACGCAGATTTGGTGAAGACCTTCCCGCCAAGCCTGTTTGTCATTCCGCCGGACCAGCCCGACATGGGCGAGCCGGAGGACGACGGATCAACCCCGCACAAGCTCATCAACCAGCAAGCAGTGAACCATTTTGAGCCGCTCCATGGCAATGTCCTGGTGCAGATTGAGGTCAGCCCTGAGGGCAAGGTGAGTAAGGTGAAACTAGTCGACGCCGATGACGACGACCTCGTCCATGAGTCGGAGCGCTTCGTGAAGCACATGACCTTCGCGCCACAGATGAAGGACGGCGTGCCAGCGGCCTTCGAGCAGTGCATTTATCTGCGCGACGCGTTTCCGGCGCAGTAGCCGCGGGGGGCGCTCAGGAGGACGATTTTAGAGCCGGCATCTCCTCTACGCGCAGCGTCTCCTCCGCAGCCAGATAGCTCTTGCGTCGGAACCAATCCTGCATAGCCTCGCGCAGCCGATCCAGCGGAACCCGTGACCCAGTCTCCAGCACGCCGTCCGCGACCGGCAGCGTGTCGTCAAAGATCGCATCGTTGGTGAAGTTGCGCATGGCAAAGTTGTCGATCCACGCGATGGGGCAGGGAACTGCCTGGCCCGCGGCGGTCACGCGTTCGATACACAATCTGCGAATCCACATAACAACGAGCGTACAGCGTACAGCGCTCAGCGTTCAGAATGGCGAAACGCCCGGCTCGATTCGAGCCACAGCAACAAGATATCAGTACCCCTTCGCGTGCAAAACGAAGACCGCAATCGAAGCCAGGATGCAGTAAATGCCGAAGTAGTGCCAGCGTCCCTTCTCCAGCCACGCGCTCAGCCACTTCAGCGCCACCAGCCCGGCGAGAAACGCGAAGACCATCCCCAGCAGGCTTGGCAGCGCGGCCTGCGCGAATCCGCTGGTATCCGCGTGATGCAGGCGCAGCGCCTCACGGCCAATCGCCAGCGGTGTGATGATCACCGCCAGCGCAAAGCTGAACGCCTCCACACGCACTTTTTTGATGCCCTGCAAAATGCCGACGGAAATCGTCGCGCCGGAACGAGAAAATCCGCGGAAGGGAAGGCACAAACCCTGCACCGCGCCAATGATGCCCGCCTGGCCGAAGCCAATCTGGTCCGACTCTTCGGAGTCGGGCCGGCGTCCTTCCTTCAGTCCAGCCACCAGAATCAAAATGCCCGCGGCCAGTAGCGCCGGGGCGACGATCTCGAGATGGCTGAAGAGGTCTTCGATCTGCGCTTTGGGCGCGTGCCGGAACAGCGTGTGCTCGATGATCTTAATAACCGCCTCGCCCACCACCGCCGTGAAGAAAGTCGCGATTACCGCCAGCCACAGGAAGCGCTTTTTCGCCTCGGGCTCAACGAAGTACGTCTCCTTCCACTGTTTCCAGAAGTAGACGATGACCGCGAACATGGTGCCAGTATGCAGCATCACCAGCAGCAGGGTCATAGTTGGCGCGGAGGGGTCCATCCCCATCAGCTTTTCGGCAACGACCACGTGCGCCGAACTCGAAACTGGCAGCAGCTCGGCCAGGCCCTGGATGATGGCCAGCAAAATCACCTTAAGAAGAGACATGCACCGATTCTATCGATAGAGAGTCCCGGCTCCTTCGCGGCGCTCAGGATTTCAGCCAGAGATCCTTCATCGCCAGGCTCCTCAGGATTTCGCATGCGGGCTCGGACGCCCGCAAACCGGCTCAAGTTATTTTCGTAATTTGAAAGCCGTCACAGCCGCCCAGTATCATGACCGTAAAGGTCACGCGTTTTCTTACCCTTGAGAAGTGCCTCGAAACCCGGGCTTCTCGCGAAGAGCGCTGCGGTTCTTCGGCAATGCTTTTTTACCCGATTCCAGTGACAGGGAGACAAAGATGCGAATTGGTGTGCTAACGGGCGGCGGAGACTGCCCCGGTCTGAATGCCGTGATTCACGCGGTCGTGAAGAAGGGCATTACCCATTATGGAGACGAGTTTGTCGGATTCCTTGAAGGCTGGCGCGGGGTGCTCGACAACAACACCGTCGCGCTGACGATGCACAAGGTCGACGGTATTCTCGACGAGGGTGGCACCATCCTGCGCACCTCGCGCACCAACGTCCGCAAAGTCGAAGGCGGCATTCAGAAATGCGTCGAGGTCCTCAAGGCCAACAAGCTGGACGCGCTCATCGCCATCGGCGGTGACGACACGCAGTCGGTCACCAACGCGCTCATCGAGGCCGGCGTGCCCGGCGTGGGCGTCCCCAAGACCATCGACAACGACCTCAATGGCACCGACGTCTGCTTCGGCTTCGACACCGCGGTCATGATCGCCACCGAGGCCGTTGACCGCCTCCACACCACCGCCGAGTCCCACAACCGCGTCATTGTCTGCGAAGTGATGGGCCGCGACGCGGGCTGGATCGCGCTCACCGCGGGCGTTGCCGGGGGCGCGCATGTGATCCTGGTTCCGGAGAAGCCCATCGACCTCGACCACGTTTGCGCCATCCTTAAATACAACCATGACCACGGCAAAAAGTACGGCATTGTGGTCGTCGCCGAAGGCGCCAAGCTGCCCGAAATTGGCGGCCAGGCCACCAAGGGCACCAAGGTCGACTCCTTCGGCCACGCGCGCCTTAGTGGCATCGGGGAGCACCTCGCGGAGGAGATCGAGAAGAAGACCGGTTACGAGACCCGCTCCGTTAACCTCGGCCACACGCAACGCGGCGGAACGCCCACGGCCTACGACCGGATGCTCGCCACACGCTATGGCCTCGCCGCGATCGACCTCGTCCACCAGGGCAAATTCGGGCGGCTCGTCGTCCTTCACGGCATAAAGATTGAGGACATCCCGCTGGCCGAAGCCATCGCCAAAAACCGCACCGTCGACGACAGCTTTTTGTCCATCATCAGCTCCCTGGAACCAAAGCTTTAAATACGCAACCCCATCTCATTCAACTTCCATGACTTGAATGGGATGGGGTTGATACTCAAATACCCCACCAAATCGTCATTCCTTTCCTCCGCCGGACTGTGGTACAAAGGGCGTGCCTCACAGCTCTGGAGAAATCCGTGAAAGCCTCGCCGGCCCAACCCGAGATCCGCGAAGTCATGGACATTCGTCAGGCCGCCCACTACATGGGCATCAGCGCTGACAGTCTTTATCGTTACGCCGCTACGGGATTTATCCCGGCCTTCCGGCTCGGCAACCGCTGGCGCTTTCGCAAGTCGCGGCTCGATGAATGGATGGACCGCCGCTCCGGGCTCGAAGAAGCCGCCGCTCCCAAACTGGTTCGGCAGAAGAAGCCGGTCCGTTCCGCCCGGGTCGTCGGCCGCTCTGTCCGCACCGGTTCTTAGCTGAGTGGTGCGCCCCCCCCAAGGGTTATCGTTTCCCCCAAGCCCTTGGTGCACAATTATTTGCCCCCAAGCGCCTGAGGGCCTCGGAGCCCAGATAACAGAAACGAAGTTAATTGCATAAGGGCCTCAACTTTCCCTGAAAGTCGAAAAGCTCTGCGCGCCGAATGTGGCGGGCAGAGCTTTCCCTACTTTCGACGATAGGTTTTCGAGGGTTGAGAAGCAAGGGAAATCGGCAGGGTCGGCGGTACGAAGGTAATGGGCCACGACGGCATCGGAGGGTGCAGGGAACAGGTTACAGGTTACAGGGTGCAGGGTGCAGGTACAGGGTGCAGGTTGCCGGGGGACCGATCGCAGAGTGCGCTGACTGCCAGCCTTTGCATTCCCAGAATTGCTCTTGGCGGTCGGCGTGGAAGCGGACGCCGCCATCGGGACCACTATAAGGGTGCGAGAAGACGACTTATGAGGACCAATTGGAGTGGTGGCGCCCGTGGCCCATGGTCGCTGCAGAGACGCTATATAACTTGCGGGACTGGAAGGTCAGTCGTCCTTGGAAAGATTCCTACGAACGGCGTCTGATCTTGGCTGCCCCGCAATATTATGGGTACGTTGTCCGGCGCGTTGAGCCAGAGCACAACCATCGCTGCCATATTCATGAATCCAAGGCCTTGACTAGAGATACGCTCGCAGACGAGGAGCAGGCTTTTCCGCTCAGCCTCAGCAAACAGGTTTGATTTGCTGTGTAATGGGCGCTGCGACTTAAGGTGCTTGTGGCCAGTGAACGCCTCTATCCCGCGGGCGTCAAGCTCATCGTAGGCCTCCTCGCAAATGCACGGGGCAATGATGAACTCCGAAAAAGCAGCCACGTCGACGGACCCGGCGGCGAAGTCCCTTGCATCGCAAAACTGAGTGCCGCTCCCGACAAAGTCGTCGATGTAAATGATTGCGCCCTGACCAATTGCACTCTTACCAATCTCGTCCATTGCCTCGCTCAGCCCGATGATGTCCCGGCCGTCAACAAACTTGCAGTGCAATCTCTGTAGTCTGGCGGCGTCCCGGAGCAGGTTGAGCAACACTGGACTACTGCTCCCGGCATCGTGGACCTGAACGTAGATGAGGTTCTCTAGTGGCAAGCCAGCGGCAGTCAACCGCTTCATCAAAGCGGCGTTCTGCTTGACCAGGATGTCACGGGACTTTGACTCCGACAGGAAGATCACATTGTCCAGCAATTTTTTGGCGCACTTTCGGCTCTTCCTGTCGAACTGCCTTATCCAACGGCGGGCGGAGAGGGGCGACAGGGGCTTGGGCCGGTAACCTCGGAAGCGCCAAGCGGCCCTGATGCTATAGATAAATGTCCACATTTTCAGTCTTGCGGTGCCTGGGGATCGTCCTCGCCCTCTAAGGCTCTCTCTAGACTCTCGCAATATGCGCGCACATCGCTGAGCGCATTTCGTAGGTTCCTTCGCTCTTCTTCGTCTGCTGTGTAAGTTAGTTTGAACCTTTGAAGCTGGCTTAGGAAACCCTCACAGGCAGCTAATGCACTCTGAACTCGCTTCTTCTCAGCGACGAACACATCGAACGCTTCCCGCGTCTCGATCGTTGGGTCGAGGAAGAACGCCTCGATTGTGCGAAGAACCTGGGCCCGAGTCTGAGGCTCATCTTCCGAGAGGTCATAGCTCTCCATGATCCGGCGGAAATGGATCACGCTCTTGATCCTCCTGCTGCGATACTTTTCCACTAGCTTATCTGTGGCGCGGTCCCGACCAAGCCGCTGGATCGTGGGCACCGTTTCGATCGCCAGGTCGATGACCGGCAGTGCTTCGATCCAGAAGTTTGAGGGAATTCTGGTTTTCGGGTCTGGGTCGAGAGACATTTCCTGGAAGCGGTCCGGAAAGGCGAGCAGTTTCTTGCAGCGCTCTATCTGCGGTTCGCTGAGGCCAGTAAATTTGGCCAAGACCTTGGTGTCTTGCTCCTCGATCGTCTCCATGACGAACTTCAGGCTCCGGGCCGTGGGCATCAGTTCCCAGCCGTGTCTGTAGTTGTGAATAGAGAACATGTAAAGCACCGCGGCGATTCGCGAAGGCGGATCCACCACATTCGCCGGTAACGTGAGCGGCGCTCCATCCTTGCCCGTGCGTCCCTCTTGAACCAATTCCTTGACGCAGCGGTACCTCCGCTCTCCATCGAGAATTGAGAACTTTGTTTGACCCTTCGCCTGATACACGATGATGGGCACGAGAACACCGTGTTCACCGATATTCTTCTTCAGCTCGAGGAGTTGTTCGGGATCGAACAGCAGCCTGGGGTTGTTGGCACTCGGCCGGATCTCGTCCGGCGTCAGATGGCGCAGATGCCCGGTGGGGACAATCGCCGGGATCGCGGGTTGCATCGGATTCAGAGTCGGCATGATTGCACCCTAGATGTTCGAGATTAGCAGCTCATTTGTCCACGCTCGGTGAGCTGCAAACCCAGCAATATTGCGCCGGACCCGGACCACTTCGTATGAAAAGCCTTTCCGCAAGACGTCCGCTTCGTCGGATTCGGCATAGCTGACCAAAAAGCTAATTCCAGCCTTGTTCAGACGTATCATCCACGAACGCAGCCGGGCGATGTCCTCATGGGTAAAGGTGCCAGGGGCATATTCACGAAACACCCTTCGTGCCCGCACGGCATAAGGCGGGTCCATATAGACAAAGTCGCCGTTCTCAGCGTGGCTCAGCACTTTCTCGAAATCGCCGTTGACGAATCGCGCTCGGCGCAGGAGACGAGAACAGAGCCTGAAAACCTCATCCTCGGGCAAAGAGCCGCATCCGTCCCCGCTGTACGGCACGTTGAATTGTCCCTTAAGGTTTGTCCGGTATATGCCGTTAAAGCAAAATCGGTTGAGATAAATGAAGCGCGCGGCCCGAGCCGGAGGTTTCATTCCCGACGTATAGAGCGACCTCAACCGCAGGTACTCGCTCTTACGCCAAGGCGGCAGCTTTGCAAGCTCTTCGAGGACAGCAGGCAGGCGGTATTTGACCTCGACATAGGTTGATATTAGCTCCGGGTTCAGGTCGCCGATGATTGCCTTTGGGGGGCTGATGGCAAAAAACAGGCATGCCGACCCGGCAAAGGGCTCAACGTAGCGCTTGTGATCCTTTTTCCAGAAATCCTTCAGCTTGGGCAGTTGCTTCCGCTTGCTGCCGGCCCACCGCAGAAAAGGCGGGCACCCATCTGTCGGCATTCCCGCGGTGGCGACGGGCATCGCGTCCCTCACAGGTCACCTCATGATAACGCAGGTCCGCCAAACTCATCACGAAAAAGGGTTTGGGACGCAAAGGGGCGGGCAAGGGCATCGGGACTGGGCCGAATTAGTGCTGAAAAACGGGCTTGCGTGTCGCAATGTCTGTAAGGTCGGCCTTCCGGCGATTTCGCTGCTTCGGTCTGTTGTTCCGGGTCTGAGCTTCGAGTGTCCTGTGATGCCGGTGATATATCCGGCGCACTACGTTGGAGGTTTTTGCGCACTTCCCGGGCGCTTCGAACGTGGAGATAGTCCAACTCGATTTTGCGAACAATGAAGGTACTGCGCGGCCCTGTGTTGCAGGAAGCGCTCATAGGTCTAAGGAGGGTCTGATTCAGCGTTCAAAGCCATCCCTCAGGGGCGAAAGCCACGTTTTTCAGTGGTCTTAATGGCATGGCTGAAGCCATGCCCCTTCACTTTTCCTTGCCGGAGGCGAGTTTTTCGCAGGCTGTGAAGCAGACAAGATACTCAGCGGCTAAAGCCGTGCTTCTTTTGCGGCCTCAACGGCATGACTAAAAGTCATGCCCCTTCATTTTTCGTTGCCGAAGGCGAGTTTTCGCAGGCTGTGAAGCAGACAAGATACTCAGCGGCTAATGCCGTGCTTCTTTTTGCGGCATCAAGGGCATGACTAAAAGTCATGCCCCTTCACTTTTCCTTGCCGAAGGCGAGTTTTCCGCAGGCTGTTTAGACTTCCACAGGCTTCCTGCGTGGCCTCTTTGGCGGCTGCCCGTTTACCGGGGCTGCTGGAGGGCCGCCGGAGATTTCCAGATCCTGTGCGGACTGCGCGGCGGTCAGATGCCGCTCCATCA
>CAZHTJ010000027.1:0-2795 GCA_964535525.1 uncultured Acidobacterium sp. | reverse complement strand
CCGGAGATTTCCAGATCCTGTGCGGACTGCGCGGCGGTCAGATGCCGCTCCATCACCGCGCGCGCCGCCCCGGCATTTCGCGAGCGGATCGCGCGATAAATCTCCCGATGCAGATCCGCCGACTCCTTCAGATCCCGCGAGCGCTCCGCCGTCTTGCGCCGTTCGTCGTAGAGAGCCGACGTGATGGTCTCCATCAACGCGGCGAGAATCGGATTCCCCGACGCCTGCGCGATGACGCGATGAAAGCGCACGTCATGGATCAGATACTCGATGGGGTCGCTGACCGTCGCGTACATCTCCGCGATCTCCTCCGACATGGACGCGAAGTGCTGCTCGCGCCCGCGCTCCGCCGCCAGCGCCGCCAACTCGCTTTCGAGGATGCGGCGGGCCTCGAACATCTGCCACGATTGAAATCCATGGAGCGCGCCCAGCAAACTCAGCGACGACTTGCCCAGCTCTGGCGGCCCGTCCGCCACAAACGTGCCCACGCCATGGCGCACATCCATCACGCCCATCGCCGCCAGGTATCCGATGCCGGTCCGCAGGCTGGCGCGGCTGATGCGCAACCGCCGCGCAAACTCCCGCTCCGGCGGAATTCGGTCGCCAGGCTGCAGGTCTCCGGTTTCAATCATGGTTCGGATGTGGTTGACCACCCGCATCGTCATGTGTGTGTCGGATTTCGGCATTGCCTCTCCGCTCTGCAGGCGAATCTTCGGCCCTGACTGTTCCCGCGCCTTGAGTTTTAAAGTAGCTTAGGCGACTTTTGTTGGGCAGGCCAACTAAAGTTCAGCGCATCTTCGCGCTTCTTGTGTATTCTAGTGGTCGGACCTCTGCAGCACAAGCCGGCTGCCGAGCCTCCCGGAGGTTAACCAGGCTTATGTCCACCGGCGCCATGACTCTGCTGAACGACGACCGTCTCTTTCCCGCCGATCCGACTACGCGCAACATCGCGCGGCGCCTGCACGCCGAGGTTCGCGATCTGCCCATCGTCAGCCCCCACGGACACACCCAGGCCGCATGGTTCGCGTACGACCAGCCCTTTCCCGATCCCGCCAAGCTGTTCGTGCAGCCCGACCATTACATCTTCCGCATGCTGTACAGCCAGGGAATCGCGCTGGAGGATCTGGAAATCGGGGCGGACAAGCTAAGGGATCCGCGCCGCGTCTGGCGCATCTTCGCCGAGAACTACTATCTGTTTCGCGGAACGCCGACCCGCATGTGGCTCGATTACGCTTTCCAGGAACTGTTCGGGCTTGAAGAGCGCCTTTCCGCCGCTACGGCCGACCTCTATTTCGACGTGATCTCCGAGCGCCTGCAAACGCCGGAGTTCCGGCCCCGCATCCTTTATGAGCGCTTCCACATCGAGGTCCTCGCCACCACCGACTCACCCCTCGATTCGCTTTCCGCGCACCAGGCGATCCGGGAATCAGGATGGAAGCCGCGCGGCGCCGATCCGAGAATCATTCCGGCGTTCCGTCCAGACCCCGTCGTCGATCCCGACTTCGCCGGCTTTGCAGAAAACATCGCGAAGCTGGGCCAGCTCACCGGCGAGGACACCTCCGTTTGGCAGGGTTACATCCGCGCGCTGGAGAATACCCGCGCGCGCTTCAAGGCTCTCGGCTGCACGGCCACCGATCACGGCCATCCGACGGCGTTGACGGCGGATCTGGCTCCAGCCGAGGCAGCAAAACTTTTCGAGGCCGTAGTGACGGACCGCGCCGATAAAACGCAGCAGGAGTTGTTCCGCGCGCAAATGCTGACCGAGATGGCGCGCATGAGCGTCGATGACGGCCTGGTGATGCAGCTTCATCCCGGCTCGGTCCGCAATCACAACCGCAAAGTGTACGAGCGCTACGGCCGCGACGTGGGCGCTGACATCCCGGTCGCCACCGACTACGTCCACGCGCTGCATCCGCTGCTCAGCCGCTTCGGCAACGAGCGCAACTTCACGCTGATCCTCTTTACGCTCGACGAAACCACCTACACGCGCGAGCTCGCCCCATTGGCCGGCCACTATCCGTGCCTGCGCCTCGGGCCGCCGTGGTGGTTTCACGACAGCCCGGAGGGCATGCTGCGCTTCCGCGAGCAGGTGACGGAAACGGCGGGCTTCTATAACACCGTGGGATTCAACGACGACACGCGGGCGTTTCTGTCGATTCCGGCGCGGCACGATGTGGCGCGGCGCATTGACTGCGTGTGGCTGGCGCGGCTGGTGGCCGAACATCGCCTCGACGAAGACGAAGCCGTGGAGGTTGCTCACGATCTGGCCTACAATCTGGTGCGCAAGGCATACAAGCTGTAACGCGCTGCGAGTTCCGGCGGGGTGGTCCGTGGGGGGAGCGCGGGTACCGGAGATTGAATGGCGACACGAGATTCAGCGTCACGCTCGTTTTTTGGCACTCTTGGCTCTGCCGATCGCGTATCGCACCAGCGCTGGGTGATCTGCGCGCTGCTGTTTTTTGCCACGGTGATTGCCTACGTCGATCGCGGCGTCATCGCGTATCTTGAGAAGTTTCTCGAAGGCGTCATTCCGGGACTCAACAGCGTCAAGTATGGATACATCCTGGCTGCGTTTCAGGCGGCCTATGCCATCGGGATGGTGGTGGCCGGGGGAGTGACGGACAAGCTCGGAACGCGCAAGGCATTTGCGATTGCGATCGGCCTGTGGAGCGTGGCCGCCATGTTGCCCGGCGCGGCGTTTTCTGTCACTACGTTTGGCATCGCCATGTTCCTGCTGGGCCTGGGTGAAGCGGCCAACTTTCCTGCCTGCATCAAGACTGTGGCGGAGTGGTTCC
>CAZHTJ010000026.1:20601-47957 GCA_964535525.1 uncultured Acidobacterium sp. | reverse complement strand
GCCACCTTCACCGTCCGCAGCCCATCCGGAAACACG
Source organism: uncultured Acidobacterium sp. (assembly GCA_964535525.1). Lineage (GTDB taxonomy): Bacteria > Acidobacteriota > Terriglobia > Terriglobales > Acidobacteriaceae > Palsa-343. The sequence continues at coordinate 47,921 of CAZHTJ010000026.1, read as the reverse complement.
CACGTCGTATACGGAGCCAGCGCCCTCGGAACCGCCGCGCCCGGCCCCGCATTCTGCGCCGTGGCCACTCCTGCCAGGGCCGCCATCGCAACAGCAACAGCCCAATTCATCGCTGCCCTGCTGAACGCTGGCTGCTGAACGCTGGCCGCTGAAAGCTGACCGCTGTTTTCCTGAACGCTAAACGCTCAACGCTGAATGCTGTCCTCGTCACTCCGCCGTCCGCACCTCAATCCTCACCAGATTTCGCACACTCCGCGCCGGCCGCTTGTCCTCGGTCACCACCAGCCGGAACGGCCCCGTCTTCCCATCGAGCGGCTTGCCATCCATTGCGTCGGCCACCAGCACCACGCCGGGATGAAACTCCGGATCCACTTCCCCCAGCGCCACCACCGACTTGTACCCATCCGATCCGGTCGCCACCACGTACTGCCCCAGCGCCTTCCCCATCAGATCCTTCCCGTGCACTACGCCCAACTTCGCCAGCAAATCCACCAGCGGCACCCCGGAGTATGTCTCCTGCTTATTCGTGTGATGATCGAAAATCGTCACCGTCGTCTGCGGATACGACTGCAGCGTCGCCGGAGTGAAAACCCCGCGCAGCCCGCCCGTTCCGATTATGGTCAGCACCACCGCAGGCGCCGGTTCGCTCGCCCCCTCCGCAGCGTGCGGCCTCTCTACCGTCGACTCCAGCGGCACCGCGCCCGGCTGCATCGGCGCCGGCCCAGGTCCTACCTCCTGCCCGCCCGACGACGAAACCGGCGTCAGCGTCACGGTCAGCGTCTGCGGTTTGTCCACCACCTCCAGCGCACCCTTGTTCGGCGAGAACCCCTGTGCCGACACCTGCAACTGATATTTACCCGCCGGCATCCCCAGCTGCACGCGCCCATGCTCATCCGTGATCAGCCGATCCCCCGAGGGGCTCCCCGGCGTCACCCGAATCTCCGCCCCCGCAATCCCCGCTCCCGACGAATCCGTCACCACCACCGTCACCGGCGTGTATCCTGGCGCCTGCCCCCATGCCGCCGCCAGCCCGCACAGCAAAACCGCCAATCCCACCCACCGCACACTCCGAAATTCGCGCATCGGCCTCACCCTCGTACCCTCTTTCGCCGGGGTCCCCAGCGTGCCGTTGTCAGCACGTTGGGGTGGTCTTTCGACCTCCATCGTAATCCCTGGCATCGAAATCTCCACTCCCCATAAGCTCCATTCCATCTAAACTGTAGTCATCATGCCGCACCTCCAGGACCAGCTCGACGACATCACCGCCCAGACCCGAACCCTGGTCCAGCCCGAGCGCCTCGCCATCGGCGAGCGCTCCATCGCGGAGTTGTTCGCTTCCCGCATCGAAGACCGCATCCTCCCCGCAGGCGCCACCGCCCCCAGCTTCGCACTGCCCGACTTCTCCGGCAAAATCGTCCGCTCCGCCGACCTCCTCGGCATCGGCCCCGTCATCATCAATTTCTTTCGCGGCCGCTGGTGCCCCTACTGCGTCACCGAGCTCGAAGCCTGGCGCGACCTCTACCCAGCCCTCCGCGAGCGCGGCGCCCTCGTCATCGGCATCTCGCCCCAAACCCAGCGCCAGTCCGACTTCACCGCAGGCCAGCACGCCATCCCCTTCCCGCTCCTCACCGACGCCGGCTGCACCGTCGCCGAAAAGTTCGGCCTCGTCTGGACCGTACCGCAGTACCTGCAGCGCTACTACCGCGGCATCCTGCTCAACATCCCCTTCGTCAATGGCGAAGAAAGCTGGAAGCTGCCCCTGCCGGCGACCTTCGTGCTCTCCCCCGAGGGCAAAGTTCTCTACGCCGAAGCCCACGCCGACTTCCGCGTCCGCCCCGAACCCGAAGACGTCCTCCGCAGCCTCCCCACCTTCGCCCGCAGCGAATAAAAAATGTCATCCTGAGCGAAGCGCCGGGAAAAATCTCGCCAGCGGTGTAGGCTCTCAGCCGGCGCGCAGTCGAATAGCCTGGCCTGAGCAAGGTCGCGCAAGCGGCCGCGTCGAATGGCGACCCCCCGTAGCAGCAAAAATTTGCACCAGCGCAAGCTCTAATCGTGGAGGGGAATCGGTCGCGCAGCGGCCGAAAAGATCTAAAGCGGTGAAAGGCTATTCCCTATTGCCTATTCCCTACTCCCTGTCTTTCCACCCAAGTCCCCGCAAAAACTCCCGATCCCCCGCACTCAACTCCGCCCCAACCAGCAAATCCGGCCGATTCCGCCACGTCTTCTCCAAAGCCCGCTCCCGCCGCCACCGCCGGATCGCCGCATGATCCCCCTGCGTCAGCACCTCCGGCACCCCCACTCCGCGAAACTCCGCCGGCCGCGTGTAGTGCGGATAATCCAGCAGCCCACCTGCCCCAACTACAGCCGAAGGCGGCCCACCGGGTGCCCCATTCAAGCCCTCCTTTGGCGTGAGTGGGCTTCCGGGTGCCCCATTCAAGCCCTCTTTTGGCTTGAGTGGATTCTCGGGTGCCCCATTCAAGCCCTCTTTTGGCTTGAGTGGGCTTCCGGGTGCCCCATTCAAGCCCTCTTTTGGCTTGAGCGGATTCCCGGGTGCCCCATTCAAGCCCTCTTTTGGCTTGAGCGGATTCTCGGGTGCCCCATTCAAGCCCTCTTTTGGCTCGAGTGGGTTTCCGGGTGCCCCATTCAAGCCCTCTTTTGGCTTGAGTGGGCTTCCGGGTGCCCCATTCAAGCCCTCTTTTGGCTTGAGTGGGCCTGCCGCCAAACCAAAGCTCTCATACTCGCTCGAAGCCTCGTTCCCCAGCACTCCCGGCAGCAGCCGAGCCGTCGCGTCCACCACAATCGCCGCCGCCAGCTCCCCACCCGAAAGCACGTAATCCCCCACCGAGAGCTCGCGGTCGCACAGCAGCTCGCTCACCCGCTCATCCACGCCTTCATAGCGCCCGCACAGCAGCACCAGCCGCTCCAGTCCGGCCAGCTGCCGTGCCACCGCCTGCGTAAACCGCGCCCCCTGCGCCGACAGCAGTACCACCTGCTCCCGGTCCCCATCCCGCCCCGCCTTTCCAGCCACCCCCAGCGACTCCACCGCCTCGGCCAGGGGCTCCGGCTTCAGAACCATCCCTTCGCCCCCACCAAACGGCCGGTCGTCCACCGTCCGGTGCCGGTCATGGGCAAAATTCCGCAGGTCATGAATCTCCACAGTAACCAGCCCGCCGGCAATCGCCCGCCGCAACACCCCGTGGCTCAGGATGCTCGCAAAGAACTCCGGAAAAATCGTGATCAGATCGAACCGCATGCTGCCCTACCCGCAACCTGTAACCCGGCACCTGGTACCTGCTCGCCCAGAACGTCCAACCTTCGGCAGACAAAACGCTCTGGGCGAAATCTCATTGTGTCATGCTGCCGCGTGTGTGCATTCGCAACTGCGTTGGCAATCGCACATGCTGTTGCTATAATCCGCCGCGCAGGGGTTTTGCTGATTTTCTGGCATACTCATACAGCGGTGCAAACTGAAGCGGAGCCCGGAGGGCACATCGGATGCAGGATCATTACAAGTTCTATGCAAGCGCAGACGGCGAATTCGAGCCCGAAGCAGACGACGATCTGGAAGAGCTGGAGAACGGCTTCGGCGATGACGAGGAGGAAGAGGAAGTGGAGGTCTCCACTACCATCACCTCCGATGACGATGAACCAGGGGAAGAGGACGAAGGCATGGCCCCCGAGCACTCGGCTCCTCCGCCTCCTCCCGCAAAGAAACCAGCGAAAAAAGCCCCGGCTAAGAAGGCTCCGGCCCAGGTAGCAGCCCCGCCCAAGCCGCCGGCGAAGAAGGCAGCGAAGAAGGCGCCCGCAAAGAAAGCGGCGAAGAAGGCCCCGGCCAAAAAGGCGGCAAAGAAAGCAGCGAAAAAAGCTCCCGCGAAGAAAGCTGCGAAGAAGTCCGCTAAGAAGGCTGCCAAGAAAGCGCCGGCCAAAAAGGCGGCAAAGAAGTCTGCAAAGAAAGCCACGAAGAAAGCTGCGAAGAAAAAGTCACGCCGCTAGTTCATCGCATCGGCATCGACAACAAAGGCCGCCAGGCATCCCGCCCGGCGGCCTTTCCCTTGAACCAAGTCTGCCGCCTGGGGCAAGTGGTCCACATAGCAGGCTCCATTGGTCGCCTGCGCCGGCGGCGTCGGTGGTGTCATCCACTGCGGAGAGCTGAAGTTGAAGAACTCCGTCATGTCCATTTGCGCCGCATCCCGTTTCGTCAGCGCAGGCAAGCTGAACCGTGTCTCGATCATCTTCAGAATCGCGGTATAATCCGCCACCGTGTGTGAAACATAGTTCTTCTTTGCGTACGGCGAAACCACGATCAGCGGGACCCTGTACCCCGTATAGACAAAGTCACATGTCGGTCCCGTCGTCGTGGTGCAAATGTCCCCCGCCATCAGGTCCACCGGCTTAATGCCGTCCGGGCTCACCGCCGGCTGCGGCGATACGTGATCATAGAATCCGCCGCCCTCGTCAAACGTCAGGATGAACGCCGAATCTTTCCACGACGAGCTCTGCATCAGCCCGTTGATCAGCGTCGCTACATACGCCGCGCCCGTCTGAATGTTGCTCGGCGAGGAGTCCGAGTTCGTCGGATGCTCGTCGAGGCCCGCATCCGACGCTCCCCGCCCCCTGCGCCCCGCTCGCCGATTACCTCAGTCCCCGCCCCCTCCCAACTTGCAGGCCAGGCCGCGCCCTCAAAAAAGTGAGTCGGCGAACTCCCGCGATAGAGGTATTTCGGCTGCCCAGACCGCATGCTACCGTGAGCCATCTTCTGCCACGGGGTTGCCATGCGTGCCCTTCGTCCGATCCTCGCCATCCTCTTCGCCTTCGTCGGCGTATCGGCGCTGCTCAATTGCTTCGTCCTCGCGCGTCAGCACTACTTTCGCCTTACCGATGCCACAGGCGCCTTCCGCCCACTCCTCCTGGTTGCAGCAGCCTTCCTCCCGGTCATCGCCAGCCTGTTTCTCGTCGCCGCCGTTTCCTACTGGAGAAAATGGCGCTCCGGGCGCGCCTGGAACCTGCTGCTCGGCGTTGCGAACCTTCTCGTTCCGTTCCTGCTCGCGTATTTCTTTTGGCGCCACGGATACGGTTCCATCTCTTCCAACCTGATCGCCAATGGCCTCCTGCTCGGCCTCGGCGCCGTCATCCTCCTCGCTTTCTGGCGCTGGGACCCGGTCGCCGAGAAAAAAACCCACGACCCCGCAGCCATTGCCGCTCGACCGGGTGACGGTACTTTCTCGCTCCTGAACCGGTTCCATCTCTTTGCCGACGCGGTTCTGTTCTGGATCATCTACAGCGCGTGGGCTCGCTGGGCCTGGAATCTGGGATTACCCCACCCTGGTTTGGTGAAGGGCATCCTCTTGCTCACTCTCACTGGCCTCCTGGCCGTAACCCTGCACGAGCTGGGACACACCCTTTGCGGTCTGTCTCTGGGCCAGAAACTCATCGCTTTCCTTGCCGGTCCCTTCCAGTGGCGATTCTCCGCGGGCCGCTGGCGTTTCCGTTTTGACCCTCTCGGTCTGCTCACTACTGGAGGCGGCGCCGCCACCGTCCCCCGGCGTCTCGGCGAACCCGTCTGGCGCGATCTCGCCATGATCGCCGCCGGTCCCCTCGCCAGTCTGCTCGCCGGTATCGTCGGACTGTGGGCCGCCCTCAACGTCATCGACACGCCCGGGGAGAATCTCTGGTTCCTCATTGCGATGTTCGGGTCCATCGCTCTGAAGGATGCCATCGTCAATCTCGTCCCCCTGCGCACGGCCGCTGGCTATTCCGACGGCGCTCGCATCCTGCAGCTCCTGCGCGGCGGCGTTTGGGCGGAACTCGACCGCGCCTTCAGAACCTGCGCAGCCACTACCGTCACTCCCCTGCGCCCCCGCGATTACGACATCGACGCTCTGCATCGCATCATCGACACCGGCATCGTCTCCGGACCCCAGCTGTTCCTTCTGCATTTGCTCGCCCACGCGTACTACCTTGACCATGGCGCTTCTCGCGAGGCCCTCAACGAAATCATTCGGGCCGAGGCGCTGTACGACAACTGTGCCGCGAAAATTCCCGCCGAGTTCCATTTCTCTCTCGTCATCGAGGAAGCCATCACGCGCCGCGATGCCGCGTGGGCCCGCCACTGGTGGGACCTCATGGAAGCGAAAAAACTCACCCAGCTCAACGGCGATTACTGGATGGCCCGCAGCGCCCTCTGCTGGATCGAAGGCAAACATGACGAGTCCCTCGCCGCCTGGGGCAAGGCGCACGACTACCTGCGGACCATGCCGCAAACCGGAACCTACGCCTTCGACCGAGACTGCCTCGCCATCCTGAAGCGCACCATCGAGTCCGAGCTACCCGCCGAAGTGCGGACCGTGTCCATGTTGCTGGAAGAACCAGTCCTGGTAGGCTGATTCTCGCAGCCTGATTCTTCGCACCAACAAAAGAAGGGCCGCTAACAAGCGGCCCTTCTTTTTCCTACACCCTACTCCCTACCCCCTGCTCCCTGTTTTTAAGGCAACGTCCAACCTTGCGTCAGATCCGAGTTCTTCAGAATATTGAAGTCGTAGCTCTCGTTATCCACCTCGCTGCCCAGCTCAAACAACCCACAAGGCGTGGGAACCGGCGCCGTGATTGTCGGCAGCGTCGGAGGCGTGTACACCGGATTCTTGAAATTCAAAGCGTGCGCCAAATTCGCAATCTCATTGGAAGCGTCCCGCGCCGTCAACGGCGGCAGGTTGTAGCGCCACTCGATCATCTTCAGCACGCTGGTGTGGTCATAGAGTCCGGAATTAATTCTCGGCGTCGCCGGATTGCCCTGTGTCCACGGCGAAATCACCAGCGTTGGAACCCGGCAGCCCAGCAGCGCTTTCCCGTCGATCAAATCCGTGTCCAGACCGTTCGGCGCGATCACCCGCGGCGGCACAACCGTGTCATAAAATCCGCCCCACTCGTCGCGATTGATGATCAGCACCGTGTTCTTCCACCCCGGCCCGCTGGTCAGCGCATTGTAGATTTTGCTCAGGAACGCCTCACCCGCCCGAATGTCGGCGTGCGGATGGTCATCGTTCCCCTCGCCATCGTCCAGAATCGTGTACTTCGGGTCGACAAAAGAAACCGCCGGCAACTTCCCCGCCACCGCATCCACCAGAAACTCGTCGAACAGCGCCGAAATCCCGATGTACTTGTCGCCCCACAGCGCCAAAAATGGCACGTTGGAGTAGTAATACTTCGCACTCACTCCCGCTGCTTTCAGATTGTCCCAGATTGTTGGCAGCGTCGAGATGGTGAACGTGTTTGACAGCCGATCCGTCTGCGCCGCATGCTGAAACACCCGATTCGGAAACGTCGACGACAGAATCGACGCAAAGTAATTATCCAGCGTCGTAAAATTCCTCGCCGCCGCGCTGAAGAATTGCAGATCGGCCTCCTCGTAGTAGCCGATGCAGAACACGTCGTTGGTCGTCGTCTTCAGCCAGCCGTCCATCTTCCCGTTGTCGACCTCGCTGCGCCCGCCCGCGTACGAGTGGTCCGGGTCCGGATGCGCGCAGCCCACAAAATCTGTCAGGTGCCAGGTCGGATGCGCCTCGCCCTGGCTGTCGAAATACTTCAGCCCCCCCTGCTTGCCCCGCCCGCCCGGTAACCACCCCAGAAAATGGTCGAAGCTCCGGTTCTCCATCATCACTACCACGATGTGGTCGATCTGCGACGCTCCCGGAGCCGGCAGCTCCTGCGCCTCGCCCTGCGTTCCTCTCGCCGCCTCTACCCCGGCCAATGCTGCTGCGGACGCAGCACCCGCCGCGCTGCGTAGAAAATCTCTGCGATTGATGCCCACGTTTCCTCTCCTCCTTCAGGGAGTGCGAAAACGTAGATGCCACCCACCGTGAACATCCGATGAACGGCAGATGAATTCGGGCGGTGTTTATGCAGAGAAGTAAATCTCGACTGGGGGGCCGAATCACCGATTCCCGGCAGTATCCCGCTTCTCTTCTTCCGTCATCGGACCATTGATCTCCAGCAGCCCTTCGGGAAGCCGCATCTCGACCCTCCGTTTCCCCGCATCCACGCAAACAACATACTCCGCCACGAACGGAATCAGCAGGTCCCCGCCACCCCCGGCCGGGTGCACAACCAGCAACTCCGTGCTTGAAGAATCGCGGTCCACATCGACGATGGCGCCGACGTCCCGGCCATCGCGATTCAGGTCGATCAGCCGGCACCCAATCAGGTCGCTGATGTAAACCGAACCCGCCTCCAGCGGTGTGCGCTCCGCGGCAGGAATCGCTACCTCGAAGCCCCGCAGCGCCTCGGCCTCGTTGATCGAGTCAATACCCTGGAACTTCATGACCATCCGGCTGCGCAGAAACCAGAAGTTCTCCAGCTGCACCTCGCGCGGACGAGAGCCCACCCGCTCCGGCGGAATCAGAAAAAGTCGTGTTCGCTCGTGGAATCGTTCAGGAAAATCCGTCAGGATCTCAGCCACCAGCTCGCCGCGTCGCCCGTGAGAACGGATCAGCCGCGCCACCAGCACCCACTCAGGCCGAACCGAAGCGGAGTTGTCCGCGCCAGCGGCCGGACCCAGCACGTTCGACACCGGCGTGCCGGACGCTGAATCATCCATCGGCTCGCGCGAGTTGGTTGGACGGGGGGGGCGCCGTTCCTTCCCGCTCTCGCTACTCCTCGCCGTCGGCGGCTCCCTCGTGGTCTTCTTCGAGAATATCCAGTGTGTATCGATGATGGTGCTTCATGCTGACAGCACCCAGGATCGTACGCACAGAACGTGCGGTGCGACCCTGCTTCCCGATTACCTTGCCCACATCCGTGGGAGCAACCCGGAGCCGTAACACCGTACTCTCTTCTCGTTCCACCGCTTCAACAACGACTGCCTCGGGAATATCCACCAACGCTCGTGCAATTTGTGTTACCAGTTCCCGCATGTCATCGGGTTTATCTGTTGTCTGATTCATCCTGCCCCCATTGGGAAGACACACGTCGTTCATCTCTTCCGGGGTTATCGCGGATACTACCGTAAGGCTGCGACCGGCAAAAGAACAATCCGCAGACTTTCTCGCCCCGGAGGTGCAAAAGTAACTCTGTGGGAGGTATCTGGAACAGGCGAGCGGTCGACCTCCGCAAATCGCCGGATCAGGCCGCCGTTGGAGCGTCCGTGCTCTCCGGAGCGCCCTTCTTCGAAGCGACAGGCTGACCCGTTGTCGAAGGACCGGAGCGTAGCAGTTTTGCGACCCTGTCCGACGCCTGCGCTCCCTTGCCCTTCCAGTACTCGATACGCTCAAGTTTCAGATCGATGGAAGCCGGACTCGTTCGGGGATTATAGGTGCCTACCACCTCCACCGAACGCCCGTTCCGCGCCCGATCCTTCTCAATCACCACCACGCGGTAATACGGTTGTTTGCGCGCGCCCACGCGCGCCAGACGAATCATCAACACAATGGAGTTGTCCTTTCAGATATTGGCAGAAACCCCGGATTTGGCGCAAGGCTCAAACCGGGCCACTGATCCAGTCTCCAATATATCAGGGACTTTCACCTGCCACTCCGCTGCTCAGACCCGATCGCCTCCATCCGCCCTGGAGTGTTCAGAAATGGGACAATCGGCATCGATTATCCGCGCTGACGGGCCGATGCGAAACCGGGACACTCGATTGACCTTGTTAAAACACGGCCCCCGCTTCCCTCTCCACCCTGTTGCACGAACCACGCTCTCGTGGTCCCCGGCCAGTCCCCTCACGCCGGCGTGGCCCTCTCCCCGCGCTCCACCAGTCTCTGGAAATATTCAAGGCAGAGCTTCAGCCCCGTTCTCAGATCGATCTTCGGTTCCCATCCCAGCAGTTGCTTCGCCTTCGTGATGTCCGGCCGCCGCTGCACCGGGTCATCCTCCGGCAATGGAGCGAACCGAATTTTGCTGGAAGATCCGGTCACCTCCAGGACCTGCCGCGCGCATTCCAGAATCGTCCACTCCACCGGATTGCCGATGTTCACCGGGAAACGCTCGTTTGAACGCGCGAGCCGCAGGATTCCGTCGATCTCGTCGGAAACGTAGCAGAAACTGCGTGTCTGCGTGCCGTCCCCATAGATCGTCAGATCTTCGCCACGCAGCGCCTGCATCATCAGGTTCGAGATCACCCGTCCATCGCTGCCATGCAGCCTCGGCCCATAGGTATTGAAAATCCGCACCAGCCGCGTGTCCACACCATAGTAGCGGTGATACGCCATCACCATTGCCTCGGCAAACCGCTTCGCCTCGTCATACACAGAACGCGGACCCACCGGATTCACGTGTCCCCAGTAACTCTCCGGCTGCGGATGTACGGTCGGGTCTCCATAACACTCCGACGTCGATGCATGCAGAAAACCCGCCTCGTATTTCCTGGCCAGTTCCAGCGCGTTCCTCGTTCCTTCCGACCCCACACGGAGCGTCTCAATCCCGATACGCGTGTACTCCACAGGGCTGGCCGGCGACGCAAAGTTGAAGACATAGTCCACCCGGCCCACGTCGAAAGCCTCGCAAATATCCTTCTCGGTCAGATCAAACCGCGGCTCATTCTGCAAATGTTCGAGGTTGCCCAGATTGCCGGTGCTGAGGTTGTCCACCCCCACCACGCGATGGCCCTCTCCCAGCAGCGCGTCGCAAAGATGCGATCCCAAAAATCCCGCAGCACCAGTCACCAGAACGCGAGTGTCCGTTTCCTTTCCGTTATCCAGAGACAGAAAGTTCCTCCGAATGGGAGCGTTGCGGCGTCATCCCGGCTCATGGGATTCAGGGCCTGCCAGCCATCGTTTCCGGCGGTCCCACTGCTGTTTTGATCGACTTCGATCCCGATGTTATCATGGCGATAGAGTGATGCCCGCTTCCCCGCCTGGCCCACCGCAATAATGCATTCGACTTCAGCCAACAGCACTGTAGAAACCCCGCCTCCCAGCGCCCCGTCAAAACGAACTGTTCGCGTCGCCTACTTCGTCACCCATCCCATCCAGTATCAGGTGCCGCTGCTGCGGCGTATCGCCCTCGAGCCCGACATCGACCTGACCGTCTTCTTCAGCAGCGATCAGTCCGTGCGCGGTTACAGGGACAGCGGATTCGGCGTCCACGTTCAATGGGATGTTCCCCTCCTCGATGGCTACAAATATGAGTTTCTTCCCCGGCTGGGAGATGGCGACGAACTTGGCTTCGCAAAACCGCTCAACTGGGGAATCTTCAATCGCCTCCGCAAGGGGCGCTTCGATGTAGCCTGGGTTTTCAGCTACAGCACTCTGGCGAGCCTCAATGCGGTTTTTGCCGCCAAACTCCTGGGCATTCCGGTGATTCTGCGCACCGAATCCAATCTGCATGACCATGTGCGCTCGAAGTTTACCCTGGCTGCTAAACAAATCTTCTTTACCATTCTCCGAACCGCAACCGATTGCGTCCTTCCCATCGGCAAAGATAATCGGAAATACTGGCAGCACTATTTCGGAAGAGACTTTCCCTCCTTTACGATGCCCTACGCCGTCGACAACGATTTCTTTCAGAAGAAGGCCCTGGAGGCCGCTCCTCGCCGCGAGAATTTCCGCAAAGAACTCGGCCTCGAGCCTGGACGGCCCATCGTTCTCTATGCCTCCAAACTTCAGACCCGCAAACGCTGCATCGATCTCGTCGAGGCGTACATCCGTCTCGCGCCCGCCCCTCGCGTGGATCCGCCGGCTTATCTCCTCATCGTCGGCGACGGCGAAGAACGCGCCAACCTCGAAAAACGCGTCCGTGAATCCGGCCTTTCCAGCATCCGCTTTCTCGGCTTCCGCAATCAGACCGAGCTACCTCGGTTCTACGATCTCTGCGATGCTTTCGTTTTGCCCTCCTATGACGAGACCTGGGGACTCGTCGTGAACGAAGCCATGAATGCGGGCCGTCCCGTCGTTGTCACCGACCAGGTTGGCTGTCAGCCGGATTTGGTGCAGGATGGGCTCAATGGTTTTGTTTATCCCGCTTTCGACGTCGATGCCCTTTCCCAGCACCTCCGTCGCTTAATTGCCGAACCTGACCTGCGCACTATCATGGGGGAAAACAGCCTCCGCCTCATTCGCCAATATAGCTTCGAACAGAATGTCGCTGGTTTTCGACAGGCACTGGCATTTGCTGTGCCGGGTTATGTACCGTAAGACCTGACTCAAACCATCAAGGAGCATGAATGATCCAGCAGTCGGCCGCTTCGGCTGATAACACACCGACCACGGCGACCAGCAATGGCGAGTACCTTCAATTCGGCTGCGGCCTTTGCGCTCCGCACAGCTGGCGCAACTTCGATGCGGGTCCGGCGTTCTGGTTACAGCGAAACTTTCCGTTTCTGAAAGCGGCCCTGGTAAGGAGAGGCTTTCCCAGCTACCCCCGTAATATCGAGTTTGGCGACGTGATTAAGGGATTGCCGGTCCCGCCTGGCTCTGCAAAGGCCGCATATTGCTCCCATGTCCTCGAACATATGGCCCTCGAGGAGCTGCGCATAGCTGTCCGGAATGTTCATGTCTACCTGCAGCCCGGAGGAACTTTCCGGATGGTGTTACCGGACCTCGAATATCTGGCGAAGAGCTATGTTGCCGATGACCATGCGGACGCGGCTTCGCGTTTTATGGAGGAAAGCCTTCTGGGCACAAAGACTCAATTGCGAGGGTTGTCAGGACTCCCACAAATGCTGTTCGGCCGAAGCAGGCACCTGTGGATGTGGGATTACAAGTCTCTTTCCCGGGAACTTGAGATTGCCGGCTTCCGTAACATCCGCCGCGCCCGGATCGGCGATTCAGCAGACTCGCGTTTCAGGGAAGTGGAAGATCCAGGAAGGTGGGACAATTGCCTCGGAATTGAGTGCAGCAAGTCATAAAGAAAACGCCTGCATATCCTGCAAGGTCGCCTTTTTGATCGGAGCAAGTCGCGAGTGAGCCACTAAATTGTCAATCGAATCTATTATGCTGGTCGGTCACTTCTCGCCAGGCGATCTGGGTGATTCTTATCGGCGGGCGTTCGACGAAATTGGGGTGCGCACCCATATTTTTGATACGCGAGCGTCTTGGCATCGACTGGGTTGGCTGGTACGTGACCGCATAGGCCGTCGACTGACGATTCGGAGTTATTTTTTTCGGGACCGTGCATCAAGGGACTTCAACCGTTGCCTTCAGGACAGCGCGATTGAGTCCGGAGCACGAGCCGTGCTGATTCTGACGCTCGAGTTTGTCTCGGCAGCGACGCTGGACAGTCTTCGGGGCAGGGGCATACGGGTGGCATGCTTCTACCCTGACAACCCCTTCCCACCGCACTATGCCGCCCGACCGGAAACCCTCCCTGCTGCCCGCGCGGCCGACTTGTGTCTGATCTGGAGCGAGCGTCTCGTCGAGAAGTTGAAAGCTTCAGGCGTCCGCAATGCTGCATTCCTTCCCTTCGCCTGGGATCCCGAAATATTCCCCTGCCAGAACAGTCAACCGCAGGGAACGTGGCCCGGTGTGCTGTTTCTTGGCACGTGGGACAGGCACAGGGAGCGATTCCTGGAAAAACTGGCCCGTCAGATTCCACTCCGCATCTACGGAAGCTTTTGGGGAAACAAGACCATCCCCTTCAGCAGGGTCCGCCACTGCTGGCAAGGAAGGGAGCTGCGCCTGATCGACGCTGCGCGAGTCATTCGCGAGTCAGCAATCTGCATCAACGTCTTAAGGCAGCAGCATACGATCGACGGCATTCCCGATGGCCTCATCATGCGACATTTTGAAGTACCGGGGGCTGGCGGTTTCCTCCTTTCTACGCGCAGCAGAGGTGCTACTACGCTCTTTCCCGAAGGCGAAACCGCAGAATACTTCTCAAACCTGGACGAATGCGTCGAGAAAGCGAGGAGCTATATTGCGGACGACTCGGCAAGAAGGAATCTTGTTGACCGCGCTCACGCTGCGGTAGCTGCTCGGCACCAATACACCCATCGCGCCATGCAACTCCTCCAATTGCTGAATGCGAGTCCAACTAAACCGTAGCCTTCTGTCGGTGCACCTTGAAGAGCAGGTTCTGCGACAGGATGGCTCCCGAGGACGCCGTCTCTGCAAGATACAAAAGGCGGAATGGCAAACTTCCGCATTCCCACAAAACTCGACGCACCAGGCTCTTGATTCCGTGAATGGTCGGCTTGTCCTCGAAGCACTCCACGGCGCCGAAATGCAGAGAGCCGAACATCTGCCTTATAGAGGACGCCGCGAACGATTGTTCGTGAGTCAGATCGCTATATCGGATTCGAGCGCCAAATATTCCCTCGGCATTAGGAACATGTCCGATGCAAATCCCGGTGGGTGAGAGAACGCGGCGCGCTTCGGTCAGAAGTTCGAATGCCTCCTGCCGGTCGAGATGTTCCAGCACATCGAAGAGACAGATGACCTCCGCGCCGGCCGGCTCGCATTCCCGAAGGAATTCCAGCGCCCGCCCCCACTCGACCCCCGGCACTCCAAGCCGCTGTGCAAGCTCAACCTGCTCCCTCGAACCATCCACTCCGCGGACGTTGCGGAACGACGCCTCGTGAAGAAAATAGAGCAACGCGCCGTGGCCGCATCCGATATCCAACACCCGGCAATTGCGATCGGACGGAAAGTGCTTGCGGATGATCGCTTCAAAATACGCTCGCCGTGGCTCGAAATACTCGGCTGCCGACCCTCCGAACTCCTGGACGTGGCCGCTTGAAACATAGGATTCGTAAACCGTTTCTTTCCAGTCCCGCATTCTCCCTCTGCCTGTGGACAGTATGGTGCCCAAATCCGGCCGCCCGAGTCCTCAACCGCCTTGATGGGCGCCTTCCCGCCCGGAACTCAGTCTCCTGACGCGACCAACGCATCGGTCGCAACCGCTCCCCCATCCGCGGCTCTGAGCCGCACCGCGCGGTCGCCAGTAGCCGGAATCATCCTGACCACCCACATCACACACCACGAAATGATGATGACGTAGGCCGGGTCCTTGATCATCATATCCAGAATGCTGTGACCCATGCTTCCCTCCGTGCCTTGAAGCAGAAAAAGCGCGGTTGCCACCGTTCCCCATGGTCTCCGCATATCGAAGATGCTTTCGTAAACCACAAATATCAGCGGCACCACGAGAAACGAAAAGGCAGCGACCCCCGCCCAGCTGAATGCACCGTAGCTGTCGGATATAGTGGTAATCGTGGAATTTGTTGTCTCGATCGCATCGGGTTCCTGACCGTCCAGATGACCGAGGTATTTGCCAGATCCCACCGCGGCCTTGTCGGGAGAGAGAAAGCGCGGTATGCCGCTGAAAAAATCCTCTCTTAGTGATTCCCAACCGTAGTGAAACCCGCTCGAACATGCGTAGATCAGGGTACTATCCGGCGCGATCAGAGCGAACCTGTTCAGCGTAACCGCACCGGGAGTCGCAAAGTAATTGACGGCTCCGGGCGACTCCAGAACAGCATTTCCCACTGTGGTCTTGATCGTCTCCCATTCCCCCGGAGCCGTCTCCAGCGATCTAACCATTGCTGAGGCCTGTTCTGCCATCGTCGTGTGAACCGTCAAGCCGCGCGCGTAGAGATAATAGGGCGAAACGATGAGAAAGAAAGCCACGGCTACTCCTATGGCCGCTGCAACGTGCCGCTTTCCGAACTTGAAACCGCGGACATAGCATGTCAAAAAGACAATCGCGACAGGCATCAGGAAAGCGGTCCGCGCTGCAAAAATAAAACTCATCGCGAACATGGAGACCATCGGCCACACGGCCATCCAGCCCACGCTGTGCCGGCCGTGTGTGCTCCGTATGCGGGCGTCAACTGCCAGAACCAGCGAAAACGGCAGCAAATAAGCGAGAGCCCGCGCGAATCCGTGCGCGAGCGAAAGCGCTCCTGCGCCTCCCGCTAAATCCAGTGCTGCTTGCCCCAAAGTGCCCGCCACCCCTCCCACGAACGACAGGAGATAGAGATACCTTGACTGTGTTGAAGTGTCAGGCTCGGCGGGTTTAGGCAACGGCAACCGTAACCGCGAAAACACAAAAGTCCCCAACATCAGGAAGAAGAAGTAGACACCATAGACGGTAATCGTTAGTTGCGGTACATCCAGATGCTCGTCCGCCCTTTCAAACACAAGAACTTTGCAAAATTGGCAGATTATCACAGTGCTGAGCGCGAACCTGCTGAAAGCTATTCCACTGATGCTGCCCAAACCGCCCAGAGTATTGTAAGTTACAAAGGCACATGAGACCGCCAACGCCGCCATGAAGGCAAAATAGACGCTCGTTCCGGACGCCAGCTCCCCCGCCACCAGAAACGCAACCAGGAAGGCAAGCAAAAGCGGTGAAATAACCAGTTTGGGAGACATAGTGACCAGTTACACCCTACACCTTGTAATAAACATCCTCCGGCAAGACCCTGTCCGCGCAATGGCCGTCATAAATGGTCAGAGACCCTCGTCGAGACTGCCGACTGAGAAACAGAAGCCGTCGGGACATCCTCAAGAATCACCCAGGAGAATGCCGGGGCCTCGCCCTCATAGCCGCAGGCTTCCGGCATCCCTCATGGCACGCGGTAAATCAAGCCGCTAACCACTCCGGTCGTAACTCCCGCGCCGCCCACCGCCATGCCCGCCTTGAATCCGTTGGTCGGTACCAGAAGCACATCGTCGGAGGCCAGCGCAACGTCCCTTTCCTTCCCGCGCATCACCTTCTTCAGGTCCATCTGAATCTCCACATGCTGATCGTCCGGCGTTTTCCGAATGATCACCACCCTGGAAAGAGCGGCGCCATAGTTCAAACCTCCAGCCATGGCAATCGCCCGCATCACAGTAATCGGCGAGTTGCTGGAAAGCGGAATGGCCGACGGCGTCTTCACCTGCCCTACCACAAATACATTGCCCACCTTCGGCACAATGACGGTGTCTCCCGCCATCAGCGGAATATTGGTTTCATCCGTCATCTTGGGATCGGTTCCCAGAATCACCGTGATCGGTTCAGACTCGCCTGGCCGCCGCACCGTGATGGTATGGCTGGCCAGCGGAGTAAATCCTCCACACGCAGAAATCACGTCCAGCAATCGAAGCTGTCCGAACGCCGGCACCGGAGACGGCTTCTGCACTTCGCCCAAAACCGTAATCGCCCGCGTCGGAGAATCGACCAGCGAAACCGTCACCTGGGGATCCACCAGGATTCCCTTCTCCTTCAGTTCCTTTTCCAGGTAAAGCGCCGCCTCCGATGGAGTCATTCCCGCGACTTTGACCACTCCCAAATAGGGCAAAACAATCTCGCCCTGCGCTCCAACCTTCAGGCCAACCACACTCCCAGCCCCGGTCCCCCAGGGATTGTTAACACTGGTCGTCGCTGTAGTGGTCAGTTCCGGTGCACCATAGGTTGCAATCGAGATTACGTCTCCCGGCATGATCTTCACGTCGCTGTACTGAGCCCGCATAGCCGCCAGCGCGCTTGTCGTTTCGTTCGACGGCGTGCCCACCGCGGGGCCGGCGAACTGTGCGATGGCTGGGACGGCCATGCCTATCCTTCCCAGAAACACCGCCATAACTGCCACTTTGCCGCCTAACCCGACTTTCATTCCATGTCTCCCTTTGTGCTCGCTCGACCGCACGCCATACTTACTTGCCATACTCATACGTGTAATAGCCGAGATAGCCGTAGTACTCGGGCAGAGAAGCATCTACACCGTTGAACACAAATCCGTAGACCTTTACGTCCAGCTCATGCAGGATCTCCGCCGCGCGCGCCAGCATCCGGCGTGTGCAGTAGCCCTGCCGGATCACCAGCACCATGCCATCCGCCTGCGCCGCCACGATCGCAGGATCGGTCACCGACAGCACCGGCGGCGTGTCGAAGATGACATAGTCATACTTCTCCCGCAGCTGACGCACCACCTCCGTCATTTGATCGGACCCCAGCAAATCCGCCGGCAGCGGAGGCACCGTCCCCGATGGAATCACGTCCAGCGTGGTCAGCGTCTCGTGCGTCTGGGTCACTTCATCCAGGGTGTAGTATCCGGTCAAAACCTCGGATAAACCCTTCCCGCCTTCCATGCGAAGCCGCTTATACACCGACGGACGCCGCATATCCGTATCCACCAGCGCAACCTTCTTGCCGCCCTGCGCCAGCACCGCGGCCATGTTGACCGACACCGTCGACTTGCCCTCCGCCGGCTGGCAACTGGTCACCGCAATCACCTTCGACTCCCGTGAGGTGGTCGACAGCCGCATCGAGGTGCGCAGCGCCCGGAAAGACTCTGAGAACGGCGAACGCGGATCCCTCAGCAACTCCGGACCTACGACCCACTCCAGATCCGATCCCTTGCTCTTCCAGTGGCTCTGCGGAATCATCGCCAGCGATGGAAGCCCCAGAATCTCCTGGATCTCATGCGCATCGCGCAACCGGGTATCCATCTTCTCGAGGAACAGCGCAAGAGTGAATCCCCCAAAGAAGCCAAACAGCATGCCGATCAATCCCAGCTTCATGGGCGACGTGCTCGACGGCCCCAGGGGCACCGAAGCCATGTCCACTTTGCTGATGTCGGCCGCGTCCAGTCCCGCATCCACCGCCGCCTCCCGCAGCCGCCCCACGATGCTTTCGTACATCTTCCGGTTCGAGTCGTATTCCTGGCTCAGCAGCATGTACTGCACCAGATCGTCGCGCTGGCCGTACACATCGTGAATCTTCGCGTTGAGCATTCCCTGCGCCTTGGCCTCCGCGCTCTGGGCCAGGGCAAAGGAATCATTCGCCTCCGCCACCACCCGCCGCTCCTGCTCTCCGATCTCCTGGTTCAGGGTATCGGTTTGCGCCCGCAGCTGTTTCACCTGCGGATAATTCGGACCGTACACGGGCTGGAGCCGCGACAGCTCCGTTTCGGCCCCGGATCTCTGCGCCCGGAGACTCGCCAACAACCCCTCGGATCCAATCATTACCTGCCCCTGGGTCGTCGCCGGAATCTCCTGAATCTGATCCGGCGGCAGGGAACGGATAATCCGGTACCGCGCTTCCGCCAGCAGACGCTGCTCGGAAGCATCCGCGACGCTCTTCTCCAGTCCTCCGATTTCCTGAAGCATCAGGCTGTGATCCGGATCCAGCGCCATCACTCCCAGCTTGCGCTGCAGATCCACCATCTTGTTCTGCGAACTCTGCACCACGCTCCGCAGGTCGTCCATCTGCCCCGTCAGCCACTTCGTCACCTGCTGCGTGGTGTTGTAGTGCGTCGCGAAATTGTTCTCGATAAATTCGTTCTCGAGCGCGTTCACCACTTCCGTCGAAAGCTTCGGATTGGCACTCGTATACGCGATCGTGATCATCTGCGTCCGCGGGATTCGCGTCACAGACAGATGGCCACGCAGATTCCCGATTACCGCATTGCGGACGACCGGATCGTCCATGGTCTGGTGCGAACCTGACGCCGGCTTCTTCGAGAACGCCGAAGTAAACGAGAAACGGCTCCCGCTGTTCATGAAAGCCGGATTGTTGGCCAGATCCAGCTTCTCCCCTACCGCTGCCAGCAGCGTGTCGCTCTCGAGGATACGAATATCGCTCTCAATGATGATATCCAGCGTCCCGGAGCCAGACCCAATCGAGTACGAGATCGATTGCTTCAGCTCCGAGGCGGAACCGGGCTGCACGCGCACTTCGCCTGCCGCAGTGTAACTCTTTCCGCGAACCAATCCCCCCACCACGGCCAGCAACCCAACACCCAGGGCCGTGATCAGCAGAAGCACACGTCTCTTCCGCATCACCAGCCACAGATCGGTGAGGGAAACATCCTTGGTCTCCGGAACCAGGGAGATCTGTTTACCGCGAGTCAACTGTTGCACTTAACCTCTCATGGCCGGATATTTCCGGCAGAAACCCGGCGCCAGCAGCCCTGGTATGATTTGCCGCTGCAGATAATTCCACCATGCGGCCGTGCAGGAAAAAGACGGGCTTGCTTCCGGACAATCCACAGAAACAGAGCTGGCGGGTCGCCATGCATTTGGCCACGAAACTACCGCTCCGCTGCAAAAAAGCGTAATTCGAGTCTACCGCCCTGCTCCTCCCTGGTCAACGAGTCCTGCCCAGCGTGTGTCCTGCCCTGATACCGCCCCGCGCCCCTCCAACACCCCTTACGCTGACGCCTCCGCGGGCGCAGCCTTCCATCCCGTCGGCGCGTGTCCCAGCCGGATCAGCGCTGGAATGTCCTCGGCCGGCTGCGGCGGTGCAAACAGAAACCCCTGCATCATGTCGCATCGCATCGCCGCCAGCGCTTCGGCTTGTTCCTCCCTCTCCACCCCTTCCGCCACTACCTGCAGCCCCAGACTGTGCGCCAGCGACAGAATCGCCTCCACCAGCGCACGCGTCCCATTCGACTCGCACACCCGGTCCACGAACGACCGGTCCACCTTCAACCTCTCTATCGGCAGCTGATGCAGATGCTGCAGCGAAGAATATCCCGTCCCGAAATCGTCCACCGAAAAATGAACGCCCAACTCCGCCAGGTCCCGCATCTGCCGCGCCAGATCCTCCAGATTCCTCATTACCGTGGTCTCCGTCATCTCGATCTCCAGATTATCCGGCGCCACTCCGCTCTCCAGCACCGCCTGCCGCACCTGCCGCGAAAAGTCCATCCGCATAAACTGCAGCGGCGACACGTTGATCGCAATCCGTGGAACCTCCAGCCCCCGCCCTCTCCATTCCTCGCTTTGCCGGCACACCTCCCGCAGTGCCCAGTTCCCCAACGGCACAATCAGGCCGCTCTCCTCCGCGATGGGAATAAATCGATCCGGACTCACCATTCCGAACTTCGGGTGCTGCAGCCGCAGCAGCGCTTCCAGCCCGCACAGCCCCCCGTCCGCGCGGTACTGCGGCTGGTAGTAAACCTCAAAGCCGCCCTCCTTCAGCGCCCGCCGCATGGTTAATTCCAGTTCGTTCGCCTCCGTCGTCGACTGGCTGATGTCCTGCGAGACCAGAGCGTAGTCGTTGCCTCCCGACCGCTTCACCCGGTACATCGCCGCGTCCGCGCTCCTCCACAGCGCCCCCGCTTCCACACCGTGGTCCGGATACATCGCGATGCCAAAGCTCGCCGTTACATCGATCGGATACTGATCCGCAACCAGCGGTTTCCGCAGCGAGCCCAGCAGATCCTCCGCCACCCGCACCGCGTCCTCCGCCGACACCAGATCGCCCACCACCACCGTGAACTCCTCGCCCCCCGAGCGGGCCACCGTGTCTTCGGCGCGCAACCGGCTCTTCAGACGATCCGCCACCTGCTTCAGGCACCCATCCCCCACCGCGTGCCCATACGTGTCGTTGATCTGCTTGAACCGGTCGATGTCCATGCACATTACCGCCGCCTTCCTGCCGCGGCGTGCGGCTGAAGCCAGCGCCTGCTCCATCCGATCCAGCAGCAGCAGCCGGTTCGGAAGCCCCGTCAGCATATCGTGGTGCGCCTGATGCACCAGCCTGTGGTGCAGCTGCTGCCGTTCCGTCACGTCCTGCACCAGAGAGACCCTCGCCCGCCGCCCTTCGAACTGGATGCTGTGCGCCGAAACCTCCACCTGAATCCGCCGCCCGTCCCGCAGAATGTGCGTCCACGGTCCGGACACGATCACCGCTTCGTCATCCGTTGTTCTCGACACCGTCTGCTCCATCGCCTCCACTTCATCCAGCGGCCGGATATCCCGCAGCGTCATCCCCCGGAACTCCTCCGCGCTGTACCCGTAACCCGCCACCGCCGCGTCGTTCACGGCCAGAAACTGCAGCGTCTCCGCATCGAAAATCCACATCGGATGCGGATTGTTATCGAACAGCACCCGATACTCCTGGCTCCGTGCATCCGCCTCCCGCTTCTGTTCCTCCAGCAGCGTCAGAATCATGCCGAATGCCACAAAGTACTTCGGCACATTCCACATCTCGCCGATTACATTCACCTGCGGTAAAAGCGCCTGCAGCGTCAGCGCGCTGGGAAAGACCGCTCCCCATGCCGCCAGCCCGCAAACCGATACCAGCACCCCAGCCGACTTCCGCCGAAAATCCTCCCAGTACAGCACCGCATTCAGAAAATAAATCTCCGAAAGCAGCGGATAAATGCTGTTGTCCACCTGGCCATGCAGCACGTCATAACCGAGCCACACTGTGCAACTGCCGGCAATCGCCCAACCCCAGCGCTGCGCCACCGCTGCCCGCGCATCTGTCCCCGCGCCTCCGCGCCCTTTTCCGAACCGCAGGATTACCGCCACATACGAGGCCTGCGCCGCCGCTCCCAGCCCCAGCAGCAATGCCGCCGGCGCCGCCCACAGCGTAGCCACCGTCACATACGCCACCGGAGGCACGCTCAGCAGCAACGCCGGCGCGGCAAATCTCCATCCCCGCTCCCAAACCAGCGCCGATGACAACGCGAAGGCCGCGCCCGACAGCAGCAGCGCGCTCATCGCCACTGCCACCATCAGCTTCGCCCCCCACACGTCCGGAGGCGCATGCAGCAGAAATCCAAAATGAATCAGGACGAAGAACCAACCCAGCAGCCAGAACCGCACCCGCACCGTCGCCTGCCTGCGGTAAATCGACCAGAACAGCACCACCAGCAGGCCGATGATCAGAATGTCCAGAAGGATGTTCTGCATGAATCGGAGTCTTTTCTCCCGGAGCTGCGTGGTCTGGGGAGGCCACAGCAAGAAGGATGCCGCCTGAGAGTACGACGGATAGCCAGAGAGATCAATAACCTGATCTAAGCATACTCTGGCAGCCTGCCGTAATCGGCCCCCAAAATGTGCCCTGCGCGTCCTCTCAGCAGCCCCTCGCCATGATGGCGGTGACCATCGAAACAAGTGGTTTGCGAGGAAACGGTCAGCCGCGAGACGATTAGCGCAGAGCGAGCCGAACGGCGAGCCGAATCTGGCGCGTCCGAAAAGACGGCTCCTGCGAAGGCCAAATCGCGCTCACCGCTCTTTAGCTAACCGCTTCTTAGCTAACCTTTCTTTAGCTACCCGCTTTTTAGCTAACCGCTCTTTAGCTGCCTCCCTGCTACTCTTCCCCCATGTCTCACCCCCCGGCGCCGGCATCCCGCTCCCTGCGCGCTCACGTCCTTCTCATCATCGTCGTCGCCATCTGGGGCTCGACCTTCGTCATCGTCAAGGACGCGCTCTCCGCCATCTCCCCCCTCCTGTTCAACCTCATCCGCATGACCCTGGCCCTCCTCTGCCTGGCCATCTTCTACCGCGGCCACTTCGGACGCATGACTCGCCACTCCCTCTTCGCCGGCGCCATCGTCGGCTTCTGCCTCGCTCTGGGCTATCAGTTCCAGACCGCCGGCCTTCGTCTCACCACACCTTCGAAATCCGCCTTCATCACCGGCATGGTCGTCGTCCTGGTTCCAGTGCTCGCCCAGCTGCTCGCCGCCATTCCCGGCCTCCGCCCGCGCACCTCTCACCCTCCACGCTGGAACGCGTTCGCAGGAGCCCTCGTCGCCTTCGCCGGCATCGTCCTGCTCACCACTCCCCCCGGTACAGGCCTTTCTTTCCGCTCCATCGGTCTCGGCGACCTCCTCACCTTCGGCTGTGCCCTCGGCTTTTCCCTTCACGTCCTGGCCCTTGCGCATCTCTCCCCGCGCGTTCCCTTCGAGCAGCTCGCCGTCCTTCAGGTCGGATTCTGTGCCATCTTCATGGCCGCCAGCCTCCCCCTCCTCGAACGCCCCTGGGTCCACTGGTCCGCCTCCGTCCTCGTCGCGCTCCTCGTCACCGCCGTCTTCGCCACAGCCGCCGCTTTCACCATCCAGTCCTGGGCCCAAAAATTTCTCCCCGCTACCCATACCGCCCTCATCCTCGCGCTCGAGCCGGTCTTCGCCTGGCTCACCTCCTTCCTCTTCTACGGAGAACGCCTCGGCCGCCGCAGCGCTTCCGGCGCTCTGCTCATCCTCGCCGGCATCGCCCTCACCGAACTTCTCCCGCCCCCCGTCCAAACCAGCAGCCACGAAGGCGTCCCCCTCTAGCAGGAAGCTGGAAGCAGGAAGCGTGGAGCTCATCGCTGATTTCTCACCGGCTCTTCGCTCGTCTTCCCCTCGCTTCTCGCTCGTCTTCCCCTCGCCTCTCGCTCCCTGCTCCCAGCTCCCGGCTCCCAGCTCCCATCTCCCAGCTCCGGGCTAAACCGGTAACCCCACCCGCCCAAACCGCGTCTAAAAGAACACGCGAGGCTCATCCACCGGAGCGCACCCGCCGCCTCCTTTCCCGGGTTCTATACTGAAGTGAGGGCGACGCCTCAGCGTCACGCCCTCAAAGATCACGAGGTACGATTCAAAATGAAATCCCTTCTTGGGCGGTTCCGCTACAGCCGCCTGGCTTCGACGTTCACCATTCTGGCCACCCTCTCCGCTTGCATCCTGGTCGGCTCCTTCCTCGCGCACCAGGTCCGTGGTCAGGAGTCTCAGGTCAACAGCTCGGACGCCAAACCCCTCGCAGTCCCCGCTCCCCGCGAGCTTTCCACCGATTTCTCCCGCATCGCGAAGGAAGTCGGTCCCGCCGTCGTCAATATCAACACCGAGATTCTCCCCAAGCAGCAGCAACAGCGCCGCCGCGGTCCGCATTACATGCAGCCCTGGTCCAATCCCCAGCAGCAGCCGCAGCAGCAGCAACCACCCGATGGCGACGACGACGATCAGGGTCCTCAGGGCGGACAAGGAGGACAGGGCGGGCAGGGCGGTCTCCAGGACTTCTTCAATCGCTTCTTCGGCGGCCAGAATCCCGGCATGGACGGCGGCGATGACGGACAGGAACGCGAGTCCCTCGGCTCCGGCTTTATCGTCGATCCCCGCGGCTACATCATCACCAACAACCACGTCGTCGACAAAGCCGACCGCATCTTCGTCAAGCTCGCCAGCGATCCGGAAGGCAACCAGGGCCGTGCCGCCAAAATCGTCGGCGTCGACAAAGCCACCGACATCGCCGTGCTTAAAATCCAGACCGACGCGCCTCTGCCCACCGTCAAAATGGGCAACTCCGACGGCGTCCAGGTCGGTGACTGGGTCATCGCCATCGGCGAGCCCTTCGGCCTCGCCAAAACCGTTACCGCCGGCATCATCTCCAGCAAAAACCGCACCGTCGAGCCCGGCACCTCCGGCGAGTTCCAGCACTTCCTCCAGACCGATGCCGCCATCAACCCCGGCAACTCCGGCGGTCCGCTCCTTGATATGGCCGGCGAAGTCATCGGCATGAACACCGCCATCTACACCCAGTCCGCGGGCAATGAAGGCATTGGCTTTGCCATGCCCTCGGTCGCCATCGTCGACGTCTACAACTCCCTCATCGGCCCCGACCACAAAGTCATCCGCGGCAGCATCGGCATCAGCTTCGCGCCCAACCCCAGCAGCGCTGTGGCCCGCGTTTACGGATTCAAATCCGGCGTCATGATCAGCGCCGTCACCCCCGGTCAGCCCGCTGCCAAAGCCGGCCTCAAGTCCGGCGACGTCATCACCACCATCGACGGCAAGACCGTCCGCGACGGCGATGACCTCGTCGCCAACATCTCCGTGCGCAAGCCCGGTTCCTCCGTCGACATCGGCTACCTGCGCAACGGCCAGACCCTCCACGCCACCCTCTCCATCGCCGATCGCGACAAAATGATGGCCGCCATCAACGCCGCGAACTCCGACGAGGGCGACGACAACCAGAATCGGGCCCCGGGCAACATCTCGCCCGCTAAACTGGGCATCACCGTCCAGGATCTGCCCCAGGGCGCTCCTTCCAGTCTGCACGGCGTCCTCATTGAGTCCGTTAAGCCCGGCTCCTTCGCCGACGACATCGGCGCCGGCAACTTCCAGGGTGGCGTCATCGTCTCGGTCGACACACCCACCAAACGCAACCCCATCCATAACGTTCAGGATTTCCAGGCCGTCGTGGCGGGTCTGCATTCTGGCGAGGACGTGGCGCTGGAGATCGTCGATCCCCAGCATCCCAACAACGGTAACAACTACCTGGGCGGCACACTTCCGTAACCTCGCATCCCACCAATAGCAAGGGCTTCCACCCCAAAAGTGATGGAAGCCCTTCCAGTTTTTGTTGCTTTTTCTGGCAGGTCGCTATAACCTCCTCCAATAGATTGCCGAACTGTTCCCTGAGGTCTTTTTGCATGGTTCTCTTCAGAACCTCGCAGGTCGTTGTCTTTTGCGCCCTCCTGGCCGCCACTCCCGCCTTCGCTACGCGGACGCATCGTGCTGCCACCGCCGGCCACACGCTGCACCATAAAGCCTCAAAAAAGCACAAGTTCGTCCCCGGCCAGCGCCAAATTGAGCCTGAGCGCGCTAAAGAAATTCAGGACGCCCTCATCCGCGAGCATTACCTCGGCGCTCCCGCCTCCGGCCAATGGGACCCCTCGACCGAAGCCGCCATGCAGAAGTTTCAAGCCGACCACGGCTGGCAGACCAAGCTCACTCCCGACTCCCGCGCCCTTATCAAGCTCGGCCTCGGCCCCCACGACCCAGCACAAACCGTCTCCTCCCCAGCCTCCTCCCCATCCCCAACGGCAGCCATCGCCCCATCTGAGCCCACCCGCACCGACCCCGGCCACGCCACCGCCGGAACCCTCGCCTCCACCAACACCATCCAGAACTAACCACGAGGCAGGAAGCCGGTAGTAGGGAGCCGGTAGCCGTCAAACCCCAAAATCGGGAATCGCCAGGTTCACCCCACAGCAAGAAGCTTTTACCTTTTCCCGTGCGACTGTCCAGATCACCTCGCGGTGTCCCGCAGTACGGAAGTACCGCCGTTTCCTTATTCGGCAACGGCTTGGGAGGGCACACCCCAGCAGCTTTCCGCCCTCGAGGCTTTTTCTCTGAATGCTCGCTAAAGAACCGGCTTTTGTGCCGGAACAAGACTTAGACACCGGCAATTCCGAAGTCTAGCCTTGCGACGGAAGGATCTACTTGCCTTTCCTTGTCACGCAGACACATTTTTGCGCTATTTCCGGCTTACCGGTTATCCGTTCGGAGCAAAATCCCCGACTACTTTTCCAATTGCCCGTCTGGGGCCACCACTCCGGCTGAGCAGCCGACGTTAAGGCTTGGGTGGTCTGTGCATCTTTGAGTTTTGACCCTGGAAGCCGACCATCCAAACAGGTCGCGATTGGGGTCCCACCGCCACAGGATCGCGTGATGGTCGGGAAACAGGAGTACTTCGTTGCCATAGTAGCTAAGATCAGCTATCTCCGTGCGGTGATCGGAAACCTCTTGCGCCAGATCGTCTCGGCCGAGTTCATGCATGTCCGCGGCAAAAATCTTCATTGCCTTTTCGCTCATCGAAGCGTCCTGCACATAGATGAGCCACGCCCCGAGACCCTCGTTCCGCTTGAGGGAGTCCCTGATCCAGGGATTGCCGAGTACCAGGCGCTCGTATTGA
>CAZHTJ010000026.1:0-20501 GCA_964535525.1 uncultured Acidobacterium sp. | reverse complement strand
TCCACGTCTCCGTCGACCGCGACATGCGGAAATGCCCCCTCCCCGAGCCCTACCTTTCCGCCATCCGCGCCCAGCTCGACGAGAAACCCTGACCAGGCCCGGACCCTGCACAACGAGCTGAGGCTCTGAACCGACGCAGCTCCGCCACTCTGGGCCAGCACAGCTCCGCCGCTCTGGGCCAGCACAGCTCCGCCGCTCTGGACCGACACAGCTCCACCGCTCCGGACCGGCACAGCTCCTCAGTTCGCCGAAAAATCCATCGCCAACCCACTCCTAAAACACCCAAAACCAGAGAAGGCCAGGTTCACCCCACAGCAAGCAGAAGACGCCTCCCCCGCCCAAACATCAAGCGCATTCATTCCATATTTACCCCGCAAGTACTGTGCTCCTTCCATTTTGGAACCAACACACCCCCCAACCAACCCCAAAACCAGAGAAGGCCAGGTTCACCCCACAGCAAGCAGAAGACTCCCCCGCCGCCCAAACATCAAGCGAATCCATTCCGAGTTCACCCCGAAAGTACTCTGCTCCTTCCATTTTGGAACGAACACAAACCCAACCAACCCCAAAACCAGAGAAGGCCAGGTTCACCCCACAGCAAGCAGAAGACTCCCCCGCCGCCCAAACATCAAGCGAATTCATTCCGCATTCGCCCCGCAAGTACTGTGCTCCTTCCATTTTGGAACCAACACACAAACCCAACCCCAAAACCAGAGAAGGCCAGGTTCACCCCACAGCAAGCAGAAGACTCCCCCGCCGCCCAAACATCAAGCGAATTCATTCCGCATTCGCCCCGCAAGTACTGTGCTCCTTCCATTTTGGAACCAACACACAAACCCAACCCCAAAACCAGAGAAGGCCAGGTTCACCCCACAGCAAGCAGAAGACTCCCCCGCCGCCCAAACATCAAGCGAATTCATTCCCACATTTACCCCGCAAGTACTGTGCTCCTTCCATTTTGGAACCAACACGAACCCAACCCCAAAACCAGAGAACGCCAGGTTCACCCCACAGCAAGCAGAAGACGCCTCCGCTGCCCAAACATCAAGCGAATCCATTCCGAGTTCACCCCGAAAGTACTCTGCTGGTTCCATTTTGGAACGAGCAGCGCATCAACTCCCCACTGGCTCTTTTTCCGCAACCTGTTCAGCCGCGCCCCGGGGATCGCGGAGGATCTGCTTCAGCTGCGAAGGAACGCTATTCCCCACCATTGAAGTTCGAATCGTCGTTCAGCAGCGCGGTTCCCCTCTGCACCGCTGTCCCCGATCCGGGTAAAATCAAACGCGCACGCGCGCAACCGCATCGCAACCACTGCGGATCGGTTTCTGGAGGAATATGCGATTGAGAACAATCCTGTCTGCGGCCCTCATCTGTCTCCTCGTCTCCTTCGTCCTCACCGGATGCGAAACCACGCGCGTCAACAAAGCGCACGCTCATTTCGAAATGATGTCCGACATCACCACCACGCCGCATCCCGACCCCCAATTCGCCTCCGTCTCCACCGGCATCCCACCCGTCCCCGGCTCGCCCACCGCCGCCGGCCCCGACGGCACACAACCGCTGAACGACAATGAAGCCCGCAAAGGCCCCGGCTCCGAAAAAGGCGTCCCTACACCCCCGCGCCAGCAAGCCCCCGACCGCTTCATCCGTCAGTGAGCAGCGCCATCGGACGGCGCAAGCATGAACTGCCCCGATGCCGGCACCGGTTCCAGCGGCGTCTCCGGCCCCTCCCAATAAAGCGCCGGGCCACCGATCGCCGGCGCCGCTTCATTCTCAATCCCCGGCTCCAGCGCAATCTGAATCCGATGCAGCCCCGCCTTCAGCCCCGCGCTCACCCGCACCGGCTGCACCGCGTCTCCCAGAGACCCGCACACCTGAATCCGCAGCGCCGGACTCCGCACCGGCGGCAAATCATCCACTGTCATCGTGGCCCTGCGGCTTGTCAGCAGCGTGATCGTGTACCCCCCATCCGCCGGGATCACCAGCCATTCATCCCACCCCGCAACCGGCTGCTGTGCACCCGCGCCCTGCATCACAGAAACAGAACCCACCGCCGTCACCACCGCCGGCGCCACGCGGCTGGCCACCACCACTCCCCGCGACGCCCACACTTCATCGCCACCCGCCCGCGAAGCCCGCAGTAAAACCCGAAACCGCCCCGACCCATCCAGCAGCGTTCCCTCCGCGTCAGGAAAAGCATGCCGCACCACCGCCCCATTCCCGCGCGTCCCGTCCCCAAACAACCACACATACCGCCACCCCAAAGCCGGCGCGACAACCCGAAACGTCACCACCTCCCCAGGCCGCACCAACCCCGGCGAATAATCAAACGAAGCATCCGTCAACCCCGGCCCATAGGAAGGCTCCGCCGCCCCAGCACTCACCTCGACCGGCACATCCGCATCTCGCGCAGCCACGCGACCCGCGACCCGCACCCCATCCAGCGCCACCCCGCGATCTGGCCCCTGCAACACCGACGGCACCATCCCCACCCCATCCATCGCGGCGATGTTCGAGAACACAATCCCCTGCGCACCCGGCGGATTCACCAGCCGCACCTGCATCAGCGAATAAAAATCCTCCAGCCGAATATCCGAGAATCGAAAATCCGTGTGCGACTCCACCCCCACGCTATCCGACCACATCTCCAGAAACCCAAACGGCACCACGCATCCGCCGAACCCCGAGTGGATCACGTCCAGATTCCGCATCGTCACATGCGCGCTCCGAAACGTCTTCTTCGGCCATCCCACCCGCACCGTGTTCGAGATGCTCGTCGACACCACCGAATCCTCCACCGTGATGTTCGTGACATCCTCGCCCGGCACGCGCATCTCCGCGTCCGTGTAGCCGTCCCAGTTGCCCTCCATCGCAAAATCATCGTCCGATGCGCGAATAAAACAATTCCGCACCGTCGTATCGCCGCCACCCAGCCAGTCCAGCCCGTCCTGGTTGGCGTCGTGCTCCTCACCGCCAATCACGTTCACGTTGTAGAAACCGATCCCGCGGCTCGACCGCATCTGCACCTGCCACGTTCGGCTCCGTGTCACGCACGTGATCCCATCGATCTCCACGTTGTTTGCGTGGTCCATCACGATGCAGTGCCACCCCGGCTTGTGCTCCCACCCCTCATCCCCCAGAGGATCCTGCTCGCCGTCGTAAATGACCATCCCCCGGCCCGAAACCCGCACATCATGCACCTGCCAGAAATTCAGCGACCCAAACACCACCGCGCCCGCCGCAAGATAAATCCGATCCCCCGACCGCACCTCGATATCCTCCCGATACACGCCCGGCCCGTAATACCGAACGCCATCGCTCCCCACTCCCAGCTCCCGGCTCCCAGCTTCGGACTTCCCGCTCCCCGCTCCCAGCTCCCGGCTCCCGGCTCCCGGCGGACTCCCCAGCAGAAACAGCATCTCCGCATCCGCAAAATGATCCCCAGGCCGCGCCACCGACAACTTCACCGGCCCGGGAATGCGGAACGTGATCGTAGCCCCGCGCCGCACCGGTCGAATCCCATACCGCATCGGCTGGATCTCCACCCCGCGATCCCAATAATGCGCATCCGCCGCGCGAATCGAAACCACCGCCGGACCATCCAAATCGAAATTTAAAAGGTAATAACTCGACGCCGCATGAACAACAGGCGTAGCACGCCCATCCATCGTGACGACAAAATAATCCGTCCGCACCGCATCCGGAATAGGCGCAATCGCAACATGAGTCGCCGCGAGAGCCTGCGCGCATCCAGTCAGAGCCAACAGTGCCGGCGCGATCCATCGAGTCATTCAGCTGTCGAGACCCCTGTCATCCCTATCGGCAACATCTCCCACGTTTATCGGGCATTCTCAGGCGCTCCGCTTCTCCGCTACCCGCCTTTTAGCTGCCCGGGTTTTAGCTAACCGCCTCTTAGCTAACCGGGTTTTAGCTAACCGCCTCTTAGCTACCCGGGTTTTAGCTAACCGGCCTTTAGCTAACCGGCCTTTAGCTAACCGGGTTTTAGCTAACCGGGTTTTAGCTAACCGCCTCTTAGCTGCCCGCTCCTTAGCTGCGTCCCGTCACATCACTTCCGGCGCCTCAACCCCCATCCACCCCAACACCCGCACCAGCTCCCGCTCCGTCACCGCCGCCGTAGCCAGCAACAGAGCCTTCCGCGCCGGATCCTCCTCGCTCAAAATGTGGTGCAGCCGATAAAAATTCGAAAAATCCTGCGCCAGCTGAAACGCATGCTTCGCCAAATACGCTGGCTCCGCCGTCTCAATACACTGCGCCAGCAGAAGAGTAGTCTTCGCCGCCCGCAGCCAAACTTCCCAAATCCCCTCCGACCCCTCGCCCGTCAGATACCGCCCCACATCCACGCCCGACACCGCCGCGAGAGCCGCCTCCGCGGAAGTCCCCGCTTTGCGAAAAATACTCCGCACCCGCACCACCGCATACTGCAAGTACGGCCCCGTCTCTCCCTCAAAACTCAGCGCATCCTTAAAGTCGAACGCGATCACCGAATTCCGCGTGTACCGCAGCATAAAATACCGCAGCGCCCCCACCGCAATCGCCTTCGCCGTCGCCTCGCGTTCCTCCTCACCCAGCTCCGGATGCCGCCCATCCACCTCGCCCCGCGTCGCCGCCACCAGCTTGTCGAGCAGATCATCGGCCTTCACCCCGAAACCCTTCCGCCCCGACACTTCGATAAACGGCCGCGCCCGATCCTCCTCCGAAAGCTGGTATCCCAAATCCAGCGCGCACTGCGGCGTCAGCACCACCATCGCATACGAAAAGTGCGTGAACCGCGCAGCCTGCTCCGTATACCCCATCCCCCGCAGCGCCTCAATCACATTTGCCTGCGGATCGGCCTGCCGCGCATCGATCACGTTATAAATCGCCTGCGCCCCGCCAAACTGCGGATGATCCCGCTCCCCCTTCTCCGCCGAAATCCAGCACTCCCGATCCGGATACTTAAAAAACTTTCGATAAGCAAAATCCTTCCCCAGCAACCCAAACTTCCAAAGGTGATACGCAATGTCCTTCCCCACATACGTCACCGTCCCGTTAGAACGAACAATGACCTTCGCATCCTCATCCGGCCCGGCTGAATCCTCACCATCTTCATCAGCCCCCTCAGACTCAATGCCCGAAGGGCGTCCGCCCGTGCGGCCAGCACCGCTGAGCTCTGTGCCCTGAGCTCTGTGCCCTGCCCTCCGCATCACCCAGCAACCCTTGTTCTTCCCCTCCGCCTCGAAATAAAGCACGCCCTTCGCCTTCAGCTGTTCAAATGCCAAATCCCAAAAATGCAAACGAAGAATCTCGCTCTCCCGCGGCAGCAAGTCATACTCAATCCCCAGCCGCAGCATCGTCTCCAGATGCCGCCGCAGAATCGCCGTCGAAACCAGCTCCGCAATCGCCGCCGTCTCATTCCCCCCCGCCTCAATCGCGTGCAGCGTGTCCAATCTCAATTTTTTTCGGGCCGCAGCTTCTTCCGGCACCGCCTCGTACCACGAAGAAACCCGCGCATACAAATCCCAGCAATAAAAATCCAGCCGCGTCCCATCCTCAGCCAGCTCCGCCATCAACTCCTTAACACCCGCCAGGTTCAGCCCTTCAAGATGCGCCAACCCCACCACCACATCCGCCACCTGTACCCCGGTATTGTCGACATAGTTCTGCACATCGACCTTCTGCCCTGCCGCCTGCAGCAGCCGCACAAACGTGTCGCCGAGAATCGCATTCCGCAAATGCCCAACATGCGCCGCCTTGTTGGGATTAATGCTCGTGTGCTCGACGAGACTATGGAGCCTCTCCGCCGGAGCCTCCGGATCACCCGACCGCGCAAACTCCCGTGCAAATCCGCCGCGATCCAGCCGAGCATTGATGTACCCCGCTCCCGCAACCTCGAACCCCGCAAACCCAGGCACAGACCCTGCACCCGCCGCCACTCCCTGCCCCGACATCAGCGCCCCAACAATCTCCTCAGCAATCTTCTTCGGAGCCTTTCTCAATTTCCGAGCCAACTCAAACGCCACCGGAGTAGCAAACTCCCCAAACTTCAGCTCCGGCGGCTGCTCCAGCACCACCGTCTCCACTTCAATCTGATACAAACTGCGGAGCGCCGCCCGAATCGCCTCCGCCAACTGCCTCTGCTCTTTCAAATACACGCGCGAACCTGCCTTCAGAAAAGCTTGATTCTAACAACTGTCATTGCTTTGAAGGCGCACGGTTGGAGCAGTGCCAAAAGAAGCATTTGTTTTGAAGGCGCACGGTTGGAGCAGTGCCAAAAGAAGCATTTGCTTTGAAGGCGCACGGTTGGAGCAGTGCCAAAAGAAGCATTTGCTTTGAAGGCGCGCGGTTGGAGCCATGCCAAAAGAAGCATTTGCTTTGAAGGGGCACGGCTTCAGCTGTGCCAAAAGAAGCATTTGTTTTGAGGGGGCACGGCTTTAGCCGTGCCAAAAGAAGCATTTGTTTTGAAGGGGCACGGCTTTAGCCGTGCCAAAGGAAGCATTT
Source organism: uncultured Acidobacterium sp. (assembly GCA_964535525.1). GTDB lineage: Bacteria > Acidobacteriota > Terriglobia > Terriglobales > Acidobacteriaceae > Palsa-343. Next base: position 14,003 of record CAZHTJ010000026.1, on the reverse strand, counting down.
GTTTTGAAAGGGCACGGCTTTGGCCGTGCCAAAGGAAGCATTTGTTTTGAAGGGGCTCGGCTTCAGCCGTGCCATAAAAGCCGCGCCGCAGGCGCTTCCTTGCTGCCGCAGGCCGTCGTTGGGGACTCCCGTCGCGCCCGGTGTGGGGCGCGATGGGGCCGAGACTTGTCGGCGGAGGCGCATCGCGCCGTAGCCCACCTCTCCGCCATCGCCCCCTTTCGCCCGCAGGCAAACCCCTCCAACCCTTCCGCGAATCATCGCAAAACTAACTGCGCCCTCCCCGCGTGATACCCTGCCCATCCGGAGTCGTTCGCCCATGCCCACCGCCCCCGACGCTCAGGAATTTGCCCACGCCTGGATCATCGCCTGGAACTCCCACGACCTCGACCGCATTCTCTTCCACTATGCCGAGAACATCGTCCTCACCTCGCCGGCGGCCGCCAAACTCCTCAACGACCCCGCAGGCACCGTCACTGGCATCCCCGCCCTCCGCGCCTATTTCCAGCGCGGCCTCCAAGCCTTCCCCAACCTCCACTTCGAACTGATCGACGTCTTCGCCGGACTCTCCACCGTCGTCCTCATCTTCAAAAACCAAAGAGGCGCCCGAACCGCCGAATTCATGGAATTCCAGGAACAAGGAAAAATTGTAAGAGTCGTTGCCAACTACAGCGACTGACGCTGGCAACACCGAAGGCTGACTGCCCGCCCCCTGTCCGCTCTTCCATTAAGATGGGAACAGCAAGCGCGAACACCGAATCTCGCTTTGTGACTCGCAGTTGGCTCTTCTCTGGCTCGCTAACCGGCTTTTAGCTAACCGCTTTTTAGCTGACCGCCTCTTAGCTAACAGATTTTCAGCTAACCGCTTCTTAGCTGACCGGACCTTAGCTCCCCTATGCCCGATAAGTTCTATCTCACCACCCCGATCTACTACGTCAACGCCCGCCCCCACATCGGCCACGCCTACACCACCATCGTGGCCGACACCATAGCACGCCGCAAACGCTCCCTCGGCATCGACACCTGGTTCCTCACCGGCACCGATGAGCACGGCCAGAAAATCGAGCGCTCCGCCCAGGCCGCCCACTGCACCCCACAGCAATTCGCCGACAAGGTCTCCCAGGAATTCAAAAACCTCTGGGACCGCATGGGCCTTACCTGCGACGACTTCATCCGCACCACCGAGCCGCGCCACATACAAGGGGTCCAGAAACTCTTCGCCCTCCTGCGCGATAACGGCTACATCTATAAGGGTTCCTATACCGGCCAGTACTGTGTCTTCGACGAGCTCTACGTCGAAGCCCCGCCCGGCGCGCCCTGCCCCGACTGCGGCCGCCCCACCGAAACCGTCAGCGAAGAAAATTATTTCTTCAAGCTCTCCGCATTCGAGCGCCGTCTCCTTGAGTACTACGGCGAACATCCCGAATTCATTCGCCCCGAAACGCGCCGCAACGAAGTCATCGCCTTCGTCAAGAGCGGCCTCCGCGACCTTTCCGTCTCCCGCACCAGCTTCAACTGGGGCATCCCCGTCCCCGGCGATGAGAAGCACGTCATCTACGTCTGGCTCGACGCCCTCGCCAACTACATCACAGCGCTCGGCTGGGGCTCTCCCGACGACCAAAACTACAAGAAATTCTGGCCCGCCGACCTTCACCTCGTCGGCAAAGAAATCATCCGCTTCCACTGCGTCTACTGGCCCGCCTTCCTTCTCGCTGCCGGTCTCCCGCTGCCGAAATCCGTTCACGCCCACGGCTGGCTGCTCTTTGAAGAAAGCAAGATGTCCAAATCCCGCGGCAACATCGTCCGCGCGGAAACCATCCTCGAAGGCTTCGGCGCGCTCAAGCCCGATGCTTCAAAAGCCGAGCAGGATCTTTTCGGAGCCGATGCCCTCCGCTACTTCCTCCTCCGCGAAATCGTCTTCGGCCAGGACGGCAGCTTCTCCTTCGACGCCCTCGTTCAGCGCTACAACTCAGACCTCGCCAACGGCTACGGCAATCTCGTCAGCCGCACGTTGTCCATGATCGGCCGCTACTTCGATGGCGTAGTCCCCTATCCGGCCTCATCCGGATCCGTCGCCCAGTCTCACTCCTTCAGCGTCGAGATCCCGCGCACCATCGCCTCCTTCGCCACATCCTTCGACGCGCTCGACTTTTCCCGCGCTCTCGAAACCGCCTGGGCTTTGGTCGCCGCCGTCGATGGCTATCTCACCGCCAACGCTCCGTGGAAGCAGCTCGAGGGCACCTCAGACGAACAGCAACAAGCACTCCGTGCCGACATCCTCTACACCGCCGCAGAGGCCATCCGCATCATCACCGCCCTCGTCTACCCCGTCATCCCCGACGCCGCAGCACGCGTCTGGACCCAGCTCGGCCTCGGCGACATCCGCACCGCCGACCTCACCAACCTGCGCTGGCGAGGACTCCAGCCAGGAACCAAACTCGGCGACCTCTCGCCAGTCTTCCCACGCGCCGACAAGGAGACCATCACCCGTATGAGCGATCTCGAGCAGAAGAACACTCCGCCCGTCACAGCAGCAGGCGAACCGGCGAACCCCCAACCTCCCGCCCCCAGGCCCGCCCAGCCCCACATCTCGAAGCTCCACTCCCTGGTCGACGGTCTCGCCGTCGCCATCGCCGAATCCACCACCGAGACCGCCGCCGTTGTCGGCCTCGAAAACGCCATCGCCGAAACCGTGCGCGAAACCATCGGCTCCCGCAAAGAAAAATCCGCCCTCCCGCGTCCGCCCATCGCACCCGCAACCGCCACGCCCCCGGGGCCAAAGGAAACCAGTCCGGAAGAGGCCGCGAAGCTCCCCGGCTCACCAGCTCTTCCCCCAGCCCCGGCCACCGGAACCATCGCCGCCCCCGCTCCACACCCCGCCCTCGCCGGCGACAAAATCGGGGCCCCCGGCGAACCGAGTTCGCCGGGGCAGAAAATCACCATCGACGACTTCTCCAAAATCGAGCTCCGCGTCGCCCAGATCAAAGTCGCCGAGCGCGTCCCTAAAGCCGACAAGCTCCTTCGTCTCGAAGTCGACCTCGGCACCGAAACCCGCCAAATCCTCGCTGGCATCGCCGAGGCTTACGCTCCCGAATCGCTCATCGGACGCAAAGTCGTCATCGTCGCCAACCTTGCCCCCCGCAAGCTCCGCGGCCTCGAGTCCAACGGCATGATCGTCGCCGCCTCTCTCGAAGGCGGCCGCCCCGTCCTCGCCGGCTTCCTCGAAGACGTGGAAATCGGAGCCCGCCTCAAGTAGTGGCGCTATACATGTATAGCAGTGCTATATTTGTATAGCGGAGGTTCACCGATGCTCGCGATCCGTCTACCAGCCGACATTGAAAAACGCCTGGACCGTCTGGCCAAACGTACCGGACGCACCAAGACCTGGTATGTGCGCGAAGCGGTGCTCAACCATCTCGAAGATCTCGAAGATGTGTACTACGCTGAGAAGGAACTGATCGCGATCCGTGAAGGCCGCAGCAAGACCATTCCCATTGAGGAAGTGATGAAGCAGTATGGCCTGGAAGATAGAGCTGTCCCCCAGCGCCGATCGAGGGCTGGACGATCTCGACCACCCAATCGCGCAGCGAATCCTGAAGTTCCTGTACGAGCGCGTCGCCCAACTCGAAAATCCGCGTAGTCTCGGCCAACCCCTTCAACGCCCCCACGCTCGCCCACCTCTGGCGCTACCGAGTCGGCGACTACCGCATCACCTGCGAAATCCAGGACAAAAAACTCATCGTCCTCCTACTCCGCACAGGCCACCGCCGCGAAATCTATCGATGAACCGATCATGATCGACTCCCACGCCCATCTCGACAGCCCCCGCTTCGACGAAGACCGCGAAGCCCTCCTCCAGCGCGCCTTCGAAGCCGGCGTCCAGGCCATCCTCTCCATCGGCATCGGCGATGGACCCGCCGATATGCACCGCGCCCTCGAAATCAGTCGCGAATACGCAGCCCGCCCCAACCTCCCGAAAATCTGGGCCACCGCCGGCGTCCATCCCCACGAAGCCCGCCTCGCCGACGACGCCGCCTGCGCCAAACTCGACCACCTTCTCCAGCAACCCGAAGTCCTCGCCTGTGGCGAGATCGGCCTCGACTACTTCTACGACCACTCCCCGCGCGACATCCAGAAATCTGTTTTTACCCGCCAGATGGAAATCGCCACCGCGCGCAAAAAGCCCATCATTATTCATTGCCGCCCCTCCAACAACTCCACCGACGCCTGGGACGACACCCTCGAGATGCTCCGCACCGAATGGTCCCCCACCAACCTTGGCGGCATTCTGCACTGTTTCACCGGCGAACTCCATCACGCAACCGAAGCCATCGACCTCGGATTCCTCATCTCCTTCGCCGGCAATATCACCTTCCCCAAAGCCCAGCCCATTCGCGACGCCGCCCTCGCCGTCCCTCTCGATCGCATGCTCATCGAGACCGACGCGCCCTTCCTCGCGCCCATCCCCAACCGCGGCAAACGCAACGAGCCCGCCTGGGTCAAAGAGGTCGCCGCCAAAATCGCCGAGATCCGCAACCTCTCCCCCGAAGAGGTCTCCAGCCGCACCACCAGCAACTTCCTCGCGTTTTTCGGTGCCGAAATTCCCCCTTCAGCCCACCTTCCCGCCCGGTAGCGGATAATCTAAAAGAAGAGGGCCAGATGGCAGCAGAGAACTCCTTCGACATCGTCAGCAAGGTAGATATGCAGGAAGTGCGCAACGCCATCGATCAGGCGACCAAAGAAGTGCGCACGCGCTTCGACCTCAAAGACTCGAAGTCCGAAATCAAGCTCGAAGGCGAGGACGCCATCCAGCTCGCCTCCATCGACGAATACAAGCTCCAGGCCGTCACCGAGATCCTCCGCCAGAAGCTCGTCAAGCGCGGCGTTTCGCTCAAAGCCCTCACCTTCGGTACAGTGGAGCCGGCGGCAGGCTCCTCCGTCCGCCAAAAGGTCAGCCTCCAGCAGGGCATCGCTGGAGAGAAAGCCAAAGAGATCGTTAGAATCATTAAAGATTCCAAAAAGAAGGTTCAGGCCTCGATCCAGGGCGATACTGTTCGTGTGTCCGGCAAAGATCGCGACTCACTGCAGGAAATCATCGCGCTGCTCAAGGGCCACGACCTCGGCATCGATATGCAGTTCACGAACTACCGTTCAAACTGAACGGCCCGGGGCCCCGGCAAGGTTGGAGACGACTGAAGTGAGCACAGTGGCGACAACGACCGCGAAGGAAGTTTTCGATCTGCTGCACGACGACCTCGCGGCCATCGAGCGCGAGTTCGGCTCCGATGCGGTCTCCTCCGTCGCCGCCATCACCGAAATCTCCGACTACCTTCGCGAAGGCGGCGGCAAGCGCATTCGCCCCTCGCTCTTGCTCCTGGCCGCGCGCAGCCTTGGCTTTTCCGGCCACGGCATGATCCGCCTCGGCGCCGTCGTCGAAATGGTGCACACCGCCACCCTCGTCCACGACGACATCATCGACGCCGCCGACATGCGCCGCGGCCGCCCCTCCACCAACCGCACCTGGGGCAACAGCAAATGCGTTCTCGTGGGCGACTGGCTCTACATGCAGGCCTTCCGCGTCGCCCTCGACGAGCGCAACTTCCGCGTCCTCGAGCTCCTCATTCGCCTCACGCAGCAGATGGTCGAAGGCGAGCTCCTCCAGATGGAACGCCTCGGCAAACCCATCTCCGAAGGCGAATACAACGACCTCATCTACCGCAAAACCGCCTGCCTCTTCGAAGTCTCTATGCGCCTCGGTGCGGTGCTCGCCGGCGCCGGCCGCGCGCTCGAAGATACGATGGGCGACTACGGCCGTAACCTCGGCCTCGCTTTCCAGATCGTCGACGACGTCCTCGACCTCACCGCCACCGAAGAAGTCCTAGGTAAACCCGTCGCCAGCGATCTTCGCGAAGGCAAAGCCACCCTCGCCGTCATCCACACCCTCGAAAACGGCAGCACCCCCGCCGAGCGCTCCGCCATCCAAACCGTCCTCGAAGACCAGAACTTCGAGCGCGTCTCCCACCAGGAAATCCTGCGCATCCTCAACCGCAACCAGTCCCTGAACTACGCCATGCAGGCCGCCTTCGGATACTCCGCCGCCGCTCAGGCCGCCCTCGCCGTCCTTCCCGACTCCGAATACAAGCGCGCCCTCCAGTGGATGCCGGAATTCGTCGTCGCCCGCGAAAAATAGTCCCGACAGGCGGCTTTCAGTGCTTGCGACACTTGAAGGCCATGTTTAGCGGCGTATTTACCAGCCGAGGTGCAGGCTGTAGACGAATCCGCCAAGCAATGCGGTGAAGACGTTGCCCATGAAGACGGCAAGCGCCATTTTCCAAAAGCTAAGCGGCTGGCGAATCTCCGTCCTGCCGATTTCGGTGGATCCTTCCCGTTCAACTCCGGTGATGGAAAGAGAACTCATGGACGCGCCTCCCGCGCAAACACAGGATTAGCACAACGGCCTCAGACCATAGCCGCAAAGAATGAAACGGGACGGTACCTTCGGAATGTCTAACGAAGCTCTGATTTCGATCGTGTTTTGAAGGGGCACAGCTTCAGCTGTGCCATGAGGACTGTAGAATGAGCGCGGCTTTAGCCGCTGAGGGATGGTTCTCCAGTTCTTCAGAGATTTCCTAATGGAGCAAGTGGACCGGAATCTTCGCTGACCCGCCTTCCGTCGACCGCTCCTTCGCTGGCGGCTGACCGCCGTTCCCCTTGCGCTGTACCCTGTATTTCAATGAAATTGTCAAAACTAGCGCAAGCCCTCAGCGCCGAGCTGCGCCTCTCCGGCCCCGACCCTGAAATCACCGGCGTCTCCAGCTCCACCGCCGCCACGCCCACCACGCTCGTCTTCGCCGAAGACGCCGCAGCCCTGTCCGACGCCCTTGCCTCCCCAGCCGCCGCCGTGATCGTCTCGCCCAAAATGTCCGACCTCATGTCAGACAATGTCCGACAAGCGTCAGACACCCGTCACCCCCCGTCAGACAAATCGCTGCTCATCGTCCCCCAGCCCCGCCTGGCCTTCGCCCAGGCCGCCCGCCTTCTCAAACCCGCAGAGCCAGCAACCGGAATCCACCCCACCGCCGTAGTCGATCCCACCGCAACACTCGGCGAACGAGTCTCCGTCGGCCCGCACGCCGTCATCGAAGCCGGAGCCCAAATCGGCAGCGGCACCAGCATCGGAGCAGGCACCATCATCGGCACAAAAGCAAAAATCGGCGCCCACTGCAGCATCTACCCCCGCGTCGTCCTCTACCCCGGCACCGAAATCGGCAACAACTGTGTCCTCCACGCCGGAGTCGTGCTCGGCTCCGATGGCTTCGGCTACGTCCGCGATGCGAAAACCGGCGAATACCTCCAGTTTCCCCAACAAGGCCGCCTCATCCTCGAAGACAACGTCGAAATCGGCGCCAACACCACCATCGACCGCGGAGCCCTCGAAGAAACCCGCATCGAGCGCGGCGTAAAAATCGACAACCTCGTCCACCTCGGCCACAACGTCCGCGTCGGACACGACGTCGTCATCGCCGCCCAAACCGGCGTCTCCGGCTCGAGCTCCATCGGCGCCAACGCCATCGTCGGCGGACAAGTCGGCATCGGCGACCACGCCCACATCGGCGAACAAGTCATCCTCGGCTCCGGCTCCGGTGTTCTTACCAGCAAAAAAGTCAAAGGCCCCGGAATCGTCTTCTGGGGCCGCCCCGCCCGCCCCCTCCGCCAATACCTCAAAGAATTAGCTGCACTCGCTCGCCTCGCTCGCTCATCGAAAGACGAGGAGGAGCATTAATGGCCGTTATCGTCGTCGGCGGACACTCGCGCAACATCGGCAAGACTTCCGTGGTTGCCGGCCTCATCGCGCGCCTGCCTGAGTTCCACTGGACCGCCTTCAAGATCACTCAGTACGGCCACGGCTTCTGCACCGCCGACGGTGAGCCCTGCCAGTGTCAAACCGCCGACTCCTGCGTTGCGGTCAATTTCGAACACGACCCGGCCAGCGGCACCGACACCTCCCGCTTCCTCTCGGCCGGTGCCGCCCGCTCCATCTGGGTCCGCACCCGCATCGGCATGCTCGCCGAAGCCATGCCCCGCATCGAAAAAGAACTCGCCGCCTCCGAAAACGCCATCCTCGAATCGAACAGCATCCTCGAATTCCTCCGCCCCGACCTCTACCTCACCGTCCTCGATCCCGCCGTCGCCGACTTCAAAGATTCCGCCCGCCGCTTCCTCAACAACGCCGACGCCGTGCTCGTGTCGTCAAGCGCTCCGCCCGAAGAAATCCAGAACCGTCCGCTCAACGGCAAACCCCGCTTCCACATCCCGCCTCCTGCGTACATATCCGACGACCTCGTCGACTTCGTCCGCACGCGCCTCGCCCAAAAGACCCCGGCTCTCACCTAAGCGAGCACGGCGCCGCCAAACTGGGTATTCCCGAAGTGAGAGTACCAGGACTATCCTTAACCCAGAGCACGCCTATGGCATTACCCGCACAGATTCCGGATCAACAGCCCCGCCGCGTTCCGCTGGAAGTCTACCTTCGCTGCGCCGACTGGGAACCCGACGCCGAATACGTTGACGGCGAGATTGAGGAAAGACCAGTGGGACAAAACGACCATTCCGCTTGGCAACTCGCAATTCAGATGTGGTTCCAGCAGCACGCTAAAGAATGGAACATCCGCGTCCGGCCCGAACTGCGTATCCAGGCTTCCGCAACCCGCTTCCGCGTCCCCGACGTGACCATCCTCGACCGCAACCAGCCCATCGAGCAGATCATCACACATCCCCCCGTCGCCGTCTTCGAAATCCTCTCCCCCGAAGATCGCCATTCGCGGTTCACGCGCAAGCTCAACGACTACGAAGCGATGGGAATCCCACAAATCTGGGTCATCGACCCGGAGGGTCCCACCATCCAGCGCTTTCAAAATGGCCATCTCGCCCCGAACAGTCTCTTCGACGACCCGCAAAGAGGAATTCGCTTTGAACTCCACGAGATCGAAGCGCTGCTCGACTGAGGTCCCTGCTTCCAGCCCCTAACTAAACGGCTCCCGCTTCATTGACCCGTCCCGCTGCTTCACCAGCATCTCCACCTTGCCTTCAGCTTCATCCAGCTGCTTCCGGCAATCCGCTGACAGGCGCGTCCCTTCCTCGAAAAGCTTCACCGAATCCTCGAGGCTCAGATCGCCGCCTTCCAGCTTCGCGACAATCTCCTCCAGCTTCGTCAGCGACTCCTCAAAGCTGGCCAACGCGCGTCTCCTCTCTTGCCGCACCTGGCTCCGCGCGCCCCGGCAAAACCGCTGCCAGAACCTCCGCCGCCGCGCTATACCGCCCAAACGGAGCGCTCACCTGCACACCTTCCACCATCGTCCGCGCCGCAGCCAGCATCTCCTGCGCAATCCGGATTCCCTCCGCCCGCGCCGCATCCGGCGTCGAAGCCTTTCCCATCCGGGTCATAATCTCGTCCGGCACGCTCACCCGCAGATCGTTCTTCATGAACTCCGCATTGCGCAAACTCGTCAGCGGCCAGATCCCCGCCACAATCGGAATCCGAAATCCCTCTATCCGCTTCAGAAATGTCTCCAGCACCCGCAGATCGAAAACCGGCTGCGTGATTCCATACTCCGCCCCCGCTTCCACCTTCCACGCGAACCGCCGCACCTCATGATCGATGTCCGGCACTCCAGGATTCGCCGCCACCGCAATCGTGAATCCTGTCGACGCCCCAATCGGATTGCCGCCGATATCCAGCCCGTGATTCAGCCGGTGCACGATGTTCACGAGGCCGATCGCGTCCACGTCGTACACCGCCGTCGCGTCCGGATAGTTCCCCAGCTTCGGCGGATCGCCCGTGAGACACAAAATATTCTTCAGCCCAATCGACGACGCCCCCAGCAGATCGCTCTGGATGCTCAGCACGTTTCTGTCTCGACACGTATAGTGCAGCAGCGTCTCGATGCCCGTCTTTTGCTGGATCTGAATGCACAGGCTCTGCGCGCTCATCCTCGCCGATGCGCGCGGCGAGTCCGGCACGTTAATGGCGTGAACCCCCAGATCGGCCATCTCCTGCGCGCCCTTCAGCTCCTTGCTGCAGTCGATCCCGCGCGGCGGCACTATCTCCACCATCGTGATGAACGCGCCCTCGTGCACCAGCCGTCCCAGCCGCGAGCGCGCCTCGATCGCCGCCGGAGGCGTCTCCGTCACAATCGGTTCCTTCTTCGTGCTCCTCTGCGCCCCAGCCTGCGCCTCGGTCGCCCGCAGCGCCGACTTCATCGCCCGAATATGCTGCGGCGTCGTTCCGCAGCATCCGCCGATAAACTGCACACCCGCCTTCGCAAATTTCCGCGCGAAGCTCGCCATGTACTCCGGCGAGCACAAATAAATGTTCCGCCCTTCCACCGAACGCGGCATGCCCGCATTCGGCATTGCCATCAACGGCAGCGACGTCACCGCCGCCATCGCTTCGATGGCCGTCAGCACTGTCGCCGGACCCACGCTGCAATTGCACCCAATCCCGTCTGCGCCCCACGACTCAATCCGCGCGGCCGCACTCTCCGGCGATGCCCCATCCAGGCAGTTCGCCTCTTCATCCACCGTCACCATCACCACCACCGGCGTATCCGGCGCAGTCGCGCGCGCTGCAAGCACCGCCTGCTCCGCCTCGTTCAACGCGGGCATCGTCTCAATAATCAGCAGATCCACCGCCACCCCAGGTCCACCGCTCGTCAGCGCGCGAATCTGCTCCGCAAAAGCCTCTCGCGCTTCGTCGAGCCCTGTTTTCCCCAGCGGCTCCAGATGTACGCCCAGCGGCCCTATCGATCCCGCCACCCACGCCGTTCCCGCCTGCTTGTCCGCCAGCTGGCGCACCGCCTGCCGCGCGATCCCCACACCCGCGCGATTGATCTCCGCGACCTTGTCCTCCAGCCCATACCTCTGCAACCGGATCCGATTCCCGCCGAAAGTATTCGTCTCGACGATTTCCGCCCCGGACTGCAGGTACTCCTCATGCACGCCCCGCACCATCTCCGGCTGCGACAGATTCAGCTCGTCGAAGCAGCGATTGATGAACACACCGCGCGCATACAACGCGGTGCCCATGGCGCCGTCGCAAAGAACGGTGCGCCGGCCAAACAGTTGCTCAAGACGGCTGGTCATCAGGGGATATTCCTGACTCATGGTATCAGTCAGACTACGCCCCCCGCCGCATGCCGGTACCGCCTCCGCCACCCTCGGCCGGCCGCTCAACTCTGCGCTTTCGCGACTCCCCTCTCACCCCCACCAGGCGCCTGCGTCCAACCAAGAGGATGTTAGCGCCCTGTTATACTTGGGCTTTCCCACGAGATTGTCAGCAGCCATGCACATGGTGAGGTTCTAAAGTTTTGAAGAGAAGAAGTTCCCTAAACGTTTTGGAGAAGAGAAGTTTTCCATATTTCGTTGCCGTCCTCGGTTTCGTCTTCGCGGTCTCGACCGTTATCAGTTCATGCGGCAAGAGCTTCTATTTCGCCGGCCGCACCCTGCCTCCCAGCGGCGTGCTCCAGCGCGTGGTCGTTGCCGAGCAGAACCCCAGCGCCTTCGCCACTGGCGCCCTTCCCTTCGTCGACGCCTACTACGACATTCGCCATCCCTACAATTCCTCCAGCGGCCAGTTCACCATCAACGGCTACTCCGGCAAACTGCCCCTCACCATCCAGAACATGCCCGAGCAACAAACCGGCGCCGTTTACGGCGAAGGCGACGGCAGTCTCGCCCTCGTCAGCTACGCTCAGGAAAAAGTCAGCGGCACGATTTCGATCCCCGGCAGCCTGTCCAGCAGCACCGAGGGCGTGCCCTATAACGGCATCTTCATCAGCCGCGACCTGAACTACGTCTACGCCGCCAATCCCGCCAGCCACGTCATCAGCATCGTCGATCGCACCAATGGCGGCGCGCTCACTCTCAATCTGCCCAATGCCTACGGAATCTCCGTCAACCCCGGCGGCACCATCGCTCTCATCTTTATCCAGAACGCCACTCAGGCCGCCAATCATTCCGACCTGGTCTCCGCCGCCAATCCCGATCCGGATCCCACCTCCTTCGCCGTCTACAGCGCCGTCAAGCTGACCCAGGCCCAGCAAACCGCCGCCATCGACAATCCCAACTACGTCGACCCCGTCTACCACGTCAAGGCTCAGGACTGCGAGCCGGAGAAGCAGCCCACATGGTGCGTCTTCCCCGTCGGCACCGGCGCCTCCGCCGCCTTCGATCACCCCATCAAAGCCGTCTTCTCGCCCGATGGCACAACCGCCTACGTGATCAACTGCGGACCTGAATGCGGTGGCGCCACCGCCAGCCTTACCACCATCCCCCTCACCGCCGCGTCCATCAACTCCGGCAGCACCGGCGCCAGCGGCATCGCCCTCGGAGCCTCGAGCACCATCCTCATTCCCAACGGATCCACCAACGCCATCTTCAATGGCAACACCCTCTACGTCGCCGGCCAGCAGTTGCAGGCCTCCAGCGGCCTCTTCGCCGGCTATCTCACCATCCTCAATACTCCCGCCAATACCATCACCGGCACGTACTCCATCAGCGATGGCCTCCATAACCGCATGGTCTTTGCCGACGACAACACCCTCTGGATCGGCTCCTCGCAGTGCAATCAGGGTGTTCGCTATCAGCAGGCGCAATCCGGATCCAGCGTCCAGTTCGGCTGCATCACCATGTTCAATACCGCGAACAATGCCGCCACCATCGACGCCTATCTCGGTGACGGCACCGGCATCGCCGCTGTCCAGGGTCTGCACAAGGTCTACACCACCGAGGGCGGTCAGATTTACATCTACAACACCACCTCCATGACCTCCCTCGACAATTCCAACGTCATCATCGCCGGAACCGCCATCGACTGCGCCTACATGGACGCCGGCACCGACGACGACAACACCATCTACTAATCCCGGCTAGTGGCCTGTCGCAGCGATTTCGTTACCGGCCGCTGTTTGCTCGATCGCCATTGCCGGTCACCGTTTTGAAGGGGCACGACTTCAGTCGTGCCGAAGATCCCACCCGCGAGCCCGGCTTGAGCCGCCGAGGGAAGTATTGTCCGCATTCTGGCTTTCTCCGGCCCCTTGCAGTAACGTTTTTCCTGCGACAGGCCACTAGTCCCGGCCCCGGCAGGTGCATCCACGCCAGCCCTGGCCACCCGAATCCAGGCCAGCCCCGGCCGCTGAAGGGGCGCCTCGGCTCGCTGAAAAAAAGCCCGAAACCCGGAGAAGGCCAGGTTCACCCCACAGCAAGAAGCGGAATCTTTTCCCGCGGAAATATCAACGCAAATCGTTGCCGGACCGACCTCAAAGTAACGTATTTGTCCCGTTTTGGAATGAAACACGCCCTCAACCTCCACCCTGCCAGGTGACAAACAGTGCCGGTTCGCCGGCCCTCCCACCAGGGCACGACTTCAGCGGTCCATACAATCCGCGGAACGAAACCGGCCTTCAATCCCACTGCGGGATGGTTTCTAATCGATTGGGAGGGTGGATTCAGAATCCCCCGGAAAACCGAGATGTCAGACCACCCGACAGCCGACATCCTTGCCATCGCCGCGCATCGCGACGACGTAGAACAAACCTGCGGCGGCACGCTCCTCCGCATGCACTCCATCGGCGTCTCCACCGCCATCCTCGATCTGACGCAGGGCGAAGCCGGCACCCGCGGCTCTGCAGACGAGCGCGCCGACGAAGCCGCCGCAGCCGCCCGCATCCTCGGCGTCGCCTGGCGCGGAGCCCTCGACATCCCCGACGGTCGCGTCGAAAACACCTTCGACAACCGCCTCAAAATCGTCGACGTCCTCCGCCGCATCCGCCCCCGCGTCGTCATTCTTCCGTACTGGACCGGCCGCCATCCCGACCACTACACAACTGCGACCCTGGGATACGAAGCCTGCTTCCTCTCCGGCCTCGCCAAAATCGACACCGGCGTCCCGCCGCACCGCCCCTTCAAAATCGTCTACGCCAGCCTCTACGCCGACATCCGTCCCACCT
>CAZHTJ010000025.1:0-48574 GCA_964535525.1 uncultured Acidobacterium sp. | reverse complement strand
TTGTCGATTCAGGATTTACCACGCCGACAATCGAGATCACCGTGACATCGGGCGGTGGGAAGAAAGTCGAGAAGGTCCAGATGCAGCGGGTAGGCGAGGGCGCCATTGCGAAGCGCGAGGATGATGCGACGCTGTATTCGCTCGACGGAACGACGACCAGGAGCCTCACCGACGCCATCGCCGGCATCAAGCCGGCTGGGCCGGAGAAGAGGTAGGTCTAGAATAGAGTCCTGCTACACGCATTGCTAAAGGTGCTCGCGGCGTGACAAGAGCTGATTTGCAGGTTTTGGCGGAAGAACGCATCCGAGATGCAGAATCGCTGCTGACCTCGGGCCGATTCTCTGCAGCTTATTACCTTGCTGGGCTGGCTGCGGAATGCGCGTTGAAAGCGTGCATTGCCAGGAATACCCAACAGTTTGAATTCCCTGATCTAAAACGGGCGCAGAGTTCCTGGCAGCATAATCTCGATGCATTGTTGAAGACCGCGGACCTTAGCGGTGCTTTGGATCAGGCAATCCAGCAAAATCCGCAGTTGATCCCGAGCTGGAACACTGTTAGACAATGGCAGGTGGAAAGCCGCTACAACGCAGCTATAGCTGAGGCACAGGCAAGACAAATGTACGCGAGTGTCGCAGATACAAACGATGGAGTTCTCGCATGGCTACGAACCCTTTGGTAGAACAGGCTATTGACCGGGACTTGCCGGCTTTGATCGCGCTTGCGCTCGAGAAACATCACCTGCCAGTCAGGGCCCGTTTCTGGATGCATTCTTCAACCGGCCAATGGCAGGTCGTCGTAATCAGCAACCTGGTCGATCGGCTTGGCACACGGGAGGCCTATCGAAGCGCCTTTGAGGCGCTGGATCAGGAGACGTTTTCGACCAAGACATTCCTGGGTTCGCACATACTCTTACTCGGGGAAGAAGAAACCCGGGAGCCGCAGGAACTGATCAGAAACGGCTCCACGAGACTGCCGTCTCTCGGGCCCTTTGAAGACGTGGACGTCTATCTCGTACCAGATGCGGAGAAGATTCAAAAGCAGGGCTTTCTGCGTTTTTTTCCTGTAGGCGATCAGCGCGTAAGGGTCACCTTCGGCGCCCTCAATGGCGGAGGCGCGCTTAAGCCCGTTCTCATCCCTTTCAACGATGTGGAGCAGTTCCTTGCGCCTTTTTCTTACAACGAGGCGGAAAAAGAAAAACTCCTCGATTCGCTGAGGCAAGATCGTTCCGCAACCGTTCTCATTCAAGCCACCTTGAAGCAGTTGTACGTCGCCGGCCTCGTCTGACATGACCAATCCTCACGCAGCTCTGCTCGAACTGCTCGCGCGCACTTCGTTTCGGCTCGGCGACTTTACGCTCTCTTCGGGCGCGAAGAGCGACTACTACATCGACTGCCGCACCACCACGCTTCACGCAGAGGGCGGAAGGCTCACCGGCCTCGCTATTCTCGATCTGCTCCGCGAACACAATCTCCATCCCGCGGCGGTGGGCGGGCTCACCATGGGCGCCGACCCAGTCGTCTCCGCGGTTGCGATTGCCAGCGCATGGCGCGCGCAGCAGCAACCAGGCGCGCCGCTGATCCACGGCTTCCTGGTGCGCAAGGCGGAGAAGACGCACGGCACGGGCCGCCGGATTGAAGGCTTCTGCGAGAAAAACGCGCCGGTCCTCATCGTCGACGACGTCTGCACTACCGGCGCCTCCACCATCACCGCCATTGAAGCCGCCCGCGAAGCCGGCATGAAGGTCATCGCCGCCGTTTGTCTGGTGGAACGCGAAGAAGCCGGTGGCCGTGCCGCGCTCGAAACCGCTTGCGAGGGCGCACCGTTCCTGCGCCTTTACACTGCCAACGACGTCCGCGCCGCCCACATCCGCCGGCTTTCCCCTGCATAGTCGTCGCAATCGCCAGCCTTCGGAGGCGCCATGCGTACCGGCATGAAGATCCAAAAATCTCGCAGTATCGCCATCGCCTTTGCCGTTCTTTTCCTCTCCGCCCTCTGCGCGGCGGCTCAAAGCGACACCAACCCGCCGCCGCCGGGTCCGCGCGTTGGCGACATGACGCGCCATGGCCTTGCTGGCGTCGTCACTTCCGTCAGCGGTTCCGCCATCGTTATCGAGATCCCAGAGAACGTCACCTTCACGGTTCACATCGGCCCCTCGACCCGAGTCGCCGGCACCGGTCAGCAAGCTGCGCCCGACGACATCCATCCCGGAGACGCAATCATGGCCAGCGGCGGCATCGACGAACAAGCGCGAACCATCCAGGCTATCGCCCTCACCATCCAGCCCCCGTTTGCAGCGCAGATGCTCGAAAATCTTCGCGCCAGTTTTGGCAAAACCTGGACTGCCGGCGTCGTCACAGCCGTTCAGGGCAACTCCATCACCCTGACCCGCAAGGATGGCCAATTCCAAACATTCAGCGTGGACCAGGACACGGTCTGGCGCCTGGGCGACCAGGTCGCGGTTTCTTCCCTGCTTCGCGCCGGAGAATCCGTCAGGGTGCAGCTACGGCCCGCAGGCCCGGCAGCGAAAGTGACCATTCAGGGCATGGCACGAGAGAACCGATCCGTGCCGTAACCAAGGCCGTAATAAAGGAAAAAGGGCGCGCGGCCCAAGCCACGCGCCCTTGAGGTTTGTTGCCTCCAGAAGAACTAACTAACGGCCGGAGGGCGAGGCGCCGCCCATCGGGTTCGCGTTGCCCTGCGTCGACGGCGTGCCGTTGTCGCCGGTATTGCTCAGCAGCTGGATTTCCACGTGACGGTTCTTCGCGCGGCCTGCAGCCGTCTTGTTGGAATCGACCTCCACGTCCTTGCCCAGGCCCACGAGATAGAACTTGTGCGCGGGCACGTTGTACTTCGCTGCCAGATACTGCACCACCGCCATGGCGCGGCGATCGCTGAGGTCGTAGTTATATTCCTTCGAGCCGACCGAATCCGTTCCGCCCGTGACTTCGAGGATGTAACTCTTTGCGCCGGCCAGCTGGCTGCCGAACTGGTCGAGCTGATCCTTCGCGTCCTTGGTGAGATTCGACTTGTTAAAGCCGAAGTTGACGGAGACATCGCCGACCTGCTTGTAGTTGTCCAGGTTGGCGATAACACCGGACAGCGAATCGGCGCGGTTCACAGCCTCCTGAGCGGAAGACTGCGCGGTGTTGGCGGCCTGGCTGGCGGTCTGCGCATTCTGCTGCGCCTGGGTGGCTGAGTTTTGCGCCTGCTGAATGCCGGCCTGGGCACGCGAATCCACATCGTGGATGGCGCGGTTATTTTGGGCCGTGGCATCATCAAGCTCGTTGGTCTTCTGAATCACCGGCTCTGTCTGGCTGCGAACATAGTTTTTGGTCGTGCAGCCGGTTGTGAAAACCAAACACAGCGCCGCAACTGCTGAGGCGGTTGCGAAACCTGTTCTGGAAATCCGCGTCATGGGTGACACTCCGTTTCTTTTGTCGTCCTTGTTCGTTCTTCTGGTGAGAAAGCGCCGCCGGCTGGGCGGATGCTTCCCACACACCCCTCAAAATGAGCACGCGCAGGCCCAATCCGCCGCTCCCGGTGCTAACTTTATGTTCTGATTATGTTTAGCCTCAGAATTCGGCGGCTTTTTCTATCCGGACTCCTGTTACTTTAGGTATTTTTTACGCGAAATTCGCGCTGATTCGGACCAAAAACCTCCCTGCCCGGCCAGCCGTTACACTGGACAAAAGGGCCGCAATGGATTTACAGGAGAAGATTCGCACCTTACCGACCCGGCCCGGCGTGTACCTCTATAAGAACGCCGACGGCGAGGTGATTTACGTCGGCAAGGCGAAGAATCTTCGTTCGCGGGTTCGCTCTTACCTGCTGGAGGCGTCGCAGGCCAACGCCAAGACGGGTTCGCTGATGCGGGACGCCGTCGACGTCGACTACATCCTGGTCGACAACGAGCACGAAGCGCTGGCGCTGGAAAACAACCTCATCAAGCAGCGCAAGCCGCGCTTCAATATCCTGCTGCGCGACGACAAGACTTATCCCTACGTCAAGCTCACGCTCGGCGATCGGTGGCCCAAGGTCTTCGTCACGCGGCGTCTGCGGCGCGACGGCAGCGTTTACTACGGTCCTTACTTTCCGGGGAATTTGGCTTACCGCGTCGTCGACCTGATCCATCGCAGCTTTCTTTTGCCCAGCTGCAAAATCGATCTCTCGCGCTACCACGCTCGGCCTTGCCTGCAGTACTACATTGGAAGGTGCCTGGGGCCGTGTGTCGAGGGACTGACGACGCCGGAAATTTACACGGAAGCGGTGCGCGATGCGCAGATGTTTCTCGAGGGCCGCACCGGTGACCTGAACAAGTCCCTGCATGAGCGCATGGCGGCGGCCGCTGCCGCGGAGCAGTTCGAGCTTGCGGCGAAGTATCGCGACCTGCTCGTGACCGTGGACCAGTTGTCGGAAAAGCAGCGCATCGCTTCGGCCGAGGATGATGATGCCGACGTTTTCGGATTCCACTGCGAGAACGGGATGATCGCGGTGAATCTGTTTCACATGCGCGGTGGGAAGATTGTCGATCGGCGGGAGTTTTTCTGGGAGGATCTCGCCGAGCTCATCACGGACACGGACGAACCGGGCGAAGAGAACCTACATTCCGCGCAGCCGAATCACACCTCAGCAACTGCCGCCACATCAGGTTCCGCGAAGCGGAACGACGGTAGAAGCCCCGGCCTTCAGGCCGGGGATGCCGCCACATCAGGTTCCGCGAAGCGGAACGACGGTAGAAGCCCCGGCCTTCAGGCCGGGGAAATTGCGGCCTCAGAAGAAGGGGCTTCAGCCCCGGCATCTCCCGTCTTCAACCCCGCGGTCTTCTTTTCCGCCCTGCTCAAGCAGCTGTACATCGACCAGCCCTACGTTCCGAAGAGCATTTACGTGCCGGTGGATTTTGGCGATCGCGCCACGCTGGCCGGCCTGTTGGCGGAACACACGAAACATCGAGTGGAGATCGCCGTTCCGCAACGCGGGGACAAGCGGTCTCTCGTCGACCTGGCGGGGCAGAATGCGAAGCAGAGCTACGATCAGAGATTCCGCGTTCTCCAGCCCAGCAGAAAAGCCACGCAGGAAGCGCTCCAGGACGCGCTCATGCTGGAAGGCCCGCCCCGCACCATCGAGTGCTTCGACATTTCGCACATTCAGGGCGCGGAGACGGTCGCGTCGATGGTGGTTTGGGAAGACGGCGAGATGAAGAAGGCCGCCTATCGCAAGTTCAAAATCAGGACCGTCGAGGGCGTTGACGACTTCGCCTCCATGCGCGAAGTCATCACCCGCCGCTACAAGCGCGTCGTCGAAGAGAATCAGAAGATGCCGAGCCTCATTCTGATTGACGGTGGACTCGGCCAACTTCATGCCGCCGCCGAGGCGCTGGAGTCCCTGGGGCTGACCACCCAGCCGCTGGCGTCCATTGCGAAGCGTGAGGAGGTCATCTACCTCTACGGCCAGGAGGAGGAGCCGGTCGTTCTTGATCGCCGCTCGCCGGTGCTGCATTTGGTGCAACGCATTCGCGACGAGTCGCACCGCTTTGCCATCTCCTATCACCGCAAGCGCCGCGAGATGCGGGACCGCGATTCGGAGCTGCTGGATATTCCTGGCGTGGGAGCACGGACTCGTCAGCGGCTGCTCGAGCATTTTGGCAGCTTGCGCAGCGTCGCCACGGCCAATCTGGATTCGCTCGCTGCTGTGGTTCCGCCGAAGACTGCCGAGGAGATTCATGCGCATTTTCATCCCGGCGATGCGCCGCCTGATCCCCTCCCCGTCCTGAACAACACCTGATCTCCATCACGACTGTCATCCAGCTCCCAACAGCTGTCATCCTGAGCGGCGGCCCAGCCGCGCGAAGGATCTGCGGTTGTTTTGCGGCGTTCAAGCCTCTTGGATCACTATTGCCTGTTGCCTGTTCCCTGTTTCCCTGCATTTCTGATCCCGCCCGGGAGCGACCGCCGGCATGTCGAGGAGACTTGGAACCATGCAAAAAAGTGTATCTGGTGCTTTGCACCACTTACAGCAACTACGACCAGACAGCCGTGATTACGAAGCGACTGGTCTATGAGATCAGTTCCCGTAATGCACAGGGCCGAGGAACCCTCGGGGCGAACACCTATCGACCCAACCGAATCGATCTGGCTACCATGACGGAAGCGCAGCGAAAAAAATTGCCCCCCCAAACACCCAAATGTGGAAAATTTGTCAAGCTTTCCGTACACGGTACCGAAGTGTCATCCCTCACTCCAAACCACTTACTACCCAACTTACCCAAAGATATTTGGCAGATTTATTCTTCCGATCTGGTATTCTGAACTTATAGAGTAGAAACAGAAAAGCCTCGCTCCGGCGAGGCTTTTCTGCTTCGGAGAGGAGAGAGCCGATGCTGCACCCAATCCTGGTCACCCCCCTGACCCCACGCCAAAACGCCCCCGCAACGGGCTTCATTTTCATCAGCTTGCCGCAGTCGAAAAGGGCCCTCCGCGAACCCCTGCCGATGCAGCTGCTTGCCGGGATCCCGGCCCCGGGGGGAGGGGCCCCCCATTTTCCAGCGTGAACCTGTTGGGTAGCCCCAAAATACTTCCCGGAGATAACCCTAAAATGGCAGGGGCGGGACAGGACTCTCGCCCCTCAGAGCAATAAGGAAGGAACAGAACCTTGAAAACAATCCTGCTGGCCGATCCGGTCCGTTACCCGCGCATGACGACTGAGGAACTGCGCTCGACGTTCCTGCTGAGCGGGCTTTGCGCGCCGGGCGCTTTGCATCTGGCCTATGTCGATCTGGACCGCGCTGTGGTGGGTCATGCGACGCCGGCGGACAAAGCGATCGCGCTGCCCACTTTTCCTGAGCTGCGCGCCAACTATTTCACGGAGCGGCGCGAGCTGGGCGTGCTGAACATCGGCGGCTCGGGTGCGGTTCACGTGGGCGGGCAAACCTGGAACCTTGACAACCTCGACGTGCTCTATGTTGGCCGCGGCAATGCGGAGGTTCATTTCGAGTCGCATGCGCCGGACGCGCCCGCTATCTTCTACCTCCTGAGTTACCCGGCGCACGCCAGCTATCCGGTCGCACTGGTGAAGAAGGCCGATGCTAACCCAACAACGATCGGCTCCGCTGAGACGTGCAATCTCCGGACGATTTGTAAATACATCCATCTGGAAGGCGCGCGGAGCTGCCAGCTGGTGATGGGCGTGACCCATCTGCACAGCGGCAGCGCGTGGAACACGATGCCGCCGCACACGCACATGCGCCGGTCGGAGATCTATATGTACTTCAACCTGGTCGCGGACGCCCGCATCTTTCACCTGATGGGGCCCGCGAACGAGACGCGCCATCTGGTAATGGCCAATCGCGACATTGTTGTTTCGCCGGGCTGGTCGATCCACGCAGGCATGGGAACCCGGGCGTACAGTTTTTGCTGGGGCATGGGCGGCGAGAATCAGGATTATGCCGACATGGATCCGGCGCCGCTCGATTCCCTGCTGTAAGGCCGTTCGACGAAGATTCGAGCAAAAGGAGTTCCGATGAAGACCGTGCTGTTGGTTGCTGCCTCGCTCGCCTGTTCACTGTCCGCATTCCCGCAAAGTTCGCAGGCCCCGGCTGCTCACGATGCAGCCGTTGTGTTTCCGACGCCGGATGTTCATGCGCAGCTCGACAAGCTCGTGGCCGACGCGAAGACGAAAGGCTCGAGCGGGGCGACGATTGAGGACTACGGCAGTTACAAAATCCAGCTCTCGGCGCGCACCGTCAGCGGCGGAGCCGAAGTTCACGCCCATTGGGACGACTTCATGATCGTCGAACAGGGCAGCGCCACGCTGATCACCGGCGGCACAGTGGTGGACGGCAAAACCGGAGACGATGGGGAGACCCATGGATCGAAGATTGAAGGCGGCCAGTCGCAGAAGATCAACCCCGGCGATGTTCTCACGATCCGTGCGGGAACGCCGCATCAGCTCATTCTTGAGCCGAGCACAGTCTACGGCGCGGTCGTGGTGAAGATCCACGAGCCCTGAGCCGGTTACAGGTTACGGGCTCGCTATAGCCCGTAGTGTTGAAGGAAGGGCGATGCCGTGTGGGTACGCTTGCGCTCGCGTACGCCCAGCGAAGCGGAAATCTCGCGGCAGCAACGCATCAGGTGTTCGGCGATGCCGGGCACGCTCTGCTGGGTGATCCGCGTTGTTGGCCCGGAGATGCTGACCGCGGCCATGGGGTGTCCGCTTTCGCTGAGAATCGGCGCGCCGATGCAGCGCACGCCGTCCTCGACTTCCTCATCGTCGATGGCATAGCCGCGACGGCGGACGCGGTCGAGGGAGCGCATCAGCGCTTCCGGCGTCATCAGCGTGCGGTGAGTGAAACGCGTGAAGCGAATCCGGGCGATGATTTCCGCTGCCGCCTCGTCCGGGAGAAATGCCAGCATCGCTTTGCCCATTGCTGTGCAGTAGACCGGGTTCGAGGCGCCAATGCGGGAGGCGAGCCACGTGCGGCGATTACTTGGTTCCACCTTGTCCAGATATACCACCGCGGTCTTTTGCAGTACGCCAAGATGGACCGTTTCGCCCACCTGTGCGGAGAGCCTGCGGAACCAGGGGTGCACGCGCGCCCGCAGATCGATCTGCTCAACGGCGCGGCTGCCCAGTTCGTAGAGCTTCAATCCGAGACGATAACGATTCTCGGGGGTGCGTTCGATCAGACCGCAGCGTTCGAGGACCATGAGCGCGCGGTGGGCGGTGCTTTTGTGCAGCGCCATGCGCTCGCACACGTCCGCCAGTCCGAGGGGTCCTTCGCTCGCACCCAGCAGGTCCAGCAGTGCCACAGCGCGATCGAGACTCTGCAGTTGGTACGGGTCCGCCGGCTTGCCTCCGGTCCTGGGGGCCTTGTCGTTCGAGTGCTCGCTGGAGTGCTCGATCTGCGTATTCATCGTGTTCTTCGGCATCGCTCAACCTGACTTTATCGCGCCAGCCATCCGCCGTCGACAACAAGAACCGTGCCTGTTACATAATCGCTGGCCGGAGAGGCAAGGAAAACCGCGGCTGGTGTGAGGTCTTCCGGGTCGCCCCAACGGCCCGCGGGGATTCTCTCGAGGATTTGGCGATTGCGGGTCTCGTCCTTCTGCAGGGCCGATGTGTTTTCCGTGCGGAAATAGCCTGGGGCGATGGCGTTGACCTGCACGTTGCGCGGCGCCCACTCGTTGGCCAGGGCTTTGGTCATCTGCGCGATCGCGCCTTTGGAGGCAGTGTAGGCCACGATGCGAATCCCGCCCTGAAACGACATCATGGAGGCAATGTTGATGATTTTTCCCTGGCGGCGCTTCAGCATCTCGCGGCCCACGAGCTGGCAGAGTTGAAAGGCGCTGGTCAGGTTGACCTGCAGCACCTGCTTCCACGCAGCCAGGTCGTGATCCTCCGCTGCGGCACGGTGAATCATGCCCGCATTGTTGACCAGAATGTCCGGGGCGCCCATGGCAACCACCACGTCGGAAAAGAGGCGTTCAGCGCCATCTTCCGCGCTCAGGTCGGCGGAGAAGCTTCTTGCTTCGCGGCCCAGTTCCCGAATCTTTCGCGCCGTATCTTCGGCGGGGCGACGATTACCGTGACAAGCGACCACGGCTCCGGCGTCGCCCAGAGCCAGGGCCATCGCAGCTCCGAGGCCGCCGGCTGCACCCGTCACCAGTGCGGTTTTTCCATCGAGCCGGAAGCGATCGCCGATCCCCATTGGTTCGCCTCCATTCCGCAAAAAGGTACGGCGTACCTCATCGCGACTCGCGCAAAGATGCCATTCTCCGGGCGAGCCTGGACATTGTCAAGGGAACGGAGCGGGTCTCAGGGATGGGGACCGCCGCTGAACGATCTACCTGTCTAAAGCGCCGCGGTTCACTGCTGCACAACACCCTGCGAGGTGGACGTAAATGTCATGGACGATGCCGGCAGGTATGACAAAACGAAATTGAAGGTCACGCTGACCTTGACCTTGACCAGGCAGCCATCGACGCTGGCAGTGGTCGAGCAGCCGGTGGTGCTTCCGTTCGGCTGTTTGCCCGGCCAGGTGGGAGTGACCGACACGGTCCCTACTCCTGGCGGCGCAAGCCCCTTGACGAAGCTGGTGATGTTCGCCCCGGTCGCATCGCAGCTGTAGCTGGACGTGGTGGCGCAGGAAGTTCCGCTGAACTCCGAGCCGTGGACGATGGCGTAGCGCGTTCCTTCCTGGGCGGCGTAGGAAACAAAGTGATAGACGAACAGGGCGCGCGAGCAGTCCATGATGCCAAAGATCGCCGTCAACAGCACGACGACCGAGAGCGCGAATTCCGCCATGGAATCGCCCCTTTCCTGCCTCACGAGTTTCCGCAGGCTGTGCATCGGTGCTCTCCGCATGGTTATGGGGCGTAGCTCCGCATCTCGACGGTGTCGGACAAGGTGAAGGACGACCCGAATTTCGGCCAGGGGATCATAGGGGTATAGGTCGCCGACGCCTTGACCTTCACGTAGTACACCTCGGTGAGGCTGGCACAGGAAGGCGTTGTCCCGCAGCTGGCGGATGACTGAGTGCCATCGGAGCACTCGCAGCCATAGGAGGCGGTGGCGCCGATCCCGCTCACGTCCGGGGCATTGCTGGTAGCCACGGTCTGCATATCGGCGGTGTCGGTGGGATTCTGAGAGCCATACATGGCGCCCGCATGGGCCGCGCCGGCGACCTCATTCATCAGATAAAAGGCGCGTCCCAGGTCCGTCGCCGCCAGCAGCAAGGCCAGTAACACGGGCATGAGGAGGGCCACTTCCACCAGGCTTGAGCCTCGCTCCGAGGCCGCCAGAGTTGTGTGCTTTCGTGCTTTCATAAAGTCACTCCACCAGGATTGCTGACCCGCTCTTGATCGGAGAGCCTCCGGACAGGGAGGAGAAGTCGGTGCCCAGAATCAGGTCGGAGCCGCTGTTCACGGTGAGGGAGCCCACGTCGACAATCGTGTACGCGGCCGCGTTGCCCGTGCTGTTGAAGGTGAGGTTCGCATCGGGAGCATAGATGACACCCTGGAACTTTGCGGTCGCTCCGCCGTCCAGAATCATCGAAGAGCTGTCGCTTGAGTTCTCATAAATCAGAATGCCGGCGTAGGTGCCACTGGTCTGGGCGACCAGATTCGCGGTGCTGTTGGTATTCATCACCAAAGAACCGGAAGCGAAATACATTAAAACCCCAGCGGTCCCGGTTAATGTGTCGTTCTGGCCCACAATAAAGGAGCCTCCGAAATAATAGGTGCCGGCAGCCAGTGTTACGGACACACCGTTATTGAGATTGACGCCGCCCAAATACGCGCCGGGCTGCAGTGTTGCACCGTTGGCGGGTGTGTAGTTGCCGGATTGCTGGATGGTTCCTTCCCCTGGAGGGGTGAGGTAACTCAGGGGATCGGAAATTGCCGTCTGACTGGTTTTTGGAGTTGAGCTGAAGGTGCCGCCGTTATTGGGACTCCATCCGCCATGCACGGAAAAGCTGGTCGCGGTCACAGTGGTGGGGCTATTGCTTACCAACGCGCCGCCGGACCCCGAGTCATCGACGATGCCGCAGGAGGCGTCGATGGTGCTTCCTCCGTTGAGCAGAATCCCGGGATCGGGTCCGGAACTGGACTGGTCCGATGGGGTCATCGAGGTAAAAAGACAATTGGGCGAATTCCCCAATCCCGCCTCGGACCTGACTGTGATGGTGAACGAGGAGATACCCACGGCCCTGGCGAAGGTCATGTTGACTGGCTGGCTGAGTTCCGTTTCGACGTACTTCGTATTTCCGTAATTCGGGTCGTTCGATTTCGAACCGAGCTGGCATGGACCGTTGTTGATGGTGAGGATGGTATTCGTGTTGCTGGAGCTGCCACACTGCGTCACCACTGTAATATTGCCGGAGGCGTAGCCATTCTCGATCAGGGCCTGCTTTGCGGCGTTTTGCATATTGGTGCAGTCGGCGGTGCTGCCGCAATTGCCGATCTCCAGAGCCCCGGCCAGCGCCGCGGCATCGGCTGCCGCCTGGAGCTGGCGCTTCTCCATGCGAAGCTGCCCGACGTCAATCGCGAGACCCGCAAAAGCCATGATCGCCACCATGCCCACGGCGCCCAGCACCAGAGCATCGCCGCTTTCATCCTTCAATATTCGTCTGAACCGCTTCAGAATCCCCGTCATCTCCTCACCTCTGGCGGTGCAGCGGACGCGCAACGGGCGCCTTGAAAACACGCCGCAGCTTGCGACACTTCTTTTCCGCAATGTATCGGCCTATATTTCGCTGGGCCGCCCTCGACCCGGATATCTCGATGACCGCTAATGGCCATGTCGCGCAATTCCTTTCTGAGCCAAGCCTGACCCGAGCGCAGAGACTCGGTCCAGACCGCAGCACGATGACCGATCCAGGTAGAGGCATCCTTTACTCTATTGGCGCTGGAATGAGGGTCCAATGGCTCATTGGTGGTACTGGCAGCGAAGCTTCGGCAACACGGGATGCGGAGGGTGCGCGACCTAACCCAAAGTGGAACGGCAGAAGAGTTTGCGGCAATGCCAGGTGGCGGTTTCCTGGGCAGTGCTCTTCGGCATCGGGTTTCCAGCCTGAAAAGACCGGCGCGAATCCGAGTTGCCGTCGCACAGTTACGGCAGTGAGTCTTCACGGACCTCTTCGCCGGGATCGAGCGTGGCCACGCTGTTCTGCCCATTCTTTGCGTCGCTGCGCGCGACAAAGACGGCTGCCACTTTGTCCTCATACGCTAACTCAAAGCGTGCATCGGCGCGCAGCAACTGCGTGAGAGCCGCATCATGCGGCGCAATCACCACTCCGGCCGACTGCAGATCGGGATCCGACGCCCACTTCGCGCCGCCGCCCCAGGTTTCGCGGGATCGGGCAATGGCCTGATCGCCGTAGAATCCCGCGCGTCCGTCAATGCTCACCGGCTCCCGCAGGTTCCAGATCAGGAAGCCACCCCAGTCGTAGGTATTGAAGAGCGCCCCGGTGTAGTGCCTGCCCTTGATGACTTCCACCGCCTGGACCGGCATCTTTTCCGCCAGCAGCGTTTGCAGACGGCCGTTGTTCAGGGGCAGCATCAGCAGGCTGGCCGCGAATGCGGCGAGGGCTGTGAGCCCGCTCAAAGCCAGCGCCCATACTGGCTGTTTTCCTTTGTCTTCCTTCTGCGCGCGCGCGGGCAGCCCCGCCCCCAGAATGGCTCCTGCCGTTATCGCCATCACCCAGAGATCGCGGCGAGAGCGGAAGGAGAGCACGGCGGCCAGCACCAGCATGAGGGTTTCAAAGGGAGGCAATTGCCTATAACGGAAGAGCACTCCTGCCGCGGCGAGAGCCAGGAACAAGAGGACGAAATCCGCAGGCGCGCGGAAGGGCAAAGCCATCATCTCGCTGACCGTGTCGAGGACGCCGGACTGCGAACCCATTTGCCACGCGATTTTGTAAATCCCCGGGCCATAAGGATTGAGGCATACCGCAGCGGCGCATGCGCCCAGCGTGAGCCACAGATTGCGGGCGGGCGGGCATTTCACCGATGACTTCCACCATCGCAGCAGGATGGGTTCGATGGCGGCAATACCGAGAACCAGCAATCCGTCGACGAACTGGATGTGCACATTCGCCCAAAGCGCAAACAGCGGAGGGAGCCAGAGCAGTTCGCGGCTGGCGCCGTCGCGGCGCGCGCGCATCAGGATGTTCATCTCGATGGCGAAGAACAGCATCGTGAACAGCCATGGCCGCGGCGTGCTCATGCGCGAAAGGCAGAACATGACGGCCACCGTGAGCATCGCGCGCTGGGTGAAATCGGCCTGCAGACGGCTCAGAAGGTGATACACGGCGACGGCGATCAGCACCATCATCCCGGCCGTGAAGACGAGCAGGCCGCGCAGGTTCATCCACCCCCAGACCTTGAGCAACAGCAGGTCGAACAGCCAGCTGTAGGCTTGCCAGGGACTTCCGGCGCTCACGCGCGAAAACGGATCGGCGTGAGGAATAGTGTGCTGTTGGAGAATCCACTCACCGGTTCGCAGATGCCATCCCACGTCGGGATCGGCGATCGAGCCGGTCGCGCCGCGCAGGCAGATGAACGCGGAAGCCGCGCACAACAATCCGACGAGCAGCGCACGCGCGACCTGATCGGTTCGAGATGTTTCCGAATGGCTTAACTGCAATGCGATGCTCCTCCGGGCCTGTGCTCACAGTGCCTGAGCGTCCCTGGCCCGCCGTGCCCCTGCCTGAATGCTCTCATCTCGCGCTCGGAGTGGAACTTACCTGGGCAGAGCCCTCCCTATGATCGGAGCCTCCGGCTCGGTGGTCGATAACCCGCGGCGGCGTCGTGCTAACACCACCGTGCAGGTGAGTCACGCGAAGGTGGGATTAACGGGTCAGTTATGGTCCCTGCCGCGAATCCGGCGCAAACCCGCTGTTCTCAGTACGACATTGCGGGATCGGCATTGGAGCCCCGCCGTATGCACCGGATGGCGTACGACTTTGGTCCCAGAGAACCAGGTCTTCCGGCGTCACGCCGGTTACCTCCGGTCGACAAGGCCGGGGGTGTTGGACCTGGACAGGCGGCGTTCGATTCCCGGACAGAACCCGTCGCGAAGGTTACCTGAGGGGAACGAGCAGCTGACTGTGGGATCAGGCCGCCGTGACCCTCGGACAGGTCGTTCTCGCGGCATTCCCCGGCCCTCGGAATGATCTGGAATCCCGCCAGTTTCGGGACACTTCCCACGAGAATCGAAACGGATTTTTCGTCTGCCCGGGCCGGTCTTAATCCATCTTTCGCGGACGGCGTTTCCAGCAAAACCGGCTCTGCGATTTTCCACCGAACGGCAGACCGGCGACAACCAAAGTAGCAACCGCTAACACTTACTGATCATTGCTTTGGGAGGTTCTCCAACGCATGATCTCAACAACGATACAGACGGCAGGCGCGATGGTCCGCACCAGCCGAGGTATTCAGGAGAAACCGATGAACTGTCGCTTGCAGCTCCTGAGAAGTTTTTTGATAGAGGATTCGGGCCAGGATTTGATCGAGTATGCGCTCATCGCAGCCCTGATCGCCGTAGCCGCCATCTCCGCGGTGCGGGGTCTCGGTAACAAGATTTCTAACGAGTTCAACACGATCGGAAGCAGTCTCTGACAAGTTTGAGCCTGGGCTCCGCAATCGAAAGTACTGTATCTCTGGATGACTCGAATTCCTTGTTTTTGTGTCTCATTTTGCACCAGAGTTTTCACAAAAGTAGCAAAGGGTAACACTTAAATGGCATTGCCCCGGAGTGTCCATCCGGCGCAATGTGGACAACAATCACCATCAAACGCAGCGCGGTCCGGAGTGTCCACAAGGATGACAGCGCGGCCACTACAAGGAGAACGGTAATGAAAGTGCTTTTCAAGAACCTGATGAACGATGAGTCCGGCCAGGACCTGATCGAGTACGCTCTGATCGCCGCCCTCATCGCCCTGGGCGCCATCGTCGCGATGGGGTCTCTGAGCAACAAGATTTCCAACGAGTTCAACACCATCGGCAGCAGCCTGTAACCAACACTGTAGTTCTGACGGTCTTCTGTTTTGCCGGTCTCTGGTTGGGTGGCAAGGTACGGTCGCTCTTGTCTTCGGATCAGGAGTTTCCGCGCCTGAAAACAAGCTAAGGTCGCGGCCTTCGTTGTGAGGCCCCGGTCGCGACCGCTCCACCTCTCCAGCTTCAGCACAGCAGTTCGCCATCAGAGTGGCAACGACACTGAACCTTTTCCTGGATTCCGGCACTTCGTAACTGGCTTGGCGGAACGGGAGAACTTGAACCGAAGGACGACGCAGCATCGTGCGGGTTTCCTGGCCGCTCCCGTAAGGGAAAGCCCAGGCCGGGGATGCCGCGGCGTGATGTGCCGGCAACGACCTCGGAGTTTAAGGCCGCGGACGTATCCTCTCGCATCGCGCGGTCTTTCCGCATCGGCCTGGTTTGCCCGCTTTCGCTGCGGAGTCCTGGGCGCAATGAACGGATGAATGTTTTGCTCTGTTCGCGGTTGTGCAAGGCGAACAGCGCGCATCGGGGTCATCGCATGTCGAATCACATTACCGAGTGGCTGTATCCGGCAGTGGCACTTGTTTGCGCCCTCGCCGGATCCGTATTCGATGTGCGCAGCCGCCGGATTCCCAATTTCATAACGCTGCCGGGAATCCTGCTCGGTCTGCTCCTGCACCTGATGCTCGGCGGATGGAAGCAGCTCGGCCTGGCTGCACTGGCCGGACTGATCTGCGGCGTCCTCTTTCTCATTTTCTGGCTGGCAGGCGGCATGGGTGCCGGCGACGTCAAACTGATGACCGCCGTCGCTGCAATTGCCGGCATGCCCCTGGTTCCCTGGCTTCTGATTCTTACCGCCCTGGCCGGCGGTGTGATGGCTCTCGGACTCGCCTTGTGGCGTGGACGTCTCAGGGAAACTATCCGGAACGTTGGCGCGCTGGCTATGCACCATCGCTTCGAAGGCCTCGCTCCTCACCCTCAACTGAATCTCGCGAATGCGAGGACTCTGCGCCTTCCCTATGCCCTGGCTGTTGCCGCGGGCACGGCGACGACGCTGTTCCTCACGGCGTTCCAAAGGTGATCTGATATGGCCCGCCGCCTGATGCTTGCTCTTGTCGTCGCCCTGGTGATCTCCGGTCTGTTCACGTTCTGGCTCAGCCGCCGTGTGGCTCATGCTTCGCGGACTCCGGTGCAGCCTCCCAACCAGTATGTTGCCGCGGCCCGCTCCCTGGATCCCGGTGAAGTCGTGCGTCGCGAAGACCTCACAATGATTGATTGGCCTAAGTCCCATCCGCTGGATGGAAGCTTCGTGAAGATTGATGACGTGGTCGGGCGGGCGGTTCTGTATCCGCTCTCGTCGGGACAACCGATTCTCGACCGTCAGCTCGCCGCGCCCGGTTCCGGCATCGGCCTTACGGGAAGAATTCCCAGCGGCATGCGCGCCATTGCGCTGCGTTCCGACGAGGTCGTCGGTGTTGCCGGCTTCCTCATGCCCGGCACCCACGTCGATGTCCTCGTGACCTATAAGGACGACGCGCATCCGGAGCCGCTGACCGCAACCGTGCTCCAGGATGCCGAGGTCCTGGCCGCCGGCCATCAGGTTCAGCCTGATCCTTCCGGCAAGCCCGTCTCCGTCGATGTGGTCACGCTCCTGCTTTCTCCCGAGGAAGCGGAGAAGGCCGTTCTTGCCAGCGAAAAGGGCACGATTCATTTCGTCCTCCGCAACGGCGGCGACCACGGTCAGGCCGACGCTACCCCGGTCGCGCTGGCGCAACTGGCTTCGCTGCCTTCTGCTAAACCGGAACCCGGCAGTCCAGCGCCGAAGCCCAAGCCGACGGCTGCGCCCGCCAAGCCCTGGGTCGTGGAAACCATGATGGGCGATAAACGCACTACGGCGAGTTTCTACTGAGGCACCCATGATTCGCAGACAGCGCACAATTCGAGCCGCTTTCCCCGCTCTGCTGACCGCCGCCTTCTCGGCCGCCGCATGCTGTGGGGCCGGCGCGCAACACAAAGCGGTCTCCGCCGCAACGACTCCCACGGTGCTTGGTGACATGAGCACCAGCGCTCAGGTTGTGGGCGAGCCCCTGCACCTTCTGGTCGGCCGCTCCATGTTCGTCAACACCGACAACCGCATTCGCCGTGTCTACGTCAGCAATCCGGACGTCCTCGATTCCTTCACCTCCAGCCCCCACCAGATTGTGATCACCGCTAAAACCGCGGGGATCTCCACTCTCGTGCTCTGGGATGAAACCGGTCAGTCTCATGCCTGGCAGATCGACTCCGATGTCGACGTTGCGAACCTGCACCACGCGCTGCAGGATGCGTTCCCCGGCGAGACCATCCGCGTGGAGGGCCATGGAGATCAGGTCGCTCTCGCAGGCACCGTCTCCAGCCCGGAAACCGCCGACGCCGCCTTCAAGCTCGCGGCCGTCTTCTCCAAAGATGTCGCCAATTCTCTGGTCGTCGGCCCACGCCACACGCCTCAGGTACGTCTCAAAGTCCGCGTGATTGAAATCGACCGCTCCCGCGCCGAGCAGCTGGGTTTCAACTTCATCGGTCCGGGAATGAACACCTTTTCCTCCAGCACTGGAGAATTTGGAACCGTCACGGTGGGCGCCACGACTCCCAGCTCGGCATCGTCGCCCTCCAGCACCACATCTCTGCTGTCGCTCAGCAACCTGCTGAATTTGTTCTATTACAACCAGGGCATGCAGCTGGGCGCCGGTGTCGAAGCGCTGTTCCAGAAACAGATTGCGCAGATTCTGGCTGAGCCCACCATCACCGCGATCAGCGGCCAGAAGGCTTCGTTCCTTTCCGGCGGCGAATTCCCCTACCCCGTGGTGCAGGGCGGCACCGGCGGCTTCACCTCCGTCACCATTCAGTTCCGGCCTTACGGCGTCAAGTTGGACTTCACGCCCAACGTGCTGCCCGATGGCACCATTGAAATGAAAGTCGCCCCTGAAGTCAGCGCGCTCGACTACAGCAATGAAGTCGTTATCTCCGGGTACACGATTCCCGCCATTTCAACCCGTCGCGCCGAGACCCAGGTTGAGCTCAAGAGCGGCCAGAGTTTCTGCATCTCCGGATTGCTCGACAACCGCACGCAGGATCAGCTCTCCAAAATTCCCGGCATCGGTGACATACCCATCCTCGGCAAGCTTTTCCAGTCGAAGAACGTCACCAAGAGCGTCGCGGAGCTGGCGGTGATCGTAACGCCGACGCTCGTGGATCCGCTCTCCGACAATCCGGCGCCGACCCAGCCGAAGACGGCCGTGCCGTTCATCGAACAGGGGAAGTTTGACAAGGGGCTTACTCCAAAAACACCTCCACCCCAACCGCAGCCGCAGCCTGTGCCGCAGCAAGTGCCGATCCAGTAAAAGAAGAGGATTTCAACCTATGAGCCAGCCGGCTTCCAATAATTCGACCCTCACCGTCGCGCTGCTGACCGTGGCACTGGACCGCGATCTCGCCGACAAGATCGCCCAGGCCGCCGCGCAGCACAAATGGACGGTCAGCCACGATGACTTCGATGAGTACGTCTCCGCCGTCCGCCGTCCTGCCATCTCCGCGGATGCCAAAGCCGCAGACCTGGTCGTCGCTATCATCGACTTCGATCGGGATCCGCAGGGCGCCGCCGAAACGGCTGGATACTTCCAGCAGCTTTTCTTCGGCAGATTCTTTGCCGCGGCAGTTTCCACCAACAGCGAACCCGACCTTCTGCTGGCTGCGATGCGCGCCGGTTGCAACGAGGTTCTGAAGAACCCCCTCGATGCCCGTCAGCTTGCCGATCTGTTCGACCGCCAGGAGCGTCAGTGGTCCAGCAGCACCGGCCGCACCCGCTCCACCGGTCACATTCTGTCCTTCTTCGGCGCCAAGGGCGGCGTCGGCACTACCACGGTGGCGGTCACCATCGCCTACTACCTGGTCCGCCAGAAGAGCAAACGGGTTCTGCTGATCGACAACCATCCGGAGTTCGGACATGTTTGTCTCTACCTCGGGCTCGACGGCACTCGCTACCACTTCGACGAGCTGATTCGCAACGTCAACCGTCTCGACTCCACTCTGCTGCGCGGCTTCATTGCCAAGCACTCGAGCGGCCTCGAGGTCCTTTCCTCTCCCGAATCTCACGACCTCACCCGCACCGTCGATCCCGATGCCCTGGAACGCACGCTGGAATTCCTGCGCGGCGAGTACGACTACATCATCCTCGATTGCCAGACGTCTCTCGAAGAAGTGTCCCTGGCGGTCATGGATCGCTCCGATCAGATCTATCTGGTGGCCACTCCGGACATTGGCGCCATTCGCGATCTCTCCCGTTACATCGATGGCCTTAGCCGCAACGAGTCCACCTCCGCGCGCCTGCACGTCATCATCAATCGCTACTCCTCCCATGGCGCTATCGCTGTCGAGCAGATCGAGAAAGCGATCCGCGTGCCGGTCGAGGTACGCCTGTGCAACGCCTACACCGAGTGCCAGCGCGCCATTAACGTCGGCGAGCCCATCGGACCAGACAAAAAATCGGAAATCTCGACGCAGTTCTCCCGCTGGACCTCCATCCTGACAGGAGATGAGACCCCGAAAGCCCAGCCGGCCAGGAAGAGCAGCTTCTCGCTGTTCGGCCAGAAAAGGACTGAATAGCGATGAGCGATCTTACGCTCAACCTCCCGCAGTCACGTCCTGACGCGAACAGCCTGAGAACCAACGGCGCAGGCCTGCGCAACCCCACTCAGCCCGGGGCTCGCCCTCTGCGCGAGAAGGAACAGCAGGAGCTGAAGTCCGCTGTCCATGCCGAGCTCATCAACCGGCTCGACCTTGAAAAACTGGGCGAGGCCCAGGACACACGGGCCGGTCAACTGCAGCTCCTGGCGCTCATTCAGCAGATCATCGGCGAGCAGGGCGTTCCCCTCAGTTCCGCCGAACGCGACAGAGTAGCCCAGGAAGTTCTCGACGAGGTCTTTGGCCTCGGCCCGCTCGAGCAGTTGCTCAAGGATGACACCATCAACGACATCCTGGTGAACACCTTCAATGCCGTCTACGTCGAACGTCGCGGCGTTCTCAGCCGGACCAGCGTCACTTTCCGCGACAACCGGCATCTGCTCCAGGTCATCGACAAAATTGTCTCCGCTGTGGGCCGCCGTGTCGACGAATCGACGCCCATGGTCGATGCGCGTCTCAAGGACGGCTCCCGTGTCAACGCCATCATTCCGCCGCTGGCCATCGATGGACCTATCCTTTCCATCCGGCGCTTCGGTTCTTCGCCGCTGACGGCCGAGAAGCTGATCCAGAACAAAGCCCTCACCGGTCCCATGCTGGAGATGCTCCGCGCCGCTGTTCAGGCCCGGCTGAACATCGTCATCTCCGGCGGTACCGGCGCCGGCAAGACCACCCTGCTCAACGCGCTTTCCAGTTTCATCTCGGAGAAGGAGCGCATCGTCACCATCGAAGATTCCGCCGAACTGCAGCTGCGTCAGGATCACGTCGTCCGTCTGGAAACGCGCCCCCCCAACGTCGAAGGCAAGGGCGCCATCCGCCAGCGCGAGCTGGTCATCAACGCTCTGCGTATGCGCCCAGACCGCATTGTGCTCGGCGAGGTCCGCGGCGAGGAAGCCATGGACATGCTGCAGGCCATGAACACCGGTCACGATGGTTCCATTACCACCATCCACGCCAACACCCCGCGTGACGGCCTGGCTCGTCTTGAAACGATGTGCCTGATGGGCGACATTCGTCTTCCCGAGAAAGCCATCCGTATGCAGATCGCCTCCGCGATTCACCTCATCGTGCAGGTAGCCCGTATGAGCGACGGCAGCCGGCGCATCACGCACGTCACCGAGTTGACCGGCGCCTACAGCGACGTCATCAGCATGCAGGACATCTTCGTTTTCGAGAAGGAAGGTATCGCCGAAAACGGCAAGGTGAAGGGGCGATTCCGTTCTACCGGAATCGTGCCCAAATTCACAGAGCGGCTTAAGGCGGCCGGCATTCCAATTCCGCCAGGCCTGGTCGATCACTCGGTAGAGGTCTAAGGATCCACGCGCATGTTTCTGATCGCCTCCAGCTTCTTCGCCGTCCTGCTGATCACCTTCGGCGTGGTCACGTTTGCGACCGCGCCCACCCGCGTCGATAAGACTCTCCAGAGCCGGCTGGCCGCCGTGACCGCCAATAAGGTTGGCGGGGTTTCATCTGCTGCGCTCGAAGCCAGCGAACTGCTCCGCAAGACCGCCTCCAGCCGGTTTGACTGGATCGGTCAGTCTCTCAGCAAGTACGTCTCGATGGCGTCGCTGCAGAAATGGATATCCCAGGCGGCTCTCAACACCACCGCCTCGGCGATCTTTGTGCAAACCGCGGCCGCTGCCGGGATCGGTTTCATCATCACCATGTTTTTCGCGCCTATCCTGGCCGCCGAGTTTGCCGCCGCCGGCCTCTGCGCTTCCCTTCCCTGGGCCCGCGTCGCTTTCGCGCGCTACCGCCGGCTGCGCGCTTTTGAAAAAGCCCTGCCCCACGCCATTGATATGATGGCTCGCTCTCTCCGCGCCGGCCATTCCACCGCGGGCGCTATCGAAATCATGGCGGAGGGGGCGCCCGAGCCAGCCTGCACCGAATTCAGCGAGGTCTTCCGCCAGCAGAACTTCGGCCTCCCGCTGCGCGACGCCCTCATGCAGCTCGTCGATCGCGTGCCTTCTGCGGATCTGCGCGTACTTGTCACCGCTATCGTCGTCCAGCGCGAAACCGGCGGCAATCTGGTCGAGGTTCTCGACCGCACCACACATGTGATCCGCGAACGCCAGCGCATTCAGGGAGAAATCCGCGTCCAGACCGCCCAGGGCCGCATGACCGGATGGATCCTCACGCTGCTTCCCGTCGTCGTTATGGGACTGATCAATGTCATGGATCCCGGCTACTCCAAGCCTCTGCTGAACGATCCGTTCGGACACAAGCTGCTGATGCTCTGTGGGCTCCTCATTGCCATGGGTGCCTTCGTTATCAACCGCATCATTAACTCCATCGACGTGTAGGGACAGACAGTCATGATGATCTTCTTTTACATTGCGCTCTCCCTCACCGTCTTCTGCATCATTACGCTGCTCTGCGCTCCCTTTCTTCTGCGCCCGTCGCAGCAGGCCCGTCGAATTCTCGACATCGTCACCAGCGACCGCCCTGACAAGCGCACCGTGCGCAGCAAGGAAGTCGCCAAAGACAGGCTGCTCTCCATGGCCCGCGCCTTCCGCGCCCGCCTCGGTCTCTCTGAAGACGAGAAGCTTCGCCAGCGCTTCGTGACCGCCGGGCTCAAGGGCGGGAGCCAGCTGGATCTCTATTTCACTGCCCGTTTTGTCTGCCCCGCGGCCGGCGCCATTGGGGGAAGCTTCATCCACAGCAATACCGCCTTCTGGTGCCTCGCTCTGGCAGCGGTGGGCTATCTGCTGCCCGATATCTGGCTCACACGCGCCGTGAAACGCCGCCAGAAGAAGATTCAGAAAGGCATTCCAGACGCCATCGATCTGCTCGTTATCTGTGTGGAAGCCGGTCTCGGCCTCGATCAGGCTCTGCTCCGCATCGGCCAGGAAATCGCGCTCAGCTATCCCGAGCTCAACGAGGAATTCAATCAGGTCAACCTGGAGCAGCGTGCCGGAAAAGCCCGTCTCGATGCCTGGCAGGGTCTCGCCGACCGCACCAAACTCGAAGAGTTCAATTCCCTGGTCACCATGCTCCAGCAGACCGACCGCTTCGGCACCCCGATCGTCCGCGCCCTCAGCCGTTACTCCGAGGAGATCCGCATCGCGCGCCGGCAGCGTGCCGAAGAAGCCGCCGCCAAAACCAAGATCAAGATTCTGTTCCCCCTGGTTTTCTTCATCTTTCCGTGTTTGTTCATTGTCCTGCTGGCTCCCGCCATCCTCACTCTGAGCGCCAGCATGAAATGAAATGGGGAGTTTGGGTTTGAGTTTGATGCGATTCGCGTGCGCCCAGGCAGTCGGGCTCAGCGGAAAGGAGATTCACGATGGAATCGAACATGATTGTTCGCGTTGTTGCCCTCACCCTGGCCGTCGTCGTCGTCGGCCTCATTATCCTCCGCAGAAGGAAGCAGAAGTCCGTCTAACTCCGGTTTCGCAGCCGGAATTGAAACCTCAACGAATACGGCATGTGCCGGGAAAGGAGTAAGCCATGGGTGGATCCCTTTTGATCCGTGCGGTAGCTGGCGCTCTGTCGGTTCTCGTGTTTGGCGTGATCGTGCTGCGCAGAAAGAGAACGGCCTAAGATCAGGCCCCAGCCCTGTCATCCTGACTCGGTTCTCAGGACCTGACCGGCATTTGCTGTCGGGATCCCTTGACGCGAACCCTCGTCCGGTTCGCCCAGGTGGTCCCTCCAACACTGGAGCGAAGACCGCCCTGTAACCGGCGGAAGAGGCGGCCCTGTGCAATATCTTACCGTCACCATTCCGAAGAAGGCCGTAACCGTCGGATCGCGCATCGGTCTCGCCGACACCTTTGTTACGCGACTGTTCGGCCTTCTCGGAAAATCTTCTATCGACGATGGCTCCGGCCTCCTTATTCGGCCTTCCTCCGGCGTCCACACCATGTGGATGCGCTTCGCCATCGACGTCATTGCTCTCGACAAAGACATGCGGGTCCTCAGGACCTGGGAACGCCTGCGACCCTGGCGCCTCACCCCCGTGAGCCTCAGGACTCATTGTGTCCTCGAGCTGGCGCCGGGCCAGATCCATCACCTCAACATCGAACCCGGCGACCAGCTCGCTCTCTCGCATTAAGGAAGCTCTGATGAAGCGGCTGTTTTGAAGGGGCACGGCTTTCAGCCGTGCCGTAAAGGCCAGTGAAAAATGGGCTTTAGTGTCTGCGTGAGAACTAGTTCTGCAGGCCACAGCTTGCAATTTTAATTTCGGAATACCGCAAGATATTGTGGTCGACAATCTCAAAAATCGCGTTCTCACGCACACACTTTAGCCCCTGAGGGATGGTTCTTGAAGGCTTAATCAGAACTTCCCTAAGTCGACCCGTCGGGTCAGTGCAGCATCAGGCCGTGAACCGCTCCCGCGCGCGCCGCGGCCTCTCTAACTGCAACCGCATGATCCTCGGCGGAGATTCGGCTCTCGCCCGCATCATTCCATACCAGGCCGTTCCTTCGCGGTCCCTCCCTCGCACTCTTTGACACTTATTCGTTCCAACGACCATCCTTGATATGTATGCGCCGTACCATTGCAAAACCTGCCCCGGCCCCCTCCTGCCCTGAGGAGGCCGTGTTTGTCGAACTCCTGCGGACCGCTGACCTGCTCTCCCGCGCCCCGGGCCAACTCATCCGGGAGCGCAACCTCTCCGCGAATCAGTACAACGTGCTCCGCATCCTTCGCGGCGCCCCCGAGGGTCTGCTCTGCGGCGAAATCTCCGCCCGTATGATCTCCCGGGATCCTGATATCACCCGGCTGCTCGATCGCATGGAAGAACGCGGCCTGATCGGCCGGTGTCGCGAGGATGCTGATCGCCGGCGCGTCCAGGTTTGGATCACGACTGAGGGGCTCGCCCTTCTGGCCAGCCTCGATTCGCCCGTTTGCGCGCTCCACCGGCGCCAGCTCGGCCACCTCCAGCCAAAGCAGCTGCGCGAACTCACCAGCCTGCTGCTGGCCTGCCGTCGGGAACTGGAGTAGTTTTACATTTATTTGTTGCAACGAATATATTCGGGCGGAATCCAATGCCGAGGAGGAGATTTTACCCATGAGCGCAAGCGCCACTGTACCAACCACGGCAACCACCACCTGGACCATCGATCCCGTCCACTCCATTGCCGAGTTCCGGGTCCGCCACATGATGATTTCCAACGTCCGCGGCCAGTTCACCGGCGTTACCGGCAAGCTGACCTATAACCCCACCGATCTCACCCAATCCAAAGTCGAAGCCTCGATCGACGTCGCCAGCATCGACACTCGCGACCCCCAGCGCGACACGCACCTCAAGAGCCCCGACTTCTTCGATGTGGAGAAATTCCCGACCCTCACCTTCAGCTCTTCTCGCGTCACGCGCCGCGCCGGCGGGACGATCGAAGTCTCCGGACCTCTCAGCATCCACGGCGTCACTCGAGACGTGGAATTCATCGTCGAAGGCCCAACCCCACCCGTGAAGGACCCCTGGGGCAACACGCGCATCGGCGTCCAGGCATCGACAAAGATCGTCCGCAAGGATTTTGGCCTCAACTTTAACGCCGCTCTTGAGACAGGCGGAGTGATGGTCGGCGAGGAAGTTTCCATCACCCTGGAGCTGGAGTTCGTGCAGGCCACCTAAGCAGCCCACGACCAGGCTCACGCACAACGCAACGGGAATCGCCTGTGAAAATATGATTCTCAGGGTTTAGGAGAACACCGGCGATTTCCGCGACGGAAACAATTCGTGTTCAGTTACAAATTCGCGGCGTTGTGCAGGGCGTCGGTTTTCGTCCTTACGTCTATAACCTCGCCCGCCGCCACGGCCTTGCCGGCTTCGTCCTGAATTCTCCGCGGGGTGTTTTTATCGAGGTTGAAGGGGCGGCGAAGACCGTTGAGGCCTTCGTTACCGCCCTGCCCTCCGAAGCTCCCCCTCTGGTCCGCATCGCCGAGATCCGCCGCACCGCAATCCCGGTTCTCGGCGATTCCGCGTTCTCGATTCACGAAAGCGATGCCGCCGGTTCCGCCTTTGCGCTGGTTCCGCCCGATATCTGCGTTTGCGACGCTTGTGTGGCCGACACCCGCGATCCCGCGAACCGCCGCTACGACTATCCCTTCACCAACTGCACCAACTGCGGCCCGCGCTACAGCATCATCCTCGACGTTCCTTACGACCGCACCATGACGACGATGGCGGAATTCGCCATGTGCGAAGATTGCCTCCGCGAGTACCGCGATCCCGAAAACCGGCGCTTCCACGCGCAGCCCAACGCCTGTCCGGTTTGCGGCCCGCGCCTGATCCTGGTCGAACCGGGTCAACCCGCGCATGAACCGCAAACCTCCCGCGCCATCCTTCAGCGCGTCGGCGACATTCTCCGCGATGGAGGCATCGTTGCGTGGAAGGGGCTCGGCGGGTATCAACTTGCCTGCGATGCCCGGCAACCTGCCGCTGTTGAGGAACTCCGCCGCCGCAAGCATCGGAGTGAAAAACCATTCGCCATCATGGTCGCCGACGCTGAGGTTGCTGAATCCCTCTGCTTTGTCTCTCCGGAAGAACACGCGGCACTCTTCTCCCGCGAGCGTCCCATCGTGCTGCTGCGACGCCGTCCGGATGCTGACCTTGCCGAAGCCGTTTCTCCCGGCAATCCTGCGACAGGCGTCATGCTTCCCTGCACGCCGATGCACGATCTCCTCTTCCGCATCCTGCGCGAGCGCTGGGACGCCGATCCAGCGCTCATCATGACCAGCGGCAACATCAGCGAAGAGCCCATCGTCATCGACAACGCCGAAGCCGAGCAGCGCCTCGCCGGCATCGCCGACGCCTTCGTTCATCACAACCGCCGCATTCACACTCGCGTCGACGACTCGGTGATTCGCATCGTATCCGGTCAGGCGATGCCGATCCGCCGCGCGCGCGGGTACGCGCCCCAACCTGTGTGGCTGGGCCGCGGCGAAAGCGAAGTCCTGGCCTGCGGCGCGCAGCAGAAAAATACCCTCTGTCTCACGCGCGCCGGATTCGCCATCCCCAGCCAGCATCTCGGCGACCTCGAGAATTTTGAGACGCTCACCTTCTTCGAGGAAACCCTGGAGCGCATGTCGCGTCTGTTTCATGTCACGCCGACCGCCGTCGCGTATGACCTCCACCCCGGCTACCTCAGCACACAATTCGCGCTCAGGCTGCCGAACCTTCGCCGCATCGGCGTCCAGCATCACCATGCCCACATCGCCAGCTGCATGGCGGAGCATCAGCTCGACGGCCGCGTCATCGGCGTCGCGTGGGATGGGACCGGCTTCGGCACCGACTCCACCATTTGGGGCGGAGAGTTCCTCGCGGCGGACTACATCGCCTTCGACCGCTACGCACGCCTGCGTCCTGTATTGCTGGCGGGCGGCGACTCCGGCGTGCGCGAACCCTGGCGCGTCGCGCGCAGCTATCTGCTCGATACCTTCGGATCAATCCCCAGTGGCCCGCGCTGGGCCGCGATGGCCGCGCCCGATCGACTTCGCGTCGTCGACACCATGCTCCAGCGCCGCGTGAACACCATCCCAACTTCGTCCGCCGGGCGTCTCTTCGATGCTGTGGCGTCGCTCATCGGCCTTCGCCACACCGTTTCGTTCGAGGGCCAGGCCGCGATCATGCTTGAAGCTGCGGCATCCTCTTACTCAGCTGTCTCGGCAACTCCCTATGACTTCACCTTCACCGGTTCCGGCCCGATCGACGTTGACCTCCGTCCCATGATCCGGCAGATCGTCGCTGACGTCGATGCCAGCCAACTGCAACCCCGTATCGCTGCCCGCTTCCACAGCACTCTCGTCGCTGTCATCGCCGCGGTTTGCGGCCACATGCGCGACGAACTGCAACTCAGTCGGGTCTGCCTCAGCGGCGGATGCTTCCAGAATGCGATTCTCCTCGAAGGCTCCATCAAGACTCTGCGCGCTGACGGCTTTGACGTCTTCTCCCATCGCGAAGTCCCCGCCAACGACGGCGGAATCTCCCTCGGTCAGGCTGCTATCGCTTGTGAGCAGCTTCGCAACGAGGTCCGCAACCAGATCTAATCCCGCGGAAAGCCCATCGTCAGGCGCCGCTGCTCCAGGAAAGTTCGAATCGCCGGGTCGCGCGCCAGTCCGATGGCAAGGTCGTATGCATGACACGCGTCCGGGCCCGATCCCGCCCGCGCCAACAATTCCGCGCGCGCCGCCCAGTACGGCTGATATTCGGCCAGCCGCCCATCCGCGCCCGCATCCGGCATCGCATCCAGGCCAGCCTGTGCCCCGTCCACCTCAGCGACAGCCAGTGCGCGATTGATCGCCACCACCGGCGATGCGGTGATCGCCAGCAGCGCATCGTAAATCTGCCTCACCTGTTGCCAGTTCGCCTCGCCCTTGCGGCAGCGAGCCACATGCGCCGACTGAACCGCGGCCTCCAACTGATACCGCCCGATCGCCCCCAGCCCGCTTGCGCGCACCAACAGGGCCTCGGCCTGAGCAATCATCTGCTCATCCCAGAGCGCCATGTTCTGCTCCGTTAGCGGCACATACTCGGCGCGTTCGTTCCGGCGCGCACGCCGCCGCGCTTCCGCGTGCAGCATCAGAGCCAGCAGCCCCAGCGCCTCCGGCTCGTGCGGCAACATCTCGGCAACCAGGCGCGCCAGGAACAGTGCCTCATCGGTGAGATCGCGCCGCAACATGTCGGTGCCCGCCGCGTCGCTCCATCCCTCCGCGAACGCCGCGTAAATCGCCTCCAGCACAGCATCCAGACGGCTCGACAACTCGGTTCGTTCCGGGACACGCAGCGGAATCCCCGCCTGCTTAATCTTGTTCTTCGCGCGCACCAGGCGCTTCCCCATCGCTGCGGGCGAAGTCAGAAACGCCGAAGCAATCGTCGCCGCATCGAGGCCGACGATGGCCTGCAGGATCAGCGGCGCTCGGACCGCCGCATCGATCGCCGGGTGCGCGCATGCGAACATCAGCGCCAGACGCCGGTCCGGAATCTCACCACCATCGGGCGCCGCGCTGATGACGGCTGCAATCTGTTCGAGGTCCGCATCCACAACGCCGCTGCGGCTGCGATGACGATCGGCGTCGATCCACTTCCTTCGCGCCACCGTCATCAACCAGGCTTCGGGATTCTCCGGCACACCTTTCGCGGGCCAGTCCGCCAGCGCCGCCGCAAAGGCCTCCGATAACGCGTCCTCGGCCGCACCTACGTCCCGTGTGCGCGATGCCAGAAAGGCGACCAGCTTCCCGTAGCTCCGTCGCGCGACGTTCTCCGCGGCTTCGCGCGCCCTCAATTCAAGATCGTTCATCCCTGCCTCTGACCCCTTGACGCCCGAGAACCGGAACATTGGACACTCGCCGGGTCCGATTTACCTGATCTCTATAATCGCCGCAGCATGGAACAGCATGCGAAACCCGGATTCCTCCGTTTCATCCTCCTGGCCTGCTCGCTGCTCGCGCTCACTGGTTGCGATCGCGACCAGCTCATTGTCCCGCGAATTACCGTCTCCGTTCCCGCCGATGGCCGTACTCATACCGTCGCGGACATCGTCCGCCGCAGCGGGCGTTCCCTCGAATCATCGTCTATCGAATCCGCTTCCTCCGAACTTCACTTTGAAACGAAGACGAGCAGCACGGTCGCCGTCCTCATCCGCGCGCCCGTTCTGCCCGGCGTTGCCGCACTGCATTTTGCCTGGCGCGGTCGCCGTTACACCCTGAACGTCCGCTACCTTCCCTCCGACTCAGGCTTCTTCCGCGACGGGCTGCCCGATGCCCTTCACCTCCACTCGCCCGAAGACCGCCAGGCCTTTCGATCCTGGTTCGTCGCCCTCGCTGAACAGGAAGCTGATTTGCCCGACGAAAAGCTGGGGCCCGAAATCGACGACTGCGCGGCTCTGCTTCGCTTCGCCTATCGCGAATCTCTCGTCGAGCACGACGACCGCTGGCTGGCCGCGCAACCCGAGCCCGAACGCTTCGCCTCCCTCGTCTCCGTCGCCCAGTACCACTACCCCGAAACGCCTCTCGGTCTGAATCTCTTTCGTGTGATGCCCGGCCCGTACTCGCCAGCCAACGTCTCCAGCGCCGCCTTTGCCCAGTTCGCCGATGCTCACGCTCTGCTTGCCTTCAACGCCTACGCCGTTTCCCGCAACATCCACAACGCGATTCCCGGCGATTTGTTGTTTTTTCGTCAGCTGGAGCAAAACTC
This sequence comes from uncultured Acidobacterium sp., assembly GCA_964535525.1. GTDB lineage: Bacteria > Acidobacteriota > Terriglobia > Terriglobales > Acidobacteriaceae > Palsa-343. Next base: position 18,234 of record CAZHTJ010000025.1, on the reverse strand, counting down.
GCAGTATCATTCGATGGTTGTCACGGGACCGCATGCGGACTGGGTGATTTATCACACCGGCCCCATCGGTAAACAGAAGGGCGAAATCCGACGCGTCGCGATCGAGGACCTGATCCACCATCCCGATGCGCGCTGGCGTCCCCTCCCGGGCAACACGAACTTCTTAGGGGTCTATCGGTGGAACCTCCTGCACGACGGAGACTGAGTCTTACCCTTCCCCCCGGGCAGTTCCGTTTTGTCCTGCTGTTCCTGTTTTTCCTGGTCGTCTCCGCCGCCCCAGCCCAGTCCACCCGCGCCGTCTCCTTCAATCTCAGCACCAACCGCACCTTCTCGCCGGACGAAAAGCCGACCATCCATCTTTACGCGCACGACGTCGACGAGCTGGAGTTTCGCGTCTACCGCGTCAACAACCCCGAGAAGTTCCTCACCAGCCTTCCCGATCTGCACAGCTTCGGCAACGCGTATCCGAACGGCCCCAAAGAGCAAATCGATGAGCGCACCTGGCTGGAGCGCTTCCACGACTGGAAACATCACCTCTGGTTTCTCGTCCGCCAATTCTTCCGCGGCCAGTTCTCCACTGAGAGCCGCGACTACTTCCGCGCGAAGCAGGCCAGCCTGGCCAAACGCAGCCGCATTGTCGGCGTCGCCGAGTTCGCCCAGATTCCTCTGCTCAACGATCACCAGCTCGTCGCGCGCTGGCGCCAGGAGATGCCCCCGACCTACGTCTCCGACTCGCAGGATCTGCCCATCGACCAGCTGCCCGCCGGCCTCTACCTCGTCGAAGCTACCGACGGCCATTACAAGGCGTACACACTGCTCATGGTCAGCCGCGTGGTGCTCATCACGCGCACCAGCAACGGCAGCATCCTGGCCTTTGTTGTCGATCGCCAGACCGGAGCTCCCATCGCTCATGCGCAAGTGGCCTACGGCATCGGCCGCCAGGAACAGGGCAGCGCGGAAACCGATGCGGACGGCGTCGCGGAACCTCACGGCGGCGCCGCGATACGGGACGGGGAAGACAGCCTCTGGGTCACAGCAACAGCGAAAGACGAATTCGCCGCCGTCACCCCGATGGCCTGGTCCTTCAATCCTTCCGAAAACAACAAGTGGGCTTCCTACGTCTACACCGATCGGCCTGTCTACCGTCCTGGACACACTGTCCACTGGAAGGCGCTGCTGCGCGCTCGTGTCGGCAACCATCTCGAGCTGCCCAGGATCCCTTCCATCCACGTCCGCATTGCCGACGAGCAGGATCATCCCATCTTCGATCAACAAATGCCCGTCACTGCTGACGGCGCGGTCTCCGGCGACATCGCCATACCTGCGGGGGCCGCGCTCGGCTACTACACCATCCGCCTGGGCGACACCGATGCCGATATTAGTGGCAGCTTCCGCGTTGAGGATTATCGCAAGCCCGAATACCAGGTTCGCGTCACTGCGCAGAACCTGCGCGTTCTTCAGGGCGCGAGCAACCAGGTGGTCATTGACTCACGCTACTTCTTTGGTGAGCCGGTCGCGTTCGGCAAGGTGAAGTACCGCATCTATCACTCGCCTCATTATTGGTGGGACGAAGACGAAGACCAGAGCGACAACAGCAGCGCGGGCGACGAGGATCAGTCCAATGACACCGATATGTACGGCGCCGATCAGGAATCCGAGCAAACCGCGAAGCTCGACGCGAATGGCAAGCTCACCATCACCGTCCAGACCAGGGTTGACTCCTCAGAACGCCACGCCGATCAGGACTATTACATCGAAGCTGGCGTCACCGACGAAGCCAACCGCGAGATCACGGGCCGCGGTCATTTCCTCGCCAGCTACGGCAGTTATCGTATCCACGTTGAACCGGACAGCTACTCCGTCCGCGCCGGCGCGAGCGCCCATTTCACGGTCACCGCCGTCGATTACGACAACAAACCGGTCCTGACCACAGTGCACCTCGGCCTCACCTGGCGTCGATACTCAGACGGCAAGACGATCACCACCAACGGCGGAACCACCGACGTCACGACTGATGCACGCGGCACAGCCCACGCCACTATCCCGGTTGGTCAATCTGGAAGCGCGGAGATTATTGCCTCTTCGACCACGCCCGAAAACCGCACTGTCACCGACTACACCTGGCTCTGGGTCTTCGGCGGCAATGAAGCCGACTGGTTCTCCAATGGAGCGCAATCCGTTCAGATCGTCGCCGACAAGAAAACCTACACACCCGGCGATATTGCTCACCTCAGCATCATTTCTCAGGTCGCGCCCTTCCACGCGCTCGTCGTTGCCACCGGCTACTCGGTCGAATTCCGCAAGGTCATTTCCTCCGATGGTATGACCGTCAACTTTGACTTACCCATCACCACCGACTCGCAGCCGAACCTTGAAGTCTCCGTAACCTTCCTCAAAGACGGCCAACTTTATCAGGCGGCCCAGCAAATTAAAGTTCCGCCCGTCGAGCAGCAACTCCAGGTGGAGATCAAGCGCAACAAAGACGTCTTCCAGCCCGAGCAGCCCGCCGAGTATGACGTTTACACGCGCGACTATCGCGGGAACCCTGTCAGCGCCGACCTTAGCTTCGGCGTTGTCGATGAAGCTATCTACTCCATCTATCCCGATAGCAGCGGCGACATGGTGAAGACCCTCTACCCCAACCGCTATGGCTTCGCCTCGGTTGACTCATCGCTGCAGTACTACTTTTTTGGAACCGCTGGCGATAAGTCGCCCGAGCTCGCCCAACGCGCGACTCGTTACCGTCCGCAGCTGGCTCAAGTCAAACCGGGTAACGACATGGTCCAGCCTAAAGTGCGCAAGGCGTTTCCCGATACCGCATACTGGGCGCCGAGCATCCGCACCGACGCGCAGGGTCACGCCCACGTCAAATTCACTTTCCCCGACTCGCTCACCACGTGGCGCGCCACCGTCCGCGCCATCACTGCGGACTCGCGCGCCGGCTCCGCTATCGACCGCGTCATCGTGCGCAAGAACGTCATCGTGCGCATGGGCACGCCGCGCTTCCTTCGCAAAGGCGACGAGATCACTATCCCCGTGATTGCCCATAATTACCTCGATCAGGCAAAGCAGATCCAGGTGTCGCTCGATATCCACGGCCTTGACCTCGTCGCTGGCGCTCCGAAACAAATCACCGTCGCCAGCAAGAGTGACGGCACCGTGCTGTGGCGCCTCAAAGCCTCCGCTATCGGAACCGCCGACCTGCTCGCGAAGGCGCTCACCAATGAAGAATCCGACGCAATCGAGTTGACGTTCCCTGTCGAGCCTTCCGGCGTGAAGCAGACCATCAGCCGCAGCGGTGTCGCGACCGGTAACTCTGCGTCAACCGTCATCGACTTCCCTGCCAACACCGATCCCGCCGCGCAACAACTCCAGATCGAAGTTAGTCCGTCTATCGCGGGCAGTCTTTTCTCCGCGCTCGACTACCTGACCCGTTATCCGTGGGGCTGCACCGAGCAGACGATGTCCAGCTTCCTGCCCAACGTCATTGTTGCCGAGACGCTGAAGAAGCTGAACCTCACCGGGCACATCGACGCCACAGACCTCAAGGCAAAAGTCGATGCCGGCTTCGATCGCCTCGCCGACTACCAACACGACGACGGCGGATGGGGCTGGTGGAAGGAGGACTCGAGCCGCGTCTTCATGACCGCCTATGTCGTCAGTGGTCTTGGCGAAGCTGCGAATTCCTACCCGCTCACCCCGCAGCGGCAGCAGATGCTCGAAAACGGGCGCCAATATCTCCAGACACAGCTCTCCCAACATCCGCGCATGATCCCCGACCTCCGCGCCTGGGTCATCTACGCGCTCTCCGAATCCGGAACCGACGATCTCTCAGGACAGCTCAACACGCTATGGTCACGCCGCAGCGATCTTTCCTCTGAAGGCCTCGCATTTACCGGGCTCGCTATGATCCACGCTAAGGATGCGCGTACCGCCGACCTCGCGAAGTTCCTCGAAGGCAAAGCGAAGCAGGAAGGCGACCTGGCCTCCTGGCCTTCAAACTACAGTCCTGCCCTCGACCTCGAATATGACGACAGCGCTCAGAGCACCGCTTTCGCCATGCGCTTCCTCTCGCACGCTGACCCAAAAAGCCAGCTGTTATCGAAGGCCGCCGGGTGGCTCATGCTCAATCGTGACAACGGCTATTGGTGGGATTCAACCGAGCAGACCGCGATGGTCATCTTTGGCCTGACAGACTATCTCGCTGGCTCGCAGGAACTCAACGCCGACTTCGATGCTGACGTCCGCGTCAACGGCTCGAGCGTCGGCCATCGCCACTTCACGCCCGCCGATGCGCTCGCCGGCACAACACTCGACGTTACGATTCCCGCCGGCAAACTCGCCGCGCACAATACTATCGATATTGTCCGCACCGGCAATGGCCGCGCTTACTGGACCACCCAGGGCACTTACTTCTCTACCGAGCACAAGCTCTACCAGCAGGGAAACCTCACTCTCAACGTTACACGCGACTACTTCCGTCTCACGCCGACGAAGGACAAGAACGGCAACGTCGTCTACAACCTTGATCCGCTCAAAGGCACCGCGCAGATCGGCGACATCCTCGCCGTTCACATTGCGCTGAGCGGCTCAGCTGCGAAGTATCTTTTTCTTGAAGATCCGATTCCCGCCGGCACCGAGTTCCTGCAGAACGAAGATAGCTATAACATCGTCGCCCGTCCCGCCGACTGGACCTGGTGGTACACGCGCCGCGAATTCCACGATGACCGTGCAGTCCTTTTTGCCAGCGACTTCTCCGGCCACCAGGAATCTTTCTATCTCCTGAAAGTCGTCAACCCTGGCAGCTTCGAAATCAGCCCTGCGCATGTCGAGCCGATGTACCAACCCGGCATTCAGGCCACCAGCGACGAATTGCACCTTGACGTGCCTCAACCCGCGGGAGAGGTGAACCCATGACTTTGCTCTCCCGCGCACTTCCGAAGCTTCGCTTTTCGATCCTCTTGCTGCAGTGGGGCGGCAACCTTCTTGCGATGCTCTTCGCCGCCGCATGGCTGCAGATTCCCGACTCGCACGCGTGGCAATTTGTTTTCTCCATGATCTCGGCAGCGATCCTCGTCATCGGGTTCTGCTGGCTGCAGGTCGCTACTTTTTTACGTCTCCGGCCAGTAACCCAACCTGCAACCCTTTGGTTGCGTATCCTTGGCTTCGCCCTGGCCGTCGCGCTTTGGATCCTGCTCGTCCAATGGATCGGCTCCGGCTCCGACAGCATCGCGAACTACGCCTACCTCTGGAACTCCAAACTCTCGCCCGGCATGCGCATCACGTTTTCGCCCGCGCGCCTCATCATCGGCCTCAATATTGTTCTCGACGCGATCATCTGGGCCATCACGGCCATGCTGCTGCCCATCGCCATCATCCTCAGCACGCAAGGCCTCCGGCGACCCTCGTGGCGCGACGCCCGCCGGCCCTATGGCCGCATTCTGTACTGGATCGCCGTCTTCGGCTTCTGCATCCTGACCACGCAGCTTACGTCGGCGCTCGTTTCGTGGAGACCTGGCAAAAACGTCTCTGGTGAGGTCATCAGCGTGGTCGCGCGCCTGGCTATCGCCTGGACCACCGACGTCCTGCTTTGGTGCCTGATGCTCGCATTCACCGCGGCCTGGATGAATCCGATGCCGGACCCGCCGACGGAGCCTGTGCCCGAGCCGGCCCCAGCGTCGTGATTGCGGAGTCCGGTACACTCCGCGCCCGCAGCCACTGTCGCACCTGCTCCAGCCCATAGCGTGCTATCAGCGCCTGCGCCCGCCTCCCTGCCTCTGCGTGAACCCGCTGCGACTCCGCTTGATTTGCGGGATGAGCCAGGGCCGCTTCCAAATCATCGACTCGCATCCTGACCCCATCGCCGCTCGGCCCGCGGCCGCCTTCGGCCAGCGCCTCCACAATTCCCTCCCGCAACCATAGCGGAGCCTGCGGCGACGCCTCGCTCTCCACCGGCACATGCAGAAATTCATGCAGCAAGGTTCCCTCTTCCTTGCCGCTTCCCTTCAATATCGTCTCGGGCTGCAGAAAAATCCGCGCCCCTTGCGCCACAGCGAGCATCCACCCCGGCTCGCTCGTCGTCTGCCGGAACAACTCCGTCGTCGGCATCGCCCACACCTCCGGCTGCACCGGTTCGCGTGGCGGATAAAGCGCCTTACCCTTCTCCCACGCAACGTTGCCATCTCGCAGCAATTCCGCATAGGCCCCGGTCGTCCACAGCGTCCATCCCGAGCCGCGCGTCGACACCCACCCGTGATCCTGCGACGTAACCCCCACCCGTGTTCCCGGAAAATAGAAATCCAGAATCTCCGCCGAAGAGTGTTTCTCCGCCGCCATCTCCGCGGCGCCCGCCTGGCATAAACCCACTCCGTGCCCGTACCCACGCCCATCGAAACGCAACATGCCATTGCTCAAGTTCACCGTATACCAGTCGCTGCGCAGCTGATTCCATCCCAGGGCGCGGCCGACGGCCAACCGAAAGCTCCCCGCCGCCACCGGAACCCGAACACCGTCCGCCGCAAATTCAAGTTGGAGAACACGACCCGCGGCGGTCCGCTTCGCCACGCGCACGCCATCGATGCGCTCGGGCAGCGTCCATCCCTCGCTTCGAAAAACAGCGCGCATCTTGTCCACAGGAATCTCCGCATGCCACTCCGCTGCTCCATGTCGCGTGCACCACGGGTCGCGATGCGACATCAAATACGGCGCGCCCACCCCCGGCCATGCCTGGCTCGCGTCTTCGCTCTGCCCACCGCAATTCTGCGTGTAGAACACCGTCGCCCGCCGCGCACCGAACCACAGCGTCTCTCCCGTCGTTTCGAGAACCGCCTGCTCCGCCGCAGGCGATGGCTTCCCAAACTTCAGCGCCTGGCAGTGAGTGCTGTCGCACAAATCGAAACCCTCGCTGCGATGACGATCCGCATTTTCCAGCGCATAAGTTCGCACCACCACCGCCATCGCCTTCAGCGATTCGAGCGGTTCATTCGGCCCCGCTTCCCCGTTCAGCGCGAGCGCAACGTAGCGCTCACTGTCCATGGTCAGAAGCACGCGCAACTCTCCGTGCGCGACCTGCAACCTCCACACTCCCGCTACGCCGGTCTCCTCCGCTCCGCCATCCGGCTTCAGTCGAAATGAGCCGTCCAGTTCAATCTCGCGCGAGCGCAGTCCGGAAGACAGAACAACCTCATCGCCGATTATTTTCGCAGTGAATGGCGCGCCGATCCTCTTCGCCCGGCAGGAACTGCAAGCCCGGATCGACTCATTTTTTCCCAGCGGTGCCGCCGCCAACGACGCGACCCTGCGCGCAGAAAACACTTCGACCGTCAGCTCCCGTGCGCCCGGGTCCCGCTCCTGCGCGACTCCACAAGCAGCGCACCACGCGGCGGCCCAAACCAGAACCAACAGCGGTCTCATCCCGCCGCCGTCCGGTCCCACGCTTCAAAAAACCGATGCGCCAACCCCGCTGCATCCGCACCATTGCCGCGCGGAACATAGATCACCACCACGACTCGCTTTGCGCCGCGCGACGCGATCCCCGCAAACCATCCATGGGTCCACGCCTCACCTGCATTGCCGGCTGTGCCCGTCTTCCCTGCGATCGTCATCCCCGGAGTCGCCGCATTGTGCGCCATCCCGTACACAATCGAATCCTCCAGACCACGCCGCACCACGGGCACCTGGTCGAACTCCCGACCTAACTGGAAGTACGCATGTGCGAGCTGCGCCGGAGTCACCTCCACATTCTCCAGCCCAAGAACGAGGAGTTGCAGTTCCGGCTCGTTGGCCGGCGTCCGCACGACACCCGCGGACTCGTCAGCCACAATCCCTGTTCTGCTTCCAAAACCGTAGGCGCGCAATACCTCCGCCGCTTGCTGCGGCGCAAACCGCGTCGCCAGATTCGCGAACCATGTATTGCACGAGTAAGCCAGCGCCCGCTCGGCATTCAGAACGTTTTCTTCGCGAGGATGGGTACAGGCCAGGTCTCGTCCCGCAATGCGAAGATCCCCGCGGCAAACCACGGTCGTCTCTGCGCGCACTCGTCCCTGCCGCAGCGCCGCTGCCAGAAAAAACGGTTTTAGTGTCGATCCAGGCGCACTCGCACGTCGACCAGCTTCGTCTGCGCGTTCCACCGCAATCAGCCGTCCATCGCCGCCATCCAGCACAACCGCAACCGCGCCGGTCCCCGTCAACGCGGAATCCAGCGCCCGCTGCGTCGCTCCAGGTACACCTGCTGCGCCCGCCGGCAGAACTCCGCTACAGAGAACCGCCAGCATCAGAATCGATCCGGAGCGCATGCCTTCTACTCTACGCGGCGGCTGAGGGCTCAAGAACTACTAACGCCGTCTGGCCAAAACCCGTTCCGCTTACTCGACCAGTTTCCTCCGTCAACACCGCTTCGCCCATAGAATGATCAAGTCGAATCAGGCAGCGAGCCCCGCAGGTTCCGTCGATGCCCTCCGCGATCCTGGGGCGTTCAAGCGACAACGCCTTCGTTGTCGCTTGAACGTTTGAACACGAGGAAAGTGGAATGTTGCGAGATACCAGCCCGAAGCATGAACGTGATAGCCTTGGTGCGCTTGAAAACCGCATCCGCCGGGTCAGTTCCGGCTTCCCCGGCCGCGGCAGGCACAGCCGACATGGATCCCCGCATGACAAAAAAGCACTTTGTAGTCCTGCTGTGTTCGTTGGTGGCTGGACTCAGCCCAGCCTTCTCGCAGCAACCGAAGTATCCATTTAACGATCCGACTTTGCCCGAAGATAAACGCATCGATAATCTGCTGTCGCTGATGACGACGGAGGAGAAAATCGATGTCCTTGGAACGCGCACCGGCGTGCCGCGCCTCGGCGTGCCGAACATCGGCAGTTCGGAAGGAATTCACGGCGTGGTGCAGCGCGAGGAGCACCTTAGCCGCAAGCCCATTACCACTACGCAATTCCCACAGCCGCCGGGCATGGGCGACTCCTGGGATCCGGACCTCGTGCGTCAGGCGGGTGGCGTCGAGGGATTCGAAGCGCGCTACATCACGGAGACGCCCAGGTACGATCGCCAGATTCTGATGGAATGGGGTCCGCAGTCGGATCTGGCGCGCGATCCCCGGTGGGGACGCAGCGAGGAAGTGTATGGGGAGGATCCGTTCTTCAACGGAACGATGGCGGTCGCATTCGCGAAAGGAATCGAGGGCGACGATCCGAAGTACTGGCAAGCCTCGCCGCTGCTGAAGCACTTCCTGGCCAATGAGAATGAGAATTTGCGTGACAGCTCGTCTTCGGGTTTCGACGAGCGCCTGTTCTGGGAGTACTACTCGGTGCCTTTCCGCATGGCCTTTCAACAGGCGGGCGCGAGCGCGGTGATGGCGTCGTATAACGCGTGGAACGGGACCACCATGGCGGTGAATCCGATCCTGAAGAGCATTGTGCGCGACAAGTGGGGCGTAAATGTGCTTTCGACGGACGGTGGCGCGGTGAAGCTGCTGGTCGACCCGCGGCATTTGTATCCGAACCAGGAAGAGGCCGTCGTAGCGTGCATCAAAAACGGGATTAATCAGTTTCTGGACCGCTACGCGGATGACACGAAAGCCGCACTCAAGGATGGTTCGCTGACGGAAGCGGATATTGATGCCGTCCTCCGTTACAAATTCCGCATCGCGATCAAGCTGGGGTTGCTGGATCCGCCCGAGTTAGTGCCGTACACGAAAATCAAGGACGGGCCGGAGCCGTGGAACACGGATAAAGATCGCGACGTTTCGAAGAAACTTGCCCTCGAATCCGTAGTCTTGCTGAAAAATGAAAAGGACCTGTTGCCGCTGGACAAGAAATCAATCAAATCGATTGCGGTGATCGGGCCGCTGGCGGATTCAGTGCACTGGGACTGGTATGGCGGAACACCTCCTTATAAGGTGACGCCACTTGAGGGGATCAAGGACGAGGTGGGTCCGGATGTGAAGGTGAACTACGCGGCGGACGAGTTGGGAAATGCGGCGATCAACGCGGCGCGGCACTCCGACGTAGCGGTAGTGGTGGTGGGGAACGACCCGACCTGCGGACCGGATATGGCGCATGACTGGGTACACACCCCCGATGGTGGAGGAACGCTTCCCTGCACCGTCCCCAGCGACGGGCGCGAGGGACGGGACCGGCAGAGCATCGATCTGGAACAGGAACAGTTGGTGCGGCAGGTGTTTGCCGTGAATCCGAAAACGGTGGTGATTTTGGTTTCGAGCTTTCCGTTCGCGATTAACTGGAGCGAGGAGCACGTGCCGGCGATCCTGCACATGACCCATGCCTCGCAGGATGAAGGTACCGCACTGGCGAAGGTTCTCTTTGGCGACTACAACCCGGGCGGGCATCTGGTGGAAACCTGGCCGAAGTCGCTCGATCAGCTGCCGCCGATGATGGACTACAACATTCGTAACGGTCACACGTACATGTATTTCAAAGGCGATCCGCTGTATCCGTTCGGCTACGGACTCAGCTACACCACGTTTAAGTTCTCCAATCTGAAGACGAGCGCGTCGCAGCTGGCGAAAGCTGGAAGCGTAACTGTATCTGTGGATGTGACAAATACAGGCAGCCGGAGCGGCGATGAAGTCGTCCAGCTGTACGTGAAGCATTTGCGCTCGAAAGTGGAGCGCCCGGGCAAAGAGCTGGAAGGATTCCAGCGTTTGACTATCGACGCCGGCCAAACCAAGACGGTGGAGATGACTCTGCCCGCTTCGCGGCTGGCGTATTGGGACACGAAGGCCGGCGAATTTCACGTGGAGACGGAGCCTGTGAGCCTGATGGTGGGCGATTCGTCAGCGAGTCTGCCGCTCAGCACAACAGTGAAAATCGAGTAGCCCGAGCAGACGGTCCGGAGCTATTCATCTGTTCCAGGCTGCTGCACTCCGGGGGCGGATGCGGTTTGAGTCCAGTTGTGTCCACTGCCCTGGAGGTTGAATCCATAGAGTGCGAGGCGAGGCCGCGCACCGCGCGTATCGGCGTCTTCAATCTGAATATGGATCGTGCGGCGCTCGCCAGGCATGAGGGCGATGTAATTGTCGTCGTAGAGAGCGGGGACGATGAGGTCACCGGTCTTTTCGCGGACGACTTTGACGCGGACGAGCAATGCGGGGGCGGACGAGGTGTTGTGGAGGTCGGCGGTGACGATCCACTGCGCGCCACGGCGGTGGACTTGGCTTTTCATGGAAACGTCGGCGCCGGGCAAATCGCGAATGCCGGTGTAGTCGTTTTCGGTGAGGCCCCGCAGATAGAAATTCGATGACACCACTTTGCCGTTCTGCGAAAGCGTGAGGCGGATGAAGTGCGTCTTCGACAGCCCCGTTGGATAGTCGATTCGCATCGGCGCCGCAGTAGAATCCTCGTAGCTGTCCAGCGTCGCGGACTTCTCCCATTGCAATGAGCCATCGATGTTCAGCACTTCCGCGCGCGCAGTGAGTCCCGCCTGCTCACCCGCGCTGTAATTGACGACTTCAACACCTTCCGTGGCCGCGTTCCACTGGATGTGCAACGGCTCGGCGCCCTTTTTTGCGCCGTAATAGCCGGCATCGGTGTCGAAGAAGTAGTCGTAGGTTTGCCACAGCAGTGAAGGCCAGGCTGGATGGCTCATCCAGATGAGCAGGCCCAGACGGTTTTTGCTTTGGCCTTCGTACATGCCGCGATAGGCGTTGTAGTCGACGAACTGCGCGAGTTCGAGCCAGTCGCCGATGTTCGCCGCACCGCCGAATTCCTGATCGATTTCGTTGGGCGGGAAGTGAAATTCAGGAAACATGCTGCGGATGAAGTAGTCGTGGAGCGGCCACTGGTAGCCTTGCGGCCACATCGCGGAGCCGGACATGGTGTGGCGCAGATCGGCCATTTCAACGACATTGGGCGCGCCCATCTCGGAGTGGAATTTCACAGGCGCATGCTCGAAGTAGTAACGCAGCGGCTCGACGCGGTAGGGGCCGTGGCCGCTGACGGGGCCATCGGCTGAACTCGAGATGTAATGCGAGTCGTGCACCAGCGTGTCGACTAGATTTCGCAGCCCATCATCGATCGCCTGCGGCGGAAACCCCTCGTTGCGACCGCAGAACAATCCAAGCGATGCGTGATTCCGAATCCGCAGCAGATAATCGTTGGCGTTGACCAGGAATAGCGTGTTGTCATCCGGATTCGGTCCGTCCCACGGATTCGCCAGCCAGAAATCCTGCCAGATCACTACCCCATACTTGTCCGCCGCGTCGTAAAACGCCTCATCGTCCGTCATGCCGACCCAGTTGCGAATCATGTTGAAGTGCAGATCGCGGTGATAGCGCATCGCTGTCTCATACTCACGCCGCCGGTAGCGCAGCATCGACTCAGAGAATCCCCAGTTGCCGCCGCGGGCAATGAAACGTCGCCCGTTGATCCACATTTTCAGCACGCCGCCATCTTCGGAGTATGTGAAATGCCGGATCCCAAACTGCAATGACTTCGTGTCCGACGTTTTTCCGTCGACAATGAATGCGATGCTGACCGGGTAGAGGTTGGGATCGCCGTAGCCCACCGGCCACCAGAGTTTTGGATTGGCGATGGTAAGGGTCGGGTACTCGCCCGGAGAAAACAGGACCGTTCGCGTCGCAGAGACGGGAATCGTGACCGATTGTTCGACCTTGATATCGCCGAACGTGACACGGAGCGTGCCAGTAATCGCCTCGGTGTCCTGATTGTGCAGAGTCGCTCCAATCCAGATGTTTGCCAGCGGCGTGTGAGGAGAGACGTTGGCGGCGGGCAGGTCTAAATCGCTCCACACCTCCGCCGACTCCACCGTCACCGGCCCGCTCGTCGTGAGCGTCACCTTGTTCCAGATACCGTCATCGCGCCCGCGAATCGTCGAGATCCAGTCCCACCCCGCCGCCGCGTGGAACGTAGGATTGTCGCGGCCGAGCGCGCCACCATTGACGGTGCGGCCCGCCTTGTCCTTGGTGCTGCCGGGATTCGCATTAGCAATGATGCGAACAGCGAGGGCGTTCGGCGCTCCGGGACGAATGAGACTCGTCACATCGAAGCGGCCACGCATCATGCCGCCGCCGATGTGCCCGAGCTGCTGACCGTTCAGATAAATCTCCGCCTTCCAGTTAATCCCGTCGAAGTTCAGCCAAAGATGCTGTCCCTGTCCCACAGCCGGCGCCAAAAATTCGTCGCGATACCAGAAGTCGGAACAGAAGAAGGAGTCGGAGACGGTGTACTGGTTATCGCCGAAGTCGGGATTGGCAATGGCACCATCGTTAAGGTAGCTGGTGAGGACGGTGCCGGGCACGGTCGCGATCATCCAGTCCGAGACGGAAAAGCCTGGCTGAGAGACTTGCTCGCCGGTGGCGGAAACGAGGGAAGCGCGCTGCAGTTTCCACGCGCCGCCGGCGAGTTGCAACGTCCCGTCAACAGTGGCTGCTGCTGCCGGGTGCGGTACGGCGATCGATCCGCCGCGGCCATAGACTTCGAGTTCGCTGAGGATGTAAGGCGCCCCGGGCTGGACCGGCTTCGTCATGAGGACGCGGACGTAGCGCCCGTGCGCGGGTTGAGCGAGATGAATATCGTCGGTAGTATCCGAACTGGCCCGCAGCGCCCGCAGGTTCTGCCATTGCGCGGCGTCGTCTGAGATCTGGATCGATCCTTCGGCGGCACGGCGAATCCACGCCAGCACTATGCGATCGAATGCGCACGGCGCGCCGAGGTCGACATAGAGCCACTCCTCGCCGCTCCCGGCGCTCATCCAGGCGCTAAAGAAATGTTCAGGACCGGCGACATGGACTTCCCTGCCCTGATCGAACGTCGCCAACTCGGCGACGCCCCAGGTTTTGATACCCTCGGCGGAGAATTGCAAGCGGTAGTAGTGGTAGCGCACCGGTGCCGTGAAGGGGATCGACTGCAGGAAACTGGGGCCGGAAAAGTTCATGCTGGGCCAGTCGGTGCCGGTGGATCGGCCAACCTCTGTCCAGTTCGAATGATCGTCTGAACCGGAGACGATATAGGTCCAGCCAGAGGCCGGCGGCCCGACGTTAAAGCGCCGAAGCCAAACGTCGATGCGGTCAATTTCGGGCGGATCGTAGCCTCCTTCAAGATCGAACTCGACCCACGGGTTCTCACCTGTGACATCAATCGACGACGTGACGTTGCCGTCGAGGAAAACTTCGCGCTGCTGCTTGTTGAGAAGGCCGCCGCTGCTGGTGGAAGTAACGATCCATGGGGGCTGCGCTTGCTCTTTGATTCCATCGGTGATGAGCTGCGCGGTGAGGTTGTAATCGTAAGCGCTGGATTGGTACGCAGGACGGTGCAACGCAAGGTTGCGATAAGTCGTGGAGTCGACGGTGAGCGATGGGCCGAAGTACTCCCTGGGATCGCCCGGATAAACACCTATGCCGCGCGTGTACTCGATCTGGGGGTGGGAATTGGGGGTCAAACCGATTGCAAGAAAGAGAACGGCGAAACGCTTCACGAAGCGGCTCCTTTGCCCGGCACGGATTCGCCCCGCATTGTACGCCGTTCGGCCACGCAGAATGGGCGCGGCAGCAGCCGGTGCGCGGCAGATGCGATTCCCCGGGGCGATGACAGCGAGGTCGGCGGAGGCGCGATTTTCGAGCCATGCCGGACCGGGCGCTGCAAGGTGCAAAGTGTTATCCTCAACGGCTGGGCTGGTTCATTGGCGGAAACAGAGAATGATCAATCGAGGATGCAAAGTGTTCAGGGCTTGGCTACGCATATCGGCGGCAGGTCTTCTGTTGTGCGGCATCGCGCACGCGCAGTTTCTGCAACAGAGCCTCAACATAGAAAAGCAGTTGCCTGAGTCCGAGCGCGGTGTGATTGCGCGTCTGGAAAACCTGAGTCACTTACCTTCCGGGGCGTGGAAATACCACGTGGGCGACCTCGCTCACGCCGAGGATCCGGGGGTCGATGACTCGTCATGGCCGGTCGCGAAGCCGGATTCCACCTATCCCGAACAGGCGCTCTGGTTCCGGCAATGGGTGGAAGTACCGAAAAATCTGGATGGATATGACCTCACGGGCACGCGCATCTGGTTCCGTTTTGAAGCATGGGTGAACGGGCCGCTGCCGCAGATTATTTACTTCAATGGGCGACGGGTGGCGATGGGGGACGACCTCGAGCCCATCGTTCTGTTCGATCACACCAGGCCTGGGGACCGGGTGCTGATCGCAGTTAAGTTGATGGCGACCGTAGACAAGAAACACTTCAGCGGAAGCCCGATGACGATCTCCTTTTCCGGCGATAGGCCAAGCCCGCAGGACGTCGGCGAGGAGTTTCTTTCAGCAGCGGTGCTGATTCCCAGTTTGTCGAAAGATGTGGCCGCCGATAAGACCACGCTGGACAAGGCGATCGGTCAGGTGGACTTGAAAGCACTCGATAACGCCGACCAGCTTCAGTTCGACGCATCGCTGCGCGAGGCCCACGCCACTTTGGAGGCACTACAGCCGATGATGCAGCAGGCGACGCTGCACCTGACCGGTAACTCGCATATCGACGCAGCCTGGCTGTGGCCGTGGACGGAGACGGTCGACACCGTGAAGAACACCTTTTCGACTGCGCTGCAACTCATGAATGAGTATCCGACTTACACCTACACGCAGTCAGCCGCCGCCTACAACGACTGGTTAGCCCGCGACTATCCGGACATCGACGCACAGATCAAGCGACGCATTAAAGAGGGGCGCTGGGAGGTGGTCGGCGGGATGTGGGTCGAGCCGGACCTCAACATGCCCGATGGTGAATCGACAGCCCGCTCGCTACTGATCGGCAAGCGCTGGTACCAACAGCACTATGGCGTGGATGTGCGCATCGGATGGAACCCGGATTCATTCGGCTATAACTGGCAGTTACCGCAGATCTATAAGAAGTCGGGCGTGGATTACTTTGTTACGCAAAAGATGACCTGGAACGACACGAACCAGTTGCCGTTCAAACTATTTTGGTGGGAATCGCCGGACGGCAGCAAGGTGCTGACCTACTTTCCGCATGACTACGCGAATACCAATCTGAATCCCGTGCGTCTGTCGGTCGACTTGGAGAAGGCGCGTGAATATGCCCCAGGGATGACGAACATGATGGACCTGTTCGGCGTGGGGGATCACGGCGGTGGGCCGACCCGCGCCATGCTCGACGAGGGGCTCCACTGGATGCAAAGCAATAAGATCGTGCCGAAGGAGCAGTTCGGCACCGCTCAGCCGTGGTTCTCCGTAGTCGAAAAGCAATTGGCTCCCGAGTCACCCGAGTGGGATTATCGATCCATCGCGCAGGGCTACCACGAGCCGCCTCCGGTCGAAGGCAAGGTCGACATTCCTACCTGGAAGAGCGAGTTGTATTTCGAATACCACCGCGGTGTTTTCACCACGCAGGCAATGCACAAGCGCAACATGCGTGAGAGCTCAGAATGGGCGCTGGATGCGGAGAAGTACGCGTCGCTCGCATGGCTCGACGGCAATCGCTATCCCGGCGACGAGCTAACGGAGGACTGGAAAAAGATCACCTTCAACCAGTTTCACGACCTCGCCGCGGGATCAGGCATCGGAGTTATCTACCAGGATGCGCAGAAGGACTACGACGCCGTGCGGTGGTCGACGAATGAAATCTCGGCAAACGCGCTGAAGACTATCGCTGCGCACGTCGATACGCGCGTCCCGCAGGGAGCGCCGGTGCTGGTGTTTAATCCGCTGAGCTGGCAGCGGTCTGGAAATGTAACCGTCGATGTACAAATGCCGGCAGCGACGCCCGATGTTGCAGTCCTGGACACGGCAGGCAACGTTCTGCCATCGACAGTGTTGTCCAAAGACGCGGGAACCAGCACGTTTCATCTCCTGGTGGAGGCGCGTAGCGTTCCGTCGATGGGATACGCGGTGCTGCGCGTTGTTCCGGGAAAGCGGCCCTTCGCGAGCGATCTGGTGGTCAAAGGCACGACCCTGGAGAACGCTGCACTGAGAGTGGTGGTCGATCCCAGTACCGGATGCATCACGAGCCTGCACGATAAGAAGGCCGGGTTCGAGGTGCTGGCGAAGGGAGCGTGCGGCAACGAGCTACAGGCATTCAAAGACACGCCGAAGGACTACGACGCCTGGAACATCGATCCCGGCACGCTGGATCAGCCGCCGACGCTGATCGCTGCAGCCGATTCGGTCCAGGTCATGGAGCGCGGGCCTATGCGCGCTTCGATTCGTGTCACGCGCCACTGGCAGAATTCGAAGTTTGTCCAGGACATCGTTCTCGATGCCGGATCCGACCAGGTCGAAGTCGTCAACGACATCGACTGGCACGAAACTCACGTTCTGCTGAAGGTGGCGTTCGCGCTTTCCGCGACCAGTCCATTTGCGACCTATGAAATCCCTTACGGCACCATCCAGCGGCCCACCACCCGCAACAACAGCTGGGAGAAGGCGCAGTTCGAAGTGGGGGCACAGCAATGGGCCGATCTCGGCAACGCCCAGCATGGATTCAGTCTCATCAACGAGTCCAAGTACGGCTACGATGGTGTCGGCAATTTGCTCCGGCTTACCTTGCTGCGCTCGCCGGTCTGGCCCGATCCCAACGCCGACCGCGGCCGCCATCACTTCAGCTATGCGCTCTATCCGCACGCGGGCGACTGGAAGCAGGCAATGACGGTCCGGCGCGGCTATGACTACAACTACCGGCTGAAGGCGATGCAGGTTGAGGCGCATGCCGGCTCTCTTCCCGCCGAGCACTCCTTCGTGGGCATTGCCCCGGAGGATGTCGTCCTGACCGCGATGAAGAAGGCCGAGGACAGCCACGCTATCGTCTTCCACTTTTATGAGTGGGCCGGCAAAGGGGGCAGCGCTTCGCTGCGCGTGCCTCCAGGAGCAACGGGGGCAATCGAAACCAATCTGCTGGAGAAGCCGGAGGGCCAGGCGCTCTCCGTTTCCAGCGACCACGTGACGATTCATTTTCGGCCCTGCGAGATCGTCGCCTTGCGTGTCGATTATCCGGAGAGCGCGCATTGACCACGGAGGAAACTGCGCGTTGACCACGGCTCCGTGTGGCCGATATACTCAGGAGGAACCAAGCGGGAGTAGCTCAGTGGTAGAGCATCGCCTTGCCAAGGCGAGGGTCGCGGGTTCAAGTCCCGTCTCCCGCTCCAGCCTGCATGCAGGCGCGCTCTGCGCTGGCCTGAGCTTCCATTTCTGGTTTAAGATTTGCTGTTCAGGCGCGGTACCCAAGTGGTAAGGGAGAGGTCTGCAAAACCTTTATGCGTCGGTT
>CAZHTJ010000024.1:48599-54204 GCA_964535525.1 uncultured Acidobacterium sp. | reverse complement strand
AGGGAGAGGTCTGCAAAACCTTTATGCGTCGGTTCGATTCCGACCCGCGCCTCCACGATTTTTGGCCACTGAACCACTGAACCACTGAACCATCGGCTCGCGCCACCGATTCCCCTGACCCGGCGTGTCCCCGTCGGAATTTATCGATGCGACCCCTGAGATCGCGGAATCTGCGCCAGAATCCAGCGGACCAGTTCAACTCCCGCCGCGTAATTGTCGTACTCCTGTGGAAGCTTGCGCCCGTCGATGTACTCGTTGTAGAGCCACGGATCCACCATTGCGCAGACAGTTCCCTTCCCGTACCTGGCTGTCGCCATCAGAATATCTCCCGCATCGGTCAGTTGCGCGATGGCAGGCCCACTGAGTGACAGCGTTGAAACATCCTTCACATAGATCGTGTGCGGCTGACGAAAGATAGGCCCACCGCCGCTGATCGCGACCTTCCCCATCTCCCAGTGTGTCCCTTCGACGTGTTTGCGCAACACATCGTTGTAATGAATCCCAAACTTCGCGCCCAGCGTATTCAGGCCGTTCAGATCTGTATTGGCCGGGTCGTTGCCCATGATCGCGAGCAGGCCGCCGGCTTTGACCCACTCCGCGATCTGTTCGGCATCTTCGGGATGGATGAAATGAGGATTAGGATTCTTCGCGGGCGTATCGGGAGAAGCGATGATGTAGACTTGCGCTCGTTTCAGACCACCCGCAGTCGGCGTGCTGGTCAGCGTTTCTGTGTTCGCGCCGAAACTCCGGAAGATATGCCCGAACAGCGAGTAGCCCGAATCGCTCTGGTCTTCCCATTTGTAGTGGAACAGTTTTTCCTGGCCGAATGCATCATCGCGCTTCTGGCTGTTGAACCAGGCGTCCACCAGCACAGTGTCACCACGTCCCAGGCGCACACGGTCCGAGGTTTCCATTTCCGTGGATGCCAGCAGAAACGCACCAACGCCTTTTGCATCGTTCGTTGCCACTTTTTCACCGACATAGTAGTTGTAGCTTCCATCGCGGTAAGGACTGCCGCCCAGCCCGGCGGCCTTCACGGTATAAGTCAGCGAGACATCGTTCCCGTCTGTCCGCACAAAGTGGCCCAGGATGCCCTGATACCCACGCTGGGCAACCTCGAGATAACGCGGAGCCAGATAGCCGCGTCGCACGCCCTTCGCCAGCGCATAAACGAACATGCAGGACGCGGACGACTCGAAGTAATTCCCCGGCGCGCCAGGCCTATCCAGCACCAGATACCAGAGCCCCGTGGCTCGGTCCTGTACCTTCGCGATGGCCTCGGCGTCCCGGCGAAGTTGACTGAGTAACTCGTTGCGGCCTGGATCGTTCGCCGGATACCAGGAAAGCGTGTCGACGAGCGCCATCATGTACCAACCCATCGCCCGTCCCCATAACTGGGAGGAGAGCCCAGTCTCCTTGTTAGCCCAGCGCTCCTGCCTCGATTCGTCCCATCCGTGGTAGAGCAGGCCGGTCTTCGGGTCGCGCGCGTGCTCATCCATCAGCACGAACTGGTGCGTGATATCGCTGAAAACCTCCGCGTGATGAAACGTCGCCGCATATTCGGCGTAAAAAGGCTCCGCCATGTAGAAGCCGTCGAGCCACATCTGATTCGGATAACGTTGCTTGTGCCAGAATCCGCCGGACGGCGCTCGCGGCTGCGTCATCAGCTGCTGCCACAGCAAGGTGGCGGCCTTCGCATAACGCGGCTCCCTCGTCACGCCGTATAACAGCAGAAGCTGCCGCCCCAGCAGGATGTTATCGAGTTGCTTCTCCTCCGGCATCCAGGTCGCGATCGATCCATCGGCTCCGATGAAAGGATCCACCGAACTCCGGATATATCGGAAGTATTGGCCATCCGCGGTATTCAGCCAGGCGGCGTCGATCCCCTCCAACAGCGTTCCGAGTTCGTAGTTCCATTTCCAGGGAGTACCGGCGGGGGCAAAACGGCCCTCGGGCCAGCGCTGGATCGCAGCGTTCCCGGCGCGCTGCGACCAGGGCGACGCGCCGGGCACTGGCACGTCGTGCGTGGCGGCCGAAAGCGTGGAAACAAACAGAGCGATGGATACAACACGAGCCAGTTTCATGACGGCTGCCCGAATGTTCCTGCTCCCCTTCCCTGAATCGGGAAAGGTACGTTCAGAAACTCTATCAGTTCCGCCCTCGACCGACAGAGGAACTCCCAGGCTCGGCTTTTCGTAGTCATTATCAGGATGGAGCCGATCTACAGCTGGGACTGGGTCGAAGCGCGGGTCTCCGCGATCGCGTCGATGTGGAACGCCAGCGCGGCCCGAAGCCTGCCCGACGCCCCGCGCTTCACCGTCCGCGAGCAGCAGAAACGCGAAAAGGCCTGGGACGACGCGTTGCGGACCGTCGAGCGCGAACTGAAACGGGCTCGGCGGCATCGAAGCGGCTCGGGACGCCGCGAAATCCAGCAGCGGGTCACAGCGGCGTTCGCGCGATTCTCTGCCACCGCTCTCGATCTGCCCGACGACGCGATTGCCCTGCTGACCCAGGATTTTCTCCCGGCGGGCACGCAGCTGGCACGCTGGGCGCGTCAGTTCGATCCCGATCTAAGCATGCCGGACATCATCCAGGCATGCCGCAATGCCTGGACCGCGTGCGGCCTGCAGCCGCTGCTCGGCGTCCCGGTCGAGCTCACGCCCTCGATTCTTGGATACAGCCTGCTTTATCCCTACAGCGACAACTATCTCGACGGCGAAGACGCCACCGCCGAATCCAAGCTGCAATTCAGTCGGCGTTTTCGCCAGCGTCTGCAGGGAGAAGCTCTCGCGCCGGCCAATGCTCGCGAAGGCGCTGTGTGGGCGCTGGTGGAGCTCGTTGAGCGGCAATATCCGCGCTCCCTCTGTCCCGATGTCTTCGACTGCATGCTCGCCATCCACCAGGCCCAGGAAGGCAGCATCGCGCAGGTGAACAGCCATGGCTCCGACGCCGAGCTGCTGCGCATGAGCTGCGCCAAGGGTGGCACGTCGGTGCTGGCCGATGGATGTCTCGCGCGCGGCTGGCTCAACAACGACGAAAGCCGCTTCTCCTTCGAATGGGGCGTGTTGCTGCAACTTGGCGACGATCTCCAGGACGTGCGCGAAGACAGGCGGCGCGGCTCCGTGACGCTGTTCTCGGGCCCGGCTGCTAGGGGCGAGCTACTCGACGCTCGCGTGATCCAGTTACTCACCTTTGCCGAGCGCGTGGGCGACCATATGGAACAGCTCCCGAGCGGCAGCGCGATGCTGAAGAACCTGCTGCGGATGAGCTGGCGATCGCTGATCCTGATGGCGGTCGCCGCCTCGCATGAGCACTTCTCCCGCCCATTTCTTGACGAAGCGGAGCAGTTCTCTCCCTTCCGATTTGGATTCCTGCGCGAGCGGCGCGAGAAGCTGACGGCTCGGCACGGTTTGTATGCAATGCTCTTCGATGCGTTGGTGGCGCCCGAGGAGAGCGAGGAGGCTGGACTGCCGGTTTCCGGCATTCTGCGCCCGCTGGCTCGGCCTGCATGCTCGGCCCAGATGCCACCGGTTTGACTCCGTCCCGGCGCAACCTCGCCTGACTGCCGCTGATCCCCCTGAAACGCCTTTTCCCACTTACCGCCGGTCGCCTGAAACGCATCGCCGCCGCCTTGCACTAGCCTCTGACGGAGAGCGCCTGTGAACGCGGCTTTGAACCTGCCTTTGAAAGCACCTCACCGCCGCGCGTTACGACAAAAAAACTGAGCGGCCGGCGGCAAGTGAGGGTATAGTGGTCAACTAGCCGAAAGGCCGACTTCGCAGTTCCGGTTCCTGTTCCCGGCGGCTACTCCCCAGGTAGTTCAGACTTGTCTCAACAAACGAGAAAGGGATGGGTGACCCATGGCTTTTTGTGGGAAGTGTGGAACATCGATGGATGACGCTGCAACCTTCTGCCCCAAATGTGGGGCGCCGGCAGGCCCGGTCGCGGCTGTTCCGGTGGGCGCGCCGGCTCCTGGGCCGATCGTGACTACAGCGGGGGCGACGACCAGCGGTTTGGCTGAGAACGTTGCGGGCCTGTTGTGCTACGCCCTGGGCTGGCTGACGGGACTCATCTTCCTCCTCATCGACAAACGGCCCTTCGTGCGCTTTCATGCGGCCCAGTCGATCGTGGTTTTCGGAGCGCTGTTCATTCTCCGGATGGTCTTTTGGTTTGGCTGGTTCGGTAGCTGGGGACTGTTCTGGCTATTCACCATGCTCTCGCTGCTGCTTTCCCTCCTAACACTGATCGCCTGGATTGTGCTGATGATCTTTGCCTATCAGGGCAAGATGTTCGAGGTGCCGATTGCCGCCGGCATTGCGAAGAGCATCGCCGGGAACCCGAAGATTTAGACAACTGCTTGGCCCGACCGAGCCGGCCGCCATTCTTTCGCGGCTGGCCTCCGGATCCGCCTGGAACTGTTTAGGGAATCGGATTCCCACCGGATAGCCCGACTGATCGACCCACCCACGAAAGCGAGACAACCATGGCAGTTTTTTGCACCAAATGCGGCGCGACCCTTTCCGGGGACACAGCCTTCTGCACCAAATGTGGGGCGCCGGTAGCGGCCGCGGCGCCGACACCGGCGGCTTCTACACCCCAGGCCTATTCACCGCAGCCGTATGTGCCTCCGGCCTCGAACCCGCCGATGACGTCAACCTATGCGCAGCCGGTCGCAGTCGGGGCGCCGGTGAAGGGTGGGCCCAGCGCGCT
This sequence comes from uncultured Acidobacterium sp., assembly GCA_964535525.1. Lineage (GTDB taxonomy): Bacteria > Acidobacteriota > Terriglobia > Terriglobales > Acidobacteriaceae > Palsa-343. The sequence goes on along the minus strand of CAZHTJ010000024.1, from coordinate 49,494 downwards.
GAAGATCATCCTGATCATCCTGGCCGTTTTTGTCGGCCTCGGGATCATCGGCGCCGCTGTGGTTGGGTTCGGGATCTATCGGATCTCGAAGGCGGTGCACGTGAGCAACGCCGGCGGCGGCTCGGTCGAAGTGAGTACTCCCGGCGGCACCATCAGCGCCGGCACTGTCTCTGTCAATTCCTCCGATCTCGGTGTGGACCTTTATCCCGGCGCAACGCAGCAGCAGGGCGCGGTGCGGTTCAGCACGCCCAACGGAACCGCCATCACTGCGACTTACGCGACCAGCGATCCGATGGACAAGGTCGTCGATTTTTATAAAGAGAAGCTCGGGGCGAGCGCTTCGGTTTTTCAAAGCGATAAGAGCGCCGTGCTTTCTATGAACAGCGACGACAAGAAAAACAGCGTGATGGTGACGATCAGCGCCGACACTCACGGCCAGACGAAGATCGGCATCCTGCACTCGAAGTCGAGCTAGTGGCCCGTCGCAGAGAGTTCGTTACCAGCATCTGCCTGCTTCTCACCGTGTGTCGGGTCTGTTTTGAAAGGGCACGGCTTCAGCCGTGCCGAAAATTGCCACCCACGGTCCGGCTTTCCCCGCCGAGGGAAGCATCTTCAGCACTCCGGGTTTTCCCCGTTGCAGTAACGTTTTCTTTGCGACAGGCCACTTTGCAGAAAACCTGCCCTTCATACACGCCTTTTTGTGGTGGATGGTAAGTGCCCGCTTGTCAGCGGTCATGGGTTCCCGCATCACCGTCGTGCACTCATCGAAGTCCGCTTCCTCCTTGTCAAGTTGAGCGGCTCGCGCCCGGAGGGCGTCCCCAGGCCCGTTCCGGGAAGAAGCCCAGCCGAAAACCCCAACCCCTGAAAAGGCCAGGTTCACCCCATAGCAAGAAGC
>CAZHTJ010000024.1:42068-48499 GCA_964535525.1 uncultured Acidobacterium sp. | reverse complement strand
CCCAGCCGAAAACCCCAACCCCTGAAAAGGCCAGGTTCACCCCATAGCAAGAAGCGTGACCTCATCCCATCCGATTGCCAACAGGATTCGACCCCCTGTCAGCCCGAAAGTACCGTGCCTACACGACCCCCAGGCCCGTTCCGGGAACAAGCACAGCCGAAAACCCCCAACCCTGAAAAGGCCAGGTTCACCCCATAGCAAGAAGCTTGATCTCATCCTATCCGATTGCCAACAGGATTCGCCCCCCGGTCAGCCCGAAAGTACCGTGCCTGCTCATTCCCAATGCCCGTTCCGGGAACAAGCACAGCCGAAACACCGCCCCGTCTCCCCTCTGCGACCCTTCAGCTGCGCCCAGAGCCAACAAAATAGAATGAGACTCCGGCTGTGGAGCATCGAGAGGCTCTTCCGCCCGCAGATCCAACCCGCATCATCATTATGTCCATCCACCCCACATCCTTCTCCCTCATTGCCGCCACCACCCACCCCCTCTGTCCCCTCCCCCCGGACAAACTCGCAGCGGCCATCGCCCTCAGCCACACCCGCGCCGCCCTCTACTTCGGTGGAACCGCATGGCTCCTCCTGTCCCTTTGGATCCTCGTGCGCGTCGGCGCCGGCGCTGGCATCGCCCGCCTCGCCGCCCGCATCTCCTCACGCGTTTGGATCCAGGGCCTCATCGTCATCCCCTTCTGGCTTATCATCCTCAGCGCGCTCGAAATCCCGGCCTCCCTCATCGGCCACAGCGTCAGCCTCCGCTACGGCCTCTCCGTCGAGCGCTGGCTACCCTGGTGGATCGACTGGCTCAAATCCACCGCGCTCACGCTCGCGCTCGGCATCGTTGTCGGCACCTTGCTGTATGCGCTTATGCGCCGCTCGCCGCGCCGCTGGTGGCTCTGGTTCTGGGCCTTCACCATCCCCGCGGAAGTCCTCGTCACCTTCGTCGCCCCCCTCCTCATCGATCCGCTCTTCAACCACTTCACGCCGCTCGCCGCCACCGACCCCGCCCTCGTCGATCAGCTCGAACGCGTCGCCGCCCGCGGCGGCCTCAGCATCCCGCCCAGCCGCATCTTCCTCATGGACGCCAGCACCCGCTACACCGGCGCCAACGCTTACGTTACAGGCCTCGGCGCGTCAAAGCGCATCGTCGTGTGGGACACAACGATACGAATCGAATCCCCGAACGAAATCCTCTTCACCTACGGCCACGAGCAGGGCCACTATGTCCTGCACCATGTCGCCAAAGGAATCGCCTGGTCCGCCCTCGTCATCTTCGTCTACTACTGGTTCGCCTTCCGCCTCATGCGCACCCTCGTCCACCGCTCTGGCGCGCGCTCGCGCATCGACGCCGTCCAGAGCTGGTCCTCCGTCGGCCTCTTCCTTTTCATCGCCTTGCTGTTGAACTTTCTCGCCCAGCCCATCGCCAACGCCATCAGCCGCAACATCGAACATCAGGCCGACATCTACGGCCAGGAAGTCATCCACGGACTCGTGCCCGACCCGCAGGCGACGACCGTCAGCTCCTTCTGCAGCGACGCCATCGTCTGGCTCGACGACCCAGCCCCCAACCGCTTCGTTGAATTCTGGACCTACAACCACCCCTCCACCGAAGAGCGCGCCGAATTCGCCGCCCACTACAACCCCTGGCTTCCCGCCCACCACCCAAAGTACGTCACAAAGTAGGGCGTCAGGCTGCTCTCCTGAGCGGTTTAGCGCGTTCAATGCGCTTGCGGCGCGCGGGGCTGTTCAGCGCTTCCCAAATCTCAATCCGCCGCTGGGTATTCAGCCAGAAGTCTGCGGTGTTGCCGAATACGCGTGAGAGCATCAGCGCCGTATCGGCCGTTACCGCCCGCCGTTCACGGCAGAGCTCGTTCATGTGTTTGCGCGGGATCCCCATGGCTCTGGCCAACTCGGTCTGTGTCAAACCGAGCGGCTCCATGAACTCCTTCGTCAGAATCTCCCCAACCCCAGCTGGCTTCCTCTTCGTGATCAGCATCTCTCTCACCCTTATCGGTAACTGTGGTCGTCCAGATAAATGCTGGACGCCTCGCCCCGTTCACTCTTCCAGCGAAAAATCAGCCGCCATTGCTCATTCACTCTGATCGAATGCCATCCCTCGAGTTTTCCCCTTAGTTTTTCAAATCGATTTCCTGGTGGAGACCGCAGATCGGCATCGCCGCTGGCATCGTCGACGATCTGCAGTTTCCGAAACAGGGATGCGGAGAGGCCTGCCGGCACTCTGCGGCTTGCCCGATCATCCAGAAAGAAATCCCGCAGCCATTTGTCGCGAAAGCTGAGAATCATTTCAGTTCGGCGATTGTACCACTGTACCGTGCTGCGGTACAACGCCCTTGCGTCGAACTACTGTCCCCCATCCTCCAGCGCCACCCGATTCACAATCCGCTGCAGCAACACCACCTTGAAGTTGATGTGGCTCGCCAGGTCCGGCACAAACTCCGTCACAAAGTTGCCGATCGGCGCGCTCGCCCAGCCGCTCGCAATGCGCTCTGCCCCAGGCCCCCATCCCATCCTCTGATACGGCACGTAGCTCACATCCACCGCCTCGTCGATGATCGATCCCGCAATCGTCGCGTAATTCAGCATCCCCTTACCCGTGTCGCTCGTCGTCCAGAACGGCTGATACGCGCAGTGTGCAATCCGCCGCATCAGCCCCGCATTCGGCATCCGGTGATAGTGCGGATCCTGATGATCGATCGACGGGATCAGAAACGTCCCCACAAACTCGCCCGTCATGTCCTGCGTCAGCGTCACCCCGCTCAGCTTCGCCCAACCCTTCACTCCCGGCCCGTAGAATGTGCTCGAATCCGACGCAATCGTGATCGCCGACGTCCCCCCGATCGTCAGCAGGTTAAAAGGATCGATAACCCCGTGGATCGCGATGATCCCCAGCTCGCGCGGCGTGTATATGTGAACCGCGTTCTGCGCCAGGTAATCTCCGAACACATCGGAACCAGGCTCGCAGCAACTCCGCAACGGAGCCGCCTCTGTGCACGCAGCCGCCGTGCATCCCTTCGGCAATGGAACATAATTGGGCTCCAGAACATTCAGCCCGCGCAGCGGCCGCGGCTCCGGAGGAAATGCTTCCTGACCGCCCCCCTCCGACGCCGCCGCCACCAGAGACGACGAAAATCCCGCGCCAGACCCCTCGCCAACGCTGACCACTACGTCATCCTTAGGTACAGGCGCATCGGGCAAATCCGTCTGCCCCCAACCCCAACTGACCCCCACCCACGCCAGCACCACACAACAGCAACACCCGCGCCACTGCGGACGCCGCCGCCTCTCTCCCCCTCGCGCCGCTTCCCAGCCGACCTCGCTTCTCCGAGATCCCGACAGACTCCGTGAGAGCATTCGCGCTGGATGTACCTCCTGGTGCGGCGCGCCGAGCCCTGATTCTCAGCCAAATGGGCCCGCGCCGGCCTGCCGCCTGCTATTCCCTGAGGGTACCGCCGAACCTCATCGCGTTCCAAATCAATCCGCACCCCGCGATTCCATTCCCGCCGAATCCTTGCTGTGTTTGCGGCTGTGCCAGGCATTCAGCGCGTCCGGCACAAACTCCAGAAACAAATTGTTCGCCGCGCTTCCCGCAATCGACGTTCCCCACGTCTGCATCACCACATGCACGCTGCGGCTTTTGCTCGGATAGTAGACCTGCGTCAACGCCGACGCCGCGAGGTGCCCAAAAACATTCGAGAAATTGAAACTGTGGCTGCCGCTGTCCCTCTGCGTGATGAACGCCCGCTCCGTCGCCCATCCGGCCCTGCCCATATACCCGCCCGATGCCTTCCGAAAATACCGCGGATCCTCCCCCAGATAAACAGGAAACAGGCTGCTGCAGAAAAAACGCATGCTCGCCTGCCGCACCAGCGCCGCCCCCACTCGCTTCCCAAACGCCTCGCTGTCGCTGCCATACGCCGGCGTACCGGTCAGCTGCCCGTAGCCCGCGGATACAAAAGCGGGAAACGTCGACGACCACCGCGCCTCCTCATGCAGCCAGAAAACCCACTTGTCCCTGGGATACAGCGGCGGAATCCGTTCGCCCGGATCCACGTACTGAGCCCACTTCCGCTCCTCAAACGAAGCGTGCGTGATCGGGCTTGCCGCCTGTGCATCGGCTTGCGCCGGCGGCGCCAGCGGATCGGGCTTTGCAGGCGGATTCTGCTCCTGCCATGCGCTCGCGGATCCGTCCGCCACTTCCGCAGCCTGCGGTCGCGGCGCGTCCGGAAGGTATGCAAGTTCCTGCGCCTGCGCCATCGGCGCGTGAACGAGCAGAACCAGTGCAGTCAGTAAAACGAGGAAGATTCCAGGACAGATTCTCAGACAGGCCCCCGGGCGGTTCAGGAGATTGGAACGAAATTCGGTCATTTGGGATGTATTTCCCCCTGGCGTCGCTACCGCGGCGGCAAAACTCGGCATCGCTCGATTGACCGTCACCTTCTCGACCGCAATACTGAATGCAGCCGTTCAACACGGCTGGGAGTCGCATCATGGCAGATCAGGCAACTCAGGCAACCGGGCGTTTCGAAAACATGGGCCGCAAATTGGATGAGCACTTCGGCGGCTGCGGCGATCGCATCGAAGAAGATGTGAAGCGCGTCATCACCTACCTCAACGAAAAGGTCGTCCCCGAGGTGAAAGAAAACTCCTCGAAGGCCCTCCGCATCGCAGCCGAGCAGCTCGCGCGCCTCGCCGACCACCTCGACCGCGCACGCAAGGCCTGAATCCCTCGACCATGCGCAGCATAGCCCCCGTCAGCACCGACGAACTACGCCCCGCACGCCACTCTCAACGCCGCCCCAAAGCTCGCTCCGAACCTCGCTCCGAACCTGGCTCGGAATCCCGCTCGGAATCCGGCTCGGAACCCGCCTCGGAGCCCGGTTCTCCCCACGCGCTCGCGCTCGCTGCCGCGCTCCTCGCCACCGCACTCCTCGCAGGCTGCTCCCACAAGCAGCCCGTCGCAACCACGCCGCCTCCGCCCGCGACAGCCCCCGAACCCGCACCCACCGCAACCCCCACAGCCCCTGTCCCCTCCCTCACCGCCGACGAGCAATTCGTCGACACACACCAGCCCATCTTCACCGAATCCGGCATCGCCAGCTGGTACGGCCCGCCCTACCACAACCGCGTCGGCGCCAATGGTGTGGTCTACGACGAAAACGGCGTCTCCGCCGCGCACCGCACCCTCCCCATGGGCTCGCTTATCCGCGTCACCAACATCGGCACCGGCCAGTCCGCCGTCATGCGCGTCACCGACCGCGGCCCCTTCGTCGCAGGCCGCGTCCTCGACCTCTCCATCGGCGCCGCCAAAGCCGTCGGCCTCTGGCGTGCCGGCACCGGCCAGGTCCGCATCGACGTCTTCAGCACCCCCAAACCCATCGACGAAGGCGGCCGCTGGTGCGTCCAGATCGGCGCCTTCCTCCACCAGGCTCCCGCCCTCCACCTTCAATCCGAGTTGCAGCGCGATTACCCCTCCGCCAACGTCATCGAGTTCCACGGACCCACCGGCTACTGGGTCCGCATCCGCCCCGCAAACGACGACCGCACCCTCGCCACCACCATCGCCCGCACCCTCCGGCCCGCCGAAGGCCAGGCCTGGCTCGTCCGACTCGACTAACGACACAGCCTGGCAATCAACCTACCGAACAGCCCAACAACCCCAAACCCTGAGAAACGCCAGGTTCACCCCACAGCAAGCAGCGTCCTCTCCAGCGCATCCCATCGTCAATTCAATCCGCCCCTCTTCTCAACCTGAAGTACTGTCCCCTGGACCATCTTGAAACTGCACAGTCTCGACCACCAGCCCAACAACCCCAAACCCTGAGAAACGCCAGGTTCACCCCACAGCAAGCAGCGTCCTCTCCAGCGCATCCCATCGTCAATTCAATCCGCCCCTCTTCTCAACCTGAAGTACTGTCCCCTGGACCATTTTGGAACTGCACAGTCTCGGCCCTGCCCCACACAACCACCGGCCACCGGGTCCGCATCCGCCCCGCAAACGACGACCGCACCCTCGCCACCACCATCGCCCGCACCCGCCGGCCCGCCGAAGGCCAGGCCTGGCTCGTCCGACTCGACTAACGACCCCAGCCCCAGCCTCGACCCCGGCTCCACCCCAGCCCCGCCAAAACCAGCCCGCCAAATCAAACCTAAGAAACGCCAGGTTCACCCCACAGCAAGAAGCCTCGGCTCCACTCACCCCTAAATCAATGCAAACGGATTCTGGGCCCGGTCCGAAAGTACCGTCGAACTGTCCATTTTGGGAACCCAACTCCCAGACTTCTGCACCTCTTCGCGACAGCACACACTCCTCGGTAACCTGCACCCTGAATCCTGCGACCTGAAACCTGTTCCCTCTGCCCCGTAGCCTGATCTGTACCCTGAAACCTCTAACCTGTAACCTGATCAGGTATGCTCGA
>CAZHTJ010000024.1:0-41968 GCA_964535525.1 uncultured Acidobacterium sp. | reverse complement strand
TAGCCTGATCTGTACCCTGAAACCTCTAACCTGTAACCTGATCAGGTATGCTCGATCTCGCCTTCGTACGTACCAATCTCGAAATCGTAGAGAAAAAACTCCGCGACCGCGGCCAGGATCCCGCCGCCCTCCTCGGAGACTTCCAAGAACTCGACCAGCGCCGCCGCGAACGCATCACCGAAGCCGAACAGCTCAAGTCCCAGCGCAACAAGCTCACTGAAGAAGTCGCCCGCCTCAAAAGATCCGGCCAGGACGCCACCGCCGTCATGGACGAAACCCGCGCCCTCAAAGCGCGCATGGAGGAGCTCGAAGCCGCGGCCACCGAATCCGAACTCCAGCTCCGCGCCATCCTCGCCCGCATCCCCAACCTCACCCGCGACGAAGTCCCCACCGGCCCCGACGAACGCAGCAACGTCGAAGTCAAAAAGTGGGGCACGATCCCCAAATACACCTTCCACCCCAAACCCCACTGGGAACTCGGCGCCGAGCTCGGCATCCTCGACCTCGAACGCGCCGCAAAAATCTCCGGCGCACGCTTCGCCGTCTACTGGGGCGACGGCGCCAAGCTCGAGCGCGCCCTCATCGCCTTCATGCTCGATACCCACACCCGCGAGCACGGCTACACCGAAGTCCTCCCGCCCTTCATGGTCAACAGCAAGTCGCTATTCGGAACCGGCCAGCTCCCCAAATTCGCCGAAGACCTCTTCCACTGCACCGATGAGAAGTTAAGCGGAGATCCCGAAAATGCCGACGGCCTCACTGCCGGCGAATATCGCGACAACGACCACTGGCTCATCCCGACCGCCGAAGTCCCCGTCACCAACCTCTACCGTGACGAGACCCTCGACGAAGCGAAGCTCCCCATCTCCCTCACCGCCTACACGCCCTGCTTTCGCTCCGAAGCCGGCTCCTACGGCAAAGATGTACGCGGCATCATCCGCCAGCATCAGTTCCAAAAAGTCGAGCTGGTCAAGTTCTCCCGCCCCGAAGACAGCGACGCCGAGCACGAAATCCTCACCCGCAACGCGGAGACCATGCTCGAGAAACTCAACCTCCCCTACCGTCGCATGCTCCTCTCCACGGGCGACACCGGCTTCAGCTCCGCCAAAACCTTCGACCTCGAAGTCTGGCTCCCCGGCCAAAACCTCTATCGCGAAATCTCCTCCTGCTCCAACTTCGAAGCCTTCCAGGCCCGCCGCGCCAACATCCGCTACAAGCCGAAAGGTCAGAACAAGACCGCCTTCGTCCACACCCTCAACGGCAGCGCCCTCGCCGTCGGCCGCACCTGGCTCGCCATCCTCGAAAACTATCAGCAGGCCGACGGCACCATCCGCATCCCCGACGCGCTGATACCCTATATGGGTGGGCAGCAAATCATCGCACCACGCCCGGGAGCATAGCCGTTGAGCATCGGACGGTTTCTCAAAAGCTACCTCTGGTGGACGCACGAGCGCGGCAGCGTCCATTTCGACGTCATGGTCACGCTCATCCTCGCCTTCATCTTCATTACCCCGCGCTTCTTCGACTTCGGCGACCGCCCCAAGCCCGACTGGCCTCCCAACGTGATTCGCGCCTCCACCAACCCCGCAGGCGGCATGATCTATGAGGTCCCGGTCGAGTTGGTTCGGCCCCAGGGCGCTGTGCCCACCGGCCAGGAGCTGGCGAGCGCCATCGCTCCCACTTCCGGCCCTGTCGTCGTCGATCGCTTCGAGCCGGTCAAGGAAATCGGCGGAGACGTGGTCGCCTGGCGCGTCTGGGGCCATCGCTGAGCCCATATCGACCTATGCGCCGCCGCGAAAATGGAGAAAAATCTGTCATCCTAAGCGAAGCATCGAAATACGTCGCGCGCTTCCTGCGCGATAAACAATGCAGAAGCGATTCGAACAAGCAGGCCTGAGCAAGTCGCCTCTGGGCGACGCGCCGAATGGCGTCCTGCTTTTTCTTCTCTCCTGCTCCCGAGGCGCCTCCAATTACGTAGTCCCACCCAGCAGACAGCGTTTGTTATACGTCGATACAGCCTGGGCGCGCCCGCCGGCGATGCGGCAAATCCCCCGCCCTCTCGCGCATCCTAACGATTCGGGTCCAGGAGGGACCTGCCTGCTTTCATGAAACCCACCCTCGCCTTGCTTGCAGCCCTGCTCCTGCTTCCCGCCATCGCCGCCCCGGCCCAGGACGACAGCCTCGCCAAAATCCTCGCCCAGATGGACGCCTCCTCAGCCAAATTTCAGGACCTCCAGGCCGACATCGCCGTCGACAACTACACCGCCGTCGTCCAGGATCACGAAACGCAAAACGGGATCATCGCATTCCGCCGCGCCGGCAGCGCCATGGAGATGGCCATGGCCCTCGATAAAGGGCAACAGGGCGAGCGCGACGTCCTCTATAAGAACGGCGAACTCGACTTCTACCAGCCCGCTGCCAAACAGGAAACCATCATCGCCGCCGGCGCCAATCGCGCCGAATACGACAGCCTCCTCGCCACGGGCTTTGGCGCCTGCGGCAAAGACCTTGCCGCGGCCTGGACCATCACCTCCCAGGGCACGGAAACCGTCGATGGCGTCCCAACCGCTAAGCTCGACCTCGTCTCAAAGCAGGCGAATGTCCGGAACAATTTCAGCCACATCACCCTCTGGGTCGATCCCGCTCGCGACATCTCGCTCAGGGTCGTTATGCTCCAGCCCTCCGGCGACTCGCGCACCGCCACCTACACCAACATCCGCTACAACAAGCACCCCTCGTCCAGTCTCTTCACCCTGAAAGTCCCCGGCGGAACCCAGATCCAGCGCCGTTAGCGTCCATTGAGGTGATGGAATGAAGGCAGTGCGAATTCACGGCTTCGGCGGCCCCGAAGCGGTTCTAGTTGAGGATGTGCCCGCGCCCACGCCCGGCGAACAGGAGGTGCTGGTGCGCGTGGCGGCTGCCGGGGTCGCGCCCTGGGATGCGCTCATCCGCGAGGGCCTGAGCAAGGTCAGCCCGCAGCCGCCACTCACGCTCGGCTCAGACCTCTCCGGTGTCGTGGAAGCGGTTGGCAGCGGCGTAAGCGGGTTCGCGAGCGGCGACCCGATCTATGGCGTCACAAATCCGCAGTTCTGCGGAGCACAGGCCGAATTCGCCGTCGCCGCGGCGGGAATGATCGCACCCAGGCCGCGATTGCTCGACTTCGTCGAGGCTGCATCGGCTCCCGTGATCGCCGTAGCCGCATGGCAGACGCTGTTTGAATATGCGCAGACCAAACGCGGCGAAACTGTGATGATCCTTGGCGCGGCAGGCAACGTAGGGGCCTACGCGGTGCAGATGGCAGTCGACGCCGGTGCGCGCGTCGTTGCCGTGGCGTATGCAAAAGATGAGCCGCTGCTGCGCTCTCTCGGGGCGCATACCATTGTCGACTCATCTGCTCCGCAGTTTGAGAAGCACCTGCCGCAGGTCGACGCCATTCTCGACTGCGTCGGCGGCGGCATACTCGAGCTCTGCCTTCCTGCGCTCAAGCCTGGCGGCAAGCTGGTTACGATCGTCTCTTCACCCACACTCCCAAAACGCGCCGATGTGCAGCCCATCTTCTTCTACGCAGAGGTCACCGCGGCACGTCTGCGCACCCTCACGACCTTGTTTGAGGAGCGGCGCATCACACCGCGTGTCGGCTCCGTCCTTCCGCTTGAAGACGCGCGCACCGCCTACCAGATGCTCGCCGGAGCCCCGCACAAGCCCGGCAAAATCGTCCTGCAGATCCAGCAATAGAACTGGTCTCATAAACCCGTAATGCCGGAGGAGCCCCGGGTGAGGCCCGCCACCGAAGCGGGTCTCAGGCTCTTCGCCGAAGCCCCAGCCCTATATGAGACCAGTTCTGGCAATCCCCAGTCTCCGCTCGCTGGCCCCGGTCTCCCCTGAGACCCAGGATTTTCGGGGCAACCGGTCCTGCATCCCCTGGCATGCGATGACACGTTTTCGAGCGCGGCGAGCGCTCATGCACCGCCCCGCGGTTCGAGAATGCCACGCCTCGAAATGGTTATCACTTGCCTGCCGGGGCCGCCTTCTTGTGCTCCACGAAGACGTGTGCCTGATGACAGTTCACACACGTCTTGCCTTTCATAAATGGATCGGACTTCAGTTGTGCCACCTGATCGCCGTGACAGTTCTCGCATGTGCTTAACGCCGGTGTGCCCGCGAAGTCCTGTGCTGTTGTCTCGCCATGGCAGGTCGTGCATTCCACACCGTTGGCGCTGTGCGGGCTGGCCTTCCATTGGTCATACACCGCCTGGTGACAGGTGGAACAGGTATCCCCGGCTGGAATCAGCCGATGGTACACATGCTTGGCTTGATCCTGCTGAGCCATGGCAGGTTGGACGGCAATAGCCAAAACGAGAAAAACCAACAGGGTGAGCCCGAACATGCGCGCCCAGAAACGATTCACGGACAGACCTCCTGAGTACGGTCTTTAAGTATCGAACCCGGCGACCGCCGCAATCAGTGATATACATCACGTCTCAACGGAATGCGATCGCAGCACGACTGCGAGGCCTTTGGCCAATCCACATCAAAGGCTGTCATTCTGACGCCGAGCATCGCGAGGCGGAAGAACCCGCGGTTGCCTTTCGCAGCAACCCATAGGCTCGAAACTCCGGAAAACCGACATTGCCGGCCTTACAGCACCCCACATCAAAGGCTGCCATTCTGACGCCGGGCATCGCGAGGCGGAAGAACCTGCGGTTGCCCTTCGCAGCAACCCATAGTCCTGGCGTCTTGTCGGTCCCTGATCCGGAATCAGCCTACGGACTGGCCTTTGGAAGCTCTGAATAAGCCGCCGTTTTGAAGGGGCACGGCTTCAGCCGTGCCGTAGAGGCCAGTGAAAAATGGGCTTTAGCCCCTGAGGGATGGTTTTGGAAGGCTTAATCAGAGCTTCCCTTTGTGTCACCGATCTCTGAACTCTGCTGGTGGCGGGCAGGATGGTTCGGATCGGTGAATTCGAGCAGCTCAATCGGCGCGCCGTTTTCGACGATGAACGCGACCCGCACGCCCTCCGACGGGCTGTTGGGAGGAATCAGGATTTCGCGCCCAGCCAGCTCCGACTCCAGATCACCCACTTCAAACGCGACGTGCGGCACTTGACGGACCAGATCCGGGACCGCCGCGTCCGCTTCGAAACGCATCCACTCCACGCCAAATTCGCTCTTCTCGTGGCTGACCACAAACAGTTTCAGCTGTTTCAAGTAGGTCTCGCCAGCCCTCGCTTCAGTAGTCGGAATTCCGATGTGATGGTACCGCCGCATTGTTTTCGCTCTCCCTGGAATTGGCACAAATTCTACGCTGCCGTTACTGCGCTTGAAACCGCGCTCTCGTGAGCAGACTTCCCTTTCAGGCGAACAACCCATGCTTTCGGCAATGTGGAAAATCTGTCAAGGGGAAGGCCCAAAATCCAAAGTAACGGCCCCCTGACTTACAAGGACTTATAAGCCATCGACCTAAAAGAAATTTGGCAGTCTTTTTCTCTGGACTTGGTATTCTAATAATAGGGAGTAATAAAAGAAAAAGGCCATTCATCCGAGCGGTCTTTTCTATTGGCTTGATCGGGGAACATCGATGAAAAGCGCAACAGGACCGAAATGCGGATGCCCGACAATCTGTCCTGAGCAGGGGTCCCTGGTTTTAGGAGGCGAGTATCGCGCAAAGCGCGACCGCTTTTGTCATCATCGTCCTTTCACATCGAGGGCGATCAGCGGCCTCACAGCCGCCTCTGCGTCAAACCTGGCCGCCTCTGCTGCACACTCAGCCGCCCTTGAAGCTAACTCGGCCGAGTACCCGCCAAACTCGGCCAACGATGAGTCAAACGCGGCCGAGTTACAAATGACTCAGCCTCAATCATCTGGCGTCAACTCGGCCGAGTGTGACGCAAACACAGCCGAGTCTGCCTCAATCTCGACCCAGGTCTCAACTGATAGGTCCGGAGTCACTTCGCCAGGTACTCGACCCTGTTCACTTCGCTAACTCATACAAAACAAGTCAACGGCCATTTTTTCGGAAGGGGCAATTTTTTTCGCAGGAGCCAACAGACAGCGAACAGAATCGAAGCGAGGCGCACGAAACACGAAATAGGAAGGTCGCAGCCTCCCTTCGATGTTGCCCGCGAAAAGTCGCCGGCCAGGCTACAGATTGAAGAGCTCGCGGAGGCGGCGGGTTTGGGCGCGGCTGACCGGAATTTCGGTTTGCTTTTTGTCGGCCATGCGCAGCTGATAGCTGGATTTGAACCAGGGAACGACTTCGCGGATGTGGTTGATGTTGACGAGGTACGAACGATGGGCGCGCCAGAAGACCGAGGGGTCGAGCAGATCGAATAGCTCTTCAAGGGTGCGGCACTTCGACTGGCCTTCGATCGAGGGCGTGACCACGGAGATGACGCCGTCGTCGATGGAGGCGAAGCAGATGTCCTTCTGATCGATGAGGAGCAGGCGGCTTCCGGCCTGGAGGACGATTTTGCCGCTGTGAGGTTTGCCGTTCTGGTGCTGCTCGATGAGCTTGAGCAGCGTGTCAACGCGCAGATCGGTAGGGGCCGGTTTGGCTTCGGCGCTTTGGCCGGCTTCCTGCAGGCGGAGGCGGGCGCGCTCGACGGCCTGGAGAACGCGGTCGCGGTCGAAGGGCTTGAGGAGGTAGTCGATGGCGTTGACGTCGAAGGCGCGGACTGCGTACTGGTCGAAGGCGGTGGCAAAGATGATCTGCGGGAGTGGCTCGCCTTTGCCCAGCTCGAGGAGTTTTTTGAGAACGGCGAAACCGTCGAGGCCGGGCATCTGGACGTCGAGGAAGACGACGTCGGGATGATGGGTGCGGATGAGGTCGACGGCTTCGACACCGTTCTTGCCTTCGGCCAGGACATCGACGCTGCCGGTGGTGTCGAGGAGGTATTTCAGCTCTTCGCGGGAGAGCTGTTCGTCGTCGACGATGAGGGCGGTGATGGACATCCAGTCTGAGTATAGAGGCGGGGAGGTCGGAGCTGGAAGCTGGAAGGTGGAAGCAGGAAGCAGGAAACGGGAAGCCGGAAACTGGAGACTGGAAACTTGAAACTTGAAACTTGAAACTTCGAGCTACTCGGCGAAGGCGTGCAGGCGCGCTGGAGGATGGTCGGCGGCGAGGTGGTGGCCGCAGTAGACGCAGTGGAGATCAGTGATGCGGGCGGCGCGATGGCAATTGCCGCAGCAGGGCGCGACCTGGTACGCGCACTGGGGGCAGAAGTGGTAATCGGCTTCGATGCGCGCGTTGCAGGCGGGGCAGTGCGAGAGCACGGGCAGGCGCAGCATGAAGTAGAGGACGGCGCCGATGCCGCTGGGGATGACGACGCAGACCAGCATCCAGAGGGGCGTGCTCATACCGCGGCGGGGTGAGTCGCGGCTGACGTAGCCCATCATGACCACGTACAAGCCGGCGAGGAGGCCAATGCTGATGTTGACATAGAAGCGGAACCACAATGGGAGGTTAGGGGGATGATGACGATGTGCAGGAACGACAACCCACATCAGGTACATCATCGCGGCGAAAACAGCGATGCCGCCGACGATCGACCAGAAGGGAATGAGGCGCAACTCTCCTGAGATTCCGTCCGGATGCAGCTCAGACCGCTGCCGCGATTCGTTGTTCATTGGTTTCGCCATGGCCCGGATTCCTGGCCGCTATCGCTGATCGCCACGCGCGCCCCGTTCTCTCAACGTCAGCAACAGAATTGCGAAGACAGCGGAGAGAAGGACGAGGAAGAGGGTCAGGACCATGACCGGGAGATCGAAGAAATGCTCGCCGGTGGAGAGGTCGTTGACGGTGCTCATCAGGGGTGGCGCGAGAAGAACGATCAGCACTGCCATCGCCAGCAAGGCGATGCCCGCATGCCGGCGCTTGCGCGTCCGCTGCTCCTGCAGGTTATAGGCGGCTTCCATCACGGAACGGCGTGTACGGAGCACAACTTCGGGGATCGGGTGTCCGGAACTTGCCCGCGGACGGAATACATCGCTCCTCATAGAACCTCCATCCGTTCAGAGTTAGCGGCAACGGATCGGGTTGCCGATCGAACGTGGGGTTTGAGCGCGGCAAGGCCGCGATAGAGACGAGACTTGACCGTCGAAAGCGGGGCGCGCGTCATGCGCGCGATCTCCTCAAGCGACATTTCTTCGTGGAAGCGCAGCACCAGGACTTCGCGGTGCAGCGGATCGAGGGTGAGGAGAGCGTCAGCAACAAGCTGACCGGATTCCAACGTGGCCAGGTGGTCGAACGGAGTCTTGTCCTGGCTGGCAACTTCGAAGGGGCGCTCTTCGTCGCCGGTGTCGCACATTTCTTCGAGGCTGGCCATGGAGCGGCGTCGGCGCAGGTCGATGACGAGATTGCGGGCGATAGTGAAGAGCCAGGTATCGAAGCGCGCATTGCCGTTGAACTGGGCTCCGCGCATCAGTACCCGCATCCAGGTTTCCTGGAAGAGGTCTTCGGCGACTTCGCGATTGCCGGTGAGGTAGAGCAGGTAGCGGAGCAGGCGGTGCTGGTACTGGAGAATCAGCTCATCGAGCAGCAGCGGATCGCCTCGCTTGAGGCCTTCTGCGACGCGAGCATTTTCGCATTGCACCTGGTCGGCGAGTTGGAGCGCTGCCGCACTCATGTCAACTTCACAGACGGACGAATGCCTGCGGAAGACTCTTTTCGTTACGAGTTTTTCGACCCTGTGGGTCAGATCCATCGCAGCGCGCCTCGCTTCCAGGCCGGTTCGAGCAAGAGTGCAAATTACTGCTGTGTGTAACTCCTCCATTATCAGGCGGATTTCGCCGGCTCGCAACGTTAAACTCGATGAGATGGAAACGATTTATGGGCTGCATTCGGTGGAGGAGGCCCTGCGCGCGGGACGGCGGCGCTTCGACCATGTGTGCATCGCGCTGGAACGGCGCGATCAGCGGCTGGCGGAGATCGTGGCGCTGAGCCGGGCGGCGGGCGTGCCGGTGCGTACCGAGCCGAAGGAGGCGCTGACGCGGCTCGCCGGGACAACGGCGCATCAGGGCGTGGTGGCGGTGGTGCAGGAGCGGGAGTTTTTGGGGGTGGAGGACCTGCTGGAGGGGCCGGATCCGCGGCTGGTGCTGGCGGTCGATGGGGTGGAGGACCCGCAGAATCTGGGAGCGCTGCTGCGGACGGCGGAGGGGGCGGGCGTGGACGGGGTTCTGCTGACGGAGCGGCGGTCGGCCCCGCTGAGCGCGGTGGCGGTCAAGGCTTCAGCGGGGGCGGCGGAGCATCTGCGGCTGGCGCGGGTGGTGAATCTGGTGCGCGCGCTGGAGATGCTCAAGGAACGGAACCTGTGGTGCGTGGGGCTGGACGAGCGGGGCACGACGGATTACGACAAGTACGATTTCCGGTCCAACACCGTGGTGGTGCTGGGTCGCGAGGGAGCGGGGCTGCACGAGCTGGTGCGGCGGACCTGCGATCATCTGCTGAAGATTCCGATGGCGGGACGGGTGGAGTCGCTGAACGTGGCGGCGGCGGGGGCGGTAGTTTTGTTTGAGGCGGCTCGGCAGCGGCGCCCTGGGGCGGGGATTGAAGGAGGCACGAAATCGGGGAAACCACGCAAGGGTCTTGGTTCATGAGGGTCTGGTTTTTTTACGTCTTGCTGTGTGGAGTTTTAGCGTGGGGGCAGTCGGGCTCGGCGGCTCCGGGGCGGGCGCAGGCGGCGGGTTCGGCGAAGACTTCGGGCGAGGCTCAGGCCGAGTTGACGGAGGCGGAACGGCGGGCGGTCGCGATCACGGCGTGGGACCTCGATGTGCATCTGAGCCCCGGACAGCAGGCGATGGAGGCGCACGCACTGGTGACGCTGCGGAATGAGGGTGGGGCTCCCTTCGCGCGAGTGGCGCTGCAGCTTTCGTCGACATTGCATTTTGAGACCGTGGGATTTCGGGGCAAGAAGCTGCAGTTTGTTCTGAGCACTGTGGCCAGCGATGCGGATCACACAGGGCAGTTGCAGGAGGCGGTGATTGCGCTGGCTCAGCCGCTCGCGTCTGGGGCGCAGGTGACTCTGAGTGTCGATTATGGCGGGACGATTCCGCTGACGGCGGAGCGGCTGACGGCGATTGGCGCTCCCGAGGCGACGGCGCAGGCTTCGGACTGGGATCGCATCTCGGAAGATTTCACCGGGGTGCGCGGGTTCGGGAACGTGGTGTGGTATCCGGTCAGTTCCCTGCCCGTTTCACTGAGCGACGGGGCGAAGCTGTTTGCGGAGATCGGGCGGCAGAAGCTGATGGATCAGGACGCGACGGCGAGTTTGCGGGTGACGGATGAGTTTTACTCGGCTGCGCCGACTGCGGCGATCCTGAACGGACATTTTGCGAAGATGGATAACCCGGCATCGATGCCGACGGCTTCTTTTCCGGGAGTGATTACGGTGTCGGTACCGGAGACGCGGTTGGGATTTGAGGCACCGTCGTTTTTTCTGGCACGGCGCAGCGAGGTGGGGAGCAATGGGTTGCGGGTGCTGGCTCTGGATGCGGATCGAGCGAGTGCTGCGCGATATGTGAGCTCGGCGGGTCTGGTACAGGGGCTGGTGCAGACGTGGCTGGGGAAGAGGCCAGGGGAGGCTGAAGTTTCGACGATTTTTGAGTTGCCTGAGCCGGACGATGCGCCAGCGGAGGCGGGCGATGCGATCGCGATGCCGTTGGCCAGCGATGATGCGGTGCACCTGGAGCCGGTGGTGGTGCGGGCGCTCGCGCATGGATACTTCGACTCGCCGCGGGAGTGGCTGCGGGAGGGCGTGGCTGGCTTTGTGGGGTCGCTTTGGATCGAGGCGAATCGCGGGCGGACGGCGGCGATTGAGAATCTGAATGCCGATCGGCCCGCGCTGGCGCTGGCTGAGCCGGCGTCACCGGGTGAAAGCTCGGGCGAAGATCTGCTGCACGTGGCCGATGCTGTCTACTACCGCACCAAGGCGCAGTACGTTCTGTGGATGCTGCGCGATATTGCCGGGGACAAAGCGTTGCAGATGGCGTTGCAGAGCTACGATCCTGCGCAGGACACGACACCGGAGTATTTCGAGAGGCTGCTGGAGCGGGCGAGCGGGAAGGATCTGAAGTGGTTTTTTGATTACTGGGTCTATCACGATCGGGGCTTGCCTGATTTGTCGATTGCGGCTGTGTATCCGAGCCGGGTGACGCGAGGGCAGGTGCTGGTGGCGGTGGAGATTGTGAACGACGGGTACGCCACGGCGGAGGTTCCAGTGACGGTGAAGGGGGCGACTGCGTCATTGACGGAGCGCGTGCGGGTTCCAGCGCATGGGCGCATCACGCATCGCATCACGTTCCAGGAAGAGCCGACGGCGGTGGATGTGAACGATGGCACGGTGCCGGAGGTGCGGGACAGCGTTCATGAGAGGCTCATCACGGCGCCGTGACGGAGTTGGCGATGAGGGGCTGAGACAGGGTTCCGGTGATTTTGACGGCACCGCGCGGGGCGTCGAGGGTGAGGTCGAGGTCGCGGTCGAAGGAGATGGTGCCGCCGAGGGGCGTTGTTCGTGCGGCGCGCGCGATGCCACCGCTGGTGAAGGTGATGGTGTTGTGGGCGATGGTCCCTTTTGCGGTCCAGCGATCAAAGCGGGCGAGAGCGGCTTCGTTCGGCGTGGCGGGATTGGCGAGAGAGCCGTTCTGCCAGATGAAGGAGAAATCTCCGGTGATGGAGGAGGCGAGGTCTTCGGTGCGATAGCCGCTCATGGTCAGGGCCGTTTCTCCGCTGACGACGCCGGTACCCCAATGTTCGCCAAACACGGCTGCGATTTCGCTGGACTGGGCGCCGGCGACGTGAAGATTCAGCTTCCAGCGGGGGGTACCGTCATCCATGGACATCTCGGCTGTGCCGTGGAGGATTCCGCCCAGCGTTGCGGCGTCGAGGAACGAGAGGGTGAGGGTGTTTTGTTCGACACGGACCGCCACGGCTACATCGTGCAGCGGGAGTTGTCCGAGGTCAAGAGCTACACAGCTGATTTGCCCTTTCATGGAGGGCCACGGGGCGAGGTGGTTGCCGCCGAGGGCGTTGTTGAGGAACTGACCGAGGAGGCCATTGCCGGAATTTCCGGCGACGGCGGCCTCGATGGCGGCGGCGTTTAACGGTCCGGTGGATAAGGTAAAGGTGGCGGGACAGGCAACCGGTTGGTTGCACGTTGTTGGAAACTGGATCGAACCCTGCATTGGCATTTTTTGCCAGGTCAGGGAGACGTCCTGCCAGGCGATTTCGTCGGGGGACAGGGCGACTTGCGCGGACTGAACTTCGACGGGAGTGGGCAGAAACGCGGGTTTGAGCTGGGCCGCTTCGACTTTGAGCGATCCGGTGGTTGCGATTCCGGAGCTGGCGCCCGAAACGGGGCGCATCCAGTTCCCTGCCGTGGTGAGGTCGAGCGAGGCGCGTCCACGGGGCGCGACGATGGTCGCGGCATTTTCCAGCAAACCGAAACTTGCGGCCGCAGGCAGGAGTCGGGCGAGCGTGGCCTGGCCTGAGGTATGGATTTCGTATCCGTCACGAGTGAGGCGGGCGTCGGCAAGGAGGGGCTCGGGCGCTCCCATGGGGATTGCGATTGGCTGCATCTGGATGGCGTTTTGTAACGGAGGTGGTGGGGCGGGCGCGAGCGGCTGCTTCAATCGGCGCGGCGGCGGTGGTTGCGCCGGTGGGGCAACAAAATGTAACGGTGGCAGGTTCAAATTGCCGCCGGGGTAACGCAGCATGACACCGGTGGCCGATGCATCGCCGACGAGAACGCGACGTTCGCCGGTGACGAGGCGGAAATTGCCGTTAACTGTGCCGGTGACCGTTACATTTTGCGCGCCCGGACGCATGAGTTCGAGGATGCCAACCGGAAAAGAGGCGGGAACCTGATTGATTTCGAGCTGCAGGTCGGCTTGCGGCGCGGCGAATCCCTGCATATTGCCGGTGAGGAGGAGATGGCCGGCGGCGACAGGCCAGAAGCAGGTGATGTTATCGATGGCGCGCCGTGCGCGGCGGTAATCGCTGCGGCAGTTGGCGTCGACATTGATGGTGGCGGGAGGTTGAAACTCCTGGCGGCGGAGATCGGCGACGCGGAGGCGGGTCTGCAGGTGGAGATCGCCGAGATTGCCGCGGATGGTGGTGGTGACGTCGATGTTGCCCCGCCAACCGGTGTCGAGGCCGACGAGGAGACGGCTCATTTGACCGAGTTGCGCGCCGGTCCATTCGACGCGAAGATCGGCGGGCATGGCGTCGAGGAGCGCGGCTCGGCGCATGGAGCCTTCGACGTTGAGCTCGCCGACGCCGGACCATGGCGGCTGCAGCAGGTCGGTGCGGACGGGCTGGGCGCGGAGGCGGACGCGCCACTCGTCGCCGCTGGCCTGCCACATGGAGAATTCGGCGTTGACGAGGGAGAATGGTTTCTTTTCGGCGCCGTCTTTGAAGTCGATGCGGGCGTCGGTGGCTTCAATGTAGGGGAAGCGGGCCCGCGCGCTGACGTGGCGTTCGCCGGTGGGGGCGTTGGGAATCTGCGAGGCGCGCAGGAGGACGGAGCCGATGCTCCACTGGCCGTCGGCGCTTTTGACCAGGTTGAGATTAGCTTCGTCGAGACTGATGCGGCTGACTTCGAGTCGGCCACGCCACAGCGACGTGAGGCGCAGCGACGCGACGACGGAAGTGGCGTGGAGAGCGGGCTCAGAGCCGAAGGCTGGATCTTCGTCGACGGTGAAGTCGGACATGACGATCCCGGGGCTGGGGACGAGACGCAGTTGCATTCCGCCGACGTAGACCGGGCGGCCGAGGGCTTCCGACATGCTCACCGTGATGGAGTGGCGATATTTCCCGAGGTTGATGAGAGGCGGGAGGAAGATGGCCATCCACAGCAAGATGAGGAAGGCTGCGGCGATGGCGACGCGCCGCCAGGGAAAACGCCGGGGCGCGTCGGATTCTTCGGAGGACACCAACTCCTCCAGCGCGCGCATAGCTATTTCACTCGATGCAGGGTGCGGCGCCAGCGGGTTCCGTCGAAGAAGTGGATGGTCTCGTGGAGAATCCAGCCGATGCGGTCAGTAAAGGAGGTTTTGTTCTCCTGGCTCTCCGGCGTGTCAAAGGACCAGTAGACGAAGAGCGGGCGGCCGACGATGTTGGCGCGTGGGACGAAGCCCCAGAAGCGGCTGTCGAGGCTGACGGTGCGGTTGTCGCCCATGGCGAAGTACATGCCTTGGGGAACGACGAGGTCCTCGCCTTGGATGTAGGAGGGCAACGCCTCGGCCCATTCGGCGGTAGTGTCGGGGCTCATGGCCGGTGAGACGGAGGGGAAATCATCGCGATAAGCGATGTAGTCCATGTCGGTGGGCTTGGCGGCGTAGGGCTCGTCGAGGGCAACGCCGTTGCGATAGACAATGCCGTCGCGGAGGTGGATGCGGTCGCCGGGAAGGCCCATGACGCGCTTGACGAGGAAAAGGTGCTCGCCGTTCGGCTCGAGTGTGGGTTTGAAGAAGACGATGATGTCGCCGTGCTGGACGTTGCGGTAGTTCACGAAGGGCGCGTATGCAGCGGGCGGGGCCAGGGTGATGCGATCGACCAGGACGTGATCGCCGACGAGCAGGGCTTTGACCATGGACGACGACGGGATGGCGAAGTTCTGAAAGACGAAGGTGAGGACGAACAAGCCGACGGCGAGGACTCCGCAGATGGAGGCAAAGGCCTCGAGGGGAGTTTCTTCATGCTTTTGTTTCGCTTGTTTCTCCTCGACTTCAGTCATCGGCATCCGGGCGCCCCTCAGCGAACGACGCGCATGAAGCGGTTCCAGCGCGCAAAATCGACGATCTTGTTCCACAGATCGTTTTTCTGTCCGAGTCTATCATCCGGGAGCTGGGTGAGATCGGTGGAGGACGGTTCACGCAAAGAGAAATAGATGATGAAAGGTCGGCCAACGATGTGGTCGCGAGGGACAAAGCCCCAGTAGCGGCTGTCGCGGCTGAAATTGCGATTGTCGCCGAGGACGAAATATTCGTTGCCGGGGACGACGAGGTCGCCTCCGCGAACTTCGCGGCGCATTTCCATCCACCAGCGGGGGTCGACGCCGGGATCGGTGTAGAGCTGGGTGGGAAAGCTGTCGCGAAAATCGTCGGGATAGGCAGGCTCAAAGACGGCCCAGGGCTCGTCGAGCCGGCGGCCATTGACCCAGGCGAGGCCCTCTTCGAGATGGACGTGATCGCCGGGGACGCCGATGACGCGTTTGACGACGTGCTCGGGGGGATCGGGCGGGAAATGGAAGACGATGACGTCGCCGGTTTGGATGTCGCGGTATGGAAGCAGCCATCCCCAGGGACCGGCGGGCGCAAAGGTGACTTTGTTGACGAGAAGAAAGTCGCCGACCAGCAGCGTGCGCTCCATGGACTCGGAGGGAATGCGGAAGGGCTGCACGATGAAGGTGAGGATAAAAAGGGCGATGACGAGGACGACGAGAAGGGATCGCGCGATTTCGAAGACGCCGGGGAAGAGGATGATTTTTGAGCGGCGCTTCGCCGGCTCTGCTGGTGGATCGGGGGAGATGTCGAGGGATGCGGGATCAGCAGCGGGCTGTGTGGTCTCCGGTTGGGGTTCGGGGGCAGAGGACGGGAGTGTGCTCATTCGGGCGGGCCCGCGAAGCCGAGTTTGTCGGTCTGAAGCTTGTCGGCCCGAAGTTTGTCGGCCTGGAGTCTGTCAATGGCGTTACGGGCGGCATCCTGCTCGGCGTGTTTTCTGGTGCGGCCTTCGCCGTCGGCGAGCGACTCTGCGCCGACGCGGACCTCGACGAAGAAGCGTTTGCGGTGGTCGGGACCGGTTTCGCCGGTGGTCCGGTAGTGGGGCTGGCCCTGTTTGCGCGACTGCAGGAGTTCCTGGAGCGCGGACTTGAAGTCGCCCATGCCACCACGCGAGTCGAGCTGTTCGCGTAATGCGCCGACGACCGGAGCGATGACGCGGGCGTGGATGAGACTGCGGACGGTCTCAAGGCCGGCGTCGAGGTAGATGGCACCGATGATGGCTTCCATGGTGTTGGCGAGGAGCGCGGTTTTTGTGCGCCCGCCGCTGCGCTCTTCGCCGCGACCGAGGAGGAGGTATTTGCCGAGGCTCAGGCCCTCAGCGACCTCGGCGAGATGGCGCCGGCTGACGAGCGCTCCGCGCAGACGGGTCAGGTCTCCTTCGGAGAGGTCATCGTAATGGCGGTAGACATACTCAGCGGCGACCATGCCGACGACGGCGTCGCCGAGAAATTCCAGCGTCTCGTTGTCTTCGCGCTCGGGCTCGTCGGAACCGCGCTCGTGAGCGAGAGAGCTGTGGGTGAGGGCGCGGCGGAGGAGTCCCGCCTTCGAGAAGTGGTGGGCGAGGACGGCTTCGAGTTCCTCGACAGCGGCGGGGTCGGCCGCGGGATCGCCGGAGGGAGGCAGGTCAAGGGACGTGCCGGGAAAATGTGGCGAGGACTCCATGCGGGGGCTACTTCTATCAATTATTACAGAGTCATTCCATAGGGGGGGTCGCCATTTCACCACAGAGGGCACAGGGAACGCAGGGCAAGAAGAGTGATTGGTTCTGGACCCAGGTACCGGGGGCTCGCTACTGCGGACGAGGTGGAGTGGCGGGAGGCGCGGACTTGGGCGCATCCCGATCATCGCCGCTCTCGGCG
Organism: uncultured Acidobacterium sp.; assembly: GCA_964535525.1. Classification (GTDB taxonomy): domain Bacteria; phylum Acidobacteriota; class Terriglobia; order Terriglobales; family Acidobacteriaceae; genus Palsa-343. The sequence continues at coordinate 25,338 of CAZHTJ010000024.1, read as the reverse complement.
CGATGCGGAAGGGCGAAGGGTTTTTTCAGTCCGGCGTCGGCGGCGGCGCGGGTGTCGGGCTGGCCGTCGCGCACGGCGAGGGCTGCGTTGTATTCGGTCACGGCGTCATCACGGTTGTCTTCGACGTCGAGGATGCGGCCCAGGTAGATGTGCGACCAGGCAAGCATGCGAGCATCTTTTGAGGCTTTGAGTGTGTCGCGGAAGGCGGCTTCGGCGTCGTCGATTTTGCCGCTCATCAGGTCGACGCGGGCGAGGATGAAGTCGGCCTGCCCGGCATCGCCGTTGTGGTTGTCGAGGGCCCTCTGCGCCAGCTGGGCCGCGCCCTGTACGTCGCCTGTCATGAGCTTCATCTCGGCGAGGTCGAGTTCTTTGGGTTGCGGCGGCCGCTGGGGCGCGGAACTCATGACGTGGCCTTCGCCATGGGCATCGAAGGTGGTGTTTCGGGCGCGATGGATTTCGACACTGACGTCCATGCCGTAGACCATGGGCCCGATGGCTTCGTCGAGGCTTTCAGGGTTCTTTTCGAAGGCCTTGAGCTGGTTGTAGAAATACGGTGTGAGTACGTAGCCCTGCGTCATGGAGTGATCGACTGCCTGCTGACGGATAGATTCCTGCTTCTGCGCGGCGACAATGCGCGCGTGCTCGTACTGGTCGGCTTCGCTGTGCGGGAGGTTGGGTGGGACTTTGACGTCGGGGATTCCGGTATCCATAGTGCGATCTTCAATGGCGCGAATCATGCACTCGATGACGAGGGCGTCGATGCCGCTCTTGAATTCGTACTCAAGGGGGGCGTCGTCGACCGCGTGGAGGATGGGCATCATGCGGTCCATCGAAGTGGCGTGGGCGTAGAGGAGAGGCTCGATTTCGTAGTGGAGATAGGCGTGGCGCACCAGATCCATGGAGATTTTGCCGTCTTTGGGCGAGGCGACCACGACGTAATCCGGGCCATAGATGCGGGCATTGGTTTGTTCCGGCGATAACAGCGGCTCGAGCACAACAAGGAAGTGGCGTCCGTTATAAGTGGAGGCAGGTGTTTTGAGGTAGTAGTTGGTGCTGACGATCATTTGCGACAGCGGGCCGTGGAGCTTGTTGGTGATCTCGTCGTAAGTGGCGCGATTCCGGGCCCAGATGAGATGGAGGTCAATGTCGTCTGCATAGTGGCGGAGCAGAGGCAAAACCTGCTCGACGCCGGTGGCATCGGGAGGCATGTCCTGCTCGTCGACGCTCGGCGTCAACTGCGGTGGCGGCGTTAGATAGAGCGCGAGTGAGATGTACTGAGCGAGGCTGCGCGCCGGATCATCGAGGCGGCGCTGATCGATGAAGGCGCAGAGCTTGTCGCGGTCGTCGCGCGCGGCGGCTGAGGCCAGCGTGGCCTGGGTGACCTCGTCGCGAATTTTTTGACGGACGAGGTCGGACTCGTCGAGACCTTTGTCGTAGCCGCAGGCGTTGAGGGCGACGCCGACGTCGAACATGGCCTCGCTGGTTTCGAGACTGACGGTGGGACCGGCAGGATCGATGAGTGCGGGCGCTTTGGGAGCGAGGTTCTGATCCGCCTGAGTTGGGACTTGCTTCGGGGCCGTGGATGGAGGTTGCCCGGGGTTGAGACCCGGGACCTGGCTGGAGCTGGATGGTTGCTGCGCCTGGCTTTGGGACGTGGCGTCGACCGGCGGCGGTGCGGATTGGTTTTGCGCGCGGCAGGACAGGGCGCAGATCGATCCGGCCAGCAGGAGGAACAGCAGAAAACGGCGGAAAAACGACGGCATCATGACATTGGACGGATGGGCTGCCCTTCAGTCTATGCGTGGTATGGAGAGGGGTCAACGTTTTTGGCACTGGAAGCTGCCGTACAATGCTCGAAACCGCAGTGAGTCGGCGAGCCATGAAAATCGGGTTTCTTCGCATTGTTTGGAGCATGGGTGTGTTGGGGGTCTTGGGTTTCGCTCTCGCGGCGAGTGCGCAGACTCCGAAACCCGCGCAGGATGCGGCTCCGGATGATGCGAGCCGCACGGCGCTGGCGTTGAAGAACGACGAGCCCGTGCGCGCGCGACATGCGATGGTGGTGACGGTGCATCACCTGGCGACGGACGCGGGCGTTGGGATTCTGAAGGCGAGCGGCGATGCGGTGGATGCGGCGGTGGCGGTGGGATTCGCGCTGGCTGTGGTGTATCCGTTTGCGGGGAATCTCGGCGGCGGCGGGTTCATGCTGATCCATGAGCAATCACCCCAGCGAGCAGGCTTGCCGGGGACCCCGAGCACCGGCAAAAACGTCTTTATCGACTATCGCGAGAAGGCGCCACTGGCTGCGACGGCGGATATGTATCTCGACGCGAAGGGCAACGTGATTCCGGACGCCAGCGTGGTGGGGTATCGGGCGATTGGAGTGCCGGGATCAGTGGCGGGGCTGGTATACGCGGAGAAGAAGTACGGCAAGCTGAAGCTCGCGCAGGTGATGGCGCCGGCGATTCGTTTGGCGGCAGAAGGATTTGTGCTGAGCGACGAAGAAGCCGCTTCGCTGCAGGACAAAGTCATGACGGGATTTCCGGAGTCGCAGCGGATCTTCCAGCGCGATGGGAATTTCTATCGGGCGGGTGAGACTTTTCGGCAGCCGGAGCTGGCAGAGACGTTGCGGAAGATCGCGAAGAACCCTGATGACTTCTATCACGGCGTGATGGCGCAACAGATCGCCGATGCAGTGAAGGCGGGCGGCGGGCTGATTAGCTCGGAAGATATGGCTCGGTACACGGCGAAGGAGCGCGAGCCGGTGATTGGGACGTATCGCGGATCGACGATTGTGAGCGCGCCTCCGCCGTCATCGGGCGGGGTGGCGCTGATCGAGGCGCTGAACATTCTCGACGGGTACGATCTGGGGGCGATGGGGGATCGGACGGCGCCGGAGATGCATTTGGTGGTGGAGGCGTTTCGGCGCGCGTACATGGACCGGTCGAATTATCTCGGCGATCCGGACTACGTGAAGATTCCGTTGAAGGAGCTAACCAGCAGGAAATATGGCGAGGCGTGGCGTGCGTCGATCGATGTGGATCACGCAAGCGCGTCGGCTGCGTTGCAGCGGCCTTCGGGATTTTTGCCGGCGGCGCCGACGATGGCCGATGTTCGTCAGGAGGCGGCGGACACGACGCACTATTCGGTGGTGGACGCGAAGGGCGATGCGGTGTCGGTGACGACAACACTGAACGGAGGGTACGGTTCAGGCGTGACGGTGCCGGGGCTGGGATTTTTGCTGAACGACGAAATGGATGACTTTGCGTCGAAGCAGGGCGTGCCGAATATGTTTGGGCTGATTCAGGGACCGGCGAATGCGATTGCTCCGGGCAAGCGGCCTTTGTCCAGCATGACGCCGACGATTGTGCTGAAGGATGGCAAGGTGAGCATGGTGCTGGGGTCGCCGGGCGGCGGGCGGATCATCACCGTGGTCGCGAATATTCTCCTGAGCGCGGTGGATGAGGGGCTGAATATTCAGCAGGCAGTGGATGCGCCGCGGTTCCACCATCAATATTTACCGGACGTGCTGTTTCTGGAGCCGGGGTTTTCTCCGACGACGCTGGCGGGGCTCAAGGCGATGGGATACAACGTACGCGTGGGCGGGCACTGGTCGGATGGCGAGTGTATTGCTGTCGATCCGAAGACGGGTGAGTTGATGGGTGGGCAGGATCATCGGCATCGCTTTGGTTTGGCGGCGGGGTACTGAGGCGAGGCTGTAGCCGGTAGCCGATAGCAAATCGCCACCAGACAGCCAGGTCGTCGACCCGGGAGCAGCAGGAAAAGACCCGGTCTCGATGCGGCGCTGACCCGGAATAACAGGGTCCCGCCTATGCCCTGCCAGCCTTCAGCATCTTTGGTCCTGGGACCGTCTCAGGGCGAAAACCGATCTGTCGCGCCGGCCTGTGCTGCGGCCTGGTGAGCGAACGAATCACGTGGATAATATCTTCGATCGATGCGTCATGCTCGTTCAGTCGCTGCTCCAGCTCGGCAAGTTTGGCGGAAAATGCCTTGTGTGCAGTGAGCGTCTCGCGCAGACGGACAAAGGCGCGAACCACGAAGATGCTCACTTCCACCGCTCGCGTGGAGTTGAGCAGGTTTGCGGCCATGATGGCCCCGTGCTCCGTGAAGACGTAAGGAAGGTAGCGACGGCCGCCATGGCTCCAACTTGAGATCACAGATTGTGATCTCAAGTTGGGGAGGTCTTTTGCTGTCAGGCGGAAGACGAAATCGAGGGGAAACCGGCTCCTGTTCCGTTTGACCGCTTGATTGAGCACCCGGACTTCGACACCATAGAGTGCCGCCAGGTCAGCGTCGAGCAGAACCTTTTGCCCGCGGGCGAGGAAGATTTGACTCTCGATTGGTTTCGCTGCGAGCGCCCTGCTCCTGACCATTTCGCCTCCTCACTTGAGATCACAGATTGTGATCTCAAGTTGAGCATGTGTGCACAGAGACCAGAGATGGCGCTGTCGAGAGAGCGGGCATTCTCAACGTCTCAAGTCAAGAATCCCATGCGCGTACCACTGTTGGTTGCCTGATTGTCATTTCTCCGGGACAGGAGTCACGTTACTTTGCATCCCGAGGCCGCCAGCATTTGCTTCACGAGGCCGGACCTCTGGTTTATCCTTGGCTAAAAGTGCACAATGCCCAGGGGATTCCCGCTCGGAGTTGATCATGCCAGACGCCACGTGTGACATCGGCCTCATCGGCCTTGCTGTGATGGGTCAGAATCTCGTCCTCAACATGAACGACCACGGTTTCAAGGTGGCCGTGTTTAACCGGACAGTGTCCAGGGCGGACGATTTTCTGGCCAACGAAGCGAAGGGCACGCAGGTGGTGGGCGCCCATTCGCTGGAGGAATTTGTGGGGCTGCTGAAGAGTCCGCGGCGCGTCATGCTGATGGTGAAGGCGGGCGACACCGTCGATCAGATGATCGACCACCTGCTGCCTTATCTGTCGAAGGGCGACATCATTATTGATGGCGGCAATTCGCTGTTCACGGATTCGAACCGGCGGACGAAGGACCTGGCGGCGAAGGGGATTCTGTTTATCGGGACCGGAGTTTCAGGCGGCGAGGAGGGCGCGCGGTTTGGACCGTCGATCATGCCGGGCGGAAATCCGGAGGCGTGGCCGCACGTGAAGGAGATCTTCCAATCGATTGCGGCGAAGGTGGACGAGAGCGGTAACAGCACGACATCGAACGGCAAGGGCGGCACGCCATGCTGCGACTGGGTGGGCGACGCGGGCGCGGGGCACTACGTGAAGATGGTGCACAACGGGATCGAGTACGGCGACATGCAGCTGATCTGCGAGGCGTACGACCTGCTGAAGCACGCGCTGGGGCTGACGCCGGATGAGCTGTCGGTGGTGTTTGCGGAGTGGAACAAGGGCGAGCTGGACAGTTATCTGATCGAGATTTCTTCGCAGATCTTCGCGAAGAAGGACGAAGACGGAACGCCGATCGTCGATAAGATTCTGGACACGGCGGGGCAGAAGGGCACGGGCAAGTGGACAGTGGAGAGCGCGCTGGATCTGGGCATGCCGGTAACGCTGATCGGCGAGTCGGTGTTTTCGCGGTGCTTGTCAGCACTCAAGGAAGAGCGGGTCGACGCGTCGAAGATTCTGCAGGGGCCGACGGGGCAGGCGGCGACGGCGGATCGGGCGGACTTTGTCGAGAACGTGCGGCGGGCGCTGTACTGCTCGAAGATTATTTCGTACGCGCAGGGTTACATGATGCTGCGCGAGGCGGCGAAGCAGTATGGATGGCGGGTGAATATGGGCGGGATCGCGCTGATGTGGCGCGGCGGGTGCATTATTCGCAGCCGCTTCCTGGGGAAGATCAAAGAGGCTTACGACAAGAAGCCGGACCTGCACAATCTGCTGTTCGACAGTTTCTTTGCGGGCGCGCTGAACGAGTATCAGGCTTCGTGGCGTAAGGCTGTGGTGAAGGCGATTGCATTGGGCGTGCCTTCGCCGGCGTTTTCGACGGCGCTGGCGTTTTACGACGGATACCGGACGGCGCGGCTGCCGGCGAATCTGCTGCAGGCGCAGCGGGACTTCTTTGGTGCGCACACGTACGAGCGCGTCGACCAGCCGAGGGGGAAGTTCTTCCACACGAACTGGACCGGGCGCGGCGGGCGGGTTTCGTCGACCACGTACAACGCTTAAGGGGCCGGGGGGGAATGGCGTGGATGCAGTGGGACGGCAAATCCTCGGAGAGCCATTTTCTTTTCGGCTCCTTTCCGGCCGACTTGAGGGCGGTTCGCGTGGATTTCTGGCGGCTGTAATCTGTGCGCTGAGAAGGTTACCGATTTGGGCCGTTAGTGCCCGAAATTAGAACCTTTTAATTGAGTCGCCTGATCGCTCCGATGCACAGGAGGTATGAAACTCCTGTGGGCGTCGCTGCTGTTTTCCTTCGTCTTGTCCAACGCAATCTGCCTGGGGCAGGAGGTGGCGCTGGTGAATGCTCCGGAACCGGTCCTGAACGGGCTGGAGCCGGTGCTCGGGGCCTGGTCGTCGAGCCTGAGCGGATCGGCTTCGAGCGCGATCATGCCGGTGCGGGCTCCTCGCACCGAGGTCAGGCCCAGGTTTGCGCTTGAGGACTGGGGCCTGCTGGGGGCGGGGGCGGCATTGAGGTTTCTCGACTACAAGAGCACGGTGAAGTGCATGTCGGACCCGGCGAATTTTCGCGAGGTGGAATTGCCGCAGGCTTTGGTGCACAACAAGCCCGGGCTGGGGGCGTTCGAGACGAGCACGGTGGTGGCGAACTACTACGCTTATCGGTTTTTTGTGCGACACGACCATCGGACGATGGCGCGGCTTGGGCAGTGGGTGAATATCGGCGCGATGGGCTGGACGGTGGGGCGGAACTATTACGAGCTGAACGAATTTTGGCCTCGGTCGAACTTTCCAATTCATGGACCATCGGGGCAGATTCCGTAGAATCAGGCAATGCGGGGACGATCCGACGATGTTCTGGCGGAGATGCGCGACGTTCTGCTGGAGACATACGCCATTAATGATGCGATGAATCAGTTGCTGCTTGCGCATCTGGATGTGCGGGCGTGGCGGGTGACGTTGCCTGGAGCGACGGGCAGGGGTGGACGGACGATCGGGGCTGTGTTCGCGCACATGCACAACTGCCGGCTGAACTGGTTGCGACGGAATGCTCCGCATTTGAAATGTCCCGCGGCGCTCGATCCGCGACGGTGCACGATGAAGCAGGCTTCGGCGGGGCTGAAGAAGAGCGCGGAGGCGTGTTTGCGGATGCTGACCGATGCGCTGGATGCGGGGCGGGAGCGGAAGGTGACGCGATTTTCGCGGGGAGAGTGGACGCGCACGTGGCCCGCTGGGGCGGCGATGTTCGGGTACATGTTTTCCCATGAGGCGCATCATCGGGGGCAGATTATTTTGCTGGCGCATCAGCTGGGGTATCGGTTGCCGGCGCAGGCCTGGGGCGGGATCTGGAACTGGGACAAGCTTTGGAAGGAGCGGGGGCTGGCGAAACGTCCTCGGTGAGCGGGGGACGCGGCGAGTTGAGAGACTGTGCGGGTCTGGTTAGGCTTGGGCGACTAGCTCGGAGAATTTTGCCAGGTCGATGTTGCCTCCGCTGACTAAGCAAACGATTTTGCCGGGACCGCATTTGCCGGTGAGGCCGGCGGCTACGGCGCAGGCTCCTGCGCCCTCGGCGATGACGCGATTGCGCTCGGCGACGAAGCGCATGGCGCGGCGGGTTTCTTCGAGAGTGGTGACGACGGAGCCGGCGAGGAGATGATGGGCCAGCGACCACATGCGGGGGAAGACGGACTTGCCTCCACATCCGTCAACGAAGCTGGCCTGCCAGTTGGGGAATTTCTGCGGTGAACCGGATGCCAGGGAGAGGGCGAGGGGAGCGGCGGTTTCGGGCTCGGCTGCGTAGACGCGGGCTTTGTGGCCGCGTGCTTTGAGAGCCGCGGCGATGCCGCAGGAGAGGCCGCCTCCGCCGAATCCGGCCACGATGGCGCTGACGTCGGGAAGGTCTTCGATGATCTCAAGACCGGCTGAGGCGTTGCCTGCGATGAAGGCGTCGTCTTCGAAGGGATGAATGAAGGCGCCGTTCATGGCGGGGTGGGTGCGGTCGGCGAGGGCCTGCCAGCACTTGTCGTAAGAGGCTTTGACGACCTCGCCACCGAGTCGGCGGACGGCGTCGAACTTGGCCTGCGGGGCGGTTTCGATCATGAGAATTTTGCAGGGTACACCGGCGCGGCGCGCAGCGAGGGCTACGCCCTGGGCTGCGTTACCGGCGCTGACGGTCCAGACGCCGTGGCGGCGCTGGTCTTCGGGGAGAAGGCGGACGGCGTTCCAGGCTCCGCGAATTTTGAAAGAGCCGATGGGCTGCAGACACTCGAGCTTGAGATAGATTTCGGCCGGGCCGTCGTGATTGAGGCGGACGAGCGGAGTGCGGATGGCGGCCTCGTAGACGTGCTGGCGGGCCTCGTCGATGAGGTTCACGGGGATGTTTCGCTGGGCGGCTGTGGCGGCTGGTGCGGGGTGACTTGCCATGGCAGGGTCCAATTTACCCTGGCAGGTTTACCCGGGCGAGCGCGCGGACGACGTAGATGTTTCGGCGGGGGAATGTGCGACGAGAGGCGCGGGCTCCGCTGGGGCCGGAAGCTCTCGGGAGGAGTCCGGCCCCAGCGGGGATGGGTCTTGCGCATCCAGCACCGGCGCAGACGGGGAGCCGGGCGTGCAGTCAGACTTACATCAGATGCTGCAGAGCATCCCAAACGTAAACACCCAGGATGCAGACGGTCAGGACGCAGGTGGCGCCGGTGACAATCCGGATCAGGGGCTGAATCTTATTGACCTTGGCCAGAAGCTCTTCCTGCTCTTTTTTCTGGTGATTGGCCGATTCGTCGAGGAAAATCTGGTCTTCTTCGTAGCGCGTGAGATTGGAACGATAAACAAGAAGGACGAGCAGAAACGTGATGACTGCTGCCCAAACGATCCAAACAACGGGCATGTAGCTCAGAATGGAGCTCATAAGCGCCTCGGGGGGATGAGTTCCGATTCGAGGAGGGGCGATAGCGGCGAGCCGCCGGGGGTGCGCCGGTCACGAACGATTGACCGGCTGCAACCGAGAGCTGGCCGGGAAGGCCGAGCCACGAAACGGTTGAGCCGGCTCCTGTGCCGACGGGTCCAGAACGGGTTTGCGTCCGGGCTCGACGGCAGAAGGGGCCGTCTGGAAAAGGATGTTAGCGCTGTTGGGGTGGTATTGAACAGCTAATTCTTTTGTCAATCCGGTTACCATTTGGCAACTCTGCGGAAACTAAAGGATTCCATGGAAATGCGAGGGCCTGGAATATGCGGAATTTTTGGAACCTGGGAATCCGGTTGATGGCGGCGGTGGGGATTTGCGCGGCGGTGCTTTGGGTGACCTCGTGCACGGCGAGCGGGAAACCGGAGTCGGATCAGCAGATCCGGCAGCAGGCGCAGGACGCGACGGAGAGGGCAAAAGTGGCGGCGGATAGGGCTGCGGCGGAGGCGCGCGTGGCGGCGGCGAACGCGGAGCGCACGGCCAATGATGTTGCGGCTGGGGTGAAGGCGGGGCTGCATAACGGAAAAGGTGGTGCGGTGGATTTGAATTCTGCGAGCCGGTCGGATCTGGAGACGCTGCCGGGGGTGACGGCGGCGACGGCTCGGCGGATCGAGGCGAACCGGCCGTATGACTCGACACGGGATTTGGTGCGGAAGGGTGTAGTGTCGTCGGCGGAATTCGACCGGATTGCCGGGGATGTGAAGACCCGGTGACAGGTTGCAGGTGACAGATTACGGGCTGCAGGGCGGCGTTCAGGTGATGGTTCGTTGAGGCCAAAACGAGATTCCTTCGCGCCGGCTTCACTCGTTTTGCGCGATCTCAGTATTCGGTCGGGATGACAACCGCTTCTTCCGTAGCGATACGCTGCCCTGCTGGATCTGCGACCCGAATTCCGCAGGGGCTGGCGATAGACTCGCAGTGTGACTGCGGGAATTTCTGAGAAGAAGTGGGTTTGTGTTTTTTGCGCTTCGGCGGCGGGGGCTTCTCCTGTCTATTTAGAGGCTGCGACGGAGCTGGGGCGGCTGATCGCGCTCGGTGGGTATGGGCTCGTTTACGGCGGCGCGACGGTAGGCGCGATGGGGGCGGTCGCGGATGCGGCTCTGGCGGCCGGCGGCGAAGTGGTCGGCGTGATTCCGGAAGTGATTCGAGAGCGCGAGATCGATCACAAGGGGCTGACCGAGCTGCATGTGGTGCGGACGATGCATGAGCGCAAAGCTCTGCTCGCCCGACGCGCGGATGCGTTTGTGGCGCTGCCGGGCGGGTATGGGACGCTCGATGAGTTCATCGAAATTGTGACGTGGGCGCAGCTGAAGATTCACGCGAAGCCGTGCGTGCTGGTGAATGTGGCGGTGAACGGTGGCGGATTTTATGACGGGCTGCTGGGGTTTTTGGATCACTGCGTGGAGCAGGGGATGATTCTGGCGGAGAATCGGGGGTTGGTTTTGGTGGCTGGGGATCCGGAGGAGGCCCTTGGCTTGGTGGAGAGGACCTGGCGGGAGAGGGCGGAGGTTCCTGCGCATGATGCGCGGCTGGATGAGGTGGTGAGGTAGATAGAGTTTGGAGTTTAGGGTTTGGAGTTTAGGGTTTAGGGTTTAGAGTTTGGGCTAGAAGCTTTGACTGGGCGAAGCTGCGACCGAGACCGAAACTTTAACTTCGGCCAGTAACCTCAGAATCTCGAAACTCCAAACTCCAAACTCCAAACTCTCTATGGTTTTCCTGTTGACACGTCCGCTTATGTGACGGAAACTTGGCGTGCTTCGAAGATCGATAGTAAAACCATCGAGATTTTCCCGTTCCATCGTTTCCCATCTGTGCGTGAAGGAACCATCCGCTGAAGAAAAGCTTCAGCGCTGTGGTGTGCCTGTCGCTGCGCGTGGATTCGTGTGTCGAGAAAACTTTCCGGAGGGTAGATCATGCGGGTGTTCGCGGTGCTGTTTGCGGCTTCGCTTGCGTTGAGCAGCTATGCGCAGGGGGTGACCAATCCCTGTCCGAATGCGCAGCCTGTGCCGCCGGCGTTGAAGCTGCCGGCGTTCGTTCCTCCCGGCGAACCGGTGGACCTGGAGCAGAGGCTGCTGAAGTATATGAACACTCTGCACTATCGGGACCTGGGCTGGTGCCGCGATAAGTGGGTGCGGGACACGGGGCCGGTCATCGGCACCACGTCGGCCATCGTGCATCCGGCGGTGCATATCTACTATTCGCCCGAAGTATCGAACTGGCTGCTGAACGGGCGCAAGGGCGACATTCCGGACGGCGCGGTGATCATCAAAGAGCAATTTTCGCCGACTCCCGCGGCTCGCTATCGCGAGATCCCGGAGCAGGCCCTTGGCTGTCCGAATGACTGGACGATCATGATCCGCAACTCGAAGGCCTCGTTCGATGGATGGTTCTGGGCCGAAGTGTGGAACGGCAGCAAGCCCTCCAACGGCATGAATTTCAACGATCCCTTCCAGTATCCGAATGCCGGTTACGGGCTTTATTGCCTCCGCTGCCACGCTTCGGCCCAGAACCAGCTCAGCTTTGCGACGCTGGCCAACATCGAGGGCGCGCCCGGATGGCCCCTGCAGTTCCGTGTGGACAACGGCTGGCGCTCGTCGATCCTTCCGCCGCCCCCAAAAGTGTGCGGCCCCGGATCGCCGACGCTGATCGACCTGCTCGAGGCCGCCAGGCCGCTGGCCGCCGCACACCAGGAAGAGACTGCGATCCCGCCCGCGCTTTTCCCCGAGCACGAGCAGAATGCGGCGATCGACGAAAACGTCCGCACCATGCCCCTGCTCAAGCTGCTGCGCCCCGCCGTCGACACGAACATCCAGAAGATGCCGCCCGAGCCCTTTGACGACGTCCTTGCGCCGCCTAAGCCTGCCGTCGCACCTCCGCCGAGCCACTCGACGGGATACGTGACCTCGTCCCAATGCCTGGGATGCCACAGCGGATTGTCCGGTTCCGGGCTCGGGCCGACCCTTGTGCTTGCCGCGCCGAACAACAATCCCACCAAAAGCGACAATTTCTTCGTTAACGTCTCGCCTTACGGCGAGTGGCGCTGGACGCCCATGGGTCTCGCCGGCCGCGATCCCGTCTTCTATTCCCAACTCGACAGCGAACTCGCGTTCCTGACCGATCCGACGACGCAGCAAAAGGTGATCGACACCTGTACGCAATGCCACAACGCGATGGGCAAGCAGACCTTCAAGGCCGAGCATCCCAGTGAAAACTACAAGCTGGCCTTCGTCTTCGACACCGATGCGCACAGCGAGGGTTTCCGCTATGGCGGTCTCGCCCGCGACGGCATCAGCTGCGAGGTCTGCCATCGCATGCAGGCGCCGTCCGATCCGAGCCTCGCGTACTTCCTCCAGCACCAGATCAATGGTGTCTTCAACCTGCTTCCCCAGGATGAACTGCACGGGCCGTTCCAGGACACCGAGATTACGACTTATCCCATGCTGCAGGGCATTAACGTCAAACCGAAGTACGACGCCTACATCCAGTCGCCGCAGTTATGCGGAACCTGCCACACCATTCTTCTGCCCGTGCTTGACAGTCCAACGAAAGGAACCACCAGCGTCGAGCAGGCGACCTATGTTGAGTGGCTGAACTCCGATTTTCGCAATGAGTACGGATCGAAGGGCGCGACTCCGGAGACCTGCCAGGAATGCCACATGCCCACCGGCTATTCCAACCCGGGGGCTGGCCTGAACGTGGCCGCGATCGAGGACAAGATCGCCATCGTGCAGGATGGAACCTATCCCGCGGTCGAGCACCTCGCCGACCCCAACGATGTGAACGTGCGCTGGCGCCAGACAGGATACCGCCGCCACGAACTCCTGGGGCTCAACGGATTCCTGCTGCAGATGTTTCTGAAGCCGGTGAACAGCAACCTGAACAACGAGGTGCTGGGCGTGAGGCTCGCCGACTACATGTCAGGACTTCCAACCGATCTCCAGGCCGCCTCCGATAACGTCGTCGAGCAGGCGCAGAGCATCGTCGCGAGCGTCGCCATCACCAAGTGGCAGGTCGAAGGCAACAAGCTGATTGCGGAAGTCACCGTCACCAACAAGGCCGGGCATCGCTTTCCCAGCGGCGTGGGCTTCCGCCGCGCGTTCCTCGATTTTGAGGCGACGGCGAATGGCAAGCCGTTCTTCAGCTCGGGCGCGACCAACGCCATGGGGCAGATTGTCGACTTCAACGGTCAGGTGCTCCCCACCGAGTCGTTCGCCGGTGGTCAATATCAACACCACTTCAGCCAGGCGAATCCGATCACCTCGAGCGGCCAGGTGCAGATTTACGAGGAGCTGACGCAGAACGCCAGGCATCAGTTCACCACCAGCTTTACGCGCCGCGACTACGAGATTAAAGACAATCGGCTGCTGCCTGTGGGCTGGTCGCTGCACGGACCGCCCGACCTGCAGATTCCGGAGCCCTATCTCGACGCGACCTTGCCCAAAGGCGAAGCGCTGCAGGACCCGGTCTATCTCGCGGGCAAAGGCCAGTCCATCGTGCGCTACGAGATTCCTCTTCTCCCGGGTGCGACCGCGGACAGCGTGCACGCGACGGTGAATCTGTACTCGCAGAGCACACCGCCGTATTTCCTCGCGGACCGGTATCAGACAAAGACACCGGCCACCGATCGCCTGCAGTTTCTCGCGAATTCGCTGGGGACGCTGAGCGGGACCGACTACGCGAGCTGGAAACTGCTGGTGGCGTCGGCCAACAATTAGAGGAGCGATCAGGCGAAAACGGGCCGCGATCGACGGCTGGATGAGGTAGTGCCGTGAGTTGCCGGTGAGCGGCCACGCGCGGTGAAGGGTCTGGGCCATTTCCAGGGCCCCCCTCCCCCCCTCCCTCCCTTCCCGTCGTATCCCTGAAAACACGGGGGCTGCAGGTGTTATCGAGCTCGATAACCCCTCCGCCAGGCTGCGGAGAGCTGCTGGAAGCGGGTTTTTCGGAGGATTGAAACTTGCTTTGCATCTGTTGTTTTGGACTCCCATGAAAGCGAAAGCCCCGCTCGTCCCCGGATGAACACGGGGGATGAACAGGGCTTGCCCAACTATCTATAAGGCTAGAGCCGGAGAGGGAGCAAGTCCAGAACAATTTGCGGGTCGCACAGTACGGAAGTTTGGCGGCCGGGACAGCGATCCGCCTCCTGTGGGGACACGCTATTTCCCTGCGGTAGACCGGGCAGAGGAGCGACGGGAGGATTTACGGCGTGAGTGACTGCGCAGCCCGCTCGCGGCCTTCGAAGTCTCCCGTTGCGCGGGCGTGCTCATGATGCGGCGCAGAGCAGCGACACGCTTCGGACTGAGCATCTCGCCCATCTCTTCAGGAGTGGGAACCGGATTGGCGATGACGTAGGCTCTCATGTATCCATTATAGGAGATGCGGTGGCTCCCCAGAGTTGACTGTTGGGCCCGTTCGATGTGCGTATTGACCCCGCTCACGGATTGGGAAGGACACGCTTTGAGGTCGTGTTTTGGTGGGTTGTCAGCATCCCACATCTGCCGAAAGCGGGCAGGGCCATTCAACGCGCACCTCGTTGCGCTCGGAGTTTGCTCAGGGCAGGTTGTGGGGCACTCGGCATGAATCAAGAGAGTAACTCTGTGGAAAAGCGGGTGCCGATTGGGGACAGAGCCCGAATTGGGATCTGCGCCGTCGCGATGCGAATTACGTACCTCGATTTCAACTTTCATTCGCCTGGAAGCAGCTTTAGATTGGAGGCAGCCCATGGCCGCCCGCACTCAACCTATCAAGCCGCTCTCAGATATTGGCCATGATCTTCTCCGCGCGGTCGGTTCGCGCAAGTTCCGTACCGTTCTGGCCGATCCGCCGTGGCAGTTTCAGAATCGAACCGGGAAAGTCGCCCCCGAGCATAAGCGTTTGTCGCGATACGACACCATGGCGCTCCAGGAAATCCTCGAATTGCCGGTGCCACTCGTTTCTTCCGATACGGCTCACCTGTACCTCTGGGTCCCAAATGCCCTGCTTCCCGAGGGCTTGGCCGTCATGCGAGCCTGGGGCTTCATGTACAAGAGCAATCTGGTGTGGCACAAAGTGAGGAAAGATGGTGGTTCAGACGGGCGCGGCGTAGGATTTTACTTTCGCAACGTCACCGAGCTGATTCTCTTCGGGGTACGCGGCAAGAATGCCCGAACGCTTCCACCTGGCCGGTCTCAAGTGAATTATCTGTCAAGCCGCAAGAGAGAACACTCCCGGAAGCCTGATGAGCAATACGCCATCATAGAAGCGTGCAGCCCGGGGCCGTATCTTGAACTCTTCGCGCGGGGTGATCGAAAAGGCTGGTTTGGCTGGGGCAATCAGGCCGACGACTCGTACGAGCCGACGTGGAAGACCTACGCGAACCACTCACAAAGCGGGCAACCGGAACTAATCTTCGGCGACTAAATCGTATATCGTTTACTTTTAAGAGTCGCCTCCTTAAGATGCTGCGTGGCTTAGTGTTGCCTCCAACTACACTTGCCTCGTAGCGAGGGATGCTATGCGCCCTTTAAGTTTCACAAAGAATCTTGGTGGTTTCGAGAAGGCGTATAGGGCGATTCGCGCCGGCTACTCACCCGGTATCACAGTCAGCCAATTTCGGGCTCGATGCGGCCTCAGCAACGGTCTCTCACTCTTGGTTACGGAGTTTCTACTCGGGACTCAGGTTCGGGGTGAGGAAGAATATGTTCTAGCCGACACTCTCATCGTGCAGTCCCTGAGCCGGCCGTACAGCCCTTTGATCGCTCGGGTGTACTTCTTTGCAATCAACCTGAACATGCCGGGTGAGCGGCTTAGGGATGAGCATTCAAATCCCGCTGAGATGCAGAACACGCTCATTCGAGAACATCTATTTACCGATGGCGGGCTCCGAAGTGCAAGTTTCGATAAGGACCGATCATTGGAACCGACCGTCAGAACGTTCGGCGGCTTTACTTCCCCCGGTGCCCTTCGGAAATGGGTGAACAATTACTGGTACATGGCTGATCAGTGCGAGTTTGTCTTGACACCTGACGGTCGTGTTGAAACGTTCCCGGATACATGGGGGACTCTTGCTCTTCGGTTGTTCTTTGAGAGGTATGCCGCGACAAATCCGGCCTCGGACGCAGGCATCCTTGCGGCTGAAGCGCAGTTAAGGGAACTAAATAAACTCATCGGGGCGCCCAGGGCTTGGCTGGACGCAAGAATTTCCGGTGCAGCCGAAATGTTCGTATCCGGCGAGGATTCCGTATTTCAGGGTTTTAGGGAGACCGGCCGAGAACGCAAAGCAGCAACCGATGGAGCAGCACCGCCTCCGCCTGCGGGAGAGGCCAAGCGAAAGGAGGCTTCGATCCAGCAAATCATAAGGCGAGGCGAGAACAAGCGGTTCCTACAGACAGTCTATGAGGGCAAATGTCAACTTTCAGGGGTGAGGCTGATCATGCCGGGCGATTCCTTTTCGATCGACTGCGCCCACATCCGGCCGCTTGGAAGGCCACATTCTGGCGAGGATGATGTTTCTAATATGCTCTCGCTATCCCCGACCATGCACCGACTCTTCGATCGGGGATGTGTTCGAATTGATCCCGGCACGCTATCCGTCAGGTTGCTTCACGGCAATGACGTCCCTCATCTGACACGCCTTTTGTTGCTGGGTGGCCACCGCGTCAGTCCAAGAAATCTTGCATACCACATCTCACATGTCCTGCGATGACCGCTTTGCTTCCGCTCCTAGTGCCTTACCGCTAAGGAAGCGCCAGGTTTGTGTCTCCGAAAGGCGGCGGACGAGGCGGGAATCGAACCTAGTCCCTTTCTGGATCGGCATCGGTCAAGGGAGCCGACGGATGTCAACTAGCCTTGACAAAATTGGGTGATTTATGTACAGTTTCCTTGTCCTTATGTAAAGGAGGCTAATCATGTGGTGCGTATCGAATCCGGCGCAGAGCCGGTATGTGGTGCGGATGTTTGTGGCGGCGTTGTTGTGCGTTTTGTTTTCGGCGCTGGCTGCGGTTGGGTTTAAGGTCTGGCATCTGACGGGCGTCGTAGCGTGGGTAGTAGCTGCGGTGTCGGCGCTGCCGATTGTTGGGGCGCTGGTGGGGACCGGGGCCTATCTGAACGAGGAGAAGGATGAGTTCCAGAGGAACCTGTTTATTCAGGCGATCCTTGGCGGGATTGCGTTGACGCTGGCGACGACAACGATCTGGAGCTATCTGGAAGACTTCGCGCACGCGCCGCATCTGCGGCTGGTATGGATCTATCCGATGTTCTGGGTCTTCGTGCTGGTCGCGTTTCCGTTTGTGTGGCTGAGGTACCGGTCGTGAAGAACCGGCTGCGGGTGCTGCGCGCGGAGAGGGCGTGGTCGCAGGCCGATCTGGCGAAGCAGCTGGAGGTGTCGCGCCAGTCGGTGAACGCGATTGAGACGGGGAAGTTCGATCCGAGCTTGCCGCTGGCGTTCAAGCTGGCGCGGTTGTTTGGGACTACGATCGAGGGGATTTTTTTGGATGAGGGGTGAGGGCAGGGCGCAGGGTCCGGGCCACTGGCCGCAGGGTCTTGAAAGCCAAAATCTTACGAGTTTTGCGGCACGAGCAAAATTCCTGCGGGCGCTCTCCTGAAAAGGGGTCGATGAGGCGGTGGTCCAACTTCCTGGCAGCGGTCATCCCCCCGCTGCCTGCTCAACGAATCGAATCGGAGTCAGTGTGCCAACGGCGGAGCCGGCGTCCCATCGGACCATTTGCCGACCCAGACCATAAGAATCGTCGCCCGTTCTTCAGGGTCATCTGCCGCCATCACCGGCGAACCCGGCAGATCGGCCCCCCAGCTTTTCGCCGCGTCGCCGGCGACGAAAAACATCAGATGCGGATGCCAGTTCCTGCCTTCGTCGCTCAGGTACTGCTGCTTCGACAGCATGTAACACATCGATCCGGGCTCCAGGGCGGGTAGTTCCCTGGTGTCCAGCGCAGATCTGGTTGCCTCGACAATCTCCGACTTCGATTTTCCTGCCAGCACCAGTTTCGTCTTCATCAGGTAGATGGGCAGAAAGCTCCTGGCGGCCGGCGGATTAAAGCAAATAGGCCCGCGAATTTTGGGATTCCAGAAGTTCGGATCGTCAGTGGCTGCACCCCAGGACCGTTCCACCACACACAGAAAGCCATTCCCGCCCCTCGCTGCGGTCGTGTATCCGTCCCGTCTCAACACCATTACTTCGGCTCCGTCCGAAATGGAAGCTGGGGCAGCACTACGAGCCAGCGCGATTTCAGAATTCTCGTCCGGTATCAGAAACTGATCGAGAGGAGCCATAGTCGGATAAGGGGTCTGCTGCGGCTGCGCCCGCACCTGCCAGGGCGGGACGGCTGGGGCACACTGAATAAGGAACGCTAAAACCACGATCCTCACACAATTCTTTTGCACGGGCTCTCCGGAGAGAAGCAGGTTCTGTTCGTAAGAGTTTACCGGTTCCGTTGGCATCAGCGGCAACGATTTGCCTTCTGGCCACGGCGCTCCTTGAGGTTGAGCCTCGTCACTCCTGCCCAACGAAAGGCAGAGACCGCTGGTGCTCGAGTACCGTGGACGCAAAAGCAATGTTCTGGATGAATTGCCGGCGACCCGGAAGTTACCCGCGCGACGGCATGGTCTGCGGCGTCAGACGGTGGCGTGGGGTTTGTGGGCGTACATGGCGGCGTCGGCGACGCGCTTGAGTTCGTCTTTGCTGACGCCGTCTTCGGGATAGAGGGCGATGCCGATGCTGGCTCCGCTGCGGATGATGTTGTCGTCGATGAGGAAGGGCTCGTCGAGGCAGTGTGTGAGGCGGCCGGTGATCTCTTCGACTTCGGCGCGGTTGCGGACGACGGGGATGAGGGCGATGAACTCGTCGCCGCCGACTCGGGCGAGAGTGTCGGTGGCGCGCAGTTTTTCTGAGAAGCGCTCGGCT
Organism: uncultured Acidobacterium sp.; assembly: GCA_964535525.1. GTDB lineage: Bacteria > Acidobacteriota > Terriglobia > Terriglobales > Acidobacteriaceae > Palsa-343. Next base: position 6,370 of record CAZHTJ010000024.1, on the reverse strand, counting down.
ACCTGCTGGAGGAGCGCGTCGCCGACGCGGTGTCCGTAGAGGTCGTTGACCTGCTTGAACTGATCGAGGTCGATGTAGACGAGGGCGAAATGGGTCTGGCTGCGGCGGGCGAGGGTGAGGGCCTCGTCGAGACGGCTTTCGAGCAGGAAGCGGTTGGCGGCGTTGGTGAGCTGGTCGTACTGCGAGCGGTGGACGAGGGTCTCGTAGAGGCGGCGATTATCGATGGCCAGGGCAGCGAGGCTGGCGCCCATTTCGAGAGCTTCGCCGGCCTGTTCCTGCCAGGCCTCCGCTCCGGAGACGACGAGGGCGCCGAGACGCTCGCCGGCGCCGGAGTAAATGCCGCGGCGGACGACGCCCTCCGTATCACCCGCAGAGAAGGACGAGGCGTCACCGATGATCGTGCCGTTGGCGAGCTCGCACCAGCAGGAGCGGTCTTCAAGCTGGGTGCTGATGAGGCGAACGATCATCAGCAGGACGTCGTCGAGGTTGAGCATGCTGTTGATGGCTTCGAGGACGCGGCCGCGTTCTTTTTCGAGGAAGGCGATGCGGCGCTCGCGGGCAGCTTCGGATTCCATGGTGAGGCGGATCTGTTCGGTCTGCATGCGGACTTTGCGCTGCAGCATCATGGCCCAGAGGAAGGCCGTCATCATGAGGGCGAGCAGGGCCGCGCTGACGTACAACAGGCGGCGCACGGTCCACCACGGCGGAGCGACGAGGACGGTGACATCCTGCGGAGAGCGGAGCTGCAGATCGAACCAGCGCTCGGTGTTCCACGGACCTCCCGCGTGCACAAAACAGACGCCGACGACGCTCACCGTGCTGCCGATGCGGTAGTCGGGGAGGGCGGCCTCGTTGAGTTCCTGGTTCCACACGGTTCTGGGCAGGATCGCGGAAAAGACGTGCGGGCCGGTCTGAATGAGGAGCGTATCCTGGTGGGGCTCGTGCACCTCGGCGGCGAGCTTACCCTGCATGGAGATCAGTTCGAAGGGGTGATGACCGGCGAGTGCATCGGCCCACTGCACCGGCGCCGGCTGGATGGGCTGGGTCTGGGGAGTGGGCAGCACGCTGGCATCGTCGAGAACCTCGGAGTACTGGTGTGGATTGGGGAATCCGAGGACGTCGACGACCTGGCCGATGTGCATGCGGGACTGCTCAAAGGAGTTGACCTGAACCGCGTTGCCCTGGGGGGTTTGCAGCACCATTTCCAGGCCGGGCTGGTAAAGGGTGAGCGTGCCACGCACATGGACGCGCTGGCTGAGGTCGGTGACGTAATACCCCGACATGATGAGGTCGATGGCGGTGAGAGGGAGTTTCGTCGGATCGGCGGAGGGAGCCTCCAGGATTTCCATGTGCTTCGCGCTGCTGACCCAGACTTCGGCTCCAATTTGCTGAAACTTGCCGTCGAAGAGACCCCCGGCCACGCCGGAGAGTCTGATTTGGGCATCGAGCAGGCGGATGGGGTCGAGGCCCTGGATGTCTTCCATATGAACGCGGAGCAAACCGCCCTGGGTCTGCAGATCCATGAGGAGGTAGGGCTGCCTCTGGCTGGAGAGGGCCCGTGTGGCGTCCGCAGGCGATTGCCCGCGCACCCGGACACCGCCCTGGCTGAATTGTCCGATGGAGGCCTGGAGGGTAGAGGAGCGGACCTTGCCGGCGATGGTGACGTAGCGGCAGTCGATGGACTTCCTGAGCAGGTCACGCCAGGTGACGGGCACGGGCTGGGGAAACTGCGCCGCATGCTCGAAGCGCATTTCGGCGGCTTTGACATTGACGGAGTAGCTGGGAACGGTTGTACCACGGATGAGGATTGCATCGCCGGGGTTGAGCGCCGGAGGATTCGGCGGAGATGCGATGTAGATGCCTCCCGTGGCGTCCTGCACGAAGACCTGGCCTTCCGTTGGCTCGTAGTAGGTGACGATGGCGTGAAGCTCGACGGGCAGGCCTTTTGCTGCGAGGGGTCTGGGCAGAGCGCGAATCTGTGCAACCGTGGTGAGGACCTGGGGCGAGGCGGCGCCAGGCGGGTTTGGGACCTCTGCGGTCTGCGCAGGGAGAACATTCCCGAAGCACGAGACCAGCAAAACGAGAGCGAGGGAAGACTTCTGCAACACGGATGACACCTGGCACAATGCCAGTAACCAGAATGCTCCCCAAAGTTGCAGTCGTCTGTAGCATTTTTAGGGGAGGGAGTGCGGTTTAGTTACTTTCCTCTTAAGCACTTGCGCCGTTTTGGGACGCGCGCCAGACCACGCCGGCGGCGGCCAGGTCGCAGGCGGCGACGCCGAGGGATTTGAAGACAACGCGGCCTGTGGGCAGGGGCTGCGAACCGGCGAGGATTTCGCCGATTTCGGCGCAGATGGGCTGGCCGGAAGCGATGATGTCGCCGGATTCTCGAAGGGCCGCCTCGCGGGATTCGACGACGACGGCGGCATTCATTGCTTCGTCGTCGAGCTCGCGGCGGTCGGGTGTGACGGTGGCGACGGCGCAGACGAGGGTGTTGGGGCCGAGCCATGCGCCATGGATGAGGGGCTCGCGAACACTGGCGAGCGAGAGGACTACGTCGGCTCCGCGGACGGCGGCTTCTGCGGTTGGGACGGCGATGGCGTTCGATTCAGAGGCGAAGCGCTGGGCGTTGGCCGGGGTGCGGCTCCAGACGCGGATTTGCTGGAAGGTGCGGACGTGGCGGAGGGCCTCAAGATGGGAGCGGGCCTGGATTCCGCTGCCGAGGATCGCGAGAGTGCCGGCGAGGGTGCCGGCTTCATGGGGCGCGAAGAGGCGGGTGGCGATGGCGGAGACGGCGGCGGTGCGCATCTCGGTGATGAGGCGGCCGTCCATAGCAACGAGCGGCTCGCCGGTGGCGGCGGAGAAGAGCTGGATGACGGCCTGGTGGGTGGGCTGAGTGACGTTGCGTTCGTAGAAGGTGACGAGCTTGACGCCCATGAGGTCCTGGTCGACTGCGGGCATGAGGGCGAAGAAGCCTCTCGGATGCTGGGTGCTGGAAGCGGGAAGCTCGAAGCTGGGAGCTGGGAGCGGGGAGCGGGGAGCGGCGGGTGGAGTGGTGCCGGTCCTGTCCGTTCCGGGTTCAGGGATGCGGAGGACGGTGCGGACGGGCTGCTGGATTTTTCCGGTGGAGAGGTTAGTGAGGGCGCGCTCGACGGCGGGGATCAGGGTCTCGTAAGTGAGGAGCTTGCGGACTTTTTCTTCGTCGAGGTATTGCATGGTGGGTCTCCTCCGCCAGGTCAGAGGTACAGCGTGACATCGGGAAGACCGGAATCTTGTCTAGGGGTTTGGCGCGTAGCCGCCGCACTCGCGCGGAGTCTGCCAGTTCGACCCGTTGCCGATGATGTTAGCGTTTGCGCAAGTGAAACCTAAATCGATTGCACGCTGGTTATTCGCCATTGCCCTTAGAACTATTTGGGTCTCGTCGGGCCCGCCGAGCCCCGGTTGCGGCACGTATGAGGCTGGGATCGTGTAGGGAGAAAACATCTTTTGCGCCCACCCAGGAGCTAACTTGTAGCTCTTGAAGACAGCCTCAACGGCGGGCACAGTCTGGACGGCGATGGCGTTGGGCGCCGCTCCAAGGATCAAAACGCTCTTGAAAAACTGAGCGGTGTCGTCCGGGAGAGAACAGAAAATGCCCATTCCCTTCGCCGGATAGGCGCCTCCGTTTTCTGCAACAAACATCCCGCATTGGCCCATCGCCGCCGGCATTTGCAGAGGCACCGCGTAAAGGAACTGAACCGGATTCACCGGCTGTCCGTTGAGCGACGCAATCTGCTGGAGAATCATGACGAGCTTGTCGGTCAGCTTGGCCGAGGAGGGCATGGTCAGAAAAGCGCCGTTGGGGCCCTTCTGTCCCAGTTGAAATGGACCGTCGTGCGCGACGAAAACCTCGCCGAGGCTGATGGATTCGCCTTGCGTTCCGGACATTGCGATTGCACCGCCCACGGCGCCCGTGATTTTCCATCCCTGCGGTATACCGGCAGAGGCGCTTTGATCGGGTGCGGTATAGGGCTGCAACTGAACTGGGCTCGGTGTGGCGGCAGCCGGGGGTTTTTCCTGCGCTCGAGCAGAGACAAAGGCCGGGATCAGGATGATCGTCAGGATCGCCGGCACGGCAGCGATCCGCAGGAATCTCATTGCACCGCAAACTTGCATGGTACGGTTTCCTCCACCGCGGATTTAGCCTCCCTCGCCTGGCGAAGAGGCACGAACGGAAGAGACAGAAACGGGGGGTAATTCGGCTCAGTTCTGCGCTCGGGTCTGCTCAGCGTAGCATTCACAGACGGCGGATGGCTACTCTCTTTAGAAGCGCGAAGACGCAGAACGTAAAAGGGGAGCCACCCACCGGTAAGTCGCCCATGCCGGAATGATCCATCAGGGCGCGTACTGCGTGAAGACGAGGTCGTGGGCCTTGAACTGTGAGTGGCAGGCGAAGCAGGGTTTCATGAACGCCGCGTCCACCGGTTTGCCGTCTGCGTTGAAATGACCGAAGCCCCAACCCCCGGTTGCGGCGTATTTTTTTGAGTCCTTGACCATGAACTGCACGTTGGTGGGGTCGCCGGGAACGATCGATTGCGGCTTGCCGAAGATCTTGTCGTTCTCCTCCGACGATACGGCTTTGTAGTGCAAAGCGGCGAGGATGGTGCCGTCAGGAAACGGGATTGTTCCTGCGCGGAAGGCCTTGACGGCGACTGCGTTGCCCAACACTGCGCCCAGACTGTTGAGGTTGCCTTCTTCATGGGCCGACGCGATCCACTTCCAGTCGCGGTATCCAGCGGGCTTTTCTGTGACCCAGGGCGGGGCCGTCTCATCGGCGCTTCCAGATGCGGGGGACATCATGGCCACGACGCCAGTCATGGTCGCAACGGACACCAACAAAAAAGCGAACCTTTTCATGGTCGCTCCTTTCGAGAATCGATTTCTGTAGGTTTTTATTTGCCGGGGATGGAGGCCTGCGCCTTTGATGCTCCATAAGGGGAAATGGAGTCAGGCCCGACTCTCGGCGGCGTGTGGAAATCGAAACGTATAGGTCGGAACATTCCCTGACTCTGGTATGTCAGAGTGGGGCGAGACTTTTGGTTTGTGGGTTCTTCGTCCGGAAATAAGAACGGGCCTTAGCTCAGCAGATGAGAACCGGTGCGCGTGTTCACTGAAAATGGGACATCGGCGGCAAACGCAGGATCGTATCCATATCCCTCGATCGCGTCCGAACCGATTTTCATGATCCGGAGTCCATCGAAGTGAAACCGAGTCCGCCAAACAGTCCCGCTTGCGCCCCAAGCAGCCAGTTCGCTGAAGCCGGCAAGTAACAGGAATCCATATTCAGGAAGAGCACGTGCGTACGTAACAGGGAGTATGGGAATCTTTGTCCACTCGCCCGGATTGTCGACCTTTACAACGTACGCTCCTCCCCCGGAAATCACGCATACCCGACGGGGGTCAGGAGTGCTCAGAACTTTGGTGATTCCCGGCCCCGTCGAATCGTTGTAACCAAACGCAAACACGCCGAGCCAAGGTGAACTGCCCAAAGGACAAATCTCAACCCAAACGCCATCGTGTTCCGGTCTCGTGCTCGGGGTCGGAAAATAATAAACCGGAATGTTGATTGGCCCACTGCCGGGCAGTTTCGGGGCATTCGCGGATGTCGTAGTTGTGAGGAAAATTCAACTCGAACGCGATCACACTCGGACCTGGCTTCATCGTGGGCTCCCTCCCATCTTAGCGAACGCTGCGGAGTGGTCGGCCAGCCGGACTTTCGCAGCCTCGGTTCCTCCGGGAGGTCTCGCTCCGCGTGGATTACATGAGGCTGACGGGGTCGACGTCGATGATGAGGTTGGCGCGGGGAATCTGCACCTCTTCGGCATGGGCGAGTAACGCGCGCAGAGCCTTTTGCAGGGCGGTGCGGTTTTCGCCTTTCATGACGAGATGAAAACGATACGTGCGTTTGATTCTTGCTATGGGGGCGGTGGCGGGGCCGAGGACGCGGACGTTGCGCAGGGTGGTGTTCTGGCACCAGCGGCCGAGTTCGGTGGCCCAGGCGGCGGCTTCTTCGAGGCGCTGGCTTTGCAGGAGCACGTTGGCGAGAGCGGCGAAGGGCGGGTAGTGCATCACGCGGCGAAACTTCAGCTCTTTTTCGACGAAGCCGGCGAAGTCGTGTGTGGCGGCGAACTGGATGGCGTAGTGCTCGGGGTGCCAGGTTTGCACGATGACCTGGCCGGGGAGCTCGCCGCGTCCGGCACGGCCGGAGACCTGAGTGAGGAGCTGGAAGACGCGCTCGGCGGCGCGAAAGTCGGGGAGCGAGAGGGCGTAGTCGCAGCCGACGACGCCGACCAGGGTGACGCCGTGGATGTCGTGGCCCTTGGCGATCATC
>CAZHTJ010000023.1:0-55115 GCA_964535525.1 uncultured Acidobacterium sp. | reverse complement strand
CGGCCGTCGACATCGAGGCGGACGGTCTGAGTGAGATTGCCCTGGGCGACGGCGGCGATGGCGCGGGTGACTTCGGTGGTGGGACGGAGGAGGTCCTCGATGAGGGTGTTGACGGAGGTCTCCATGTCGTCCCATGCGCCCTGATGGCGAGGAACGCGGATGCGCTCGCGGGTCTTGCCCTCTTTGCCGACGGCCTGACCGACACGCTTGAGCTCGCGGGCCATCTGCTCGTTGGCGGAGACGATTTCATTGAAGTGATCGGCGATCTTGCCTGCGAGACCGGTCCAGGAACCGGGGAGGCGGACGCTGAAATCGCCATCCTTCATGGTCTGGAGGCCCATCAGAATGACGGGAAGGTAGTCGGTCACCGATCCATCGGTACCGTTAACGGACGGAGTTTTCTGGGGATTTTTGGACTTCGGAGTGGGCTGAGCCGCTGTCGCCATAGAGAACCTGCCTGAGTCATGAAGCTAAATTCCACCCTGGGGAATACGTCACGACCGGACGCACCCGGGGTCCTGTGCCTGAGAGGAGCGTTGGGTGGATGCGCGGCAATCGAAAAAAGGTTGCCCAAAGTTTGCCGGGATTATTTCTGACTGGAAACGGCCGCCTCTGGCCTGACCGGGGAGGGATGGGCGATGATGGAAGGGCAATGAAGATGCCGAACAGACGGGACTTTCTGCAATTTGCTATAGCCGCGCCGGTGGCGGCACAGGTACTGCAGTCACGGGCGGCGCGGGAGGCGAAGCGGCGCCTTTTATTTGTCGGAACTCAGACGGGTTCGGGCGGCAGCCAGGGAATCTACGCGTATCACTGGGAGCCGGCGAGCGGGGAACTGCAGGCGGCGGGGCTGGCGGCGGAGAGCGACAACCCGACGTTTCTGGCGATCGATTCTGAAGCGAGGTATTTGTATGCGGCAAACGAGATTGCCAGGTTCGAGGCGCAAGCGAGCGGGGCAGTGAGTTCGTTCGCGATCGATCATGAGGGGGCGAAGCTGCGGGCTATTAATAAGGTTGCGTCGCTGGGAACCGGGACGTGTCATGTGGCGGTGGATCATCTGGGGCGGACGGCGTTCTGCGCGAATTATTCCGGCGGAAGCGCCACATCGTTTGCGATCGATTACAACGGTCAGATCAGCGATGCGGTTTCGCATTTCCAGTATGAGGGGCACGGGCCGAACGAAGCGCGGCAGGAGGCGGCGCATGCGCATCGCGTGACGGTTTCGCCCGATGATCGTTATTTGCTGGTGAACGATCTGGGCCTGGATTGCATTCACATTTACCGGCTTGACGACCGGAACGCGAAGCTGATGGCGAATGCGCCGGCGCGCTGGAGTGCGACGCCGGGATCGGGGCCGCGGGCGCTGCGGTTTCATCCCAACGGGCGGTTTGCGTATTGCGTTCACGAACTGGTTTCGCAGGTGGAGGTGCTCAAGTGGGACCGCGAGAAGGGGACGCTCGAGCCGGTGCAGAAGGTGAGCCTGATTCCCGAGGATTATCGTGGAGCGACGCGGGCCTCGGAGATTGCGATCACGCGGGATGGGCATTTCGCTTATGCGGCGAATCGGGATTACGACTGCCTGGTGAGTTTCTCGGTCGAGCCGAAGGACGGCAAGCTGACCATGCTGGGCCGTGGGTCGTGCGGGGGGAAGATTCCGCGGTATCTGACGCTCGATCCGACGGAGAAATGGGTTTTGGTGGCGAACGAGCAGTCGGATTCGATTTCTGTGTTTGCGCGGGATGAGAAGACGGGCAAGGTCGCGGAGTCCGGGAAGAGTTTTCCGATTTCTAAGCCGCAGTGTTTGGTATTTGCTTGAAAGCCGGTAGCCGGTAGCCGGTAGCCGGTAGCCGGGAGCCGGGAGCCGGGAGCGGCAGGCCGCCGCCCGTCGGCCATCAGCATTCTCTAATCCATGACGGAAAACTCCAGATAAGGTCGGGATATGGTGACGATCTTGCCCTCGGCCGTGGACCCTGGCTGGACTATGGACACCGTTGCAGCCCCGCAGCTGGCTGAATCGGAGATCAGTTTTCGGACCTCGAGGCGATCTCGGCGTCGAGGTCAGCGATCTCAGTGCGGAGGGTGACGAGGTCGTCTGCCGTGAGCGGCTGATCTGACTTCAACAGGAATTCGATGGAAGAGGCTAGCTGCGTGCCCCGGGGCAATCCGAAGACGCCGAGAACGCCGGAGAGTTTGTGGGCGGCTTCGCGACCCGTGGAGCGGGCTTCCACGTCGGCGGGATCGAGGGCGAGGGCAGCGCAGGCGGAGTGGAGCAGGGCCATGCGTTCGAGGACGGTGGGGCGCGATCTGCGCCAAATCTCCTCAAGCCGCGAGGCGATGGTGGCGGCAGGATTGTCCGTCATATTTCCTGCCAACCGAGGGTCGCTGCGATTTCCTGGGCGAGCACCAGTGGGTCAAAGGGCTTGAACATGACCTTGACGACGCCGAGGTCGGAGAAGCGCTTCTGGTCGGCGGCCTGGACTTTGGCGGTGAGCAGGATGACGGGGATGTCGGCGGTTTCGGGCAGGGAGCGGAGTTCGCGGAAGGTGGTGGGGCCGTCCATGCCGGGCATCATGACGTCGAGGAGGATGGCGTCGGGATGATTTTCGCGGGCCTTGATGATGCCCGCAGCGCCGGAACCGGCGACGAGAACATCCCAGCCGGCTACAGTTTCGAGGCTCAGCGCGGCGACCTCGCGAATATCCTCTTCGTCATCGATGATCAGAACCCGTCGCGACATCACTATGCCAGCTCTCTGCTTATTGTTCGATTCCCGACCTGAGGAACTCTGATTCGGTCTTCGAGAACCATCCCTCAGGGGCTAAAGCCCCATTCTTTTCACAGACCATGGCGGCACGGCTGAAGCCGTGCCCCTTCAAAACAGCGCTACTGCAGAAATTCGTCAACGGCTAAACCAGAGATTCAAAACAACGGCCAGATCAGAAATTCAAAAGCGGCCAGATCAGAGCTTCAAAACGGCGGCTCATCCAGAAACTCCGCAGCGGCTATACCCTGAGATACCCGAACTAACTATTAAACCAATTCGCGCGTTCCTGGAATCCCCCAGTGGTTCTAGAACTGACTCTCCGATGTGCCGGATTCGAGCATCCGATCCGTTCGAATTCCGCATTTCGAATTTCTGGTTGAAATCTCTTAGCCGAGTTTCTGTTCGAACTGACTCTGCGTGGCCTCTTCGGCGAGTGGGGAGATGGAGGCGCGCTCGGGGAGGAAGAAGCGGAAGATGGCGCCGCGGGAACCGTTCTGTTCGGCCCAGATGCGGCCTCCGTGCTGATGAACGATGGTGCGGCAGATGGCGAGGCCGAGGCCGGTGCCGCCTTTCTGGCGGGAGTCGGAGGCGTCGACCTGCTGGAAACGATCGAAGATGGTTTCGAGTTTGTCGGCGGGAACGCCGCGGCCCTCGTCGATGACGCTGACGGTGACGCCGTCGGAAGCGCGGACAGTAATGACGCGGACGGTGGAGCGGGGGGGTGAGAACTTGATGGCGTTGCTGAGCAGATTGGTGAGGACCTGGAGCATGCGGTCGGAATCGGCTTCGACGAAGACGGAGTTCGATTCGCAGGCGAGGTAGACCTCTTCGGAATCGGCCATGGGCTGCATGGCGTCGATGGCCTGGCGGACGAGCTCGTCGAGGGAGATGCGGCGGAAGGCGAGGGGTGCGCGGCCGGAGGTCATGCGTTCGAGGTCGAGGATGTCGTTGATGAGGCGGACGAGGCGGTCGGAGTTGGCGACGGCGATGCGCAACAGGCTGGTTGCCTTTTCGCTGACTTCACCGAGCAGGCCGGCGGAGAGAAGTCCGAGCGCGCCGCGGATGGAGGTGAGGGGGGTGCGCAGCTCGTGGCTGACGGTGGAGATGAACTCGTCCTTCATGTGGTCGAGGGCATAGCGCTGACTGATGTCGCGGAAGCTGAGCACGCTGCCGACGGGCTCGCCCTCTTCGACCATGGGCATGAGCGAGAATTCGACGGGAAAATTTTTGCCGTTGCCGCGGAAGTAGACGTCCTGGCCGGATGCGCCTTCGGCGGTCTGGAAGGCGCGGCGGGTGGGGCAGGTGGAGTCGCAGCCGGCGATAGGCGGATGGAGAAGATCGTGAACGCGGCAGCCGATGAGCTCGGATTCATTGCACTCCATCATGCGCGCGGCGGCGGGATTGGCGAAGGCGATGCGGTTGGTGGAGTCGACGCCGATGATGCCGTCGGCAACAGAATTAAGGATGACGGCCTTTTGGCGGTCGAGCTGGCGAACGCGGGCTTCCTGGCCGGCGCGGGCCATGAACTGGCCGACGGAGCCGCAGACGGTTTCGACGGTGGCCATCAGGTCGGGGTCTTCGCGCACGAGCTGGCGCGAGAAGCACTCGACGACGGCGATGACCTGATTGCCGACGCGGACGGGGACGGCCCATCCGGAGGAGAAGCCGTTGAGGCGAGCCGCGGAGCGGCGCAGGAAAGTGGGATGCTGGCGGAGATCGGCGACCCAGCAGGGCTTGCCGAGAGACCAGACGAGTCCGGGAAGGCCCTGACCACGGGAAAGGACGAGAGACTGGGTTTCCTGAAGGAAATCCTCGCTGGAGCGGCCGCGGGAGAACCAGCAGTTGCGGGGGCGGATGGTGTGCTGGCCTTCGTCGACGGTCCAGAGGGCGGCGAATTCGCAGGAGAAGGTACCGCAAAGAGCTTCGAGGACGCGGGTGAGGCCTTCGTCCATGGAGGTGGTTTCGCCGATGATCTGGCTGACGATGAGCTGAATGCGGAGGCGGCGCTCGCGGCGGTTCTGCTGGGTGACGTCGCGGAAGATGCAGCGGACGGAGACGGGGCCGGATTCTTCGCGGCGGCAGCTGAGGCTGGCTTCGACCTCGACGTTTTCACCGGCGGAGTTCTGGAGACGGAGCGGGTGATGTTCGACGCGGACGCCGTGGAGGGCTTTGTGGAAGAGGGCAGCGGCTTCGGTCTGGACTTCGGGCGGAAAGGGGGATTCGAATCCTATCAGCGACTCGAACTGCGACGAATCCATGCCGAAAAGGGTTTGCCAGGAGGGATTGACGTAGAGGTAGCGGCCACGCGGGCTGAGCGTGGCAATCATTTCGGCGGAGTTGTCGAAAAGGTCGCGGTAGCGCTCTTCACTTTCGCGGAGCGCGTGCTCGGCGCGGCGGGTGGCGCTGAGATCGACGGCGATGGAGACGAGGCCCTCGACGGTTCCGGCGGAGGAACGGACGGCGGAGAGGTAGACCATGGCGGGGAAGGTGCTGCCGTCTCTGCGGCGGTAGCGCATTTCGAATCCGCGCACGCGGCTGGCGGGAAACGTGGCGACGTAGCGGACATAGGGAAGCAGGGTGGGGGCGGTGTTGGGCGGGACCTCGGGGTGGGTGCGAAAGGCGGGCATGGAGGCGGCGAGTTGTTCGCCGACGCGGGCCATCTCGCTTTCCGGGAACAGCTCGGCGGCGTTGAGCTTACCCAGCGCTTCATGAGTGCGATAGCCGAGCATGCGCTCGGCGGCGGGATTGAAGAGATTGATGCTGCCGGTGAGGTCGCAGGCGATCATCATGGGCCCGGCGGAATCGAGGATGCTGCGATGGAGGCGAGCAACGGCCTGGAGCTGGCGCTCGGCGCGGCGTTCACGCAGGACGGAGCGGAAGTTGGAGATGGCAATGGAGACGAGAAGAGCGAGGGCGACGGTCCAGAAACCGGCAAACCAGAAGATCCACGGATGGCTCTGCGCGGGGGGACTACCGTAGTGCGCAAGGATGAGGGCGCCCACGAGCGAGGAGGCGAGCGCGATCATGAAAGCGGGCGTGACGGTGCGCGAGTGGCTGAATCGAGACACGACTCAATTCCGTGGAAGACGGGAATGGGCTTCCCTATGGAATCTAAAACAGGGATTCGAGGCTCAGTATAGGGGAAGCCCCGAGAGTTCCGGTAGGAAAATCCACAGCGAATCAGGCAAACAATCCCACTTTGGTGTTAGTGCTGCGGAAACGATGCAAAAGTGTTGCGCAATTTGTAACAGTGACGGTCAAATTGTAACAGTGTCGGCTAAACGGCGACCGGATCGAGGATGCGGCTCCAGTGGCGCTCGCGGCGCTCGGCATAGGCGTTCTTATGCCATGCGTAGCCGGCGATGAGCGGCAGCGCGAGGGTAGCTTCGCTGTAAACCATCTGCTCGAAAGTAGTGTCGACTTTTCCCCAGGAACTTGCCTCTTTCAGTGTGCTTGAGGAGAGTGCGCCATCGCGAACGTCGGCGACGGTGATCTGAATGGCGTATTTGTGCATGGGGGCTTCGTTGCCGAGGATGTCGGCGGCGACGACGATATCCTGGGCAAAGTTTTTAGGGACGCCGCCGCCGATCATGAGCAGGCCGGTGGTGGGGTTGGCGATCTTGAGCTGGGTGAGCTCGTAGAAATCTTTCGCGGAATCAATGGAAACTTTGGGCTTGTCCTGCCGCTTGTGCTGATGGGCGACGAGGCCGAAGCCGGCGGAGCAGTCGCTGAAGGCGGGACAGAAGATGGGGATATCTTTCCGATACGCGGAGTAGACGATGGAATCGACGCCGCCCTTTTCAGGAGTCTTGCCGTTGGCTTCGAGCCAGGCGCCCATGGCGCGGATGAATTCGCGGGAGCTGTGCGGGCGAGGCGGGAGGGAGTCGGCGACTTTCTCGGTGGTCTCGTCGCAGTGGCGGAGTTCTTCTTCGTCGATGAGGGTGTCGTAGATGCGGTCGATCATCAGCTCGCGCAGCACGCCATCCTGGGTGCCGGACTTGTAGAGTTCGTCGGCGATGTAGTGCTTAAAGCCGAGCGCTTCGAAGAAATCCTGATCGACGATGTTGGCGCCGGTCGAGACCACCGCATCGACCATGTTGTTGCGGATGAGGTCGACGAAGATCTGCTTGAGGCCGGCGGAGATAAGGGAGCCGGCGAGGCAGAGGATGACTCCGCAGTCCTGATCGCGCAGCATGCGCTCGTAGATGGAGGCGGCCCGGGCGAGGTCACGGGAGCTGTAGGCCATCGAATGCATGGCGTCGACGAGAGGGACGACGTTGTGCTGGCGGATGTCGATGTGGCGAATGGGGTCTTTGAGGAGATCGTGTTTCGAAGGCATGGCGAATTCAGGATAGCAAGGAAAAACGGGGGCCTGGGTTGAGCGGAGATGAATTGCGGCGGCAGCGGATCCGCGTTCGCGGGCCGATGGGGATTCCTGATCCGACGGCGTGGTGGTGTGTGGTGCGGGGATGCAGGGCATGGGGGCGATGGGGTTCGCAGACGGCTTGTGGCGTTGAAGGACTGTCCGATTCTGACAAAAAAAAGGTAACGCCACTCAAGGCCCGATCCGAACCGCCGAAAGGGCAAGTGTGGGCGCGAAATGCGTTGGGGACCTCGCCGGGTGCAAGTTTCGATCCGCACTGCGCCCTGACCATCCGCACAAAGAAATCACCAAGGAGTTTCCATGCAAGGGTTCAGGAGATATGCCGTCATCGCCTGCCTGCTGTCGGCAGGTTGGCTCACGGCCGGCGCGCAGGAGGTCAGGATCTTCGACCGGCCAGTGCAACTGCACGGTTTCGGGACGCAGGGTTACATCTACACCGGGGAAAACAACTGGCTGACGATGGATACCAGCCAGGGGAGCTTCAACTTCACGGACGTGGGACTGAATCTGAGCTCGCAACTGAGCGACAAGGTGCGGGTGGCGGCGCAGGGCTACGACCGGGATCTGGGGCAGCTGGGCAAATGGCATCCGCAGTTCGACTTTTACATGGTGGACGTGCGGCCCAGGCCATGGCTGGGATTCCGGGGCGGCCGGGTGAAGACGGTGATGGGACTCTATACGGATACCCAGGACATGGATTTCGATCACACCTTTGCTCTGCTGCCGCAGAGCATGTATCCGATCGACATGCGCGACTCCTCGATCTCGCATCTGGGCGGGGACATTTACGGGCGTGCGCGGCTGGGGCGGAATCTGGGATCGGTGGGGTATACGGCGTACGGCGGCGAGCGCCGGGACAGCCAGTACAGCGGCTACCCGTATCTGCTGACGAATATCGCTCCGGGTGTGCACATCAATGTGGGCGGGACCTACGGCGGTCCGGTTTTCGGGGGAGATCTGCGCTGGCTGACGCCGGTGCGGGGGCTGACGGTGGGCGCATCGCGGCAGAACGAAGAGATCTCGGGATCGGGGAAGCTGTCGGTTCCGGCGGCGCATGTCTCGGGCGCTCCTTATAACGAGAAGTCGTTCGAGGACTGGACGAACTGGTTCTACGGGCGGTACACGACGAGCCGGTGGCGCTTCGAGGCAGAGCACAAGCGGTACTACCAGGCGAAGGACATCTTCAGCGATACAGCGTGGTTCTATGCCGACACGCGCGGCTGGTACGGCGCGGTGGCCTATCGCGTCGACAAATGGCTGGAGGTGGGTTCGTATTACTCGCATTACCGGATCTTCATCGGGGGAGCGGATCTGGTTCCGAAGGGGCCGAACCTCAACTTCAATTACACCGGGCCGCAGAAGCACGACTACGACAAGGTTGTGACCGCGAAGATCACGTTCAACCAGTACCTGACGCTGAAGGTGGAAGGGCACTTCATGGACGGTAACGGGCTGGCCACCTATCCGGATGGCTTCTACGCATCGGTGAATCCGGAGGGCCTTGCCAACAACACCAACGGAATCGTCGTGCGGAGCGGCTTCAACTTCTGACGCGAGCGAAAGGAGAACACATTATGAAAAAGCTATTATCCGTAATTCTTCTGGCCGCGGCATCGATCCTGACCGTACGAGCCCAGGCGCAGGTGCTTGTGATTGCCAACCCCGGGGTGAAGAGCGCCGACATTTCCAAAGACGATCTGCGCGACGTATTCACCGGGAGCGCGACCACGCTGAAGGACGGGACGCGGGTGGTTCCGATCCTGCTGAAGGCGGGGACGGCGCACGTGGAGTTTCTGCAGGCGTACATCGGGAAGAACGATACGGCCTACCGCGCGGGCTGGCGGAGCCTGGTCTTTTCCGGGCAGGCGACGATGCCGAAGACGCTGGATGGAGACGCGGAGGCTGTGGAATTTGTGGCCCACAACGCGGGAGCGATCGGGTACATCAGCCCGGGAACACCGCATGAAGGGGTAAAAGTGCTCTCTGTCCGGTAGGAGCGGACCGAGGGCACCCGCCCTCGGGGCTCGAACCGGGACAACGGCTGGGAAAGCGGGAAATGAGGGGGTTCATGAAAGCGGTTCGTATCAAGACCAGAATTCGCATGGCGATCGGCATCATCGGAGCCGGTTATCTGGCGCTGCTGCTGCTGGTGTACTGGACGGGGACACGGACGGAGAAGGCCATGAACCTGGCATCGGGGTCGCTGTTTCCGGCGACCCTGTCGAGCCAGGAAGCGGGCGCGTCGTTTCAGAAACTGACGAAGAGCTATTCGGACGCGGTGCTGACGCAGGATGCCGGGGCGCTGGCGAAGGCGGACGAGGCGGCGCAGGCGGTGACCGGCGCTTTGCAGTCGGTCGAGCAGGACGTGGCCTTCGATGCGGCGCGGAAGCAGGAGGTGACCGCGCTGCTGACCCAGTTCACGGATCTGGCGGCGCGCTCGCGCACGGTGTACGCGGCGATGGCGACCGGAGGCACGAATGTCTCCGAGGACACACAGAATCAGATTGGGGTCCTGGCGCGGGAAAACCGCGCCATGGAGGGCGCGCTGGGGCAGCTGCGGGGCACGCTGTCGGGCGACTTCAAGGCGCAGCTGGACAGCGTGACGGCGTGGACGAACCGGCAACGGCTGTTCGGTCTGATTTTATTTCTGGCCATCAGCTCGTTCGCGACGGTGCTGACGGTGATGGTGGAGCGGCGGGTGTCGGGGCCGCTGCTGGAGGTGACGGCGAGCCTGAAGGACATCGCGGAGGGGGAGGGCGATCTGACGCAGCGGATCCCGATCACGGCCGAGGATGAGATCGGGGAGCTGGGCCATTGGTTCAACACTTTTCTGGAGAAGCTGCAGGGGATTATCGGACAGGTGCAGGAGAACACGCGGCGGCTGGCGGAGGCGTGCGATGGCATTTCCGCTTCGTCGGTGGAGATGGCGAAGGGGGCAGAGGCGCAGCAGATGCAGACGGCGCAGGTCGCGACGGCGATGCAGGAAATGTCGGTCACGGTGCAGGAGGTCTCGCAGAATTCGAATTCGGCGGCGGAGAAGGCGCATGCGGGGGCTGAGAATGCGCGCGAGGGCGGCAAGGTCATGGAGCGGACCATCGCGATGATGCAGAAGGTGACCGCGTCGGTGGACCAGGCCGCGAAGCAGGTGGCGGAGCTGGGCAGCCGGTCGGATCAGATCGGGCGCATTGTGGGGGTGATCAACGAAATTGCGGAACAGACCAATCTGCTGGCGCTGAATGCGGCGATCGAAGCGGCGCGCGCCGGCGAGCACGGGCGAGGATTCGCGGTGGTAGCGGGCGAGGTGCGGAATCTGGCGGAGCGGACCACGAAGGCGACCAAGGAAATCGGCGGCATGATCGGCAGCATCCAGAAAGAGACGCAGGCCGCGGTGGAAGCGATGGTGCGGGGGACAGGTGAGGTCGAGCAGGGCGTGAAGGCGGCCGAGGAGTCGGGGGCGAAGCTGCGCGGGATCATCGACGGTACCGAGCATGCGGCGCAGATGGTTGCGCAGATTGCCACGGCGGCGACCGAGCAGGCGAGCACCACCGACGAGGTGAATGCCAACATCGCGGAGATTGCGCGAATCTCGAACGATTTTGCCGCCGGCGCGCAGAGGTCGGCTCGGGCGAGCGAGTCGCTGAGCCAGCTGGCGGTGGAGCTGGATTCGCTGGTGTCGCGGTTCAGGGTG
This sequence comes from uncultured Acidobacterium sp., assembly GCA_964535525.1. GTDB lineage: Bacteria > Acidobacteriota > Terriglobia > Terriglobales > Acidobacteriaceae > Palsa-343. Next base: position 44,279 of record CAZHTJ010000023.1, on the reverse strand, counting down.
GAGGAGGAAGCTGGGGGGCGGGAATCCGCCGGCCAGGTGCGCGGCCGCGCGGCCGCAAAGGAGGTCCGCCTGGCGCATCGCGCAGGCGCCATCGCCTGAGTTGCAGAGAAGCGTGGGCCGGCTGAATCTCAGCCGGCCCACGCGGTTTGGCCCGGAAGCACGACCGCTGCCCAGGAAGATCGCTCACTCGCGCGTATAGCTGTATTCGCCGGAGGGATCGCGTTCCTTCAGGGTTTTGACCTGGCCGTTTTCGAGGACAAATTCAAAGATGTCGTCGGCAAACTGCGGGGTCCGGAACTGGAAGCCCTTGATGAGGATGAGCGGGTGCGGTGGTCCTCCGGGGAAATCCAGAGAGAGCCCGCTTCCCGGCTGATAGAGAACGCGGAATCGCGTCTTGTCCGGGGTGATGTAGGTTCCGGCGAGCTTCTGGAGGGTAGCTTCATCGAGCGTGGGGGCCTTGCGGGTGAAGGTGACCGCGGCTTCATCGAGAGAGGTGGTGATGCTGTCGATGTCGCCCTGGGGATTGGTGAGGAAGTTCAGGGAGAAGCGGCCGTACTGCTCGTCGTCGGGGGTGTCGAAGCGGTCGTAATGAAAGTGGCTGAGGGGGAAAGAGAACTCGTGGAAGCCGAAGTGGAGCTGATCGCCGTCGAGTGAGATTTTCACGATGCCGTAAGCGGGATTCTCGTACTCGGCGACATAGGCGGTGAGCGGGTGGGACGGTGTGGTGTTGGGGACGCGGTCGGCGCCGGCTTTGGCGCGACTTTCTGTGCCGGCTTTTTTGTCGGCAAGGCGCTGGGCAAGGCGGCGCTGGCTCCACGGCGTGAGGTCCATACCGAGAAGCCGCTCGTAAACGTTGTAGCTGACGATGTTGTAGAGGGGCGCGCTGTGGTCGCTGATGACCAGAACGATGACCCCGATGTGGTCATTGGGCATGAAGGAGACCTGGGAGTGGAATCCGGGCAGGTCGCCGCCGTGAAAAGTGAGGAGATGGCCGCGATAGGAGGCGGTTTCGCGCGCCATGCCGTATGCGGGATTGAGAATCTCCCAGAATCCCTGGGCTTCTCCCAGGGTGTTGGGAAGACCGATGGCCGGCTGGAGGGTCTGGCGGAGGACGTCGGAGGGGAGGACCTGGTGGCCGTTGTACTTGCCGTCGTTCATCAGTGCGATGAGCCAGTGCGAGAGGTCGTGGATATTGGAGATGATGGCGCCGGCGGGAGCGACGCCCTCGGTGTCTTCGTAATACGGGATCTTGTACAGCTCGAAGCTGTCGCGTTTCTCGCGATAGGGGACGCCGTGATCGGGGTGCTGAAGCATGTCGGCGATGGTGAAGGAGGAGGAGGACATGTCGAGCGGGGCGAAGATGCGGTCATGGACGAACTGCTCCCAGCTTTGGCTGGACTCAAGCTCGATGATGTGGCCGGCGGCGGAGAACATGAGGTTGTTGTAGAGGAAGGTTTCCCGCATGGGCTGTTCGGGCTCGAGGTAACGTAGCTTGTCGAATAACTGCGGGCGGGTGAAGTCGGATTTGAACCAGATGAGGTCGTGGCGGGTGACACCGGTGCGATGCGAGAGCATGTCGCGGAGGGTGACGTTGTTGTTGAGCTCGTCGTTGTAGAAGCGGACGCTGGGAACGGAGTCGCGGATGGGCTTGTCCCAGGTGAGCTTGCCTTCGTCGACGAGCATGCCTGCGGCAGTAGCGGTAAACAGCTTGGTGTTGGAAGCGATCTGGCAGAGGGTGTCGGGCGTGAAGGGCAGTTTTTGGCCGTAGTCGCGATAGCCGTAGCCTTTGGCGAAGACCAGCTTGTCATTGACAACGATGCCGATGCCGATGCCGGGCGTGTTCCAGTCCTTGAGGGTCTGCTGCATCCAGGCGTCGAAGCCCTGGAGTTTGGCGTCGATGTCCTGGGTCTGTGCGTGCATGCCAGGCGCGGAGAGAAACAGCGTGAGGGCGACCAGCGGCACGACGCGAAGAGAGCGATGAGATTCGAGTGAGAGAGACACAGGGTGGCTTCCTTTCCTGGTCCTGGGGTGGGGAAATGTGTCCAGGATTATAGCGCGGGTTTTCGGAAGGGGACGAACGCGGGGGATTCGCCCTGTCACGCTCTGGTTTGGAAGGAGCGTCAATCAGGCAGGACCATGGTTTTGCCGGCGAGGTCGCAGGCGCGCCAGAGGTACCAGCTGGCGACGGAGCGCCAGGGACGCCACTTTACCGCGCGTCGCTCGATCTGCTCGGCGGTGGCGAGCATGGAGGCGTCGAAGGGTTTCGATTTGGGGAGGCGGAGGAAGGTGAGGGCGAAGCCTTTGCGGATGCCGTAGTCGGTGACGGGGAGGACGTCGGGGCGGCCGAGGCGGAATATGAGGAGCATCTGGACGGTCCAGGCGCCGATGCCGCGGACTTCTGTGAGGCGGTCGATGATTTCCTGATCGGGCATGCGGCGGATAGCGGTGAGGGTGGGCACGGTTCCTGAGAGGGTTTTGGCGGCGAGGTCGCGCAGGGCTTTGGCTTTGGAGGCGGAGAGGCCGCAGGCGCGGAGCCTGTCGTCGGAGGTCTCGAGGAGGAGTTCCGGAGCGGGGTGCAGTTCGCCGAAAGCGGTGAGCAGGCGCTTGAGTATCGCGGCGGCGGCTTTGCCGTGGAGCTGTTGATAGATGATGGACTCGAGCAGCGCTTCGAAAGGAGAGTGCTGGCTCTTCAGCTTGAGGGTGAAAGGGCCGACGCGCTGGATGAGTTGGCCGAGCTTCGGGTCGGCTGCGGTGAGGGTGCTGAGGGCGAGGTCGGCATCGTAGCGAACGGCGCGGCGTCCATCGATCATGGGAGACAGGGTACAGAACTCAGGGTGCAGCGTACAGCGTTCAGCGTTCAGACAAAGCTGGGCAAGGCCAGGCCGGGGGCGCTGGAAAATTCTGAGGAACATTGGCCGCAGATTAGGTCACCGGCACGGTTACAGATGTGTGAAATGCGGCGGGGCGCAGACTCCGGCGGTCAGGCTGCTCGAACGTTTGAGTTGCACCGGAGAATGGCGGCAGATGGCACAGGTTGGCGCATGCGGAATCGCGAACGGCGAGTCGAGCTCAAAAATTATTTTTCTTCCTCGGGTGAGCGGCTTGCAGAGGGCGGCGATGTGCCGCTATAGTTTTCTTTACACAAATTTGTGATGCAGGTCACAATCGGCTGTGATCCAGAACACAAACCAACCAAACTCCAGAGCACAGGGGCCTTGCCGGGTTGAAGAACTGTGCGCTGGAAACCACGGCAATCCTGGAAACTGCTCGTTTCATCTGAGGCCGCGACCGCAGTAGCACGCGTCGGCCTGATCTCGGTAATCCTCACGTTCTCGCCTTGCGATTCACCAGGAGATTCAGGAAGCATTCATGGCGCAGATTTTTGATCGCAGCTCGAACGCGCTGGCCCGGATGAGCCTGATTTTGACGGGGCTGATCACGATAGCCCTGGGGCTGACGCTCGATGAGCTGCAGCGGTCGCCGTGGGTGACGCGCCAGGGGCAGCGCGCGGATCAGCCAGTCCCGTTCAGCCATAAGCATCACGTCGAGGGTCTGGGGCTGCAGTGCCAGTACTGCCACACCACGGTGGAGAAGTCGAGCTACGCGGGCATTCCTCCGACGAAGACGTGCATGAACTGCCACGCGCAGATCTGGACGAACGCGCAGCTGCTGGAGCCGGTGCGGCACAGCTGGGCGACAGGGGAATCGATTGCATGGACGAGGGTGCACGATCTGCCGGACTACGTCTTCTTCAATCATGAAATTCACGTGAACAAGGGGATCGGGTGCTCGTCGTGCCACGGGCGTGTGGACCAGATGCCCATTATGTATATGCAGAATTCGCTGCAGATGGAGTGGTGTTTGAACTGCCACCGGAATCCGGGGAAGAATCTGCGGCCGACCAGCGAGATTTACAACATGGCGTGGACGGGAGCGTCGGAGCTGAAGCCGGTTTGGTGCGCGGCGGAAGATGTTCCGGCGGGGTCGCCAACCGCGGGTGGCGTAACGTGCACGGAGACGGCGCCGGCCGGCGAGGTGCAGATGGCGGCATTGAGTTCACCGTTGACGGGAGTGCATGCGCAGACGGCGGCGACGACGATTGGCAGCGAGAACAACGAGCCGATGACTTTGCCGGCGGGCCTGCATTACACGAAGTTCACGAGCCAGGATGCGCTGGGGGAGTTTTTGGTGCAGCACTACAACGTTCGCAATCCGCGTGAGCTGACCAGCTGCGAGGTTTGTCACCGATGAGTAAGAGCGAGCGTTCAGCGATCAGCGGACAGCGTTTAGAAATGCAGGGGCCTGTGCTCGAATCCTCAACTGAGGCGGGAAGTCTGGTGCAGATTGAGGCTAAGAAGCCGACGCTTCATCCCACCGCGCCAAACCCGCGCGCGGCGGGAGCCCTGACGCTGGCCGAAGTGCGGGCGAAGCTGGCGGGTCAAAAGGGCAAAAAGTTCTGGCGGTCGATAGACGAACTGGCGGAGACGCCGGAGTTTGCTGCGATGGTGGCGGAGGAATTTCCTTCGCAGGCGTCGGAGTGGATCGATCCGGTTTCGAGGCGGAGTTTCCTGAAGGTGATGGGCGCGTCCATGGCGCTGGCTGGCCTCGCGGGATGCACGAAGCAGCCTGATGAGCCGATCATGCCGTACGTCGCGGCGCCGGAGGATTTGATTCTCGGCAAGCCGGTATATTTTGCCTCGGCATTTCCGTTTGCGTCGGGTGCGGTGCCGGTGCTGGTGAAGAGCGATGCGTACCGGCCGATTAAGGTCGATGGAAACCCAGAGCATCCTTACGTGAAGGGCGGGTCGGATCCCCTGACGCAGGCGTCGCTGCTGGATTTGTACGATCCGGATCGGTCGCAGCACATACTGTATCGCGGCGAGACGCGGACGTGGCCGGCGTTTCTGGCGGCGTTTCGGTCAATGCTGGCGGACAAGAAGCCTTCGGGCGGGCAGGGATTGTATTTCCTGAGTGGGACAGTGACGTCGCCCACGCTGGCGGCGCAATGGGCGCAGGCACAGAAGAATTATCCGCTGGCCAAGTTTGTGCAGTACGAGCCGGTGAACCGCGATAGCCATTACACGGCGGCGAAACAGGCGTTCGGCAGTTATGTGGATGCGCAGTATCACCTCGATCAGGCGGACGTGATTGTGTCGCTCGATGCGGATTTTCTGGGCGGCGCTACATTCCCGGGATTCCATAAGCTGGCGCGCGATTACGCGCAGAAGCGCAAGCTGGACGGCACGGATCAGATGAATCGGCTGTATGTGGTTGAGTCTGTCACCACGACCACCGGGTTCAAGGCGGAGCATCGCTTGGCGCTGAAGCCCAGTGAGGTCGCTGGGTTTGCCGCGGCTCTGGCGAGCGCTGTGGGTGCGGGTGGAGCAAGTGGCGGCAGCTGGACCGAACATCAGACGAAATATTTGCAGGGACTCGCTGCGGATCTGAAGGCGAGCGCCGGGAAGTGCGTTGTTATTCCTGGAGACTTTGCGGCGCCTGCCGTGCATGCGGCGGTATTTGCGATCAACCAGGCGCTGGGGAATGTCGGCAAGACGGTGGTGTACACCGATCCGGTCAATCCGATGCCGTCGATCCAGACGGACGATCTGAAGGCGCTGGTCGCGGACATGAATGCCGGCAAAGTGGACTGGCTGGTGATTCTGAATGCGAATCCGATCTATTCGGCGCCGGCGGACCTGGATTTCGAGAGCGCTTTCAACAAGGTTGGGACCGTCGCGCACCTGGGTTCGCATTTTGACGAGACGGGCGAGCTGGCGCACTGGCACATCAACAACGCGCACTACCTCGAGATGTGGTCGGATGCGCGGGCGTACGACGGCACGGTGAGCATCGTGCAGCCGATGATCGCTCCGCTCTACGGCGGGCACAACGCGCACGAGATTGTGCAGTCAATGCTGGATGAGCCGGATGTTTCCGCCTACGACGTTGTACGCGGAACCTGGAAGGATCAGCTATCGAAGGGTGACTTCGAGTTCAACTGGCGCAAGGCGCTGCACGATGGGTGGATCGAAGGGACCGCGTTCACGCCGAAGACGGTGACCGCGAAAGCGGCAGTGCCTCCGGTTGTGGGGAGTGTGCCTGCGAGCGGCGATTCTGTTGAAGTCGCGTTCCGGCCGGATGCCAATGTCTATGACGGACGCTACGCGAACGTGGGATGGATGCAGGAGATTCCGCGGCCGGTAACGAACCTGTCGTGGGACAACGCAGCGCTGATGAGCTTCGCGACGATGGAGAAGAACGCTATCGCGGAGAACGATGCGGTTGAGATCAGCGTGGGCGGAAAGAAGATCATCGCCGGAGCGCTGGCGGTTCCAGGGCAGGCGGATGGTGTTGTCGTCGTCACGCTGGGACAGGGGCGCAGGCATGGTCGAGTGGCCGGCGGGGTTGGATACAACGCGTATCTGATCCAGCAGTCGGGCGCGCCGTGGATGCAGGCGGGCGCGTCGCTGCGGAAGACGGGCGACATTTACGACATCTGCGTGACGAAGAGTCACCACATCGATCAGCGGTCGGTGAAGGCGGGTGGCGATGGGTCGGGCACGCATTCGATCGAAGGCAACGAGTCGATCGATCGCGGAATTATTCGCTACGCGACGCTCGCCGAGTTCAGGGCAAACCCGGAATTCGCGCATGAGGGCGAAGGGCGCAGCGTGCCGGAGCCGGACGAGAGCATGTTCCCCGCGTATCGCTACGACAAGAATGCATGGGGGATGTCAATCGATTTGAATTCGTGCGTAGGCTGCAACGCGTGCGTGACGGCCTGCTACGCGGAGAACAATATTCCGGTGGTGGGGCGGCAGCAGGCGAAGATCGGCCGCATCATGCAGTGGATCCGCATCGACACCTACTTCGAGGGCGATCTGGCTGCGCCGCGGGCGCACTTCCAGCCGATGACATGCCATCACTGCGAAAACGCGCCGTGCGAACAGGTTTGTCCGGTGGGCGCGACGGTGCACTCGCCCGAAGGGCTGAACCTGATGGTTTACAACCGCTGCGTTGGGACGCGGTATTGCTCGAATAACTGTCCTTATAAGGTGCGGCGGTTTAATTTCCTGCTTTACTCCGATGTGTATGACTGGGACGACCCCACGCTGGCGCTGATGCACAATCCGGATGTGAGTGTACGCAGCCGCGGCGTGATGGAGAAGTGCAGCTACTGCAACCAGCGGATCCAGGCAGTGAAGATCGCGGCAGACAAGGAGAACCGCGAGATTCGCGATGGCGAGATTCGGACGGCGTGCCAGCAGGCGTGCCCGACGGACGCGATCGTCTTCGGGAACATCAACGACAAGGCCAGCCGGGTGGCGAAGGTGAAGACGCAGGAGCGGACTTACGGCGTGCTGGCGGATATCAATACTCGACCGCGCACGACCTATGTGGCGGGTGTGCTGAATATCAATGAGGATTTAGCTAAGTCGCTGGGAGAGTATTCGACGTAAAGCAGGGAATAGGGATTAGGGATTAGGGATTAGGAAACGCATTCTGAGGGCAGGGCAGAAGACGATGGCGACGAAAGACGCACCCGTCAACAATCCGATGGTGGATCCGGTCACAGGAGAGTACCGGGTAATCGCGCCCGGGCACACCTTTAAGTCGGTCACGGAGAAGGTATCGCGCATTGTGCTGACCAGCCACACGCCGCTGGGCTGGTATTTCGGGATATTGGTCGCCGGCTCGATCGTGGGAATTCTGCTGACCGCGGTGACCTGGCTGTTTCTGAAGGGCGTCGGAATCTGGGCCATTACCATCCCGGTAGCGTGGGGCTTTGCGATTATCAATTTTGTGTGGTGGATCGGAATTGGTCACGCGGGCACCCTGATCTCGGCGATTTTGCTCTTGTTTAAGCAGGGGTGGCGTAACTCGATTAACCGGTTTGCCGAGGCGATGACGATTTTTGCGGTGGTCTGCGCGGGAATGTTCCCGCTGATCCACGTCGGGCGGCCGTGGCTCGGGTACTGGCTGTTGCCGTATCCAAGCACGATGAATTACTGGCCGCAGTTCCGGTCTCCGCTGCTGTGGGATGTGTTCGCGGTTTCGACCTACGCAACGATCTCGGTGGTGTTCTGGTACATCGGAATGATTCCCGACCTGGGAACGCTGCGGGATCGGTCGACTTCGAAGCTGGCGCAGTTTACCTATGGGCTGCTCGCGGTGGGCTGGCGCGGATCGGTGCGGCACTGGGTGCGGTACGAGACGGCTTCGCTCCTGTTGGCCGGTTTGGCTACTCCGCTGGTGCTCTCCGTGCACAGCGTTATTAGTCTCGACTTTTCCGTGGCGCTGATGCCGGGCTGGCACACGACGATTTTTCCGCCCTATTTTGTCGCGGGCGCGATCTATTCGGGGTTCGCCATGGTGCTGACGCTGGCGATTCCGATCAGGAGGTTTTATCACCTCGAGGATCTGATCACGATCCGGCACATCGATAACATGGCCAAGGTGATGCTGGCGACAGGTCTGATTGTGGCGTATGGCTACTCCACCGAAATTTTCATGAGCTGGTATTCGGCGAGCCACTGGGAATACTTCATGATGTGGAACCGCATGTTCGGGCCGATGGGGTGGTCGTACTGGGTGCTGATCACGTGTAACATCGCGCTGCCGCAGTTGATGTGGCTTCGCAAATTCCGCGTGAACGTAGGGCTGATGTTCCTGATGTCGCTCATCGTGAACACAGGGATGTGGTTCGAGCGGTTCGTGATTGTGGTTACGAGTTTGACGCGCGACTATCTCCCGTCGTCGTGGGGTACTTATCGCGCGACTAAGTGGGATTACGGGACTTTTCTGGGAACGCTGGGGTTGTTTACGTTCCTGTTCCTGTTGTTCGTGCGCTTCCTGCCCATGATTCCGATGTCGGAGCTGCGCATGATGCTGCCGCAGGCGAAAGTAAAAGAACTGCATGGCGAACCTCTTCCGGAGGCAGGTGACTGATGCCACTTCCTGAAGGTGTTTACGGGCTGATGGCGGAGTTTGAGACGCCGACGCAGTTGGTGCGCGCGGCGGAGGCGGCGCATGGCGCGGGCTATCGGCGGATGGATTGCTACACGCCGTATCCGGTGGAGGAAGCTGCGGCGGCTATCGGGTTCCATCGCGACGAAGTTTCGCTGGTGTGTCTGATCGGCGGCCTGCTGGGGCTGGCGGCGATGTTCTCGCTGGAGACCTGGATTTCGGTGTGGGCCTATCCGATCAACGTCGCGGGGCGGCCGTATTATTCGTGGCCGGCGTTCGTGGTTCCGGCGTATGAGTGGACGATTTTGTGGGCTGGGCTCTCGGCGGCGTTTGGGATGCTGGCTCTGTGCGGGCTGCCGAAGCCGTATCACCCCGTGTTCAACGCGCCGAATTTCCGGAATGGGGCGACGAGCGACAAGTTCTTTTTGTGCCTGGAGTCGACCGATCCGAAGTTCGATGCTGCGGAGACACGGAGTTTTCTGGAAGCGCAGGCGCCGTTATCGGTGGTGGAGGTGGAGTATTAACAGCGCAGCGTTCAGCGTTCAGCGTACGGCGTTCAGAAGAACCAGTGCCGCCTCTGCGATCTTACCGCGCGGGTTGGGTCTGGTGGGTGCGCTCGGCATACTGCTGCTAGTGGCTGGATGCCGGCAGGATATGCAGAATCAGCCGAGGACGTTTCCGCAGCGCGGGTCATCCATTTTTGCCGATGGGCGTTCGGCGCGGCCGCAGGTGGAGCACACCGTGGCACGCGGGCAGCTGTACGAGACGGAGTATTTCTACACGGGACTGGTGAACGGCAAGGAAGCGGACATGATGCCGTTTCCGGCGACGATGCAGGTGCTGGCGCGCGGGCAGGAGCGGTTCAACGTGTATTGCACGCCCTGCCACTCGCGCGTGGGCAATGGCGCGGGGATGATTGTGGATCGCGGCTACAAGCCGGCGGGGAATTTCCACGATGCCAAGCGGCAGAGTGAACCGCTGAGCCACTACTTTTACGTGATGACGAACGGATTTGGCGCGATGCCGGATTATAAGGCGCAGGTGGCGCCCGAGGATCGGTGGGCGATTGCGGCGTATATTCGCGCGCTGCAGTTGAGCCAGAACGCGAAGATGTCCGATGTGCCGGCGGGGGAGCAGGTGGAGAGCCTGAACTCGATTGCGGAGAGCATAGGGCATCCGGAGTACGCGGGGCCGTGGCCGCTGCCGTCGACGGCGATCAACGCGAAACCGCGAACGCTGATTATTGCCGGGGCTCCGGCGCAGACGCCGAATCCTCAGTCCGTGACGCCGCCAGTTACGACGACAACGCGGGGACAGACGAATAAGCCGCCGGTCAGGCCATCAGGAGCGCAGCAATAATGGCGAACGATACGTTCAGCAAGGGGTTGACGAGCACGACGGGAGCGCCCCCGTTTGTCGATCTGTGGCGGCGGCGCGCGCTGCGCGTGGGGCTGGTGTTCTCAATTCTCGCGGTGATTCTCGCGCTGCTGGCGGAGAAGTTCGACGAGCCGGGGCTGGGCTGGGATCATGTGGTGCGCGGGTGGCTGCACGGCTTCATGATCTGCTTTGGGTTCTGCTTCGGCGCAATGGCGCTGCTGATGACGCAGTATCTTTCCGGCGGCAAATGGGGGCTGATCGTGCGGCGACCGCTGGAGGCGATGACGCGGACCTGGCCGCTGGTAGTGCTTTTCTGGTTTCCGATTGCGCTGCTGGGCGCGTCGTTCGGCAAGCTGTACATCTGGGCGCGGTACGACAAGTGGCGGGACGCACTGCAGAAGGGGTTGATCACGATCGATCAGGCGCACGCGATCCACTGGAAGCAGCCGATGCTGAACGTGACGGCTTTCTACGTTGTGTCGCTGGTGTGCTTCGCGATTTTCGCGCTGTATGTGACGCTGCTGAATTCCTGGTCGGTGAAACGGGATGCCGATCCTGAGCCAAACGTGGCGCGCTGGCGGACGAAGTTCGAGAACCTGAGCGGATTTGGCGTGGTGCTCTACGCGGCGCTGCTCTTTCTGCTGGTGATCTATTGGGTCATGTCACTCGATCCAACCTGGTACTCGACTGTGTATGGATTTCAGTTCCTGGTAGGTCAGGCTTACGGAGTGCTGGCGCTTTCGATTCTGACGCTGATCGCGCTGTCGAAGGCGGAGCCTGTCAAGAGCACGTTCCGCGTGATCGAGCAACACGATTTGGGCAAGCTCTGCTTCGCGTTTGTGATGCTGAATATCTATCTGGCCTTTGCGTCATTCCTGATTATCTGGTCGGGTAACTCGCCGGAAGAAATTCCCTGGTATCTCGATCGGATTCGCGGTAACTGGGGCGTGATTGCGACGCTGGACGTGATCTTCCATTGGGTAATTCCGTTCAGCCTGTTGTTGTCGCGGGACCTGAAGCGGATCAAGAGCAGGCTGGCGTTGGTTTGCTGCATCATGATCTTTGCGCGCATGTGGGATATGTTCTGGCTGATCGAGCCGAACTTTAAGGATGCGGCGCGCAATTTGCATTTGAGCTGGGGAATTCTGGAGTACATCGCGGTGCCGGGAGCACTGTTGAGCTTCTGGCTGGTGTATTACTTCACGGAGTTAAAGAAGCGTCCGCTGATCGCGACCAACGATCCGCATCTTGCGGAGATTTTGGAGCATGACTATGCCCACGCCTGATCCGCATGACCCAAAGCACGATCCGAAGACGCATTTCGACGAGGCTTCGGTCAAAGAGGGCTATGAGCTCAGCGATGCGAACACCGGCGGGATCATGGTGTTCCTGGTGGGGCTGTTCATTTCGGTGGGCGTGTTCTTCGTCGTTTGTTACGGGTTCGGCATCATTATCAACAGCGGGATGGACAAGGCCGATGGGGCGCCGAATAAGTGGAACGCACCGAATCAGATTGCGCCACGGAAGGCGATCCAGTCGAATCCGGCACTGGAGCAGGAGCAGTTAGCAAAACTGACGCAGCAGTTCCCCACGCCGCGGCTGGAACTGGACGATGGCAACCAGGATTTGACCGAGTTGCACGGGCGTGAAGACTTACTGCTGAATCATTACACCTGGGTGGATAAGCCGGGGGGCGCGGTAAGAATTCCGATTGAGCAGGCAATGGAATTGATTGCGCAACGCGGACTGCCGGTGGCACCACAGCCGCAGCACCAGGGGCTGATGACAGGTGATGCGGAACCGCAGGTGCAGATGCCGCTGACCAATGGATTTGCCCGGACCGGCTATGAACAGGAATTGGCGGGTCCTCCGGGCGAGGCGGGAGAGCAGGCTTCGACTAAGGCAAACAATCAATAACTTAGGGATCAGAGTGGGGATTAGGGATTAGAAATGCGCGGCGAAGCTATAACACGGCAATGGGCTAAAGCGGCGGGGATGGTGCTCGCTGGCATGCTCATTCTCGCATGCGAACTGCCGGTGTTTGCGCAGGGGCAGTTCTTTGGCTATGAGAAACCCGGAACTCCCGCGGATCAGCAACCGTTGATGCTGAAGAAAATCAGCATCCAGCAAAAACTGAATACACATCTGCCGCTGAATCTCGAATTTCGCGATGAGACGGGCAAAGTAGTTCGCCTGGGTGATTATTTCGGGAAGAAGCCGGTGATTTTGTCGCTGGTGTACTACCAGTGCAAGATTCTTTGTCCGGAGGAGATCGACGGGCTGGTAGGTGCGCTGGAGATGCTGAAGTTCAATCCGGGGCGGGATTTTGACGTCGTGCTGGTGAGCATCGATGCGACGGAGACGCCGGAGATTGCCGCGCGGGAGAAGGCGTTCTACATGACGCGTTACGGGCGTCCGCAGGATGTGGGTGGCTGGCACTTTCTGACGGGGCAGGAGCCGGCGATTCGGGCGCTGGCGAGCGCGGTGGGATTCGGCTATGTGCCGATGCAGGGGCCGGACGGCAAGCTGACGCAGTTTGCGCACGCGAGCGCTGTGGAACTGGTGACGCCTGAGGGACGGCTGGCGCAGTACTACCTGGGCGTTGAGTTTTCCCCGAAGGATCTGCAGCTGGGATTAGTGGAAGCGTCGCACGGTGAGATTGGGTCAGTAGTCGATAACCTGCTGACTTACTGCTACCAGTACGATCCGACAATGAACCGGCACACGCTGATGTACATTCGGATTTTTCAGGCGGGCTGGGTGCTGACGGTTTTGGCTCTGGGGACGTTCCTGGTGGTGAACTTCCGGCGCGACATACGGGAAGCGCGGGAACAGAAGACACAGTGGGTGAACGGATAGGCGATGCAACATTTCATCAGTCCGGTACTTTGGCAATTCCTGGTTAAATGGCTCACGTACTTCGCGATCTTCCCGCCGGAAGCGTCGAACATCGCGCCGTATGCGGACGCGCTCTACTTTTTCCTTGTGGGCATTTCGGCTGTGGGCCTGGGTGCGGTTACTTTCCTGGTGGTTTATTTTTCGATTCGGTACCGGCAGGACCGGAATCCGGTGGCGACGCAGATTGAGGGATCGACGCTGCTGGAGGCGACCTGGACCATTATTCCTCTTATCCTGTTCATGATTTGCTTTGTATGGGGCGCGCTGCTGTATTTCCGGATTTACAGCCCGCCGACCAATGCAATGAACATTTATGTGGTCGGGAAGCAATGGATGTGGAAGGTGGAGCATCCAGGCGGGCAGCATGAGATCAACGCGCTGCACATACCGATCAACCAGCCGATCCAGATCACGCTGATTTCGCAGGACGTCTTTCATAGTTTTTCCATTCCGGCTTTTCGCGTGAAGCGCGAGGCGATTCCGGGGCGGTACAACACGGAGTGGTTTGAAGCAACGACGCCGGGGACGTATCACATTTTCTGCACGCAGTATTGCGGCACGCTGCACTCGCAGATGATCGGCGAAGTGGTGGCGATGACGAAGGAAGATTACGAGGCGTGGGCCGCACAGGCGACCAGCGGAAACTCGCTGGCGCAGAACGGGGAAAGGCTGTTTGCGAGCCTCGGCTGCAATTCCTGTCACAATAGTGGGCCGAATGCGCACGGGCCGAATCTTGCGAATGTCTATGGGGCGCATCTGCAGCTGAAGAACGGATCGTTTGTAACTGCGGATGACGCATTTTTGCGTGACACAATTCTGAATCCCACCATGCACGAGGTCGCGGGTTACGCGCCGATCATGCCAACCTATCAGGGGCAGGTAAGTGAAGAAGGCCTGATCGACCTGGTGGAGTACATTCGGCGGCTGGATTCGCAGTACCGCATCGAACAGACTATCGACAACAGCAATGCGCAGCCCATCCAGACGGGCGCGGCGCCGCCGGGGACCTCGGCTCCGGCGCTTGCACCAGGGACGGTGAAGCCATGAGCACAATCCTTACACTGCCGGACCAGTCGACGGCCACGCTCCCAAAGGTTTCGTACCTGAACAAGGAGTACGGGCTCAAGAGCTGGCTGCTGACGGGCGATCACAAACGGATCGCTATGCTGTATCTGATCTCGATCACGTTCTTCTTCTTTATTGGCGGGGCGATGGCGGGGCTAATTCGTCTCGAGCTGCTGACGCCGCCGAGCGATCTGCTGGCTGCGGACACCTACAACAAGGTGTTTACGGCGCACGGCATCATCATGGTGTTCCTGTTTCTGGTGCCGTCGGTGCCGGCGACTATAGGGAATTTCCTGATTCCGATCATGGTGGGCGCGAAGGACCTGGCGTTTCCGAAGATCAATTTACTGAGCTGGTATCTGTATGTGGCGGCGGGATGCATGATTCTGTGGGTGCTGACTGCGGGCGGCGTGGATACGGGGTGGACCTTTACGACGCCGCTGAGCACGCATTACGTCAACACGCATGTCGTGACCGCGGGGCTGGCGGTGTTTATTGCCGGGTTCAGTTCGATCTTTACCGGGCTGAATTTCATCGTCACCATTCACCGGATGCGCGCGCCGGGAATGACCTGGTTCCGGCTGCCGTTGTTTGTGTGGTCGCACTACGCGGCGTCGATCCTGATGGTGCTGGGCACGCCGGTGCTGGCGATCACGCTGGTACTGGTGGTTCTGGAGCGGACCATCGGAATCGGGGTGTTCGACCCAACCAAGGGTGGCGACCCGCTGCTGTTCCAGCATTTGTTCTGGTTCTATTCGCATCCGGCCGTGTACATCATGATTCTGCCGGGAATGGGTGTGATCTCCGAGGTGATGAGCACCTTCTCGCGCAAGCGGGTATTCGGATACACGGCGGTCGCGTTTTCGTCGGTGGCCATTGCGGTGTTTGGGTTCTTCGTCTGGGCGCACCACATGTTCGTGATGGGTATCTCGAGCTACTCGGCGCTGGTGTTTTCGTTGCTGACGATGTTAGTGGCGGTACCTTCGGCGATCAAGATCTTTAACTGGTCGGCAACCTTATATAAAGGGTCGATCACGTTTGAGACGCCGATGCTGTACGCGTTTGGATTTATCGGGCTGTTCACGATCGGCGGGCTGACGGGCGTCTTTCTCGGCACGATGGGGATGGATATCCACCTGACGGAAACGTATTTCATCGTTGCACACTTCCACTTTGTGATGGTGGGTGGCATGCTGATGGCGTATCTGTCGGGCGTACATTTCTGGTGGCCGAAGATGACAGGCCGGATGTATCCGGAAGGGGTGTCGAAACTGGCCGCGGTGATCACCTTTGTCGGATTTATCCTGACGTTCTTCCCGCAGTTCATTTTGGGCTATCTGGGCATGCCGCGGCGATATGCAGCGTATCCGGCGGAGTTTCAGGTGCTGAACGTGTTTTCGAGCGCGGGCGCAAGCGTGCTGGGGGTGGGGTATTTGCTTCCCTTGCTGTATCTCACCTGGTCGCTGAAGTATGGGAAGATTGCAGGGCCGAATCCGTGGCAGGCGACGGGGCTGGAGTGGCAGATACAGTCGCCGCCTCTGACGGAGAATTTTGTCGAGACGCCGATTGTGACGCAGGAGGCGTACGACTACGAGTGGCTGGAGAGCAAAACCCACAGCGAGGTGCCGACCGTTGGATAGCCACACAGTTGCCGCGCAGACGGCGGAGACGGCTCACCTGGAGCACGAGCATCCGGAGTTTCTGCGCCATCATTTTGCGAGCGTGGAACAGCAGCGGGAGACCGCCACGTTTGGGATGTGGCTGTTCCTGCTGACGGAAATCATGTTTTTTGGCGGCCTGTTCTGCGCCTATCTGATCTTCCGCAACTGGTATTACCCGGCGTTTGTGGTGGCGAGCCATTCGCTGCATCTGTGGGCGGGCACGCTGAACACGACTCTGCTCATTATTTCCAGCTTCACGATGGCAATGGCTGTGCACGCTTCGGAGACGCGCATGCGCAAGGCTTTGATCGGGTGGATGATTGCGACGATTATTTTGGGCTGCGGCTTTTTGTGTGTGAAGGCATACGAGTGGCACGACGAATGGGTGGAGCATCACGTGCCGGGGCTGAACTTCAGTCCGGAAGGATTCCTGCACGGGACGAAGGATTATCCCGACGACAAGCTGTCTCTGGACATGGCGGAGAAGACGCAGGTGTACTTCTCGCTCTATTTCGCGATGACCGGCATGCACGCGCTGCACATGGTGATCGGCGTGTCGCTGCTGGGGATTCTGCTGTTTGGGGCTTACAACGGCAAGTATGTCAACGGCCACGTCGCGCCGATTGAGAATTTTGGGTTGTACTGGCACTTTGTCGATATTGTGTGGATTTTTCTGTTCCCGCTGCTGTATTTGATTAGTCGACATCAATGAGTGAAGCAGAGTTTAGAGTTTAGGGATTAGAATTTAGGGCCGTCGCGGGCAAATTTGAGTTAGGGGCAACTATCTTATGGCGGACGCGCTGCATCACGACGAACCGACGAAACATGAAGAGCATATCGTCAGCCCGACGATCTATCTGGCGATTGGGGCGACGCTGCTGGTCTTCACCGCGATTACGGTTGGAGCGTCTTTGATCGACCTGCCCGGCGATCTGAATGCGGTGGTGGCGCTGGCGATTGCGTGCTTCAAGATGACGCTGGTGGTGCTGTTTTTCATGCACGTGAAGTACAGCTCGAAGCTGACGAAGCTGACGGTGGCGGCGGGTTTCCTGACGTTTTGCGTGCTCATCACGATGACGATGACGGATTACATCAGCCGCGCATGGGGACGCTGGTGAATGCAGGCAACAGGCAATAGGCAACAGGGAATAGGAAGAGCGAATGGATGGGGAGCGGCTTCGGCTGCTCCCTTTTGCTTTTAAGCCCGCGCCGATTGCGGGTCGGATTGTTCGTCACTCAAAATCCGCGCTATCGACGTGCCAGGGCATAATGTTCCGAAGCAGCCGGACGGCCAGTTAGGTTGCGGGTCCCCGGATTTCCCCGAAGCCTGCGAGTTCGGTCGCAGGCTCGTCTCCAACGAGGTCCTTATGCTGAAGACTTTGCAGCTCGCCGGCCGGATTCTCAGGAAGAATCCGGGGTTCACGATCATTGCCGTGGCGACGATTGGGCTGGGGGTGGGCGCGAGCACGGCGATCTTCAGCGTGACGGATGCGGTGCTGCTGCGCCCGCTGCCGTATCGGGATCCGGGGAAGCTGGTGGTGGCCGGGATGGAGCTGCGCAAGCGCAATGTGCAGAATCTGCCCTTCTCCAATGCGGATTACATCGATTTGCGCGAGGGCACGAAGTCGGTGTTCTCGGATATGGCGGGTGTGTTTACAGGGCGCAATGTTGTGCCGCGAGAAGATGGAACGCCTGAGCAGATCAGGTACGCGGTGGCAACGACAAATATCTTCCAGGTCCTGGGCGGGAAGGTTTTGTACGGGAGAGATTTCACCGCGGACGATGGGGTTCCGCAACCTGCGCCGCCGCCGGGTGCAGCGCCAAATGCTCCGAATGCGGCTCCGCAACTGCCGAATATTGCCATTCTGAGTTACGAGTACTTCGAGCGGCGTTATGCGGGCAATACTGCGATTCTCGGCCATCGGATGGCGACGACCGGGCCGCCGGGTCCGGTGATTGTGGGCGTGCTGGCGCCGGGATTCCGGTTGTATTTTCCGCCGGAGTCGAATGAGGAGGAAGCGCCGGACATCTGGGTTGCGAATCGGCTGGCGTACGATGCGGCGAATCGCAACGGATT
Organism: uncultured Acidobacterium sp.; assembly: GCA_964535525.1. Lineage (GTDB taxonomy): Bacteria > Acidobacteriota > Terriglobia > Terriglobales > Acidobacteriaceae > Palsa-343. Next base: position 26,234 of record CAZHTJ010000023.1, on the reverse strand, counting down.
TTCGATTCGGCCGATTGGGAGGCTGAAGGACGGCGTGACGGTGGAGCAGGCGCAGAGTGTGGCGGACGCTGTGGCCGCGCAGGGAAGAAACACCTTTCCGCTGGACCGGACAGCGGGATACTACGTCGATCTCGAATCGATGCGGCAGCATCTGGTGGCAGAGGTGCGGCCAGCGATTCTCGCGCTGATGGGATCGGTCATGTTTCTATTGCTGATCGCGTGCGCCAACGTGGCGAATCTGCTGCTGGTGAGGGCTTCGCTGCGGGAGCAGGAGTTCGCGGTGCGCGCGGCCCTGGGAGCGAATCGGTGGCGGCTGATCGTCCCACTGCTCACCGAGGCGTGTTTGCTTGCGGTGATGGGGACCGTGCTGGGGCTGGCGCTGGCGTGGGCCGGAATTCGCGAACTGCGCGCGCTGGCTCCAGAGAACTTGCCGCGGCTGGACAGCATTCACATCGACGGGACGGTGCTGGGATTCACGGCGCTGGCCGGGCTGGTGGCGGCTGTGCTGTTTGGGATGGCTCCGGCGTGGCGGGCGACGCTGCCCGCGCTGATGAACGTTCTGCGCGGCTCGAGCCGCACGTCAGGTCTGGCGAGCGGGTCGTCGGTGCGGAATCTGGTGGTGATGGCGGAAGTGGCGCTGTCGTTTGTGCTGTTGGTCGGTTCGGGATTGATGTTCAGGAGCTTTCTGGACCTGCAGCGCATCGACCCGGGATTCGATTCGCATCATCTGCTGACATTTCAGGTGCTGGGCGCGCCTCCCACGCTGAAGACGCCTGAGGAGCGTGCGGCGTACATCCGGCGAATAGAAGACAGCCTGCGGGGAATTTCCGGCGTGCAAAATGTAACCGCATCGTTTCCATTTCCTCTGACCGGGCAATTCAGTCCGATCCGGTGGGGGACGGCGGAAGCTGCGAGTGACGCGAGCAAGTTTCAGGCTACGGATTGGCAGATCGTTTTGCCTGGATATTTCGAAACGATGCGGACGCCGCTGCTGGCCGGGCGCACGTTCACAGACGACGACAATTTGCCGGGACGAAATTATGTGATCGTCGACCAGATGCTGGCGACCAAAGCGTTTCACGGCCAGGCTGCGGTGGGCAAGCGCATCCTCACGCGAATCCGCACGCCTGAGGCGGAGTATGTGGTGATTGTCGGCGTCATCGCGCATCAGCGGGAGGAGTCGCTGGCGGTGCCGGGACGCGAGCAGATTTACTTTACTGACGGGTTCATTGGGTCCGGCAATGTTGGGTCGTGGGCGCTGCGGACCGGGAGCGATCCGGCAGATTACGAAAACCAGGTGCGGGCAGCGGTGGCGAGGGTTGACCGGAATCTCCTGGTCACGGAGATGATGCCGGCGACGGAGGTGGTTCACGCTGCCCAGGCGAGCACGCGATTCTCGCTGCTGCTGATTGCGGTGTTTGGGGTGATCGCGGGAACGCTGGCGGGCGTTGGCCTGTACGGCGTGTTGTCGACGGCAGTGCGGCAGAGGACGGCGGAGATCGGCGTGCGGATGGCGATGGGCGCGGAGCGCGGCGACATTGTGCAACTCGTGGTGATCCAGGGGTTGCGGCTGAGCGGGATCGGGATTGCCATCGGATTAATCGCGGCCTTTGTGCTGGGCCGGGTGATGACGGCGATGCTGGTGGGCGTGAAGGCGACCGATCCGATGACATTTGTAGCGATGATTGTGATCTTTTTGGGGATTTCGACTTTTGCATCGTGGATTCCGGCTCGGCGGGCGGCGGGACTGGATCCGAAAACGGCGCTGCACGAGAATTGAGGACAGGTTACAGGGTACAGGTTACAGCAAGCGGCCAGTTGCGGTTTCGGGGGCGGTCGGGGTGGTGTATCTGCGATCGCCAAAGCGCGAGCGAGGTAGGATGTTGTCTAACCTCGAAAATCTGAAGACGCAATGGAGGTGTGGATGAGGTCCTTCGCTTTCGCGGGAGTGTCTCTGCTGTTTGCGGGCGTGGCTTGCGCGCAGGGAACGCCGATTTTGCTGAATGCCACGCCGTCTACAGTGGCGTGGGGATATTACTGGTCGAAGGCGAAGCCGGTGCTGACGGTGCATTCGGGCGACACGGTGCGGATGCAGACGCTGTCGACGTGCGGGCCGGATGATCGGCTGCAGGAAGAGGGCGTGGCTGCGGCGGATATTCCTGCGTACAATCAGCCGATTTTCGATCAGGTGAAGGACAAGGGGCCGGGCGGGCACATTCTCACCGGGCCGGTGGCGATTGAGGAGGCAGAGCCAGGCGATGTGCTTGAAGTGCAGATTCTGAAGATCGATATCGACGCGCCGTTTGCTTGTAACGGGTTTGGTGCGGGGCGCGGATTTCTGCCGAATGATTTTCCCTATGGGCGGCGGAAGATTATTCCGCTGGATCGGGAAAAGATGATCGGGCATTTTGGGCCGGGGATCGATATTCCGCTGCATCCATTTTTCGGCAGCATGGGCGATGCTCCGCCGGAGTCAGCGGGGCGGTATGACAGCGCGCCGCCGTGGATGCATGCGGGGAATATCGATAACAAGGAGATGGTGGCGGGGACGACGCTGTATATCCCGGTGCACACGAAGGGTGCGCTGTTTGAAGCCGGCGACGGGCACGCCGGACAGGGTAACGGTGAGGTCGATATCACCGCAATGGAGACGTTTCTGACGGGGACGTTCCGGTTTGTGGTGCACAAGGATCAGCATCTGCTGTGGCCGCGGGCCGAGACGCCGACCAGTTACATCAGCATGGGGTTCAGTCCCGATCTAAAAACCGCGACGGAGATGGCGGTGCGGAACATGATTGATTTTCTGGTGACGGACAAGCATTTGTCACGCGATGAGGCGTACATGCTGACCAGCGTGGCGGTGGATGTGGACATCACGCAGCTGGTGGATGGGAATGTGGGGGTGCACGCAATTTGCCCCAAGGGGATTTTTAAAATAGAAAGGGCAAATCAGGAATCACAAAACTTACCGAACGGGAGGTTTTAAGTTCCTGATCCGCTGGGGAGGATCGAAAGGCGCTCCAGCAAATCAGGCAAAGCTGTCTGCACCGTTTCCCAGACCAGGTCCAGGTCAATATCGAAATAGCCATGCACGATGCGGTTGCGCATTCCGCGCATACTGCGCCAGGGAATTTCCGGATGCTTCTCGACAAACTCCGCATGGCGCTCCACCATTTTGGCGGCAGCCTCACCGATGATGAGCAGGCTCATCGTGACTGCTTGTTGCGTGCGCCGATCGGCGAGGAATTCTTCCCTGGACATTCCGCTGACAAAGCGGCGGCCATCCAAAGCCGCTTCCTGGATGTGTTCGAGGCAGTCGGGAAGCCGGTCCGATCATACTGGACGAGCCTCAGAAAAAACCCGGTCCCTCAATCGGGATGGGAGATCGCCCGGCGTCCGCACATCCACGGGAACTCCGAGGATGTCTTCCAGCTCCACCTGCAGGCCGCCCAGGTCGAAAAGCGTGGCACCAGGTAAGGCATCGACCAGCAGGTCGAGATCGCTGTCTTCGTGATCGGCGCCGTGGAGTACGGATCCAAATACCCGGATATTCGTGGCGCGAAAACGCTCCGCCGCTTTACGCACAGCATCGCGGTTGAGTTCAAGGGCCGCCGAGGGTTTCATGCTCGTCTCCAGGAGCGAGTCCGACTTTATGATAGCGGACGCAGAAGGAGCCAGCCTCTGATGGGTTACGCCCGCGGTGCGTTGGGGGCCGGCAGATCGGGACGCGGCTCGGAGGCGCGGGATTCGCGCATGGCCACAGGCTGCTGGACGGGTGTGGCCGGCTGGACGATGGGTCGAATTTCCGTGACGGGCGCGAGATGTCGCGTTTGCTGGTAGGTATAGGCGACGCGGTGAATCACCGTGATGGTGGAGATGACGGCGAGGACCCAGAGGACGGGCGCCATGGCGCCCCAGTTTTCGAAGAGAGCGCCGATGATGATGAGGACGACGCGCTCGGGGCGTTCCATGAAGCCGACTTTGCATTTTCCAATGAGGGCTTCGGCGCGTGCGCGCGTGTAGCTGACCATCAGCGACGTGACCATGACGAAGGCGGCGAGGAAGACGTAGAAGAGGCGATTGCCGCGCGCGTAGAAGACGAGGAGGCCGAAGAAGAGGACCACGTCGGAGTAGCGATCGATGACTGAGTCGAAGAATGCGCCGAAGACGGTGACTTGCTGGGTTTGGCGAGCGACACGGCCGTCGACCATGTCGAAGATGCCGGCGCCGATGATGACGAGTCCGGCATAGAGAAACATGCGGACGTAGTTGTGCTGGTTGCCGAAGCCGAAGAGGATGGCTGCGCCGGTGTTGATGACGAGGCCGAGCGCGGTGAGGACGTTCGGAGAGATGCGGGTGAGAGCGAGCCCGTTGACGATGACCTGAAGAATTACGCCGCAACCGGCACCAAAAGCGCGCGTCCAGGTGATTTGAGGGTTTTTCTCCACTGCGTTCCGGCTTCTGCTTCAGTACGAAGCGGTCATGGTCCGACGGTCATGGTCAAACTACAACGTGCAATGCGGCGACCGCGAGCTACGATGCTGCTTCCGCGTCGTCGTGGATGGTGGCCAGTTTGAGGACTTCGAGCTCGCGCTTGCCATTGGGCGTAACCACGGTCGTCATATCGCCTACCTGTTTGCCCACCAGCGCCTTGCCTATGGGAGAGGTGGTGGAGATGAGGCCCTTGCTCACGTCCGACTCTTCGCTGGTGACCAGCTTGTACTCGATTTTCTCATCTTTCGAGGTGTCGTAAACGAGGACCGTGGAGCCGAAGGCGGCGCGGTCGCGTGGAATGTTGGAGAGATTGACGAGGGCGAGTTCCGCCATGCGTTTCTTAAGCTGGCCGAGGCGCGCGTTGACGAAGTCCTGGCGCTGCTTGGCCATGTGGTACTCGGCGTTCTCGCTGAGGTCGCCCATAGCCACTGCCTTTTTAATTTCGGCGGGCAGTTCATGGGTGAGCTCGTGTTCGAGCTGTTTGATCTCTTCCAGCAGCTTGGTTTTGATGTGTTCCGTCATTGCAGTCAATTCCCCTTAGGGGCCGTTCCCAGTCGCGCCCAGGCAACAAGCTGTGCTGTGCGGAACGGGAAGAACGCCGCGCACCGCTGCGAAATGGGATCCAGGCCCTCAAAAAAGGAGTACGGTTTCCGAAGGTTGGGGTACCGCCTATTCCTGATTATACGACTCTTCGTGGGGGCGGTGGGCGTCGAGGAAACTCTGCAAAATCAACACGGCAGCGACCTGGTCGACGACTTCCCGGTGTTCGGAAAGGGGGCGTCCGGCGACGTGGAGATGACGGTGGGCTTCGGCCGAGGTGAGGCGCTCGTCCCACAGGTGGACGGGGAGGGAGAAGGCTTCGCGGAGAGACTCGGCGAAGGCGTGGGTTCGGGTGGCCTGGGGGCTGACGTCGCCGGACATATAGATGGGATTGCCGAGGACGATGGCGGAGCAGCCGAATTTGCGGAGGAGGCGGCCGAGAGATTTGAGGTCCTGCTTCGCGTTTTTGCGAACCAGCGTGAGGACGGGTTGAGCGGTGAGGCCGAGCGAGTCGGAGACGGCGACGCCGATGCGGCGGCTGCCGAAATCGAGGCCCAGGAGGCGGGGTTGCACAGTAGAGATCGTACCTCGGGGACAGAGAGAAAGCCGCATCTTAGAATGGGTTAGGGAATCAAAGGAACATCAATCAAACAAAGGAAAAGGTTCTCTCCCTGGTGCGACGCTTTTTTCTCCTTCTTTTTTTGGCGGCTTTGGTGGCGGCTGGCGCGGTGGCTTTCGCGTTGCTCGTTCCCGTGGGCCCGCATGCGGAGACCTTCGCGGACATCTCGCCAGGGATGTCGAGCATGCAGATTGCGACCCAGCTCAAGAACCAGGGGATCATCCGTAGCCGGTATGTGTTTATCGGTCTGCACGAGGTGAAGGGCGGGACGCTCAAGGCAGGCGAATACCGGTTCGATCACCCGGCACCGATGAGAGAAGTTTGGGATCGGATACGTCGGGGCGACGTCTATACGGTTGCGCTGACGATTCCTGAGGGGTCGAACATTTTCGACATTGCGGCGAAGGTGGAGGCGGCGGGGCTGGGGTCCAGGGTGGCGTTTATTGCGGCAGCGAAGCAGGATGGGGCACTGATCAGCGGCCTGGATCCGACGGCGACGAGCCTTGAGGGGTATTTGTTTCCGGACACGTATCGCTTTGCGCGGCACACGGACGCGCAGGAGATGATGGCGGCGATGGTGAAGCGGTTTCGCGCGGCGACGCAGGGGATCGGGTTGACTGCGGACTATCATCGAACGGTCACGCTGGCTTCGCTGGTCGAGAAGGAGACGCCCCTTGACGCGGAGCGGCCGCTGGTGGCGAGCGTGTTTGTGAACCGGATGGAGAGGAACATGCCGCTGATGACCGATCCGTCGGTGATTTACGCGGCGCTGCTGGACGGGCGTTATCGGGGGACGATTTATCAATCGGACCTGCAGGCGGATTCGGCGTACAACACGTATCGGCATGGGGGGCTGCCGCCGGGGCCGATTTGCAATCCGGGGTTGAAGTCGTTGCAGGCGGCGATGCATCCTGCGCAGACAGATTATTTGTATTTTGTGGCAGCGGGCGCGGATCCATCGGGGCAGTCCCGCTTCTCGGAGACGCTGGAGCAGCACGCGAAGGATGTTGAGGCGTACCGGCGCGCGGTGCGCAACGCAGGGCCGCCGCAGTGAGCACGATGGACGAGTGCGGGAGGCGCGGTACGGGCCGGGCGGACCGGCTATACTCGCGCTTTGCCGCGGTGGGGCGGATGGGTCGAACACGAGCCAGGATTTCCGTCGCGCTGCTGCTGGCGCTGCCGTTGTTGAACGGCTGCCTGTGGCATACCCGGAAAGTGCCGCAGGCGACGATGCCGAAGAATGTGCAGTCGGCTCCGCCGGAACAACTGGTGGACGGGATCAACAAGCAGTACGAAGCGATCGACACTCTCAAGGCGACAGTGACCTTCACGGCGACGCAGGGCGGGTCGCTTAAAGGCCAGGAGACAACGTACACGTCGTTCAACGGATACATTTTGCTGCGGAAACCGGGGTCGCTGCGCGTGATCGGGTTTCTGCCGGTCGTGCACACGATCGCGTTCGATATGGCGAGCGATGGGCGTACGTTCAAGCTGCTGATCCCGCCGAAGAGCAAGGCTATCGAGGGCTCCAATACGGAGCCGCAGACACCGTCGACCAATGCGTTCGAGAACATGCGGCCGTATATCTTTTTCGATTCGCTGCTGATCCGAAGGATTGGACCGGAGGACGAGCTGTTGCCAACCACCGACAGTCCGATGGGGATCAACCCGAAAACCCGGAAACTGGAGTTTCAGCCGGAGTACCTGCTGACGGTGGCGCAGCCGATTCGCAGCGGCAGCAACATCCTGATCGCAAAACGTGTGATTCACGTAAGCCGCTTCGATCTGCGGCCGATTGAGGAAGACATCTACGACCAGAACGGGCAAATCCAGACGCAGGCGACGTATGGTCCGCTGCAGAAATTTGGGGACGAGCTTTTTCCTGGGACGATCACGATCAGGCGGCCGCTGGATCAGTATCAGATTCTGATCACATTCCAGAAGGTAGCGGTGAATCAGCCGCTCACGGATGACCAGTTCCAGCTGACAATTCCGGAGGGGACTCCGGTGCAGAAGCTGCCGTGAAGAACAGCGTTCGGCGTTCAGCGTTCAGTAAATGCGGATAAGCCATCTGCTGCAACTGGGAGTTTGCACCGGTTCTGGATTGATGAACAGACTACAGCGGGCGGTCGGTGTAGAGGGACTTGTCGGAGAGATCCTGGACGGGGAAGAGGCGTCCCTGCAGGAGGCTCTGGACGTGGTCGTGGAAGTCGCCGGGGACGAAGAGGAATTTGCGCGGGCCGGAGCCCCAGAGACGCAGCAGGTCCTCATCGCTCAGGAAAATGTGCGGCGCGTCGGGATAGTCGGCGCCCCAGATCATCGAGGAGCCGAAGATCTGGCCGTGCGTGGTTGGGTCAGGCGAGAAGTACTGCGTTGCTCCGTGGAAGAGCAGGGCGGGCCGGCGCGCGTAGAAGATGATCGATGAGCCGTCGGCCTGATCGCCGTAGAGCATCAGCTGCGCGTCGGCGTTGGCGGGCGCTGCCGTAATCCGATTGATGGTGTGAGCCATGGCGCGGGAAGACAGCATGGGCTCGAAGCGCACCAGCGCGATGTGCGCGGCGATAAGGACCACGGCGGCGGTGAATGCGACGCTAACCGTGGCTTCGAAGGCGTGGCCACGACGGCGGAGATTCCAGGCGGCGAGGGGTCCCAGGAAAAATGCAAGGGCGGCGAGGATGGCCGGCATGCGCAGTGCCGCGAAGGACGGGCCGGTCAAGTCGAAGAAGTGCGACATGGAGAGCGTGTAGCCGCCCACGCCACGATGCGCCATCAGCGTGCCGATGTCGGCGACGAAGGGGAGATGGCGCGATTGCCAGAGTCCCCACCCGAGCAGAGCGGCTGCGGCGATGCCGACGATCATGAAGAAGACGTGGGCGCCGGTGAGCCAGCCGGATGAAGCTTTGCGGCCGTCGGTCTGGGATTCTTCGATCACAGACAGGCCGCCGGCGATGAGCATCAACACTGCCGGATACATCGGCCAGGTGTAGTACTCCTGATTGGTCGAGAGGGCGAAGAAGATGAGCATAAAAGCCGCGTAGAGCCCGAGGAGAAGGCTGGTGCGGGCGCGGAAACGGAGGCGCGCTGCGAGGGCGGAGGATTCGTACGCCGTCAGTTTTGGGTCGAGGAACTGGATGGTGTTGGTTGCGTCGTAGAGCAGATCGGAATGGAACAGATGACGATTGCGCCAGCCGCGGCGCAGGACCACAGGCAGGAAGAGCGTCCACGGGAAAAGCCAGATGAGCTGGCCGAGCCAGTAGACGTACCAGGGTTGGCGGTTATAGTCGTGCGGATAGCGGAGCCCAAGGAAGCGCAGGACGTGCTCGTTGATGAAGTAGAAGTAGAAGAATCCGTGAACGTGGCCGGGAGTGGGGACGTTGCCGACGGGGTTACCGTGGTCAGGATTGGCGAGGCCGGCGAGAATGTGCCAGGGCGCGCCGATGGCAAGGAAGACGAGGATCCCGGTGAGCAGATGGAATTGACGCCAGCGCCGCCAGTCGCCGGTGATGATGAGATACGGAACGACGGCGGCGACGAAGAAGACAGGCGCGATGAGTCCTTTGGCGAGCAGAGCCAGCGCGAGGGAGGCGTAGGCGATATAGAAGCGCGCGGGCTTGCGGTCTTCAACGCCGGTGAGAAAACTGTAGAGTGCGAGGAGGAGGAAGAAGGTGAGCAGCGATTCAGGAATGAGCGTGCGCGTGAAGAGGAAGACGCCGACCGAGGTGAGCATGGCCAGCGCGGCGTAGAAGGCGGCGCGGTCGCCCCAGGCGCGGCCAGCCCATTTCCACGCAAGGATGGCACAGCCGAGCACGGCCAGCACCATGGGCAGGTGCGTGGCGAAGACGTTGAAGCCGAAGAGATGGTAGTCGACGGCGACGAGCCAGTAGGGCAGAGGGGGCTTTTCAAGGTAGCGGATGCCGTTGACGTACATCGTGACCCAGTCGTTGCTGGTGGCGATGTGCTGGGCGGCCTGGGCGTGGGTCGCATCGGCATCGTCGAAGAGAGAGGGCGAAAAGAGCGCTGCAAAATAAACGGCGATGAAGACGAGAAGCAGCGGCGTCCAGGCGCGCGCGAGGGTAGAGTAAAGCGATGGCTGGACAGGCGGAGCCGCCGACTGGTTTTTTGACAGAGGAGGGTAGGTCATCTGGTCGTAGCTCGGCAGAGAGTTCAGAATAACAGTGTGAGCGATGGGGTGCGGCGCGCGGGTGATTGACGATCTCGGGAACGTGCGACGGCTGGCGAGCAAGCTGCGCGAAAACCTGCTGAAGTGCGCGGACGATCCGGGTGAGGATCCCGTGCATGACACGCGGACAGGAACGCGGCGTTTGCAGGCGACGCTGGAAGACTTGGTGCGGGAGATTCCTGCTGGCGACGTGGGCGAGCCGGTGCGGGATGCGGCGATGGCCGCGATGAAGCTGCTGAAAAGGATTCGGCACGAAGCCGGGCCGGTGCGCGATCTGGATGTACATCGAAAGCTGATCGAGAAGCTGATGAAGCGGGCGGCTGGGCCTTCGACGGATGACGAGTTGGAGAACGCGGCGGTGACCGGACAACCAGTGGTCGAGCCTTCGAAACCTAAGACCGGGATAGAGAAGCAGGCCGATGATCTGGATGCGTGGCTGAAGCATCGGCGGAGCGAGTTGGTGGAGGGTTTGAAGGCGCAGGCTAAGGAATTCGCGGAAAAGCTGGACAAGCGGCTGGAGGAGCTGGAGACGGCGCTGCAGGCGAGGCACGCGCGGCGGGCGGGTCGGGCGAGAGCGAAGAAGAAGCCGCCGGGGGTGGTGGCGCTGGACAGTTTTGCGCGGCTGGCGTCGGAGATGCAGGTGCTGGATGCTGGGAATCTGCATGATTTTCGCAAAGGCGCAAAGAAGGCGCGCTACGTGGCGGAACTGGCGGCTCAGGGCGACGCGCAGGCGCAGCAGGTGGGCGAGACGCTGAAGAAGCTGCAGGATGAAATCGGCGACTGGCATGATTGGCTGGTGCTGGCCGACGAGGCTCACACGGCGCTGGGTGATGAGGCGACGGAATTGAGTGCGCTCATCGAGGCGGAGCGTGAGCGGCATTTTGTGGTGGCGATGAAGATGGCGGCAAAGCTGCGCGGACGGCTGATGGGCGAGTGGCTGGCAATGAGGCCAGCGTTCAGCGTTCGGCGTTCAGCGATCAGGAAAAGAGTGGTGGCAGCCAGTGACCGGAAAAACAGGCATTAGAGTTTAGAGAATCGTGGTTGAGCCCAGCCCTTCGGGAAATCATGCAGACTTTTGCGGCCATTGACATCGGATCGAACTCCTGCAGGCTGAAGATTGGCCGCGTGGTGCAGCACCGGCTGCGCATTCTGCATGAGGATCGCGAAGTGACGCGGCTGGGGGCGAGCGTCTTCGAGTCGGGGATCGTTTCGCCGGAGGCGATGGCCCTGACGCTGCGGACGCTGAAGAGGTTTTATAAGGCTGTCCAGTCGCATGGCACGGACAAGGTGCGCGCCGTGGCCACCTCGGCGATGCGCGACGCGCGGAATTCGCGGGCGTTCCACGCGTGGGTGCGCGATGAGACGGGTTGGGATGTAGAGATCATTTCCGGGCTCGAAGAGGGTCGGCTGATCCATCGCGGTGTGGTGGAGAACGAGCCGGGCGCGGGCGGACGCTGCGTGCTCGTCGACATTGGCGGAGGCAGCTGCGAGATCACACTCTCCGAGCACAAGAGGATTCACGAGACGATCAGCCTGCCGCTGGGCGCGGTGCGGCTGACGCAGGAATTTGTGCGCAGCGAAGTTCCGGGCAAGGACGAGATTCGGCGGCTGCGGCAGTTTATCGATCGCGAGCTGCGGAAGGCGAAGCGGCGCGTGCACCCGGATCGCGTGCGGCTGGTGATCGGAACGTCGGGAACGGCGGCGGCACTCTACGACGCTGGACGAGCGCTCAGCAAAGGTCGGGCGGGCAAGGGCCGCGCGGCGAAGGAGCTGGTGCCGACGCAGACGGTGCGCCGGCTCACGGCAAAGCTCACCAGGATGAAGATGGGGGAGCGCTCGGGGGTTCCGGGGATCGGGCCAAAGCGCTCGGAGATTATCGTGGCTGGCGCGCATGTGTTCGCGGAAATCCTGGAGGGGTTCGGGCTACCGGGTTTTCGTTATTCGCCGATGGGGCTGCGCGACGGCATTCTGGCGCAGATGCTGGCGGAGCAGGATTCGCGCGCGTCGGTGCATCAGCAGTTCGAGCGCGAGCGCTGGCAGGCGGTTGAAGAGGCGTGCCGGCGATACGGAATCGATCCGCGGCAGGCGGAGCCGGTGCGGCAACATGCGGCGCAGATGTTTCGCGATCTGGTTACGGTGCACGAGTTGCCAGCGGAGTACCTGACGTGGCTGGAAGCGGCCGCGATGCTGCGGGACATCGGGAAGTTTCTGAACCACCAGGGTTATCACCGGCACGCGCAATACATCATTGCCAATTCGGAGCTGTACGGGTTCACCCCACAGCAGCGCGTAGTGACGTCGGCGATTGCGCGCTATCAGGGAAAAAGCCGTCCGGAACCGGAGGGGCGAACCATGCGCCAGGTGCCTCCCGATGAGTATGAGCACGTGCGGCGCGCGGTGGTGCTGCTGCGGCTGGCGGTGGCGCTGAATCAGGACCGCGCCAGCGACGTGCTGAAGGTGCGGGTGCATGTGTATCCGAAGCGCGTGCAGATGGATCTCCTGCAGGGGCGTACGGGAGCTGAGCTGGAGATGTGGTCGCTGCGGAAAGAGGCGGGTTATTTCCGTGAAGTCCTCGGCCGCGATCTCTTCGTCACTTTGGCGTAACCGCGAAGAATTCTGGGATCGACAAGCCAGTGCAGGATGCCGGGCAGGCGGGTGCAGTCGATGCGCGCGATGGCGCCCTTGCGCAGGCGCGCATTCACGCGGCCGGAGGGGGCGAGGATCGAGCCGAAGAAGTTGGTCAGGTTGGGATTGTGGCCGACGACCAGGACGTTCTCGTACTTCATCAGGCTGCGGACGAGGTCCTGAAACTTCTGCACAGTGGCTTCGGGGGCTAGGGCGTCGGAGACTTCGATTTTGCTTTCGTAGCCGGTTTCGGTGCCGACCAGGGAGGCGGTTTGCAGCGCGCGCTTGAGCGGACTGGAAACGACGCGGTCGAGCTGGACATTCAGAGCGCTGAGAAAGCTGCCGACGAGGATGCACTGCTGTTTGCCCTCCTTGTCGAGGGGGCGCTTTACGTCAACAACAGGATTGGCGCGGCGCGTGCCGGCGCTGGCATGGCGAAGGATGTAGAGGTTCATGGGTGAAAAGCTGGAAGCTTGCTCCGATCCTCTTTGGGAGAGGTCCTTTTAACCTGATTGTAACAATGGGATGAGGCGCTGAATGTTAATTTCGCGGGCCTGCGGGGGTGGTTGCCGTGAGAATTCTCTAATTTTTCGGACTTTTCCTGCGAATGCACGGGCCGCGGCTTGCAGTGGAGTTGGGGATGGAGGCACTGCAGCCGACCCCCTTGTCACTGTCACCCGCCATACGGGACGGGTTGAGGCATCATGCAGCGGGGCGCTTGCTGGAGGCGAGCCGTTGCTATCAGCAGGCTCTTCAACACGACTCCGCCGATGCCGAGGCGTTGGTGTTGCTGGGGGTGCTCGCGCGGCAAAGCGGCAAGCACGAGGCGGCGATCCGTTTGACAGCTTTGGCGGTGGAACTGCGGCCGGAGAATGCCGGCTTCCGGTTAAGCCTGGCAGAGGCGCATCTGGCGGCCGGGGAGATCGAGGCTGCTGAATCGCGCTGTCGCAACCTGGTGGAATCGCAGCCGGGATTGGCGGCGGCGTGGTGTTGCATCGGCAACATCGAAATGGCGCGAGAGCGGCCCGAACAGGCGCGGCGGGCGTGGGAAAAGGCGGCGGGTCTCAGCAGTTCGTCGGCACGAGCGGAAAAATTACTCGGGCACTTGCTCTGCCGGGAGGGTCATTTTGACGAAGCCATCAGGATGTATCGCGCCGGCTTAAGTAAATCGCCGCGGGATCCTTCGCTCTACTGTGCGCTGGGCGCGGCCCTGGCAGCGGACGGGCAGAAGGCAGAAGCCAAAATGGCGTATCGGAAGGCGCTCAAATATCGGCCAGCGTTTCCGGAAGCATTGTTGAACCTGGGGAATCTTTATCACGACGAAGGGTCGTTTGTGCAGGCAGCGGCGTGCTTCCGAAGGGCGCTGGCGCTGCGTCCTGGGTATGTAAAGGCATGGTGCAATCTGGGCAATGCGCTGCAGATGCTGGGGCAGATGCGGGGGGCGACGGCCTGCTACGAGCGCGCGCTGGCCATCGATCCGAAAACCGCGGCGGCGCACCACAATATGGGAAACGCGTGGATGGGATTGAGGGACTATCCTCGGGCCGAGGAGTGCTTTCGGCGCACGCTGAAAATGGAGTCTGGACAGGCGCGGCACTACAACAGCCTGGGCAACGCGCTCTTCAACCAGCGCCGCGATGAGGAAGCTGCTCGGAGCTATCGCCGGGCGATTGAGCTGGAGCCGGGATACGGGGTGGCGCATACGAATCTTGGGAACGTGCTGCTGCGGCTGGGCGACGGAGGGGGGATGATCCGGCACTATGAGCGGGCCGTGGAACTCGATCCCACCAGCGCTGGAGGGCACTACAATCTGGGGCTCGCGCGGCTGCGCCAGGGGAGATTTGAGGAGGGATGGCTGGAGCACGAGTGGCGGTGGGATTTTCGCGAACTGCATTTACGGCGAAGGCGATTCGCTCAGCCGCAATGGAAAGGCGGGGCACTGCATGGGGAGACGATTCTGCTGCACGCTGAACAGGGACTGGGCGACACGCTGCAGTTTGTCCGCTATGCACCGCTGGTGGCCGAGCGCGGCGGGCGCGTGGTGCTGGAGGTGCAGCCACCGCTGTCGCGTCTCGTGAAGAATCTGCCGGGGATCAGCCAAACGATTGCGTTCGGAGATCCGCTGCCGGAGTTTGCCTGGCATTGCCCACTGATGAGCTTGCCGCTGGCGTTCGGGACGTCGGTCGAGACGATTCCTGGGCAGAGCCCTTACGTACATGCCGATGATGCGGAAGTGAAAGCTGCGCGGCATCGATGGAAGGGCGATGGGCTGCGGGTGGGGATCGCGTGGGCGGGGAATCCGCAACAGCGGAGCGACGATCAGCGATCCATGCCGCTGCGGGCGCTGCTCCCGTTGGCCGAGGTTGAGGGGATTTCATGGTTCTCGCTGCAGAAGGGGCCGGCGGTCGAGCAAATGCGCGGGCTGGCAGCGCAGTTTCCGTTGGTGGATGCCTCCTCGGTGTGCCGCGATCTTGCGGAGACGGCGGGGCTCATCGCCACTCTGGATCTGGTGATCAGTGTGGACACATCGATTGCGCATCTTGCCGGAGCGATGGGGGCCCGGCTCTGGGTGGCGCTGCCCCGCTTGGCTGACTGGCGATGGATGGATGTGGGCGAGGACTCGCGGTGGTATCCGGCGGCGCGGCTGTTTCGACAGAAGATCAGCGGCGACTGGCGCGCGCCGGTGGCACAGATGCTGGATGAACTGCACAGCGCCGCTGCGGGGCAGATGGGCGAGTTGCGTGAGCGCGCTGCTTATGTGACTGGCTGCGGCGCGGGAATGGGGCCGGGATAAGGTTCAGGGTCGGGTTCGGGCTGGGGGCCAGGAGCGGGGTCGGGCGCGGGCGCTGGTGGCGGTTCGGGAGCGGGGAGTGGCCCGGGATCGATGCCGGGGATGGAGCTGAGGTTAGGGGCCGTAGAGGGAGGCATTCATAGTTCGGAAGCCTGCACGTTGGGCGCGGTTGCTTCGCAAAGTTCCCGCGAGCGGCAGGAACTCAATTTCAGAAGTGAAAACGGTAGCGAACCTCCCCGTAGATCTGACGCGGATCATTTTCATGAAAGCCGCCGAAAGTGAGGCTGTTGTCGAGCAGGACCCGAGTGTTCGCGACGTTGACGGCGTTCGCGCCGAGCGTCCAGTTTTCGGCGATCTCTTTGCCCACAGACAGATCAAAGGTGGTGTGGGCGGGAAGATAGTTGCCGGTGTAGGGCGACGGTGGAGCGGTGTAGCCGTTGGATAGGCCGGAGCCGTAATCGATGTTGAAGGACGCGTACGCGCGGCGCGGCAGGCTGCCATTGAAGCCGACGTTGAGTGTGTTGCGCTGATCGTGATCGAGAGGGATGTAGCCGGGCGGAACGGCGCAGGCGGGGGAGCCAGGGGGATAGCAGATGAGGCCGCCGGTGATTTGGCCAATCTGCTGAGCGATTTGATTCGAGTAGGCGAGATGCGCCTGACCATAGCGCCATAAGCGGGGAGAGTGGAGGGTGAGCTCCCAGCCCTGGATGAGCGCGCCCCGTACGGTGACGGGGATGAAGATGCTGGACTCGCCGATGTTGCTGTGGTCGAGGAAATTGTTGGCGCGGGTTTGGAAGGTGTCGGCATCGAGGAGCCAGCCGCGCCAGGGAATCTGGATGCCGAACTGGTGCTCTTCATCGTGCTCGCCGCGGAGCGGGACGAAGCTGGTGTTGCTGGACTGCGCGAAAGCGAGCGCGGGGCCGGAGACGCTGGTGAGCGGCGGCGGCTGGTAGAAGTGGCCGTAGAATCCGCGCAGGACCCAGCCGAGTTTGGGAATCTGTACGGCGATGCCGATGCGCGGGTAGAGGGCGTTCTCGGAGATTGCGCCCTCAAAATGCGTCTGGCGCTCGCCGCCGATCAGCGTGAGCCAGGAAGTGGGCCGGTAGTTATCTTCGACGAAGGCTTCTTCCACTCCGCCATTGACGAGAGACGTTTCGGAGAAATTCGGAGCGCTGCCGTCGTTGAAGACTGCGCCGAAGAGGTCGCTTTCGTGCTGGCCGTATCCGTAGAGACCGGCTTTGAACGTATTGTGCGCGACGGTGGTGGAGAAGTACGCCTGCGCACCGGTGTATTGGCCGGTTTGCTTTGCTGTCGTGGCCGTCGGAAGATCATGCGTGCCGGGTTCGTAGTTGGCGTCGTTGTAGTGGTAGAAGGGAGAGATTTCGAACAGGGACGACGCGCTGAGAGTGTGAATCCAGGAAAAAGCGGAGAACCCGTCGGTCTCGTGCTGGCCGTCGCGTAAGCCGGAGGAGTTGTAGAGCTGGTTCTCCCAGTCGGCGGGGTTGGGGTCGTCGGGGATCTGGTAGTAGTCGGTGCGAAGCTGAGCGACAAGCCGGAGTTGATCGTGCGGGTTCTTGTTGAAGATCAGGGACGTGAATCCGCCATAGCCGTTTTCGACGTCGTGGATGGGGGTTTCGATGGGCGCCATGAGACCGTAGTTGCCGCGGTTTCCGTTGAGGGCCGCGAACCATGCGAAGCGCTCGGTGTGGTTGCCGAGGCTGAGTTGGCTGTCAGTCTGGTCAAAAGAACCGAGGGTTGTTACAAATTCGCCCTGGCGGCTGGTTTCAAAGCCGGTGCGCGGGACGACGTTGAACATGCCATAGGTGCGATCGCCGAGATCGGCGCCATAGCTGCCGCGGTCGATCTCGACGGTGTCGATGTCGCGGGGATCGATTTGCGGGCCGATGTTGCTGGCGATGTTCGTGTTGGGGATGGGAACACCATCGACCATCCAGTCCAGCTCATGGCCGCCGCGCATGTGGAGCATGTCGTGGGCCATGTAGGCGCCGGGGGTGAAGTCGGTGATCATGGCCATGCTGTTGGTGCGGTCGGCGCCGGGGGTTTCCGCGATCTCGGCGCGGCTGACCATCGTCGTGGGGGTGACGGTGTCGAGGTTGATGGCGACCGCATCCGCTTGAACGATGGCAGTCTGATGAACCGACGCGACTGCAAGGGGGAAGTGCAGAATCTCAGCGCCATTCGAGGTTACGGTGATGGTCTGCTGCACGGGGGCAAAGCCCGGGCTGGAAACAGCGATGATGTAAACCCCGGCGGGAACGGCAGGAATGGAGAAGGAGCCTTCGGAGTTGCTTTCGGAGGTAAAGGAGAGGTCGGACCCAGCGGCACGGAGAACGATGAGGGCTCCGGCGATGGGCCGATGGGTTTGGTCGTGGACGATGCCCTGCACCTGGCCAAGCAGAGCGGCGTAGACGAGCGGGGTGGGCAGGAAGAGGAGAAGAAGCGGCAGAAGTCTGCGCAGCATGGTGGGCTCCTTAGGAAAGCTCGCAAAATGTAACAGTGATGGTGGCAAACAGCGGCGCCCCGGCGCTAAGCTGGGGTTCGCTGTTTTGCGGAGTTACAGTGCGAGGTTCAGCGGAGGGCCGCGCTTGTGGCGGACGCGATCGGCGGAGATGCGATAGCCGGCTTCGGCTTCACGGATGACCGTGGTGAAATCGGCGGCGTGGTTCGCGGCTGTGAGGGTCAAGGGCGCGGCGAAGGGATGAGGCTGCAGGAGCGGGGTGTGGGTGAAGGGCGAGTATGGACACTTTTCGGAGACGACGCGCATGCCAGACGGGATGTTTCCCAGTTCCACACGCATGGCGCAGTGATGACTGCCGTTGCGGCGGCAGCAGGCGGGGAGCTGCGAGGCATCAGGGCTGGAGGCGAGTGCAGGCGCGATCAGCGGCAAGCTGAAGACCAGCACCAGCAGCATGGCGAAAGCGCGTCGCATGAGTCGAACTTAACAGAATCGAACTGAACCTACTGCGGGGGTCGGGGAATGACGGCAGCGGAAAAGCCGCCACCGTCCTGTAGCCAGAATTCTACTGCGCCGTCGAATAGTCCTGCTGCACCAGAGTCCAGATGTCCGCTTTTTTCGATGTCAGGCTCAGGTGATGGGAGACAGATTCGGCCGCGTCCTTGTCGGGGGTGTAGGTGACTGTGTACTGGTTCTTCAGCAGAGCGCCGAGCTTGTTATAAGCCTCGTCAGCTTTGTCCTTTTTGCCTTCGATCATGTAACCGCCGGTGGCGCTGCACATGTGTTCGAAGATTTCTTTGCCATCGATGTGCGGGCCTTCCGAAGGAGCCTGTCCACCACCGCGCCGGCCGCCTCCGCCGCCGGGATAGCCGCCACCACCGCCGGGATAGCCTCCGCCGGGGTAGCCCCCGCCGCCCATCCCGCCACGGCGATTCTGGCCTTGATTGGGATTGTTGGTCCGTTCCTCTTCGCTTTTAAAGTAGATCGCGAAGATGGCAGCGTGTGCAGCCTGCGCGGCCTCGACGGCATCATTCTCGGTTTCCTTACTGCCTTCGTCGACGCCATCGCCGACGATCACGAGCACGTGCTGGCCTGGCTGCTTCTTCAGGATTTCCATCGAGGCGAGATAGATGGCGTCGTAGAGGGTCCCGCCGGTGCGGCCTTCGTGATGATCCGAAGAGGACGGGTCGCTGGAGTCGGTGCTGCTTTGATTGCCGGACTGACTGCCGAACTGCGGCGATCCAAGCTGATTGATGGCGTCGTGGAGCTTGTTCACGGTCCCGGTGGGATCCTCGATCAGGTCGACTTCGCGAGCGAACTGGACCACGAAGAATTTGTCGTCGGTTCCGGGAATCGTGTGATCGACGAAGTGGACGCTGGCCAGGCGAATATCGCCAATCTCGGTGTGGAGACCCGTGCTGGTCTGTCCCAGGATGCCGATGGTGGCGGGCGACGGCTGGGCGGGCGCGAAGGACTGGATGGTCTGGATGTGGCCGTTGTCGGTGAGCGTGACATCAGTGGCGGCCAGGCTCTTGACCGGATCACCCTTTTTGTCGACGACGATGACCGGGAGCGAGATGGGCGGCCCGGAGGCTGGCGTGGTCGCCGGCGCCGGCGTGGCTGGCTGGGATGTCGACTGCGCCGGGACGTGAATCGTGAAGGCCAGGGCGGCGACGGCGACTGCAGGGATCGAGAATCGGATGCGCGTGGAGTTCTGCATGGTTCGTTGGGGTGTCTCGTTGGACCACCCATTAGACGTTAGCACCGGGCGATGGGTTTCGCCCGGGGGGGCGTGGGTTTGGGGTCGGTTTTGACGCGCGGGTCGGGATCTGTCTCCGCTTAACAGCCCTGGCGGCGCCAGATGAGGTAATCCACGGAGTAGCGGCCCGCTCCGAAGATGAGCGCGATCACCGAAGCGAACAGGAACGTGTACGCCGCGTCATTGTAGAGATTGCTGGGATCGCTGATGATGGTCCTGAACGCCGTCAGGTCCGTCGTCAGATAAGCCACGATCATGTCGATCGCCAGCAGCAGCCCGATGAGCCGCGTCGCCAGCCCGGCAATCAGGAGGATTCCGCCGACGAACTCAAGCAGCGAGACGCAGATGACGGTGAGATGGGGCGCGGGAATGTGGAGGCTCGCGAAGAAGCCGGTGGCGCGGTCGAGATTGTGGAGGCGGCCCCATCCGGACTGGGCGAACTGCCATCCCCAGTAAACGCGGACGAGGAGGAGGAAGGGCGCGTCGAGTTTGGCGGAGAGAAACTGAAAACGGCGATAGATGCCGGCGATAAGGCCGGAAGGTTTGCTCTTAGCTGTGGTGGTCGCAGGAGTACTCATCGGTGGTTGCCCTCTGTTGCCGGGTACGGATTGGGAGTCACAATAGCGTTGGCTCGGGAGATGGTCACGTGCGGGGCTCCCCGAGCAGATAGACCTCCATCGACTCGCGCCCTGGACGGATGCGGAAACCGCCGTAGCAAAGCTTGCGAAGAATCGAGTCGGGGCGGCCGTGCCAACTGCCCCAGGAGAGCGGTGAATCGCCGTTGATGTCTTTGACTTCTCGGTTGGCTCCGGCGTCGAGCAGGAGTTGTACGGTGGCTTCGGAGCCGAAGGCGGCCGCACGGTGCAGAGGGGTCTCGCCGCGCGTACGGCAATCGCGCATAAAGGCTCCCGTTTCCGCGCCTGGTATCGTGGCGGCGTTGGGGTCGGCGCCAGCAGCAAGAAGCACGCGGACGACTCGCTCATGGGCGGGGCTGTCTTTGGATGTGGCTGCGTGGAGAGCGGTTTCGCCGGTGTCAGTCTCGGATTCGTTGACTCCGGCGCCAGTTTCGATGAGGAACTGACAGAGGCGCCAGTGTCCGTGAAACGCGGCCGCGTTGAGTTTGTCATCGAGGGAGGAGCGGGATTCCCCCATAGCAAGGAGATGGCGGATGGCGCTGACGTCGCCGTAGTAAGCGCACCACTGGAGGAGGGAGACGCCGTCAGCGTCGGTGGAATTGGGGGCGTGGCCCTGCGCGAGATATTCAAAGACGAGGTCGGTGCGTCCGGCGGTGATCTGGTCGAGCATGGGCAATTTTAATTGGCGGACTTCCTCGTCAGGTGGTGAACCACCCCAGCATAGACCAGGTGGCAAAGGCTTCCTGGAGGAATGCGGGATGCTGGTCTTCGGGGAGGGAACTGCCTTGCAGTGCTAAGTCGATGGCATCGCCGAGAGTCTTGCCGTCGATGAGCGCGGCGAGCAGACCGTATTCTTCGGGCGAAAGCGGCTTGTACCAGACCGTATTTTCGTGGCGATGGATAGCAAGGTGCATCGGCTTGGGCTTCATGGCCGCAACGTGGCGGACGTGGCGCCGCTTGCGCGAGGTGCTGGCGTTGTTTGTGGACGAAGCGGAGCTGCCGTTTTCGGTGCGGACCTGGAGAAGCAGATCGTCGACAGGCCAGGAAAGCGCGAGCACGCGCAAATGCGGCTGGAGGCGCAGCTTCGAGTTCTCGTCGATGGCAGCCTGCTTTTCGGCGCTGAGGCGCGGGCGCTCTTCGGAGTCGAAGGCCTCGATGTGCGCCCATTCCAGGCGGACCATATCGCGCGCGAGCGTAGGGTGTGGGCCGAGATGCTCGGGGTGTTCGTCGAGCCAGGCTTCGAGGCGCGAGCCAAGGTTGCGGAGGGTGAAGGATTCCGAGGGGCAATCGGTGAGGTAAGCGCGCATGAGCGCGTCGAATTTGGCGCGGCCAAGAATCGCCTGAAGCCCGGGGAAATCTTCTTCGAACGACGTGTAGAGACGGAACCAGTATTGGCGGTTGTAAATCTCAAGGCGCTCGAAAGAAGTGAGGCGGTCGTTGGGACGGATGATCGAGTCGGCTTCGCTGACGTTCGACGAGCCATCGCGACGGCGGCGTGGCATGGTCTCGCCGCGCGTGAGCGGATGCATGACAGCGGCGGCCATGCGGCGCTGAATCTCGAGAAGATTGGCGGGCTGCGTGGCGGGTCCACTCATCGGGCGGCTCCCGATTCGATCAGAGCAGTTTCTGCTGCAGCGGCCTGAACCGCAGCGAGGCTGTTTTGCCGGGGCGCGGCTTCGGCAGCCGCTTTCAGGAATTTGTTGGCCTTCAGCGCTTCGGCGTGGACTTCATCGAAGCTGGGGATGTTGTCGTCCCACTCCAGCAGCGTGGCCGTGGGTCCGCAGCGTTCGATGGCGCGCGCATAGAGCTGCCAGACAGCAGGCAGCACCGGATGGTCGTGTGTGTCGAGGATGTACTTCTCGAACTTGCTGTGGCCTGCAATGTGAATCTGCGCGACGCGATGCGCGGGAACGGAATTGACGTAGGTGAAGGGGTCGAAGCTGTGATTCTTCGACGAGACGTAAATGTTGTTGACATCGAGGAGTATGCCGCAGTCGGCGCGCTCGACGACTTCGTTGAGAAACTCCCACTCCGTCATTTCGGAAGCATGAAATTCGGCATAGCTCGAGACGTTTTCGACAACGACGGGGACCTCGGTGAAGTCCTGGACCTGACGGATTTTTTGCGCAGTGACCTCGACGGCCTCCCAGGTGTAGGGCATGGGGAGCAGATCGTGAGTGTAGCGACCGTCGACCGATCCCCAGCAGAGATGGTCGCTGAGCCAGGGCGTGTCGGTGCGGCGCACGAGGCGTTTGAGTTTCTTCAGGTGTTCGCGGCTGAGCGGATCGGCCGAGCCGAAGTACATGGAGACGCCGTGCTGCACGACCTGGTACTGCTCGAGAATCTGGTCGAGGACTTCAAGCGGGCGGCCGCCATCGACCATGTAATTCTCCGAGATGATCTCAAACCAGTCGACCACGGGGTGGCGGCTGAGGATGTGCTGGTAATGCGGAATGCGCAGACCGATGCCGACGCCATAATCGGTGAAGCCGTTGAAGCGATTTGCAGGCAAGCGGAACCCTCGATGGAAAAGCAGAAGGGCCGCGGGGGAGGCGGCCCTCGTTTTTGGGAAGTGGACCTGGGGCAAAAGTAAAACTAGTCGGGCATCTTGGAGCCGTCGGTCGCGCAGCCGCCCTTGCCCTTGCAGCTGTTCTTGCCGCTGCAGCCGTTGTCGCCGCTCTTGCAGCCGCCCTGGCCCTTACAGTCGTTTTTCCCTTTACAGGAGTGCTTGGCGGGTTTGTCGAGATTGACACCGGCGAACGACAGCTTGCCCGCCTTCAGAATGGGCGTTGCGGACGAGTTGACTGCTGCCGACGCGTGCATCATTGTCGCGCCGCTCAGCAGACCGGAAACGGCCGCTGCGACCATCATGGTCTTCATGGATTGCTTCATTTTGTCATTCCTCCATCGGATTGCGAGGGCCAGACCAGGCGCCAATTCCGGGGACCGGGGAGCGCCGGGCGGGGGACCTCGCGGTGCGGATTAGACTACATAAAGAACTACGCGTTGTGCTACTCCTCCGGATTGATTTTTCGGGTGTTTACCGGATGTTTACGAACGGAGGAGTTAGATCAGGGGTTAGGCCCTCCCGCGCGGGCGGCGCGCATCTCCAATAGCAAGAAGGACTCAGGGACGAATGGCGGCTTCCCAAGGATCAAATCGCACACCGGCGGGCAAGGTCGCGCTGCGCTTCGTGCTGATGATCGGGGTGGTGAGCTTTTTCGCGGATTTTGTGTACGAGGGAGGTCGCAGCATCACCGGGCCGTTTTTGGAGACGCTCGGCGCGAGCGGGGCGGTGGTGGGGGTGGTCGCGGGCCTGGGTGAGCTGCTCGGCTACGGGCTGCGATTTTTCTCGGGGAGGATCAGCGAGCGGACGCGGCAGTTTTGGCCGATGACTCTGTTCGGTTATTTCTTACAAATGGCGGTGGTGCCGTCGCTGGCATTGGCCGGCAACTGGCAGATCGCCTCCGTGCTGATCGTGTTGGAGCGGGTGGGCAAAGCAATACGCAATCCGCCGCGCGACGTGATGCTGTCCCACGCCGGAAAAGAGATAGGCATCGGCTGGGCGTTCGGGCTGCACGAAGGCCTCGATCAGGCCGGCGCGCTGGTTGGGCCGCTGGTGATGGCTTTGATCCTGGCGCATCGAGGCCAATACCGGATCGCCTTCGCGACGTTGCTGATTCCGGCCATCATCACCGCGCTGCTGATCGTGGTGACGAAGTTTTTGTACCCGCGCCCGCAGGACCTGGAGCCGCACTCTCCGAAGGTGCATGCGGCGGGGCTGGGCCGGTCGTTCTGGATCTATATGGTGGGCGCGGCGCTGGTGGCTGCGGGCTTCGCGGATTACACGCTCATCGCGTTTCATCTGCAGAAACACGGCGTGGCCTCGGCGATCTGGATTCCGATTTTCTATTCCGTTGCGATGGCGACCAGCGGCGCGGGCTCGCTGCTGTTTGGCAAGCTGTTTGATCGCTTCGGTGTGGTGGTGCTCATCCCGCTGACTTTCATTTCGATTGCGTCGGCGCCGCTGGTGTTTCTTGGCGGGTTCGATCTTGCGCTGGTGGGCGCGGCCCTGTGGGGGCTGGGGATGGGCGTCCACGAATCGATCATCCCGGCGGCGGTCGCGGCCATGGTTCCCGCGGAGCGGCGGCCTTCGGCTTATGGGATGTTCACCGCGGCGTATGGGATTTTCTGGTTCCTCGGCAGCGCCGCGATTGGCTTCCTGTATGACGTGTCGGTGAAGGGAGCAGTGATTTTCTGCGTGGCTACGGGCGTGGCTTCGTTGCCGTTTTTCTTTGCAGTGAGAAAAAGACAGGGAACAGGGAATAGGGATTAGAAAAGCTCGTTTCTGCCTCCGCGGTCGACGCCTCGTTTCAGGGCTCGATTACGGCTGGTCGCGGTGGTGGTGGACGTGGTACAGCAGATAGCCGAGCCCGACGCGCATGTGGTGATGGATGCGGTTAGGCATGGTGATCGCGAGGCACATGCCGAGGATTCCATGTGCCAGGGCCAGCGTGTAAAGGTTGCGATAGCGCAGGAACAGCAAGCATGAGGTTGCGCCCCAAACCAGAGTGAGCGCGACGAGGATTGGGTTGGGAATGTGGGCTGCGGCGAAGAGGATGGTTGCGAGCGCGATGGCCGGTGTGCTGTTCATGCCGAGGCGGAGGAGCCGCAGCAGCACATAAACCTGCAGGATGAACTGCTGCATCAGCGCCCAGAGCGCGTATCCCCAGACGTGGGTGATGACAGGCAGCGGGCCGTAGAGCGGATGCAGGGTACGGAGGTGCTTTGCCAGCGCGACTCCGGCGAGGGAGAAGAGGATCGCGGCGGCGACGATCCAGAGAGACGGAAGCACGCCATGGAGTCCGAGGCCGTTCGGTGCGGTTTCTTTGCGGCGCAGGATCGCGGTGATAGCGATCCACGCGAATGCGACCCAGTAGAGGATGCGCTGCGCAGGGTTCGGCGTCCAGATGGTGGCGAGGATCAGGCCATAGCCGATGCAGAGTTCGACGATGTCGCGGGCGCGCGGTGACAACTGCAAGTGCACAGCTTTAGGTTAAGGGAGAGCCGCTACTTGCCGAGTCGGTCCCATTCATCGGGGTCGATGTGCGCCTGACGCAGAATGCTTCGCGGGGTGCCGACCGCGACCTCGCTCTTGCGGGGCACGATTGCTGTGTCGACGATTTCCCCTGCGCGCCGCACGAACTTCACGTGGCTGCCGCGCTGGCCAGCCTCCCGAAACCCAGCGGCTTCCAGTCGGCGTTTGACCTCTCGAAAGGGGAGAGGATTAAGCCGCCCCAACCTCAACCTCGATGGTGTGGATATCCGCAGGTCGAGTGGGCTTGGCGGCTCAAAATGAAGCTCCAGCGCCTCTTTCAGATTGGCGAGGGCTTCCTCCTCCGTCTCACCCTGACTGGCGACGTCGACATCGAGACACTGGGCGACGTACCAGTCGCCCTCTCTCCATACCGTTGCCGAAAATGGGCGTTTCATAGCGGTATTCTCCCACACCCCTTACTGCAGCAGCGTTCCGGTTTCTGGTTCGCCTTTGGCTTCTTCCGGCGGAATCACGACCGCCGCCGCCACCCGATCGCCTTCTTCGAGGTTAAGCAGCTTGACGCCCTGCGTCGACCGGCCGGCGGCGCGCACGGTGTTCGTGTCGATGCGGATGATCTTGCCGTACTGGCTGATCACGATGATCTCCGACGTCTCATCGACGAGCTGAATGCCGACCACTTTGCCGTTGCGTGCCGTGGTCTTGACGTTGATCACGCCCTTGCCGCCGCGGGTCTGCAGGCGGTACTCCTCAACGTCGGTGCGCTTGCCGAATCCGGCTTCGGTGACGCTGAGAATGCGGTGGGTCACGCCATTCTTTTTCGGAGTAACGGCGAGGCCGACAACATAATCATTCTTGCCAAGGTCAATGCCGCGCACGCCATAAGCGGGACGGCCCATGGAGCGCACGTCTTCTTCGCCGAAGCGAATCGCCATGCCGTCATGCGTCGCGATGAAGACGATCTGCTGCCCGTCGGTGACGCGGACGCCGACGAGTTCATCGTCCTCGTCGATGCCGATGGCGATGATGCCGCGCGACATGACGTTGGAGAAGTCCTTG
>CAZHTJ010000022.1:0-60255 GCA_964535525.1 uncultured Acidobacterium sp. | reverse complement strand
ATCGCGCCATCTACGCGCAGCCGGTGGGCGCGTTCGACGGGCAGATTCGCATCACCGAACAGGGCGAAGTGCTGAACTGGAAATACTCCGACGTGGTGCTGGCCGAGCGCAATCTCGAGCTGATGATCGCGGCGTCGCTCGACGCCCTCGCCCGGCCGAACGCGCTGCTGCCCAACGGCCGCTACTCCGGCGTGATGCAGCCCGCGTGGGAGAGCGCGCTCGCGGAGTTGTCTGACATTTCGTTCCGCAATTACCGCGAACACATTATCGACGACCCCGACGTGCTGCATTACTTCGAAGTCGCCACGCCCGTCGCGGAGCTGGAACACGCACGCATCGGCTCACGGCCCGCTCGCCGTCCAGGCCAGATCACCTTCGCGAATCTGCGCGCCATCCCCTGGGTGTTCGGATGGACGCAGAGCCGTCTCCTGGTGCCGGCGTGGTTTGGCGTGGGCAAGGCGCTGGCTGGCTTCGCCGCGAAACCCGGAGGCGCAAAGCTGCTGCGGGAGATGATGGCCGACTTCCCGCTCTTCATCGATATTGTCCGCAACGTTGAGATGGCGCTGGCGAAAGCTGACCTCGGCATCGCCTCGCTCTACGCCTCACTCGTCCCGGACGCTGCGCTGCGGGAGCGAGTCTTCACGATGCTCAAAGGCGAATTCGAGCGCACGCGCGACGCAGTTCTCGCCGTCACCGGCCAGGGCGATCTGCTGCAGTCGAATCCGGTGCTTGCGCGTTCCATCGTGCTGCGCAATCCCTACGTCGATCCGATGAGCCTGATCCAGGTGGACCTGCTGCGCCGCAAGCGCGCCGGCGAAGACACGGACGAGGTCAACCGGGCCATCGCTGGGACGATCAGCGGGATCGCAGCGGGGCTGCGCAACACGGGCTGATTGGTGTCAAGAACAGCGGCGACCGAAGGTAACGTCTCGGTCCCATAATGGAAAACCGGCGCGGCGTTGTTACCAACGCCGGAATCGCTATGAGAGAATTCTCATCTTTCCTCTCCCGTCTCTTCCTTATCCTTTTAATCTCGGCATGGAGGAGTTTTCCATGCAGCCCGGACCCAACCCTGAGGACATCCAAACCATCCTGAGCCGGTTCCAGACCTGGGCCGAAAAGCACCCGCCCAATGGGAATGGAAATGGCCACAAGGATGGCGACGGCTCGGACGAATTGCGCGAAATTCCCTATGAAGAGGCAATCCGCCAGCTTCGCAGCCGCGAGGCTCCGCCAGCGCGGCGACCTGCTCGAGCCAGGGTGAGGGCCGGCGCTCAATCCGGGCAGAAGCCGCCTGTGAAGGCTGGGCCCGTCGCACCACCGCCCGAGGAGATGCCGGCGTGGATTTCGCAGTTGCCGGTTGTGCCCGAGACTGAACCCATCATTGAGTTGAGGTCGGCTTCGCCGGAGGTCAAGTCGGGCAAGGCTGAAGTCCGGTTTTCTCCCAGCGTCAAGCCCGCCGATCCTGAGCTCAAGTTCGCGTCCGAACTCAAGTCCGCAGCCGCCGTCCTAAGTGAAGCGCTGCGAGATCGAGGGCAGTTTTCGGCGCCAATCAACGGCGACACGCCGATACCGCCGCCGCCACCGCAGGCCCCGGCGGTCAGGCAGGCTCCGGGGCCGAAACAGGCGAGAAACCCTGAGCGACCGCAGCCGCCCCTGACCGCCGCCGCTGCGGACATTCCTCCTGAGTTGCCCGCGAAGCGCACGCAGCCCGCCGCAGCCGCTCCGGGTCGGAGGCCTGCGCTCAAAACCCGGCCTTCCCCTGCGCCGGTCAAGAGGAAGACCACTCCCGTCCAAAGAGCTTCGCCCAGAGTTGCCGCGCCCGCAAAGACGGCGCCCAGACGGCCGCGGACGCAGCCGGTTCAAAACCGCACAAGGTCTTCCCTCATCGAGCCGCAAGCCAGGATAGCTGCCAGAACCCCCGCGCAGGCCACTGCCGGGCGCAAACGCGCCGCATCCGCGAGGACCCGCAAGCCCGAGCGCCCGCCGTTCCGCCAGGTACTCGCCAACACCGTGCAGCATCCGCGCATCGCACCGGCGCCCAAAAAGAAGCTCGAGCCCGATCGTACCCGGCGCATCACGACGCGCTTCACGTCTGGGGAAGAGCGCCGCATCGAGAAGCAAGCGGCGGAGTTCGGCATCACCGTGTCGGCTTTTCTCCGCCAATGCGCGCTGGCGGCCCTGGCCGCACAGAACGCGCCCCAGGAATCCGTGTTCAGCTCGGGGATGCAGGAAACCCGCGCCGCACGCGCGTCATCATCGCCGCTTCGGTCGTATTCTTCGCCGGCGCCGTCGCTGCTGGGAGGCTGGCTCTCTCTGCTGCGCAACCGCTTCCTGGGGCCTCCGATTCGTTTCTCTGAAGAAGCCTAGCTTCCCGCGGCGGAACTGGCGTCCTGCTGGATCTGCGTGGCCTTGTCGTTCGCGAAGGTGACTTCCCAGTGTTTTCCGCCGGCATCGTAGTGCACGGTGCGGTTTCCATAGTTCGACGAGTCAGATTGCTGCATCACGCCGAGCGCCATCGCCGTCTCCAGCTCGGTCATCCCCTGCTTTGGCTGATGCTGATCGATCGCCTGCCATAAGTCCGCCGGCCAGAAGTTATACATCTGGTGCGGATCGTCGTAGTAGAAAACCGTGTCGCAGTACCAGGTCGAATCGGTGCCCTGCATTGTTCCGATGGCGGTTGCATATTCCTTCGCGTCGCCGGGCACGGTGAACACGGCGAAGGCCTGCTCGGTCCCGCGTGGAATGCGCGTCGCGAGATTCGCCGGAAACTTCGCCAGCACGATGTCGCGGATATCGAGCCGCTGTACGCTGGGCAGCACGCCCGCCTTGTGCGCGAAATTCACCTGATGGGCGGCGTACGGGAAATAGTCCAGTTCGTAGCCGGCCTCGATCCATACCGGTTTCCCGATCAGATCCTTCGCCGACTTCAGGTCGTCGATGTACAGCTTGCGCGGCTGCACCATCTGCTCATCGCTCAGGTGGGTCTCCTGCGCCGCATGAGGCACAATCCCGGGGCGATTGCGCGCGACATTGATGCGCCAGATGCCGATGCCGGCGATCAAAATCGCGGGCACAACGATGAGCGCGAGCTTTTGCCAGGTCTTCATATTTCAGTCTTCATGTTTCAGTCTTCATGTCCCAGCTTATTCTGATGCGCATGGCCCTCGTGGGGTGCGCGGTGGTCCCTGGGCCCGGAACCCCACGAGCCAGTTAGGCCAGCCCGTTGCGTGCCAGATCCGCCAGCGCCAAAGTGAGCAACCGCGAATCGTTCAGCGACTCGGGACGCCGCACCGTCATGCCAAGCCCTGCCGCAAATTGCCGAAAGCCCACGTCGATGTCGTACAGAATCTCGACGTGGTCGCACAGAAAACCGATGGGCTGGATGATCAGATTCGTGACACCTCTTGCGCGCAGTGCGGTCAGCGTGTCTTCCACCGTCGGCCCCAGCCAGGGCCCGCCCGACATTCCCTGGCTTTGAAAGGCAAAGAACCAATCGCCCGGCGTCAGACCAGGAATGCGGCTGGCCACCAGGCTCGCCGTCAACCGCGTCTGGTCCGAATACGGATCGGGTGTGTCATTGCCGGGCTCGGGCTGAACCGTGCGGACGGGGACGCTGTGCGCCGTGAACAGCACCGGCACCGGCGCGCCAACCTCCGCGCTGAATGCGGCGCGCGTCGCGATCAGCCGCTCGGCGAAAGCGCGGATCAGATCCGGATGCTCGGCCCAGTGCTCTATGAACTGCACCTCCAGCGCGTTCCTCGTCGCCGCAAATACCGTCTTCCGATAGAGCCCGACGCTGGTCCGCGAATTTTGCGGCGCGAGGCAGATCGCGACCGCGCGCGTGATCCCATCCTCGCGCATTTTGCGCACTACATCGGCGATATACGGTTTCCAGTTGCGCATGCCGACGTACACCGGCATGCCGAGTTCATCCGCGAGCAGGCGGCCCTGCTCCAACGTGAGGTGCGTGAGCGGGCTCCCGCCGATCGCCGCAAAGCGATGCTTCACCTCTTCGACCACGGCATCCTGCAGCGGTCGCCCCTGGGTCACGCGGCTCAGATAGTCGGGAATTTCGTCGACCGAGTCAGGCGTTCCATGCGCCAACAACAAAACTGCGTCAGCCACGGCACAGCTCCGGCACATATTCGCGAACGAACTGGACCACCGCCTGCACGTTTTCGACCGGCGTCCCGGGAACAATGCCGTGCCCGAGATTGAAAATGTGTCCGGGCCTGCCGGCCGCCTGATCCAGAATCCGGCACACGCGCGTCCGAATCAATTCCTGTTCCGCAAACAACGTAATCGGATCGAGATTTCCCTGCACGGCGCATGCATAATCCAGCTCGCGCCATGCTTTGTCGAGCGGGGTCCGCCAGTCGAGGCCTAAAACATCGGCTCCTGCCTCGCGCATCGCGGGCAGAAGGCTCGCGGTATCGACGCCAAAGTAGATGACGGGCACGCCCAGCGCCTGCACTTCGCGCACCAGCATCTTTGTCGCGGGCAAGACAAAATCGCGATAATCCGGAATCGCCAGCGCCCCGGCCCAGCTGTCGAAGATCTGCATCACGTCAGCGCCCGCGGCTACTTGTTGGGCTGCAAATTCGCGCAGCACGACAACGAGCTTGTCCAACAGTTTTCGCCACGCGTCGGGTTGCCGGTACATCAGCTTCTTCGTCTCGATGTAGTTGCGCGAGCCGCCGCCCTCGATCATGTAGCTCGCCAGCGTGAAGGGAGCGCCGCAAAATCCGATCATCCCCAGGCGTCCCTTGAAATGCGCCACAACCTTCTGGATAGCGTCACCGACATACGCGAGTTCACCGGCACGCGTAGTCACCAGCGCGCCGATGTCTGCTGCATTGCGGAGTGGCTTGTGGATCACGGGTCCTTCACCCGCCTGAAACTCAAAATCGAGGCCCATCGACTCCAGCGGCAGCAGCAGATCCGCAAAGATGATCGCCGCATCCACGTCGAGCTTCTCCGCCGCGGTAATCGTGACCTCAGCAGCCAGCGCCGGCCGCTTGCAAATCTCCAGCAGCGAGTGGTGCCGGCGCACCTCCATGTACTCCGGCATGTAGCGGCCGGCCTGGCGCAGGAACCAGACCGGCGTGCGGTCGACCGGCTGGCGCAGGCATGCGCGAACGAATCTGTGTGTGGAAAGATCGGGAGGGATTTGCGTCATGAGGGGTACGAGAAGAAGTTATCAGGAACACGGGACGCGGGAAAACTGCGGCCCGAAACTCGCAGGGGATTTCGGGCCGAAACGACTTCGAATTGTGCGGTCCGCAGACGGCCGGCGCCCCGCGGGGCACGGCTGCCGGCTCGGTTTTCAGCGCGAGGAGGACTTCTTCGCGGCTGACTTCTTGTTCGGAACCTTCGCGCCCGCCTTGCGCGCTTCCGACAGTCCGATCGCGATGGCCTGCTTGCGGCTGCTGACTTTCTTCCCGCTGCGCCCGCTCTTCAGCGTGCCGCGCTTTTCCTCGCGCATAACCTTCTCGACCTTCTTGCCCGCTTCGGGGCTGTACTTCCTGTCTGATGACTTTTTCTTCGCTGCCATGCACCTTTCTCCTTTGCTTTATGGGAAGCAGCACAGGAGAGCGGGGTTGCGCGGCACAGCGCAGTGGAAAAACGCCAAATTGCGTGCGGATTAGCCGACGGCGGCCACTGCGGGCAGGATGTCCTCAACGTCGACCCACTGCGTCGGATAGTCGCCCGTGTAGCACGCTACGCAGAATTTATTGCCTTCGCCGCCGTCGCACGCATTCCGTAACCCATCCAGTGACAAATAGGCGAGCGAGTCGGCTTCGATGTACTGGCGAATTGCTTCGATCGAGTAATTGGCTGCAATCAGCTCGGATTTGCGCGGTGTATCGACACCGTAATAACAGGGAGAGATGGTGGGCGGGCAGCTGATGCGCAGGTGCACTTCCGTGGCGCCGGCCTGGCGGACCATGCGTACAATCTTGCGGCTCGTCGTGCCGCGGATGATCGAGTCGTCGATCAGGATGATGCGCCGGCCTTCGAGCAGATTCCGCACCGGGTTGAGCTTGAGCTTGACGCCGAAGTCGCGCACGCGCTGCTCGGGCTCGATGAAGGTGCGGCCGACGTAGTGATTGCGAATCAGGCCGAATCGAAACGGGATGCCGCTTTCGGCGGCGTACCCAATGGCCGCGGTCACGCCGGAGTCGGGCACGGGCACGACCAGATCGGCGTCCACATGCGACTCACGCGCGAGTTGGCGACCCATCTGCTCACGGCTCTCCTGCACCCAGCGGCCGAAGATCATGCTGTCGGGGCGCGCGAAGTAGACGTGTTCGAAGATGCAGCTGGTCTGGTTCGGTGGCGCGTACTGGCGCGAGGTGACGCCGTCGGCGGTGACCATGACCAGCTCGCCGGGCAGCACATCGCGCTCATATTTGGCGCGCAGAAGATCGAAGGCGCAGGTTTCCGAGGCAAAGACGACGGTGTCGGGGCCGTCTGGATTGTGGATGCGCCCCATCGACAGCGGGCGAAACCCATGCGGATCGCGCGCGGCAAAGATGCGGTCGCACGTCATCATCACAATCGAAAACGCGCCTTCGACCTGGCGCAGTGAGTCGGCGATGGCGTCGACGAGCGTGGTGGCCTGGGAGTGCGCGATGAGCTGGACGATGATTTCGGAGTCGCTGGTGGTCTGGAAGAATGCCCCCTTGCGTTCCAGATGCACGCGCAGATTCCCCAGGTTCACCAGGTTCCCGTTGTGCGCGATGGCGATAAGCCCCTTGGTCGACTCCACGCGAATCGGCTGCGCGTTCAGCAGCGCCGAGTCGCCGGTCGTCGAGTAGCGGGTGTGGCCGATGGCCATGTCGCCCTTGAGGCGCGCGATAACCTCGTCGGTGAAAATCTCAGAGACCAGGCCCATGCCTTTGATGTTCGAGAGGTGCGTGCCATCGGCGGTGGCGATGCCGGCGGATTCCTGTCCGCGATGCTGCAGGGCGTAGAGGGCGAGATAGGCCTGGCGGGCTGCGTCGGGATGGTTGTGGATGGCTACTACGCCGCAGTGTTCGCGGAGTTTCGGATCGTCCGGTTCCGAAAAGGCCCGGGCCTGAAGGCCCTCTTTCATGGGCACGCTTTCCCCCGGGCTGAAGCCCGGGGCTTCTACCGTCGTCGTGCTGCGCGCGACCCGCTGCGCGGCAGGGGCTAAAGCCCGGACGTTTGTTGCGGCCAGATCGGCACCCATTCGACTCCGCGCCTTCGGCGCTGCGCTCAGGGCAGGCTTGAAGTCTTGCCCTGATACAAAGGCGGATTGAAGAGGACTTTCCGCGGGGGCTAAAGCCCGGACGTTTGTTGGCGCTGGATCGGCACCCATTCGACTCCGCGCCTGCGGCGCTGCGCTCAGGGCAGGCTTGAAGTCGTGCGCTGATACAAAACCTGGTTGAAGAGGACTTCCCTCGGGGGCTAAAGCCCTTTCATCGTGGGCGGGTTGATGGCACAGCTGAAGCCGTGCCCCTTCAAGGCTGGATTCTTCGCCGGGGAAGCCTTCGAAGAAGAGGCGAGTCACGCGGTCACCTCTTCGGTTAGGTGGGATTCCAGAGAGGTGGACCAGGCTGTTTTGAGATCAGCGATAGGAGCTGAGATTTTGGCGTCACCCTGCAGGAGAACTTCCAGATATGTACCCGCAGTCACCCCTATTCCGGTCAGGCCGCCAAGTTTCGCAGCCCTGGCAACCTCTTGTATCTTCTCAACGGATGATCGCGGACAGGAAATCAATATCGAACAGGCCGCCTCACCGAACAAGGTGATAGCCGTGCGACTAGCATGGCCGACGCTGCCGATATCCACCCTCGCCCCAACGCCCTGCTCGAATGCGGCTCTGGCCAAAGCCACTGCGAGGCCGCCGGCGGCGATGTCAGAAAAAGAAGAAACCAGACGATGGTCTGCAAGCGTCTTCAACACAGCATGTACGCGTGCATCGTACCCCACTGAAATCCCCGGGGGAGTTCCCCAAAACTCGCCGAGTACGGCTTTGGCATACTCCGACGAGCCAAGAGTGCGCTCATACAGATAATCGTCCCGGTCCTCATCGAAATCAGCAGAGTATGGTCGCAACAGGAGAACAACTTCCCCCGCTCGCTGAAACCCGCTCGGCACGGCTTTTGTCACGTCATCCAGAATGCCAACTACGCCGACGACGGGCGTTGGGTAGATTCCTTCGCCGCGGGTTTCGTTGTAGAGGGAGACGTTGCCGCCGGTGATGGGTGTGCCTAATGCTGTGCAGGCTTCGGCGATGCCGTCGATAGCGGCTGAGAGCTGCGCCATGATCTCTGGCTTTTCCGGATTGCCGAAGTTGAGGCAATTCGTGGCTGCTACAGGAGTCGCTCCGGTGCAGGCTACTTTGCGGGCCGCTTCCGCCACGGCATGCATTGCTCCGAGCTTGGGATCGAGGTAGCACCAGCGTCCATTGCCGGCAAGCGCCATCGCGAGGCCACGCTCGTGCCCTGGCGTCCCCGTGCCCTTGATACGCATGACGCCCGCCTCGCCGCCCGGGCCCTGCACGGTGTTGGTCTGCACCATCGACTCGTACTGCTCGAAGACCCAGCGCTTCGAGCAGATGTTGGCCGAGGCGAGCAGCTTCTTCAGGTCCGCGGTGTAGTCGCGCGGCTTCTTCAGTTCTTCGAGGATGTGCTCCGGCGGATCAAGCGGGACTTTGATCTGGTCGGGGCGCGCCCACGTCCCGACCGGCCGGTGATAGACGGGCGCTTCATCGGTGAGGGACTGGTTGGGAATGTCGGCGACGATTTCGCCGTGATGGAGGACGCGCAGGCGCGGCTCTTCAATCACGAAACCGACGATGACGCCTTCGAGTCCCCACTTTTCAAAAACGCTGAGTACTTCCTGTTCGCGGCCTTTTTCGGCGACGAGGAGCATGCGCTCCTGCGATTCGCTGAGCATCATTTCGTACGCGGTCATAGCGGATTCGCGCTGGGGGACGTGGTCGAGGTTGAGTTCGATGCCAACGCCGCCGCGCCCACCCATCTCGCAGCTGGAGCTGGTGAGGCCGGCTGCGCCCATGTCCTGAATGCCGACGACTGCGCCGGTTTTCATGGCTTCGAGGCAGGCTTCAAGGAGCAATTTTTCCATGAAGGGGTCGCCGACCTGGACGTTGGGGCGCTTTTGTTCTGAGCCTTCCTTGAATTCCTCACTGGCCATGGTCGCGCCGTGGATGCCGTCGCGGCCGGTGCGCGCGCCGACGTAGATGACCGGGTTGCCGATGCCCGACGCCTTGGCGTAGAAAATCTCGTCGCGCCGGACGAGACCCAGCGCAAACGCATTCACCAGCGGATTGCCCGAGTAACAGGGCTCAAACTTTGTCTCGCCGCCGAGGTTCGGCACGCCGAAGCAGTTGCCGTAGCCGGCGATGCCGCTGACCACGCCCTCCACAATGGAATGATTTCTGCGAATCAGCTCTTCGGGTGTTTGCCCGTCAGGCTCGAGCGGGCCGAAGCGCAGCGAGTCCATCACCGCCAGCGGCCGCGCGCCCATGGTGAAAATGTCGCGCAGGATGCCGCCCACTCCGGTGGCCGCGCCCTGATACGGCTCGATGTACGACGGATGATTGTGCGATTCAATTTTGAACGCGCAGGCCCAGCCATCGCCCACGTCGATGATGCCGGCGTTCTCGCCCGGCCCCTGCACTACAAGCTTGCTGCGCGTCGGCAGCCGCCGCAGATGCACCTTGGACGACTTGTAGGAGCAGTGCTCGCTCCACATCACGCTGTAGATGCCCAGCTCAGTCAGGCTCGGCGTGCGGCCCAGTGTGTCTGTAATGCGGCGATATTCATCCGATGTGATGCCGTGCTGCGCCAGGATCTCTGGCGTGATGGTCGCTGGCGGGGGCGCCACTGCGGCTGAAGAATTCATGTCGTTTTCAAGGCTATTGTCGCACGGCGCTGGCCGCGCGGGCGGGCGGCGCTTCGCGCCAAAAACTGGCCGCATGGCTCAGAATGTCTGATGAGCGCCCGCTATGCCGTCACCGGTATGCCCGCCGCCTGGTGGATCGCGAGGAGCGTCTCGAGCAGTGGCTTCAGATTCTTCAGGTCGAGGGCGTTGGCCCCGTCCGACTTCGCCCCGGCCGGGTTGTCGTGGACCTCGAGGAAAATGCCGTCCACTCCCGCAGCAACCGCCGCTCGCGCCAAGAGCGGGATAAATTCAGGCTGGCCGCCCGAAACCCCATTCGCGCCAGACGGAATCTGCACCGAGTGTGTGCCGTCAAACACCACCGGCGCGAGCCCGCGCATGATGGCAAGCGACCGCATGTCGACGACGAGGTTGTTGTAGCCGAAGGTGGCGCCGCGTTCGGTGAGGAAGACGCGGGTATTGCCCGTGGTCACGACTTTCTCGACGGCATGCTGCATGTCCCACGGCGCGACGAACTGGCCCTTCTTCACGTTGATCGCTCGCCCGGTTCGGCCTGCAGCGACAAGCAGGTCGGTCTGGCGGCACAGGAATGCGGGTATCTGCAGCACATCCGCGCCCTCCGCGGCGATTTCGCAGTGGGACGGCTCGTGCACATCGGTCAGTACCGGCAGTCCCGTCGCCTCGGCGAGCCGTCGCAGAATTGCTGTTCCCTCGACGAGTCCAGGCCCGCGAAAGCTGTTCACCGAGGTGCGATTCGCCTTGTCGCAGGACGCCTTGAAGATGAACGGAACTTTCAGGTCCGAGGTGATGCGCTGGATCGCATCCGCCATACTACGCACGTGCGCTTCGTTTTCGATAACGCACGGACCCGCGATGAGAAAGAGGCGGCCGCCACCGACGCGCACCGGGCCAATTTCGAATTCGGCACTCACAGAATCAGGGTACAGGGTGCAGGGCCAAGGGTATAGAGCAGGTCACAGGTTACCGGTTACAGATTACAGGTTGCTGTGGACGGAAAATTGCTCCTGAACCTGTCAGCTGTTTAATCGCACTGGGTTTGTTCGAATCCCAGCCCGAGCAGCAGCCTGGTCACAGTGGAGCAGGCGTTTTGGTGCGCCTTGGCGAGGATCCCCGCGGCCAGTGCGGACTGGCCCAGGTTTTCCGCCGCCTGTTCGCGGACCTCGCCTTCGAGGCTCGGATCGACGGGAACCAGAAGTCCCGTCGTGCGCGAATAGACGTGCGTCTTCTGATCGTCGAGCGCGACCGTGAAGATCTGCGCCGGCGGCAGGTGAATGTGCACGGTTTTCCCGCTCACCTGAACGTCGCCCGCCGCGAGTTGGTCCAGGTCGACGCCGGCGATGGC
Organism: uncultured Acidobacterium sp.; assembly: GCA_964535525.1. Taxonomy (GTDB): domain Bacteria; phylum Acidobacteriota; class Terriglobia; order Terriglobales; family Acidobacteriaceae; genus Palsa-343. The sequence continues at coordinate 48,995 of CAZHTJ010000022.1, read as the reverse complement.
TTCTCCGTGGACCTCCAATAGAATCCGGTCGCCGGTAAGGAACGGCGGCAGAATGCGCCCTTCGCGGTCGCCGGAGACCATCTTGTCCATGGTGAACGAGACGGCTTCGAGACGCGACAGCCGCCGCACCTCCATCACGACTGTGGGCTGCGATGTGTCGATGCGCAAGGTGCGACCGCTGACCGCGCTTGCGAGCCGATCCCAGATCCCACGCTTCGCCTCGTGCAGAAACAGCGCCAGGATCGTGCCGCCGCACAATACCCCGAACAGCAGCGTGAAGAGAATCGCCGGTACAAGACGGGATCGGGTGCGGGCGGGTTGCGAGGAGACGATCGGCATGCGGGATTAGATGATCATCCCGCAAAGAATGGCGGCAAGCAAAATTGCGCCGTTCAAATTTCTCGAAGGGCGGGGCCGGGATCGCATAGGATCAGGACAGGAACGACGCTCCATTTCGAAGCCGATTTGTTCCTTCGCTCACCTCCACGAGGGGTTGCCAATGTTCCAGCTTGCCTTCGCCGTTCTTTTCATGTTCAGCGCGTGGGCCGCGTGGCGGCGCAATCCCCTCTACTCGCGCCGCTCCACCCTGCGCGCTGTTTTCGTCGTTCTGCTGGCGATTGCGGGAGCGATCACGCTCATCGTCGCAGTCGTCAACCTGACCGCGGGCAGGTCCGCAGCGGTTTCATTCTCGGCCATGGGCGTGGTCATTGTGGTGGACACGCTGGCCCTCATCTTCGTCATCCAGACCTTCACCACGCCTCAGGAATCGAAGCCCTCGTCGCTGCCGCACGCGACGAAGCTGGTCACCACCAACCGGGTGAACGTCTACAAGTGGGCCAGGGTATTCGCGATCATCATCCTCGTTTTCGCGATTCCAGGCGTTCTGATTCGTTGGGATATTCGATATGTATTCCTGTCCATCGCGGGCATCACGGCGTTTCTTGCGGTGATCCTTCTGCCTGTTCTGTACTGGACGAACCGCGGCTTCGATCAGTCGCTGACCGCACTCGAACTTGGGCCCTGGGTTCACTGGCAATACACGCCCGAGCAATGGACGGCGTGGTGCAATGTTCAGGCCGAGCGGCTCAGAGCTACACCGCCGACGTTCGTTCTCAGTCGCAACTGGCACCGCTTTCTGTGGCCGTTCGGCGCGATTGCTATTGGCGTTTATGTATTCTGCCCGGGCGGGTGGCTCTGGAAGACGGTGTACATCGTTGGAGTTTGCGGAGCGATTTTTGCCATAGCAGTGCTTAGCGGCCGCGGCGGCGCACATGGCGCCGAGAAGCTGAGGGCCAAACTCCTGCGTGCCGATCCAGAAGCTTTTTTGGGGCGCGACGGGATCTTCTGCGACGGCGTTTTCACGCCCTGGGTTAACGTGAGCACTTACCTGGTTTCGGCCGCCATCGACGAGCGCCAGCCGCGCAGTGCGATGTTCAACTTTGAGCGCTCCGTGCCCAACCCCTATGGCCCGACCCAGACCATTGCCATCCACCAGGCGGTGCTGATCCCCAACGGCAAAGAGAGCGACCTCGTACGGCTGCAACAGGAACTGACGACCCGCTGTCCTCGGGCGCAAATTCGCCTCGCCTGAGATTTACGCCGCGGCGTCGATCCGGAAGCCGTCGGGATCCTTGCCGCGCACTTTCCGCCACCAGACCTGGAAGCTCGGCACGTTGACGGTCACGATAAAACAGCTTGCGCAGTTTTCCCGTTGGGCATTGCAAGGGGCGAACGCCGTGCCACGAGTGCGGCGTCCGCCGGAAGAGCAGGCTGCCGTTGCCGCTCGGCCGCAACGAGGCGGCGACCTTGAGGTCGTCAAACGAAGGCCCGGAGTTTTGAGGATGGCACACCGCTGATCTATCCGGCCGCGGACGAAGAAAAACATCTCCTGACTACGGAAATCGTGAACGAGATCGTTGTAAAGGGCTGGCTGGAGCGCGAACTCTAATTCATCAGCCCTGAACGACTTCCACCTTTGCCGGCTCGGCGTCGTGTTGCGGCTGGCGGTGCTTCACGCGATTTGCGTAGCTCGCCTTGATAAATTTCTCGAACAGAGGATGCGGCTCGAGTGGCTTGGACTTGAACTCAGGGTGGAACTGGCATCCGAGGAAAAACGGATGTCCGGGAATCTCGACAATTTCAACATACGTTCCGTCGGGTGTCGTTCCGGTGATGTTCAGCCCGGCGCCGGTGAGCAGCGCTTCGTATTCGCGGTTGAATTCGTAACGGTGACGGTGACGTTCACTGATCTCTGTCTTCCCGTACGCCTTTGCGGCCATCGATCCTGCCTCCAGCTGACACGTCCAGGCGCCCAGGCGCATCGTGCCTCCCATCTCTTCGACGCCGGTCAGCTCGCGCAGCTTGTAAATGATGCGGTGCGGCGTGGCGGGATCGAACTCACTTGAGTTCGCCCCAGTGAGCCCGCAAACATTGCGCGCGTATTCGATGCACGCCGTCTGCATACCGAGGCAAATCCCGAAATACGGCACACCGCGCTCGCGCGCATAGCGGATCGCATTCAGCATCCCCTCGATGCCCCGCTTGCCGAAACCGCCCGGCACCAGGATGCCATCGAAGCCGCGTAATTGCTCTTTGTACTCCGGCTCCTCCAGACCCTCGGCCTCGATCCAAGTCACGGTCAGCTTCAGATTGTGCGCGAGCGCGCCGTGCACCAGGGCTTCTTTCAGCGATTTGTAACTGTCCTCGTACTCAACATACTTTCCGACAATCGCGATCGAAACTTCGTCCGCCGGGTTGTAGCAGCGGCGCACCAGATCCGACCACTTGCTCAGGTCCGGCTCCGGTGTTTCGATGCGCAGATATCGCAGCGCCAGCCGATCCACACCCTCGTTCGCGAAGGTGAGCGGCACCTCATAAATCGACTCGACGTCCCGCGCCGTGATCACGGCCTGGTCTTCGAGGTTGCAGAAAAGCGCAATCTTGCCCTTCACTTCGCGTGACAAAGAGCGGTCGGTGCGGCACAGCAAAATGTCCGGCTGAATTCCGATCGACAGCAGCTCCTTCACCGAGTGCTGCGTCGGCTTGGTCTTCAGCTCCTGTGCCGCGGTGATCCATGGCACCAGCGTGACGTGCACGAAGACGGTGTTTTCGCGCCCCAGTTCCTGCCGCATCTGCCGGATCGCCTCGAGAAACGGCAGGGACTCGATGTCGCCCACAGTCCCGCCAATCTCCACCAGCGTGACGTCGCCCTCCGCGGCCACTTTGCGCATTGCGTTCTTGATTTCGTTGGTGACGTGCGGGATCACCTGCACGGTCTTGCCGAGATAATCGCCGCGGCGCTCCTTGGTGATGATTTGCTCGTAGATGCGGCCCGTGGTCAGGTTGTTATCGCGGGTCAGTTTCGCATGGGTGAAGCGCTCATAGTGGCCCAGATCGAGGTCCGTTTCCGCGCCGTCGTCGGTGACGAAGACTTCGCCGTGCTGAAACGGCGACATCGTCCCCGGATCGACGTTCAGATACGGATCGAACTTCATCAGGTTGACTTTGAGGCCACGGCTTTCGAGGAGACACCCAATCGAGGCGGCGGCAAGACCCTTGCCGAGGCTGGACACAACTCCGCCGGTCACAAAAATGTACTTTGCAGACATTTTCGCGTCACCTTTATTTGATTTATGTGCTGGTTGAAGCAGGCTGGCACGATCTAGTATCGCAGCAATCCTGGGGGAAGGGAAGAGTTTTATGCGTGCAAAACGCGGGGAAGCTGGAAGGAAGAAGCAGGAAGCAGGAAGCGGGAAGTTTGGTTCCGCTGCCGTTTTTCGCTTCCAGCTTCCTACTCCGCCTTGTAACTGCTCTCGCCCCAGTGAAAACTCACCGCTGGTGCGCAATCCGGGTCAGGCTGCGCGGACTCTTTCGGCGTGTCCAGCGTCGGCTGGCGGTTCAGTCCCGCGAACCGCACCGTCGTCTCGCCGGAGAGCTTCCCTTTCGAGCCCACCAGCAACGGAACCACAATCCGGCCCTCGGCGTTGGTCCGCGGATGCAGCGGGTGCGTGGAGTCACCCGTGACCGCATCGAGCTTCAGTGGCGTATTCGCCGGGAACCCGGTGCCCTCAATCAGCACAAGGGTTCCGTTTTTGATCCCGAGAATCACCTGGAGTCTGCATCCTTTATCGGTGTTCGCCAGCGGGAAGGGAATTGTGCTCACCGCGGTGATGTGTTTCCGATCTACGCTCATGAGCGCTACCCGAACGGCCTCTCCTGGAGCCGCTGTCGTCTGAACCTCAACCGGCTGGTTCGGCTGCATCGATGCGGTGCACGAGGGCGGAGGCACAAAACCCTGCGGCGCGCTGGTCGCATTCGGGGCGGGCGCCGGGCTCAGTCCCGACGCGGGAGCCGCGGCCTGCGACGACCCGTCGGGCGCGGCAGGGGACTGCGGGTGAGCGGGGTTTGCGGGCTGGGCCGGCGCCTCGCCGCACACGGCCACTCCCTTCGCGTCAAAGCGAATCCCGCTCATCGTTGCTTTCGCCTCGGAGTTCAGCGCCCACCGCACCAGCATCAGCCGGTCATCCGGCGAGAACCCCGAGCCTGAGATTTGCCAGGTGATGCTCGTGCCCTCGGCCGTTTTCGCACGCCGAACCTCGGTCAGCGCCATCGACAGCCCCGGCGTATCCAGCTCCGGACCCCAGCGCGCCTGCATCGATACCAGCCGCATCGCCGCGTTGAGCACAGCCTGCTGGTGCTGCTGCTCTGTTTCTTGCGGCGTGGGCGTGCGCGGCTCAGCGGGCAAATCCTGCAGCTGCAGCTTCGGTTGATTCTGCGGTGCCGGCGTCTGCTGCGAGGGCGGTGGCTGCTGCGAAGGCGGTGGCTGCGGTTGTGAGGGCGTCGACTGGCCTGGAGAGCACAGGGTAAAACAAGCTGCGAGACCGAACGCAGCGAGCACAGATCGAGAAACCATATCCCTGAGGATAGTCCAAACGAACCGGCGCGCGCAGACGCCGCGCTTCATCGTCCGGCCCCTTACGCTGTGATACCTTGGCATGCATCCGGCCGCACGCTGCCGCCATCAACGCCCCATGTCTCTTGAGATCGAACAGCGCTTTCTGGGAAACGTCCTCATCCTCCAGTTGACCGGCCGTATCGTGCTCGGCGAAGAACTCAGCTCGCTCGAATCCGCGCTGCAAAATGTTGTCCGTGAATTCCATCGCATCGTGCTGAACGTCGCGGGCGTCACCCGTGTCGACAGTTCCGGCGTTGGCCTCTTCGTCCGCTATGTTGCGAACCTGCGCAAGCGCGGGGGCGACCTGCGTCTTGCCTGCCCGCCGAAATTCATCACGGAGATTCTGGAGATCACGCTGCTTTCCAAAGTGATCGATTCCTACGCCAGCGAGCAGGACGCTATCCTGTCCTTCCTGCGTCAGCCTGCTGCGCCCGGCGAGGGCGACTACCCGGGCCATCACGTGCTGGTCGTGGACCGCTCCCCTGACCTCGGGGCCTTTGTCCGTGCGGTCCTCGGCCGTCGCGGGTACGATGTGCGACTTGCCAGCCTCGTCAGCGACGCGAAAATCCTGCTGCAGGTGCAGCCCGCTGAATACATCCTCGTCGGTCCCGGCACTCCGCAGATGCCAGCCGCAACCATGCTCGCCTCGCTCAAAATCCTCGCGCCCAAAGCGACCGCGCTCCAGCTTACGCCGGAATTCCGTACCTTCGACGCCCAACAGGCGGCAGAGTTTCTCATCGAAATGTTTCAGCAGGGCGAGTAGGTGTCCTCACAGGATCGCTCGCGCCATTCAAAAACGCCGGATCCATCTCTTCGATGTCTACCCGCATGCTCGTCGTCTTCGCCGTCGGAAAATTCGCAGGTGCTTTTTGCGTGACGTTGCCCGTCGCCGCCCACTCCGTGCCACGCTGGAACGTCGTGATGAATCCGACGCAGCTCAACGCTGCGACATCGTGCCCCATCGTCGTGTGAAACACCCGGCCCTTGCCATACGCGACCGTCATCAGCATTGGCTCGTCGTGCCCGGTGCCTTTGTTCTGCGGATCGGAATGCGCTGTTGCCAGCACCGTCATGTTCTTGCCCGGCCCGCGCAGCGTTCCGTACAGCTCGTCGGCAGCATGCATCCACACCGGCGGCAGACCCTTAACGATCGGATGATCCGGCGCGCGCGTCTCCACCTGGAACGGTAGCCGCGCTCCATGATGTCCCGCCGTTCCAGGCGTTGTCTTATCCTCGACCAGCTTGCCGCCGTCGTAGTACCACATCGGCCCGGCGCTTTCATCACGGTTGCGCCATCCGCCAATACCGATCATCTCGTTGTACGCGGCCCACTGCGGAAAGGCATTGTCCGCGGCATGCACCACCACCAGCCCGCCCCCACCGCGCACGTACTCCTCAAGCTGCGCCTTCAGATTCTCCGGCCAGTCCGGCGCGTCGTAGTTCAACACCACCACCTTGTACTTCGCAAACTCCGGCCTGAACGCGCTCAGATCTCCAGCTTTCGAATCCGGCGCTGTCATCACGGTCACCGCGAACATCCCCGTTTCATCCAGTTCCTTCTTCAGCACCGGAGTGGTCAGCCGCCAGTTGTGATACGGGCCGCCGCTCTCTCCATCGAGCAGCATTACCCTCATTGGCTTCGCCTGCGCACCCGCTCCACTCACCCCAGCCAGCAAACCCAACAAGAGACCGATCATGCGTTTCTTCATCGCTGCCCCGCTCCACGACCGACACCACACCTTACAAATACCGCGGGAGGAGGCCAGCTACGCTGCCACCTGCCTGCTTCCAGCTTTCTTCACCTGATCTCGGCGACCGCCAGTCCCATCGGCGGCAACACCAGCGTCAGCTTGTGATCGCGGATCGGCACGTCCTCCGCCGACCCTGTTTCCGAAGCCCGCCGCAGCTCCTCAATCTGCGCCTGCGTCGGCCAGGCCGGGCTGCCCATCTTCTTCCACGCATCCAGCGTGTCGCCGTGCGATGTATCCACGCGCCGCACCTCCGCGCGTCGTCCGAACTCGAGCGCCACTCCATGGTGACCCTCCGCAATCCCAAAGTTCTTCAAGTCGAACGTCACCGTCTTATCGGTATGACTCACCGGCGTCCCGTCCTTGTCCGGCTCCACCATGTTCCAGGCCGCAATCACGATCGTCCCGTCTTTGCGGCGCGTGACGAGCGCCTCATCCACCGGTGCCGGCAATCGCTCCTCGCCGAGCGCGTGCAGCAGCATGAACACGTCATAGGCCGGCTTCGGAATCCCGCGCTCCGCCACAATTCCATACCCACCGTAGAACGGGGTCTTCACCACGCCCTGTTCTTCAAATACGTCGGAGAAGCTCCAGTACGACATCATCAGCGTCTTGCCGTCGCACTTCGAAATCGTGTCCGCCAGCCACGGCCCCATGTAGATGGAGTCGGTGATCGGCTGCTCGTTCATGTAGGTCGCGTTGAACTCGCTCCAGATCAGCGGAATGTCGGGCTTCGCCGACTTCGCGATCTCCTCGTGCACCTTGTCCACCGCGGCGCACACCATCTGGTGCGGCGCGATCGGCTCGTCGTTATGAAATACATCCTGGGTGGAATCGTTGCCGTAAACATGCGTGGACACGAAGTCCAGCGGCACCTCGTCCTTCGTCGCATGCGCGATCATTTCGCCCACCCACGCTGCCTGCGCCGTCGCGGGCCCTCCCACGCGAATCTTCTCGTTCACCGCTTTTAGCGCTCGCGCTGTGTGGTCATACAGTTCGAAATACGTCTCCTGCGCCGGCCGCCCAATCCAGAAATCGATGTTCGGTTCGTTCCACACCTCGAAATACCACTGCGCAACCTCTTCGATCCCGTACCGATCCACCAGATGTTGCCCAAACGCCCTGATCAGCGCGTCCCACTTCGCGTAGTTGTCCGGAGGAGAAGGAATCGGCTTATACCAAAATGCGTGATAAGGAGCCTTCGGGGCCAGCGCCTTCGGCATGAAACTGATCTCGACGAAGGGCCGCACAGAGTGCGCGAGCAGCCCATCGTAAATCTGGTCGACATATGACCAGTTGTAGACTGCGTTCCCCTGCGCATCCTCGCTGTACACGCCGTTCTCATCGTCGAGAATCGCGTGGAATCGCACATAGCGGAAGTCCACGACCTTCCTCACGCGATCGAGGTCTTCGCGATAGCTCTCCCGCATCGACAAATTGGCGCGCCCCGACCCGAACATCTGTTCCCAGAAGTGCGGGAATGGCGTCCCCGGGGCGTGCGCATCCACGATAATTGTCTCCGGCGCCGCGCCCGCCTCCTGCGCAACCGCCGCACCCCAGGCTCCGCTCATCAACCCTGCCGCAACCGCAAAACGCCACATCCGTCTCATCCAACACTCTCCGCAGAGAATTATCGTCTACACGCTCATCCACGCGTCGCCGCGCGATCCCGGCCCAAAAGAAAAGGAGGACGCTCCGACCGGAACCTCCCCCTATTCCTTTTGCCTAAAACTCTATTCCTGATTCCCTATTCCCTCAGAACTGGATCCTCCCGAAGAACTCCACCACCCTCCCGCTGTCGGCTCCCGGCGACAACCCGAACAGCGGATTGATGACGTGGGTGCCCGGGGCCGAATTCGTCGAAACCAGCGCCTCAATCGACCCAAATCCGATCGGCTGCAGGTTCGTCAGGTTGAGAATATTGAAGAAGTTTGCCTGAAACCGGAACAGCGTCGGATGATCGTGGATGCTGAACGTCGCCTGCTTCGCGAAGCTCATGTCCAGGTCCTTGTAGCAGGGGCCGTTGAACGAGTTCCGCCCCACGCCCGGAGGTCCAGGCGTTCCATACACAAAGTAGTTGGCTCCGCCCTGGGGGAAATTTCCGCCATGAATGAAGTTGCTGTTCCCGCAAGCATTGAGCGCCGGGCCTGCAGAGGCGCCCGCAATCGGCCCGTAACCGGTGGGGCGCGTCGGCGCAATCGTCGATGCGCCGTTCACGATTGCCACCGATGGCACGCCGATTACCGGCGTCCACGGATAGCCCGTGTGCCAGGTGTACACGCCGTTCATCTGCCAGTTGCCCAGCAGATTCCGCATCAGCCCGTTCTTTTCCGGTGTGGGCAGCGTCCACGTTCCGAGCGCGTTAAACCGGTTCCGCACGTCAAAGTCCGACGGCCCGTACTCCGCCCGCGGATTGGCCGGGTCGGTCTGGTTGCTCGCAAACCCCGGACCCTCTTCGGAGGCGTTATCCATGCTCTTCGACCACGTGTACACTGCGCTGAACGTAAGTCCGTGCTGCAGCCTCTTCTCCAGATGCGCGTTCATCGCGTTGTAATTGGTATGCACATCCGACGTGGGAACGTAGGCTGCGTAAAACGGCGTCTGGTTCACGCCCGGCGTGCATGTTCCTCCCGTTGCGCAGGTCCCGTTCGACTGCGGATACAGAAAATTCTGATCCACCAGCCGCAGAAAATGAAAGCCCGATGCTCCCTGATAGCCCAGCGTTGCGGCCATCTGCCACGGCAGCGCCCACTCGTTATCCAGCGAGAAGGAATAGAGCGTGGGCTGCCGCATGCCCGGCAGAATGCTGTAGGTTTCCACCTGCGGCGTCGACGGTGTTCCCCCCGGCGGCGTGAAGGCATTCGGCGTCCCCGTCGTCGGATTCGTTCCTACCGCAAGGTTCGGATTGGGCGCATAGCTGAACGGCGAATCGCTCGTCCCGTACTCGAAGACGATTCCTGTCCCCGTTGAGTTGGGATTGGTCGCCTGCAGTCCGCCGCAGCACAAACCGTAGTCGAAATACCCCGGTCCGTTTTCATACGCCGGCGAAATCGGTTCCTCATCCAGATTGTCGAACGAAACCCCGGCGCCGCCGTGCACCACCACCTTCCCGTTCAGAAACATGGGCGACCACGCAAAGCCCAGCTTCGGCGCGATGGCATCGCCGGTCCGCGGATACAGCGTGTCGGTCAGCGCCAGCTTCGAATTGACGATCTGATCGCCCGCTGTCTTGGAGAGCACCAGGTTGTTGATCGGGAACCCCTTGTTCGTCAGGCCGCCGTACCACTCGTACCGCACCCCCAGGTTCAGCGTGAGATTCGGGCGCGCCTTCCAGTCGTCCTGCGCGTAGCCGGCATAGTAATCGCGCCTGAAATACCGCTGCACATTCCCGACGCCGCCGGTGTTCGGATTGGCCCCAATCCCCTCATACAGCGGCGCGTCGTTGGCCAGATCCCACAAGCCCTGGAACGCGTAGTTCGGCCGCGCCAGGCCCGAATCGTTATCGTTGTCCTGCTCTTTGCGAATCACCACGCCCATGCGCAGCGACATCGGTCCCATCACCTTCGTGACCAGGTCGCGGATCTCGTATGTGTTTTCCGCGGCGATATACGGCGTGGTCGGCGCGGCCAGCTGGCTGAACTGGAAAGTCCCGAACCCGTAGTTTTGCGCGTAGATTCCCGGGACACCCCAGTTCACCTGCCCCTTGGTGTCCGCGATCTGGTTATCGGCAAACCGGGTATAGTTCGCGCGCAGCTCGTTGATCAACGTCGGGCCGAAGGTGTGAATCCAGACCGGCGTTGCCGACTGGTTGAACGGCCGGAACGGCAGATTCGAATCCGGCGCTGCGCCCGCCGCCGCGTCGAAGGAGGACTGGTCCAGCTTCTGGGTAAAGAACCCGGCATAAACCTGGTCCCGATGCCCGATGTACCAGTCGCCGCGCCCGTGGAACTGCGTTCCGCGATACTGGCTCGGGGTCTGGATCTGCGCGAACTCCACGTCCGCCACGCCGTCCAATCCGGCGCCTGTGTACAGATTCGGATTGGCCGCTGTCCCGTTCGCGTTCACGTTGGGCAAATACTGCCCGTCGGCTCCGCCGAACGATCCGATGTCAAATCCGTTGCCCACCGGCGCGCATTGTGTCTGTAGCGCGCTGCACGATCCGGGCAGCACAGCGCGCACCACCGCGCGCCCTCCCGGTTTTGTAACCGTGCCTGCTACTAATCCGTTCGGCCTCGCCGCGGCCAGCGCCGAGTACCATGCCGGCGTCGGCACGTAGGTCTCGCTGAACGACTGCACCGTGCTCTTAACCGCCTCATAGCTGCCAAACCAGAACAGCTTGTCGCGAATGATGCGCCCGCCCAGGCTCGCCGCCCAGGTCCTCTGCGCCAAATCGTCGCGGATGGCCGGCGCAAATACCCCCGGGGTGCTCGTGGGCCCACCATAGGGCTGGTAGGCATTGAGCCCGGGCTCGTCGTACTGGAAGAACGCGCTCCCGTGATAATCGTTCGCGCCCGCTTTGGTCACAGTCAGGATGTGGCCGCCCACACTGCGTCCCAGTGTCGCATCGTAGTTCGCCGCCAGGATGGTGATCTGGTCCACCGACTCGATGCTCGGCGTCACAATCGTCGACCCGCCGTGGAGCAGACTGTCGACCGTCACGCCGTCGATCTCGTAGGTGTTCGAGGTTACGCGCTGCCCTGACGCCGAGATCTGAATCTGATTCTCCGTCTGAAAGATGCCCACGTTGGATTGGTTCTGACTGGTGTTGTTGGGCAAGGCAATCGCCCCGCCGCTGCCGGACCGCGCGCTGTCTCCTGTGATCCCCACGCCCGTTCGCAACAGCTCGTAGGGATCGCGCCCGAACGCCGGCAGCCGCGACACATCGTCCGCGCTGATCGTGCTCGAGGTGGACGCATCGGAGGTATTCAGAACCGGCGTCTGATTCCCGTTCACCGTCACCGTTTCCGACGCGCCGCCCGCGGTGAGCTTCACATCCAACCCGCGCGGCTGCTCGGCCGTCACCGCAACGTCGGGGTAATCCTGCTCCTTGAAGCTCTTCGCCGTCACCTTAACGGTGTAATTGCCCGGCGCCAGCTCCGTGAAGGTGTAGAACCCAGAATCGTTGCTCGTCGCCGTCTTCGTCACCTGCGTCGCAGGATTGGTCAGCGTGATCGTCGCTCCCGGAATCACTGCGCCCGTGGTGTCGGTCACCGTGCCATTCAGGCTGCCCCCAAACTGTGCGTGCAGCGCAGGCACAATAAGTAACAGTGTCACGAACAAAAACGCCAGCTTTGGGCTGGCGTTGCGGATAAAACTCACTCGATGGCAAACGGTTTCTGTAGTCCGCGATGCGCGGAGCATTTCTGTTGACGACAAGGTCATGAAAGGTCTCCCTGAAATTAGTGCAACGTAGCCGTGATGTTTCCTGGCCTTGCCGGGATGCCCGCCGTCCCATGAATCGAGCGCAGGGGATGGTCCGGTCCAGCGCTTCAGGGCCGGATAAACGGTATTTCCGCGCGGAATATCCCGGTTCCATTCGTCCCTAAGTGGACGGCAGGCGACGGTTATAGTGCCGAGAGAGAATCACCTCTCCGTAACAGGGCTCCTTAAACGGCTTCAGGGATGCTCAATTTTGACGATTCGCCGCTGCTCACCGTCGCATCCCCGCGAAGTACTCCACACGCTGACTAGAATGGGCCGCAAAAGCACAACGACGCCCTGAGGCGTCGTTGTTTTTCCTGAAGATTATGGGAGTTCAGTGGCGGGTCTGACCCAGATTCAGGCCGCGGAGGCGATCAGCAACGTCTCAATGGCCGGTGGCGGCACGATCTCCGGCAGCTTCATGCTCACGTAACGGCCCTGGGCCACGTCCGCGAGCACTCTGTTGGTCGTGTCTTCAGTGCGTGTCGAGTTGAGGTGCAGCTTCCGTACCGCGCGCATCACCGTGGTCGCCAGCAGAAATCGATTCTCAATTTGGAGCCCGGCCGTGTACACCAGTTCGGAACGCATATTGCCCTCATTTCCCGGTTATGGCGCGTTTGCAACGGAAGCCGAGCTCGATACCAGGTGCTGCCTGGCGGAAAGGCTGTCGTTCCGTGGGGACTCCGGTGCAGAACGATCGAGGGCGAGGCCAGTGACTACGGCAGAACACGAAGCAGTCTTCGCTACCTTCAGCATACCTTGTATGCTCCGAGTTTCCTAATTGTTCTGCGTTGCGCTGCTTACCCCTGCCACGGAATCCACACCTGCATCGGACTCTCCTCCCGATTGTCCCAGGCGTAATAAGGAATCAGCTTCAGCGGCGCCGCCTCCGCTCTCGGAGCACCCTCTGCAGTTGCGACGTACAGCGCGTCAGCGCTCTCAACCCGTTTCGCGCCCTCGTGCTCCAGCACCATCACTCCGTCCAGCACATCGCCTTTGAACTCCGCGCGCGTCTCCCCCCTGCGGTTGGCCAGATACAGAGGAAACGTCTTCGCATCAGTGCCGTGCGTCTGATCGAGACCCTCCATGCAATACACCAGCGGGCCACGTTCCATCGCCACGCGTCCCGTGTCTTCCGACACCGCCGGATTCGCAGCGACCAGCTGGGGAGTTATGTCGAAGGCCAGTTCCACGATCGTCTCGCCACTCCACCGCCGCCGGATGGGCAGATACTCTCCAGGCCGCACGCCCGGAACCGGCGTGCCCGCCACAGCAACGCGCGACTCCCGCGACCAACCCGGCACGCGCACATAGACCGTGAACTCCTCGGGATGCTCCACGGCCACAGCCAGCCGTATATTGCCTTCCCACGGATACTTCGTCGTCTGCGTCACGCGCAGTCCGTTGCCGCTCTCGATCGCCCACCGCATCCGGGAGTTGTCGTACAAGTGCACATACAGGCCGTCCTTCGACGTCGAATAGAAATATCCGGGCAGGCTCGCAAACGTCCGCTCCAGATTGGGCGGGCAGCAGGTGGTGTCGTACCACGGATTGCGAATCTTCTCGCCACTGGTCGGATCGAACGCGAGCGGATTCCGATAGCAATACAGCTTTCCGTCCAGCGACATTCCCGAGTTGATCCCGTTGTAAAGCGCGCGCTCCATCACGTCGGCGAATCGCGCCTCGCCAGTCGCCGCGAGCATGCGCCAGTTCCACATCGCGTTTCCGATCGCCGCGCAGCTCTCTCCATACGCCTGGGCGTTCGGCAACTCGTAGTCGTCGCCAAATGCCTCGCCCTCGCTGCGCGCGCCTACGCCTCCGGTCACGTACATCTGCGCCTGCGACAAATCCTTCCACAGCACCTCGAGCGTTTTCATATACGCGGCGTCGCCCGTCTCCATGTAGTAGTCCGTGGCGCCGCAGCACGCATACATCGCCCGCACCGCATGCCCCTGCAACTTCGTCTTCGTTGTGAACGGCACCCCGCAGTTCATGTAGACGATCTGGTCCGGCCGCAACTGCGCCTGCGCCCGCGGATCGCCCTGCAAAATATACCCCGCCAGCGCGAGATACTTTCGCTCACCCGTCGTCCGGTACAGCTCGATCAGCGCCATTTCAATTTCAGGATGCCCTGACACGATCGGCTTCTTATCCGGATCCGGCCCGAACTGCGGGAGCAGATAGCCATCCACAAACCGCGCGCCCGCATTCATCAGGGTCGGGTCGCCCGTCGCGCGATAGTACGCGATCGCGCCCTGCAGCATGTGCCCCAGGCAATACAGCTCGTGCCCGCGCGCCTGCGCGGGCACCGTCATCCGGTCCTTCTTCCGATCTTCCTGGTAGTACGTGTTGATATACCCATCCGGCTCCTGGATCGCGACCACCTGGCGGATCGTCGTCTCCGCCGTCTTCCTCAGCCCAGGATCATCCTCCGACTGCAGCACGAACGCCACCGCCTCAAGCCACTTGTAAATGTCCGAGTCCGAATACACCGGCCCCTTCTGCGGTGCGTTCGACGCGCCCGTCAGCCGCAGAAAATTGTCCATGCGCCCATGCTCCAGCAACTCTTCGTGCATCGAGGGAATGCTGGACGCGACATTCGTCGTGCGCCGCTTTGCCCAGAACCCATCCCCGATGGTTACCGCCCGAACCGGAACATTCCGCAGCTTCGCGTATGGCGAATGAGCGAGGTTCAGCACGCCCTGATCGTGCCAGCCGGGCGTCGCGCTCGCGCCTTGCCCATCCGGTACAGCCCAGGATGCGGTTGCAGCCAGCAAAGGCCGCGCCGCAGCAGTCGCGCCAGCAAGCGAGAGGAATGTGCGTCGTGAAAGGCTGCGTCGTGACATGGAAACCTCCGAGGTGCAAAGCGTGCGCACACCATTGTAGGTCCGCGAACCTTCCTATGTACCCTGCTTCTTCCCCTTCTTCTTCGCCGCCTGCCGCAGCCAGTACTGAAATTCATCGGAATACAACTCGCCATCGAGATCCGCCACGCGCGCCGTCATCCGAGCCTGCGCATCCCTGATCGCCATGTTGTAAATCGCCGGCCCAATGTCCTCCAGAAAGAAGTCCAGTAGAAATCCCGCGCGCAAATCCCCAATCGGCTCGCGAATCTCCTCCTCGTAATATTTCCTGATCGACGCAATCGCCTCCGCGCGCCGCTCCTTCGACAACTCAATTGTCACCATGCGACCTGCGCTCCTCCGCTCCGAGCTTGGGGGAATAACTTACTGCCCGATGACGTCGACGGCCACAGGCAAAGTCCGCGGTGGAAAGCACGTGTGCGCGTCGCACGCCTGATAGCGCAGCCCGCCCTCCAGCAGGTGGTCCCCGCGCGTGGCCGTCAGGTGCATCTTCAGCACAAATTCGCCGTCGTAGACGCTCAGCTTCTGCGCCGGATCCGCCGGAAACGCATAATCGACGCCCTCCGGGAAATCGACCGCCGCGATCTTCACGCCCGCAGGCTCGGCCTCGATCAGTTCGGTCCGGATCAGGCTCTTCTGCCGGGGAACATGGGAGTTGATGTGGAGCCCTTCGTTGATGCGGAAGTGCATCTCGACGATCTGCGGCTTTCCCGCCTGCACCGTCACCTGCTGCGGATACAGGAAGTGCACCAGCTGCTGCGGGTTCCCACCCTCGCTGCCCGGCGTCTGCCACGGCAGGTTCTGCGCCGCGCCACTCAGCAGCGCCGCGCCAAAAGCCACCGCTGCAGTTACAAATTTCACGAAGATGCTCCGCTGCCAATGGCCTTTTTAATGTCGGCCTCGATCACTTCCCGCGGCGCAAGCCCCACCGTCGACGCCACGACTTTGCCGTTCCGGTCGATGAAGAACGTTGTTGGCATCGCGTCGATGCCCCACTTATCCTCGACCGCATCCTCGCCCAGCAGGATCGGGTAATTCATGTGCATCTTCGCTACGAAATCCGCGATGTCCTTTTTCTGCGTAAACAACTTCGCCGGGTCGTCCTTGTCCAGATCGTCTGTCGAAACCCCGATGATCTCCAGGCCCTGGCTCGCGTAGTCGTCGTGCAGTTTCTCAAACCAGGGAATCTCCACCTTGCACGGCCCGCACCAGGTCGCCCAGAAATCCACCACCAGCGGCCGGCCTTTGTAGCTCGCCAGCGAAACCTTGTTGCCCTTCAGATCGGCCAACGTGAAACCTGGCGCAATCTTGCCGTTGAGCGCCGTCGAATTCTCCCCATCACCCGCGGTTGCAGCCGGATCGGCAGCATCGGGACTCGCGCCTGCCGCAGCGTTGTCCGGTACAAGCGTCATCTGCATCGCCTGCTGCCGGGCCAGCTCGACCTTCCGGCGATGCTCAAAATTGATCACTCCCGCTGCAATCATCAGCGCCAGAGCCGTCACCATCGCCGCCAGAACAAAAACGTTGCGTCGCAAACTCGCGTCCTCGTTCCCCCATTCTACAAGCGGTCCCGCGGTCCTCGCAGCCGCCGGAGCCGGCCTCGCGTGGTGATAGCATCAGGTGTTTCAGAGCTCCGAAAGAGTTAATGAGCGATTTTCGCAATCCCTCCCAACTGATCCGCATCGAAGCCGAGGCTCTGCTCGCCCTCGCCGCGCGCCTTGACGGTCCCATGGCCGCCGATTTCGACCGCGCCGTCGCGCGCATCTTCGACTGCGGCCAGTCTCGCGGGCGCGTCGTCATCACCGGTATGGGCAAGAGCGGCATCATCGCGCAGAAAGTCGCCGCCACCCTCAGTTCCACCGGCACTCCGGCGCTGTTCATGCATCCCGCCGAAGCCGTCCACGGCGACCTCGGCATGATCGTCGAGGGCGACGTGGTCATCGCGCTCTCCGCCAGCGGCGAAACCGAGGAGATCCTCCGCCTGCTGGCCACACTGCAGCGCATGGGCAACGCGCTCATCTCCTTCGTCTGCGAAACAAAGTCGACCCTCGCCCTCGCCAGCGACGTTGCCCTCGACTGCTCCGTGCCCGCCGAAGCCTGTGGCCTCGGCCTCGCCCCCACCGCGTCGACTACCGCGATGCTCGCCCTCGGCGACGCCCTCGCCATCGCCGTCTCGCTGCGCCGCGGCTTCCGCGTCGAGGACTTCGCCGCCCTCCATCCTGGCGGTAAGCTCGGCAAGCGCCTCGCCACCGTGCGCCAGCTCATGCACACCGGCGACGCTGTGCCGAGGGTCAAAATCGAAACGCCGATGACCGACGTGATCTATGAAATGTCCCGCAAAAAACTTGGCATGACCACCGTCGAGCAGGACGGCAAGCTGGCCGGTATCATCAGCGACGGCGACCTCCGCCGCCTGCTCGAGCGCGACGGTCCCGATGGCCTGCGCAAAACTGCCGGGGAAGTCATGAATCCGTCCCCAAAAACCATCTCCGCTGCGGAAATGGCGGTGCGTGCCCTCCACACCATGGAGGAGAAGAAAATCACGTCGCTCGTCGTTGTCGATCCCGAAAGGCGAATCGAGGGCGTCCTCCATCTGCACGATTTGTGGGGAACGGAACTCATCTGATGCGATTCATGGGCGCGATTCCTGGGTCCGATGCGTCTATTTAGCGTCTAATGAACAGAGGTGATCTCATGCGGCGCTCGGTTTCAGTCGCGATCCTCTCGGCTCTTTTACTGGCCATCCCCTCGGGCTTTGCCCAACGCAGCGGCCACGCAAGCGGCGGCGCAAGCGGCGGACATTTTGGTGGCGGAAGTATCGGCGGAGGCCACGCCAGTGGTTTCGGCGGCGGTATTTCCAGCGGTTCGTTTGGCCGCTCTTCGGGAATCGCCCCGCACAGCTTTGCCTCCGCTCCGCAGTTCACCTCGACCGCGCCCAGCCGCGCCTTCGTCCCCGGCTATCGCGTCCCCTACACTGGCCCCACGACCGAGCGTCGTCCCCAACCGCGCAACGGCGACCATTACCGCTCCCCTTATCGCGGCGCTTATCCTCACGGCAATTCGTGGGAGATCCTCCCCTGGGACCTCGGCTACTCCGACTTCACCGGATACAACGGCTATGGCTCCGGCTATGATTCATCGGACGCATCGGAAGCAGCCGCCACCGTCGCGCCCTCCGACGATGGCTATCGACAGGACTACCAGGAGCCTGGGTATCAGGACGGCCCGCCTCCCGACGCCACTTCCGTCGCTGCTGAACCGGAACTTACTTTGATCTTCAATGACGGCCATCGCGAGGCGATCCACAACTACGTCCTCACCGCCAAAGCCGTCATCGTGCTCGATCAGGCCGCCTCCGGTCGCCAGCAGCGCATCCCGCTCGCCTCCCTCGACCTGCCCTCAACGCAGCAGGCCGCGCAGCAGGCGGGTCTCGACTTCACGCCTCCGGCCTCACCCAATCCGAGCACGCCACGCAGACCGGGCTCCACGACCCCGCCGGGTTTGGGACCATCGGCCGCTATGCCGCAGTTGTGACCGCCCGCAATACAGGCTCATACGCCGCGTACACGCCCTCAAACACCGCGTCCCACGAAGCCCCGAGCGCAAAACATCGCGCCTGCGCCCGCATCGTCCCAAGCAGGACCGGATCCTCCACGATCCGCCGGATCGCCGTGGCGAACTCCGCATCTTCCGCGATGAACCCCGTGCGGCCCTCCTCGACCAGCGACCGCGGCCCTCCATCCGGCGTCACCACCGCGGGAACCCCCGACGCCAGCGCCTCCAGCACCACGTTGCCGAACGTGTCGGTATGCGATGGAAACACGAAGACGTCCATCCCCGCGTATGCGCGCGCCAGTGCTTCGCCGCGCAGAACGCCGGTGAACTCCGCGCGCGGCAGATGCAGCCGCAGCCACTCCTCCTCCGCTCCCTGCCCGACGATCCGAAAGCGAAAATTCAGGAGCCCGCTCTCCTCCAGCTCGCGCTGCACCCGCGCCAGCAGCGCGACATTCTTCTCCACGCTCATCCGCCCGACAAACCCCAGCACAAAATCCCGATCCGAAGCATCGCGATCCCGCCGGTTCGGACAAAATAACTCCGCATCGATTCCGCGCTGCATCAGGTGGCACGGTCGTCCGGTCCGCTCTTCCAGCAGTCGGCACAGATCCGGGTTCGGCGCGAACAGGACACCGGCGCTGCGGTAGAACCATGACAGCATCCCGAGCGCCACTTCTTCAATCCCGTGCGCCGCGCCAGCCGCGCTTGCTGCCGGAAGCCCATCGAACAGCCAATGCGCGCGTGTTGCAGCATATTCGTGCACGTTCGTGTGCCACGATGCCGCAAGCGGAACGCCCATCAGCCCTGCGAAAGTAGCGCCCAGAAGCCCCAGCTCGCTGGGTCCCGTGATGTGGATGATGTCCGGCCGAAACGCCTTCAGGGTTCGCGTGATGGTGGGAATATGCCGCAGCCACGCCGGATCGAGCTTCAGATCTTTGTCCAGCGGAACGGAGAGTACCCCTCGCGGGAGCTCCAGCGTCGTCACGCTGCCCTCGGTCGCCAGCGGTTCGCGCCGATCGCCCGCCCGCACGCACAGGAACGGCAAATTCCGCCGCCGCGCGAAATCCTCAAAGTGCCGGGACGTGTGCGCAACGCCGTTGACCTCGTGGAACGAATCGGGAAAGTAGGCGACTCGAGTCAAGGGATCAAAGGATACCCGAAAAGTGCACGAACTCGATGAGCGCGGCGTTAACTGACGACGGGGTCATCGCCCAGTGTAAAGCGCAGCTCACGAGACTCGCTCCAGGCCATGCGCAGGCCACCCGACACCGGGCTGCTTCCCATCAGCCGCACCGCCTTGATGGTCAGCGTCATCCACCTGGGCGCCGATCCATCCGGCCACAGCTCCTTCAGCGGCCTGACCACGCCGTTACGGTCCGGATGCCAAACCCGCTCATCCCAGGTGCGCGATCCCAGCGGGAACTCAGGATAATCGCGAATCGCATCCAGCGTCGACTCCAGGATTCTGTGCTTCCACGGCTCCGCATACTGCGGCATGAACAGCACATGGCTGCGATCCTCGTACCGCACCTCATGCACGAACTCCGTGAAGCTCATTGCCTGCGAGAGATTGACATTCGCGTTCGGCTCCATCCCGTGCCTGTCGCCGCCCGAGATCAGCAACTTGTTCCACTTTTGCGCCAGCCGCTTCACTCTGCGGTTCTCTTCCCAGTGACGCAGCCCGTTCAGCTCGAAGGCATGCATGAATTCGTGATTCGCCATCAGGAAATCGTGCACCCGCTGCTCCGCCTTTTCCGCGCCGATCAGATACAGGTCCCACATCGGATGGTTGAACACGATCAGCACGTTCGGCAGTTCATGGAGCGCGGCCAGAATCTCGGTCAGCTTCTTTTCGTCCGGATGCGCCGTGTACTCCGCAAACGTCTTCATCCACGCCGCGCCGGAATCGCTGGGCAGATTGTGAATGCCGAGATGGAACGCCTGATCTCCGCCAAACGGCGCGCTCCACTCCACCGAAACCGGAATGTGCCGCGCCGCCGCCACCGTGCGCAGCAGCATTGGAGCGGCGATCGTGTCGTGATCCGTGATCGAAACCAGCGGCATCAGGTGCAACTTTTTCTCGATCTGCCCGCTCTCCACGTCGAAGGCAATACGCGGGGTGAGTGGCGGCGTCCAGTAGGCCGCCGCATAATTCACAGGAATGTTGTGTTCTTCGCGCGACCGCTTCTCGCTGCGCGCCAGAATCGGCCGGAGCAGGGGATACTGGCTTCCCAGATTGGCCAGGAAATCCAGCGTCTCCTTCGACTGGTTGGTGTGACTGTGCAGCGAAACCGCAGTTGCATAATCCCGTGCGGTGTCAGGTTCCTTCCAGAGATAAGAAATGCGGCGCAGACCGGCCATGGAAAACCTCCCGGGTCGTGCTTCTGGGCCTCAGTATCCGTTGTGCACCATGAACGGGGCATTACGCGCACAAGAATGATCGAACAAATGAGGGGCCGCATCCGCTGAGGTAACGTTACTTTCTGAATGCCGCGCTACGGATAACTACTTGCACATTCAGAGGTTTTCGTCATGCCGGAGGAGCGAGACGCTGTGGTAACTGCCCCGTTAACTTCCGAACAGCGAGTGTTACAAATCGTCAACGGTTCGTCTGCGCAATGTCCGGCAGATCCGCCTCCTGCGCCGATTCCGGTTCCAGATGGTTACGCGTCAATCCCTCGCGCAGTAGCTCAAACGCCTGATCGGTCGAGTCCGCCACCTGAAACAGCTCGCGGTCGCGCGGTGAAATCGTCCCCTTATCCACCAGAATGTCGAGGTTGATCACCTGCTCCCAGTAGCTCGATCCATAAAGGATCACGGTGATCTTCTTCGCCAGCTTCTGGGTCTGCGAGAGCGTCAGAATCTCGAACATCTCGTCGAGCGTCCCGAAGCCGCCAGGAAAAACCACCAGCGCCTTGGCCAGATAGGCGAACCAGTACTTGCGCATGAAAAAGTAGTGGAACTCGAAGTTCAGTGCCGGTGTGATGAAGCGGTTCGGCACCTGCTCGAACGGCAGACGGATGTTGAGCCCGATCGTTTTGCCTCCGGCCTCCCACGCGCCCCGATTCGCGGCCTCCATAATGCCCGGCCCGCCGCCCGAGGTGACCACGAAACGATTCCGCCGCGACTTCAGCTCTTTGGCCCATTGCGTCAGCCGGAACGCCAGCGTCCGCGCGTCCTCGTAGTAGTGCGCCATCTCCACCGCGGATTCGGCTCGACGCAGCCGCAGCTCGCTCGATGTGCCCTGCTCGATGTCCCCCGGCCGCGCGGGCTGTTCCTCTTCAGGCGCCGCCTGGCGCGATCCGGTGCTTTCCAGCAGCTCCAGCTCCGCGCTGGCTTCATCGAGCGCCCGAAACCGCGCCGATCCGAAAAACACCACCGTGTCCTGAATTCGCTCGCGCCGGAACCGCGCCAGCGGCTCGGAATACTCGGCCAGAATGCGCAGGATCCGCCCGTCCGGGCTGTTCAGGAACGCGTCGTTCTCGTACGCCAGTGCTGCTTTATCCAGCGGATTGGGAAGCTTGCGCGGCATTCAGCTTTCCTGGTTGCTCCTGCGTGTTTCAAGAAATCGGTTTTGTATCAGGGCACGATTTCAGTCGTTCCGAAAAGCCCGAAAACCAAGAGGGCTTTAGCCCCCGGAGCGGTTTGAGTCCACGACCTGGCCGATTCATTTTCGAAACACGCTCTCGCCTTCTTTGTAATGGATCGCCTCGGAAATAGCGATCCACAAATTCAGCAGCCCCAGCCCGGAGACCAGCCCGCGGGTCGCGCCGCTCTCCATCAGGTGCGACACGGGCGCGTAGTAAAGAAAGAAGCGGTTGAGCGCCCACACATGCGTCCACGGAATGTAAACCAGAAACAGCCCGGCATAGAGGTGCACCATTACCCGCGCATAGAGATCGGCCCTCTGCAGCCAATGCGGAGCGTGCTGCTGCTCCCTGGGTGCCTGCGCCGTTGCAGAATCCTGGGGCGAAGAAGGGGGAGCGGGAGAAATCAGGTTGGGTGGAGACGGCATAGAGGGCATGAGCGCTGGGACGCGCACAGACGCCCCGATACAGCCTTAATCTCACACTAACACACAGCATTAGGCCTTCCGCGTCCGGTGTTCGGACTTCTTCTATAACGATGTCCGGAACAGGACAGTGTTGCGTGCGCGAACGCCGCGGGAATCGCTTTGCTTTAGAAGGTCCGTGTCCGAGGGCCGCCGAGCGAGAACGGTTCAGGCGCGCTTCTTTGACGCGGTGGCGGCAGAGGAGCGCGAGGCGACTGCGCGCGCCGGTGGCAAGGCCGCGTCAGGGCTCGCAGGCTGCGGGTAGTGCACCGCGGGGAACGCCTCGAACGACGGCCTCGCGAACAAATATCCCTGAAACAACCGGACCCTCTGACCTGCCAGGAACTGATATTCGGCGACCGTCTCCACGCCCTCTGCAATCACGTCAATCTTCAGGTCGTAGCACGCACGGCGAATGGCGCGCAGAATCGCCTGTCGCGGCCCAGGCCTGTCCACGCTGCGGATCAGCCGCATGTCCAGCTTGATCTGATCCGGTTCGAGATCATCCAGAATAGTCAGGCTCGCGAACGTCGCGCCGAAGTCGTCGATAGCAAGCCGAATCCCGCGCGCGCGCACATCCCTCATCAGCGCCGCGAAATGGGTTCGGTCCTCGATGACGTCGGCCTCCGGCACCTCCAGCACGATGCGATCCGGAGACAACCGCGCCGCCTGCGCCGCCTCAATCGTCGTCATCACCGACTTCGGACAGGAGTTCAGACTCTGCGGCAGCAAGTTCAGGTGCAGAGTGCCTTCGATGCCCAGGCGCGCCGCCAGTCCAACTGCGGCAGCACGGGCGCCCTGATCGAAAAGATGCAGCCGCAGCGGCGAAACCTGATTCAGAACCTGCCACGCAGGCTCGTCCCATTCCCCGCGAATGAGTGCTTCCCACCCAACAACCTCGCGCGCCACCATATCCACGATGGGCTGGAAGGCGAAGCTGAAGGTGGGGTCAGCAGCGTTGTGCGGATCGACACTCATAGAGCGTCGATATCCGCGGGTTGAATTGTTGACGGCATGGCTGGCTCGGGAAGACGGCTCATCGACGGAGCAAATGCGCGGCCCTTAACTCATCGTCGCGCGCGTTTCACCTCCAACCACTCCCACGAAAGGGTCAGAGTTAACCCCCCAGGGCGCTACAACCCAATCCGCGACATCCTCATCTGCCCTCCATCGCCGTGCTGCTCCCCTCCGCTAATCAACAGAATCGGAGGCATCTGCCTTGCGCGCGCACAAGCATCCTGAGCAGCTAACAAATTCCTTACAGATCATTTGCGTGGGCAATATGCGTTCGGGGTTCTGCTGAGAGGTGACCGGGTATCTTCCGGCGGAGGCAGGTTCGATGGTCACGTCTGCAAAAGCGTTTTACTCGTCGTCATCCATGGCAGCGCATACTGCGATGTGCGTACAGCTGGAAGGCCTGTTGCTGCGCGGTGAATCGATTCCGGCAGCCGCCTCGAAGACGAGGCGCCGCGTTCCTCGTTATCTTGGGTTGCTCGCGGTCGTCCTGCTCGTAGCTGCGTGGAGCGCGCGCGCCCAGTCGACCTTCGGCAGCATCCGCAGCACCGTCGCCGACGTCTCCGGAGCAGTCGTCCCCGGCGCCACCGTCACCGTGCACTCCCTCGAACAGAATTTTGACCGCCAGACCAGCGCCAACAGCGCCGGCGAATTCGTCATCGAGAACCTGCAGCCCGGCCACTACACCATCACGGTAGAGCACCCAGGTTTCGCCAAAGCCGTCGTCAACGGCACGCAGCTCGACGCGCGCCAGGACCTCCGCATTCCCGTCACGCTCAACATCGCCGCCAACGCCACTACCATTGAAGTCAACGCGGAGGCCGCCGCACTCAATACCGAGAACGGAACCGTCAGCAATACTCTCGCCCAGCAGGAAGTCACCGACCTCCCCATGAACTCGCGCGCTGTCTCCTCCAGCCCGCTGGCGTCGCTTGCTATCTCGCCCAGCGTCGTCACTGACAGTCAGGGCAATATAGCTGTGGGCGGCGCAACCGCCGCGCAGGTCGGCTTCTCCGTCGACGGCGTCTCCACCGTCAACGTCCGCTCCAACGGCGCTCTGCACGATGCCTATCCGTCTTCGGAAGGAATCTCCGAGACCAAAGTGACCGCGTTCAACAACAACGCCGAGTTCGCGCAGATCGGGGACGTCACCTTCACCACCAAAAGCGGAACGAATCAGTTTCACGGCAGCGCCTTCGAGTATTTCCAGAACGACTCACTCGACGCCACCATCTTCGACTTCAGCCTCAAGGCCCCCAAGAATTTCAGTGCTTTCGGCGGCAGCCTCGGCGGCCCCGTCAGCTTTCCTGGACTCCACGCACTGAAGGACAAAGCCTTCTTCTTCGTGGACTACGAGGGCAACCGCAAAACGCAGTCCTATCCGGAACAACTGCTGGTGCCCACCAATGCTGAGCGCGCCGGCGATCTCGGTGCGCTGGTCAACGCCCAGGGCGCGCCCGTGAACAATCCCTTCACCGGCACAGCTTATGCGAACAACAAAATCACGAGCATCAGTCCGGTCGCGGCGGCGCTGCTCTCCCACTATCCGCTGCCCAATGCGAACGGCGACGGTTACAATTACCAGGCGCTGGTGCCGATTCCCTCGAACACCGACGGCTTTGACCTGCGCGTCGACGAAACCCTCACGTCAAAGCAAAGCGTCTACGCGCGCTTCAGCTGGAAGGATCTGCAACTCAGCGAGGGCGGCAGCGGCCTCACCGCGAACCAGTTTCTGTCAAATGTAACAGCGCATGATCAGAATCGCAGCTTGCTCGCCTCCTACAACTACGTAATGCGTAACAATCTCGTGAACGAATTCCGTTTCGGCTTCACGAACTTCACCGAAAACGATGGATTCCCCATTGAGGGCAGCTCCGCCATCGCCGGCCTCGGTCTCCAGGGCATCAACATCAGCTCGCATCCCACCGGCGACGCGTTCCCCACCTTCTCCTTCAGCGACGGCAGCTTCTCCACCATCGGCCAGGACCGCGTCGGCACCACCATCTCTCAAACCACCCAATTCACCGATAATCTGGCCTGGATGCGCGGCAAGCACTCACTCAAGTTCGGCGTCGACGCGCGCTACGTCCGCTACAACGCGCTCATGTTCTTCCAGCCCTCGGACGACTACGGCGACTTCATCTTCCAGCCAGGCCTCTTCACCAACTATGCGCTTGGCGACTTGCTCCTCGGCCTCCCCCAGGAGTCCTTCTTCGCCATCACCAGCCCCCAGATCAACGCCACCTCGACGCAGTGGGGTGTCTACGGCCAGGATGAGTGGCAGCTCAGCAGCCGCCTGACGCTGAACTTCGGACTGCGCTGGGAGCTGCTGCCGGCTTTCGACGAAAGCCAGGGCGACCTTGGCAGCTTCGATCCAAAAACAAACAGCGTTCTCGTTCCCGAAAAGTTTTTGAAAACCGGCAGCACCACCACGACCGCTAAACCCGCTCTGCAGGGCGTCTACACCGGCTTCCTCGACACCTTCAACGCCTGCGCGCTGAACAATACCGCGCTGCAGTGCTCCAACGTCATGACGGCGAGCCAGGATCACGTCACGCAAGGCCTGCGCCAGCTCTATAAGTGGGACTTCGACCCGCGCGTCAGCATCGCGTATCGCCCCTTCAACAATGACAAGACCGTCATCCGCGCCGGCTTCGGCATCTTCACGCAAACCACGCTGGGCCCCATGTCCTTCAATAACGCGGGCAACCCCACCTCGAACCTGCTGACCAACGTCAACACAGTCTCAGGCGCGAACGGCGGCCTCGCCATGGTGCAACCCGCCTTCCAGTTCCCCGCAACGTCACCCGCGACCACCTCCGTCACCCTGGGTGGAGGCAGCCTCGAACAGGCCAACGATCCGCGCTTTCGCGATCCGCAGGCCGCGCAGTGGAACCTCACCATCGAGCATCAGCTCACGCCGAGCGACGTTGCCCGTGTGAGCTACGTCGGCATGTCCAACTACCGTCTGCCCGTCACCATCGACCTCAACCAGATTGCGCCCAGCACCATTCCATGGGACACTGGCGCAACCGCTGGCGCTTTCGTCGACACGCGCGCGCCTTACCAAAACTGGACGCTGCTCATGTCTTCGGAAAACATCGGCCAGGCCAGCTATCAGGCCGCGATCGGCGAGTGGGACCACCGCACCAGTCACGGTCTCTCACTGCACGCGAACTATACCTGGGCGAAGAACCTGAGCGATGCGCAGGGCAGTGACGCTCCGAGCGTGTTCTCCGGCGAAGAAGCCTATGCCGTCGAAATCGCGAATCGCTTCAACCTGAAATCCGATCGCGGCAACGTGGTCGCGACGCCTCGCCATCGTGCGCTGATCAGTGGCACGTATCAGCTGCCCTTCGGCCAGGGCCGTGCGTGGAACGGACCGCGCGCCGTCAACGCCGTGCTCGGCGGATGGGACATCAGTACCGTCTCCACCCTGCAGAGCGGCGACTGGCTCACGCCCACCACCAGCCCCGCCTTCGACCAGTCCAACACCGGCATGGCCGTGCGCGCCGGCGGCGGCGCCATTCTTCGACCCGACTGCGGCGTTGGCGATCCTTATAAGAGCACCGCCCCCGGCGTCTTCTTCAACCTCGGCGCCTTCGCGGAAACCCCATCGGGCGCGGGCCGCTTCGGCAACTGCGGCGTCGGGACCCTCGAAGGACCCGGCCTCGCCAACGTGAACTCCGGCCTCGCGAAGAGCGTCAGCTTCCACGAGCACTACAAAGTGCGCTTCGAAGCGACCTTTACGAATGTTCTGAACCGCTCGAACTTCGCGCCGCCGCAAACCAACATCAGCAACACGTCAACCTTCGGCGCGCTCACCGCGGTCCTGCCCCAAAGCCTCGGCGGCAACCGCACCGGCCAGCTCGCCATGCGCTTCGACTTCTAACGCCGGCGCGGTCCGGCTCGTTGTACGAACCCGTGTCCGCATTCAAAAAGGGGCGGGGACCAAATCCCCCCCCTTTTTCCTTCGTGTTTGCTTTTTCTGTTCCCTGTTCCCTGTTCCCTGTTCCCTATTTCCCTGCTTTTACTCCCTCAGCGCCTTCATCGGCTCCACATACATCGCGCGCCGCGCCGGAACATAACACGCCAGCATCGCAATCGCGGCCAGCGCTAACGACACACCCAGATACGTCGCCGGATCACTCGGGCTCACCACAATCAGACTGTGCAGCAGGTGCGCGAGCCCGAAGCTCGCCGCCAGTCCCGCCACCAGTCCGATCCCCACAATCCACATACCCTGCTTGTATACGATTCGCAGAATATCGCCGCGCTGCGCGCCCAGCGCCATGCGCACGCCAATCTCGCTCGTCCGCTGGCTCACCACATACGACAGCACGCCGTACACGCCTACAATCGCCAGCACCAGCCCCAGCGTCCCCATAATCCCCGCCAGCGTCGCGATGATCTGAAACAGCAGCAGCCCGTTCGGCGTGTACAGCGCCTGATGCAGCGTCTTCACGTCGAACACCGGCAGGTTCGGCGCCATGTCGTTGATCGTGCGCTCCAGCACCGGCGCCATTCCGCCAGGATCCGCCTCCGTCCGCACCTCCAGCGTTTCCAGGGAATTCCCCGTGTAGTGCTGTGCAAACGGTACGTAGAAATACGGCGGCATCGCCTGCCGGAATCCCTGGTACCGCGCGTCCCTCGCCACGCCCACCACTTCGAGCGGATGCGCCGGATCGCTGTTCATCGTGAACATCCGTCCGATCGCGTCGCCGTGAGGCCAGTATTTCTTCACCATCGCCTCGCTCACGATCGCCACATACGGACGACCCTCCTCGTCCCCCGCGCCGAAGTCCCGACCCTGTGCCATCGGAATCTGCAGCGTCGAAAAATAATCCGTCGCGATCAGGTTGTAGGCGACCACCGTCGCACTCTGTCCTGGCGGCGGCTGATATCCACCCACCGTGATCGCATCGCCGCCATTGCCCACCACTCCCATGGGCACGATCTGCGCAATCGTCGCCGTCTTCACTCCAGGCATCGCCCGCACTCTCTGCAAAAGTTCCTTGTAGAAATCCCGCGCGCGCGGATCGTTGTACCCGATCTCGCCCGGGTCCATCATCATCGTCAGGACGTTCGCCGGATTGAATCCCAGCTCCGCGTGCTCACTCTGCGTCAAACTCCGCATAAACAGCCCCGCAATAATCAGCAGGATCATCGCGCTGCCCACCTGCACCGTCACCAGCGCATCGCGGAATTTGTGTCCGCCGCCCGCAACTCCGCGGCCGCCTTCGCGTAGAACCATATTCAGATTCGCCCGCGCCAGCCGGAGTGCCGGCACAATCCCCACGACCAATCCAGCGGTCACAGCCACGGCTATCGAAAACGCAAGCACGTGCCAGTCAAATCCAAAATAAAAGTGGACGGGCAAATCCGTGCCCAGGTTGATCGAGCTCAGCAGATGGCTTCCCCACAACCCCAGCCCGATCCCCGCCACCCCTCCGCACAGGGCCAGCAAAATACTCTCCGTCAGCATTTGCCGGATCAGCCGCGACCGAGCCGCGCCCAGCGCCGACCGGATCACCATCTCTCGTTCCCGCACCGTCGCCCGCACCAGCAGCAGATTCGCCACGTTCACGCACGCCAGCAGCAGCACCATCCCCGCCAGGCCCAGAAAGAACAACGCCACTTCTCCGATCGCGTTATCCGGATCGAACCCCGCATTTCTTCCCACCCACAAGCCAAACGAACTCAGCTCCACATCCTTGTCCGCAACCGGCTGCTCCACCGCCAGCCGCCGCGAGACCACCTCCAGCGTGGCATTCGCCTGTTGCTTTGTGACCCGAGGCTTCAGTCGCGCATACAGTCGCAGGTTGCGATTCGTCGGCTTGCGATATTCGCTGAGCGGAGTGTTCTCAATCGGCACAATCATCGCCAGCGGCAAATACGCCTGTGGACAGAACGCCGTGTTCACCCCGCGATAGCCCTGCGCCAGCACGCCCACCACCGTCATCGGCTGCCCATCCAGCAGCACATGCTTTCCCACCACATTCGGATCCCCGGCAAAATGCTGCTTCCAGTACGGGTAGCTCAGCACCACCACCGGATCGGCCCCGGGCGTTACGCCCTCGCCGGCATGGAACAGACGTCCCAAATACGGCTCGACTCCCACCACATCGAAAAAATCCCCGGTCACATAATCCGTGAACGCCCGATCCGGCTTGTTGCCTTCCATGCTCAGCCCGTCCAGCCCATAAGCGTCGCCCACCACTCCGCTGAATACCTGGCTCGTCTGGCCGTGCAGCACCTCGTACTCCGCCAGCGAAAACTGTGGTTGCCACTGCGCCCCTTTTTGCCGCGACCCAATCTCCAGCACCCGATTCTCCTGCCGGATGTGCAGCGAGCTGAACAGCAGTCCGTTCACCATGCTGAAAATCGCAGTGTTCACGCCAATTCCCAGCGCCAGCGTCGCAATCGCGATCGCCGCAAATCCTGGGCTCTGCCGCAGCTGGCGAAAGGCGTAACGCACATCGCGCCCCAGATCCTCAACCGAAACAAAGCTGTTCATCTTCCAGATCTCCTCACGAATCATCGTTGGATTCCCGAGCTTCATGTACGCTCGCCGCCGCGCCTCGTCCGGCGTCATCCCGCGCGCGATATTATCCGCGGTCTCCTGCTCGAGGTGCGCCTCCAGTTCGCGCGCTCGCTCCTCATCCCACTCCCGTCGTCGCAGATACCGGCGCAGACTCATCGTTCCCCTCATCCCGGGTGCCCCACATCCCCAGGCTTTCGAATGTGGGTGTCGCGCAAAGCGCGACCTGCTCACTCCAATACGCGTCCCGCGTTGCCCAGAACCCGTCCGATGGCTTCGACCATCGACTTCCAACGGTGCGTCTCCGCCCGCAGCTGCCTGCGTCCCGCCGCCGTCAGCTTGTAGAAGCGCGCCTTCCGGTTGTTCTCGCTCGCGCCCCAGTACGACGAAACCCACTCCCGATCCTCGAGGCGATGCAGCGCCGGATACAGCGACCCCTGCTCGATCTGCAGCACATCGTCCGACGTGTGCTCGATCACGTGCGCGATGGTGTGCCCGTGCGCCGGACCCATCAACAGCGTCTGCAGGATGAGCATGTCCAGCGTCCCCAGCAAAAGCTCCTGCTCTTTCTTTGAACCCACCAGGCGCCTCCAGTAGAACGTCTCGGTAGAACCTCTATGGGAGACTACCATACACCACTCGACCTTCTATGGGAAAGGGAAATTACGCGGCCCCTCGCCGTTTCGTTCCCTCAAAAACTGCCGAGCTCCCAGCTACACGCTACCGCCTACCGGCTTTCGTACACTATCCCTTCCATGCTCCGCACCGTCCGCGCTACCCGCTACGTGCTCCCGCTCCGCGAAGGCGGCTCTCTGCCCGCCATCGTCGAAGCCGACGACCTGGGCCTCTACGTCGTCAAATTCCGCGGAGCCGGCCAGGGCATCCTCGCCCTCATCGCCGAGCTCATCGCCGGCGAGATCGGCCGGGCCCTCGGCCTGCGCGTCCCCGAGCTCGTCTTCATCGACATCGATCCCGCCCTCGGCCGCAACGAGCCCGACCCCGAAATCCGCCAGCTCCTCCGCTCGAGCGACGGCCTCAACATCGCCCTCGACTATCTCCCGGGCTCCACCATGTTCGATCCTGCCGCGCGCGATGCCGCCCCTTCGCCCGAAGCCTCGCTCCTCGTCTGGTTCGACACCTTCGTCCTCAACGTCGACCGCACCCCGCGCAACGCCAACCTGCTCGTCTGGCATCGCAAGCTCTACCCCATCGATCACGGCGCCGCGCTCTTCTTTCACCACAACTGGCCCGCACGCGAGAGCAAGATAGAATCGCCCTTCATGGAAATCGAGCACCACATCCTGCTGCCCTGGGCCAACGAAATCGAAGAGGCCGCACGGGTCGCGCGCAGCCGCCTCACGCCCCCGCTTCTCGCCAACATCGTCCGCCAGGTTCCCGACGCCTGGCTCGCGAGCATCCCCGACGGCATGGCCCCCGCCGAGCTCCGCGCAGGCTACGTCGACTTCCTCGTCCGGCGCCTCGCGGCCGCACCCATCTTCGAAGAGGAGGCGATCCGTGCCCGCTCCCGCCTCCTTTGACTACACCATCCTCCGCGTCGTCCCCCGCGTCGAGCGCCAGGAGTTCATTAACGCGGCGGTCATTGTCTTCTGCCTCGAAAGACGCTATCTCGATGCGCGCGTCCACTTCGAACCCGCCCGCGTCCTCGCCCTATGGCGTGACGCCGACATCGAGCTCATCCAGGAACACCTCAACGCCATCCCCCGCATCTGCGCAGGGGACCCCACCGCTGGACCCATCGCAGGCCTCACCCAGCGAGAGCGATTCCACTGGCTCAGCTCCCCGCGCTCGACCATCATCCAGCCCTCGCCCGTCCACACCGGCGTCTGCGATGAAACCACCGCCCTGCTCGACCGCCTCGCAAAGCAATTCCTTCTGTCCTGACCCCGATCCTCCCCGCACCCACACCGCGTCGCGCCGCCTAACAAACCCGTCACACTCCTATTGACATTCTCTAAGGCCCATCGCACACTCCTATAGTCAGTCGATAGGAACTCGACCGGCCAACTCCAACCCTCCGCAGGAGCGAAAGATCGTGAGCCTTCGATCCTGGCTGCGTTCCGCCTTCCGCAACCTCCTCCGCAGGCGCCAGGTCGAAGACCGCCTCGACGACGAAGTCCGCTCCTACGCCGACCTCCTCACCGACGAAAAAATTGCTGCGGGCATGTCTCCCGCCGAAGCCCGCCGCCGAGCGCTCATCGAAGCCGGCGGCGTCGAGCAGATCAAGCAGGCCGTCCGCGACCGTCGCGCAGGCATCGGCTTCGAAATCTTCGCGCAGGATCTTCGCTACGCGCTGCGCCAGCTCCGCCGCAGTCCTGGCTTCGCCGCGCTCGCCGTCCTCACCCTCGCCATCGGCATCGGCGCCAACACTGCCATCTTCAGCTTCGTGAACGCCGTCCTCCTGCGCCCGCTGCCGTATCCCAACGCCGATCGCCTCGCCATCCTCTGGTCCGGCCTCGGCTACTCCGGCCGCGCGCCCTTCTCTTCCTTCGAACTCTTCGCCATGCGTCAACGCGCCACGCAGTTCGATCAGCTCGCCGGCATCTGGGTCACCAACGGCGCGCTCCCCGGCGACGGCGATGCCGAACAGATCAAGGTCGCCGACGTCACCTCCAACTTCCTCCAGTTGCTGTGCCCCAGGCCCGCGCTCGGCCGCTTCTTCGGCTCACAGGACGACCTCGAAAACGCGCCCAACAGCATCATCCTCACCCACGGCGTCTGGGCGCGCCGCTTCGGTTCCGATCCCAACATCATCGGCAAATCCGTCCGCTACGGCCGCAATCGCGCAACCGTCATTGGCGTTCTCCCCGCCGACTTCCACCTCATCTTTCCCGACGACGCCAGCGTCCCGGCCAGCGCGGAAGTCTTCACTTCCATCCCTGTCGGCCCATGGGACCCGCAGGGACCGGCCTTCCTCCACGTCATCGGCCGCCTCCGCAACGGCAGCAATCTCGTCGCCGCTCAAACCGAAATGAATTCCGCCGCCGCAGAAATCAACAAGCTCGGCGCGCGCGCCTCCATGGCCAACTTCAGCATCGCCGTCTTCGCCCTCCAGTCCGACGACGTCCGCGAAGTTCGCACTACGCTGTTGCTCCTCTTCGGCGGCGTCGCGCTGGTGCTGCTCATCGGCTGCGCCAACATCGCCAACCTCCTCATGACCCGCGCCCGCCAGCGCCTTCGCGAAACCACCATCCGAGCCGCTCTCGGAGCTTCGCGCTCGCGCCTCGTCCGCCAACTCCTCACCGAAAGTTTGCTCCTTGCATTCCTCGGCAGCCTCGCCGCGCTCCTCGTCGGCTACGCCGCCATCCACGCCATCCTCGCCGCGCGCCCGCCCTCCTTCGCGAACTTCACCAGCATCGCCATCGATGGTCGCGTCCTTGCGTTTACCTTCGCCATCGCCATCGGCACCAGCGTCCTGTTCTCGCTCGCCCCGTTGACCACCGTCCGCCGCCTCGACCTCATCCGCGACCTCAAAGAGTCCAGCCGCCACGCGGGTTTCCGCCGCCGCCACTGGACCAGCGCCCTCGTCTCCGCCGAAGTCGCGCTCGCCTTCGTCCTCCTGCTCTCCACCGGCCTGCTCATGCGCACTTTCGTCAACATCCTCCACACCGACCCCGGCTTCCGCGCCGACAATCTCTTCACCTTCCGCGTCTCCACGCCCGGCTACGCCCCGCTCCACCAGATTCAGCAGAGCCTTGCCACGCTCCCCGGCGTTCAGTCCGTCGCCGCCATCTCCCACCTCCCTCTCGATGACGCCGGCAACTGGTACGACTACTACTGGAAGGACGGCGCGCCCATCGACGAGCAGACCACCGTCATGGCCGACCACCGCTCCATCCTGCCCGGATACTTCACCACCATCGGCGCCACGGTCCTCGAAGGCCGCGACTTTACCGACTCCGACGATGCCGCGCATCAGCACGTTGCTATCGTCGACGACATCCTCGTCCGGCAGCTCTGGCCCGGCGAAGACGCGATCGGCAAAAAACTCAACCTCTCCGACTCACCGAAGGGTTTCTACCAATTCCAGCGCGACTGGGCCGTCATCATCGGCGTCGTCCACCACGTTCAGTACCACTCGCTCACCGCGATCGTGCGCCCTCAGATCTACGTCTCGTACCCGCTCGCGCCGCGCCCCTCCATGTCCTTCGTCATCCACACCGTCGGCCCGCTGTCCACTCTTGCCGACGCGGTCCGCGCGCGCGTAGCCCAGGTCAGCCGCGACATGCCCATTACCCATGTCGAGCCCATGCAGTTCCTCGTCGACCGCGCCCACGCCGAAAGCCGCTTCGCCTCGCTGCTCGCCACGCTGCTCTCCGGCCTCGCGCTCGTCCTCGCCTCCATTGGCATCTATGGAGTCCTCTCTTACTCCGTCGCGCAGCGCACCACCGAGATCGGCATCCGCATGGCCATCGGCGCGCCCCGCGCCCAGGTCATGCAAATGATCCTCGCCGACGGATTTGCCTGGGTCCTCCCCGGCCTCGTCGCAGGATTCTTCCTGTCCTTATTCGTGACGCCGCTCCTCGCCCGCCTGCTCTTCGGCGTCCGCCCCGGCAATCTTGCCAACTACGCCCTCATCTCCGCCGTCGTCCTCGCCGTCAGCGCCCTGGCTGCGTTTCTACCCGCACGCCGAGCCATGAACATCGATCCCCTCACCGCCCTCCGCTGCGAATAAATGTCATTCTGAGCGGAGCGCCACCACAAATTCGTCCAGTGGTGCGACCCGCTCCAACGGCGCGAAATCGCAGGGACGCCCCGAAGCGGAATACTGTGCGTCTCGGCAAGGTCTGAACGCGAGGGGAGCGCGTCGCGAAGCGACCGTAAGATACTCAAGCGTTGATCTCGTTCTTCCACCGCCTTCGTCCGCGCCGCTCATCCCGCTCATCCCGCAATCCCATACTTCTCCGCCAGAAAATCCCGCACCCGTCGCGGCACATGCGCCGCAATCTCCTGCCACGTTACAATCCCCAGCCGCGTTCGCAGCGAGCAGTCCTTCACGGCCCGCACCACTCCGAACCAGGCCTCGATCAAATCCATCCGCCGACCATCGCAAATCAACGCAAAGGACCCGCCCAGCGCATGCGCCGCCAGCGCACCGCGAATCAACTGCCACGAACGCACCACTCCATCGCGCACCGGCAACTCGGTCAAATCAAAAACCTCCGACACATCCCGATACAGCTCCGGCCGCCGCACAGGCGCCCGCTGGAAATCCCCCTCCGTCAGCTTCGCCTCCACCAGCAGCCCACCCAGCTTCATGTCGATCTCCGTCCGATCCACGCGCCCATTCTTCAGCGGAACCCGCGCCGCAAATCCAAACTCCGGCGGCGTCCCCGCATCAATTCCCAGCAGCCCGCACAATCCCGCGCTCATCACTCGCGGATAACAAAAAACATTCATCAGCAGAGCATCCGAGCTGTTCGCGCACTCCAGCTCATACCGCTTCCGGTTCCCCACCCGAGGCACAAACCGGCTCGCCGTGTAGCTCTTCCTCAGCCTCCGCCGCCACTCCGGCCGCGCCACAATCCGCGCATACGAAGCTGGCAGGAAATTCCCGTGTCCGCCGGCTTCGGCCTCCTGATAAATCACACTCGCAGCAGCGCCCCACGAAAGCTCATGCTCAAACTCCGCCCCACGCACCACATTCCGCGCACTGATCTCCATCCGCAATTCCGCCGCGCTCAGCCTCCGCACCATCCTCACCAGGCGCCCTCCCGCACTAAGAGAATAAAAAGCGAAATCTGGAAAGCGCAAATCGCCCCGGAGCGACCGTGCCCATTCGTCACAAAACCCCGCACCTACGAAAATCTTCGTTGACAACTACGAACACCTTCGTATACCTTCCAAAACATGAAGCGCCACCCCCAACTCCCGAGGCCCACCGAAGGCGAGCTCGAACTCCTCCGCATCCTCTGGGATCGCGGCCCCTCCACCGTCCGCGATCTGCACCGGGAAATCAACGAGACCCGCCCCCTCGGCTACACCTCGGTCCTCAAGCTCCTCCAGATCATGACGGAGAAGGGTTTGGTCGAGCGCGAAGAATCCGGCAAGGCGCACATCTACCATCCCGCCGCCACGCAAAACGAAACCCAGGACCAGCTCGTCCGCGACATCAGCCAGCGGCTCTTCGCAGGATCCGCAGCGCAGCTCGCTATGCACGCGCTCGCCCTCGAGCCCGTCAACGATCAGGAACTCGAAGCACTCCGCAACCTCATTGAGCTAAAGGGGCACCGTCTATGACACACCACTGGGAAGCCCTCGGCTGGACCTTAGTCCACTTCCTCTGGCAGGGCGCCGCCATTGCTCTGGTCTACCGCGTCGCCGACCTCGCCCTCGCTCGCCGCAGCGCCAACGCCCGCTACGTGCTTGCCCTCGGCGCGCTTCTTGCTATGTTCGCCGTCTCCGTCGTCACGCTCGTAGTCGAAGAGTCGGCCTTCTATCAGCCAGCGCCCATGCCCCACAGCATTACGCATAAAGTCGTCGCCGCCACGCCGCCGTTCCACGTCGACCTCACAGCGACAGCGCCGCTGCGCCAGGCCGACCGCTTCGTCCTCGCCCATCTCATGCCGTATCTCGACGTCCTCTGGCTCGCCGGCGTCCTCCTCCTCTCCATCCGCACCCTCGGCGGCTGGTGGCTCATCCGCCGCATGAAGGCGCGCCTTCAACAAGCCCCGCACACCCTCCTTCTCCGCCTCGACGTCCTCCGCCGCCAAATGAACATCCCGCGCTTCGTCGACCTGCGCCTCTCCACGCGCATCACCAACCCGCTCACCGCCGGCGTTCTGCGCCCGTGGATCCTCCTCCCCATCACAGCGATCACCAGCCTCAGCCCCGAACAGCTTGAAGTCGTCCTCTCCCACGAGCTCGCGCACATCCGCCGCGCCGACTACCTCTGGAACCTCCTCCAGACCATCGTCGAAACCCTCTTCTTCTTCCACCCCGCCGTGTGGTGGATCAGCCGCCGCGTCCGCGAAGAGCGCGAGCTCTGCTGCGACGACGTCGCCCTGCGCGCCTGCTCCGACCCCACCGTCTATGCCTCCGCGCTCCTGCGCCTCGAAGAAGAGCGCCGCACACGTCTGCATCTCGCTATGGCCCTCGACGGCCATCAGTCCAGGGCGGGACTACGCGCCCGCATTCTGCGGATTCTGGGCTCGAGTCAGGGCGACCGCGAGCCCAGCCCTTCCAGCTTCCGCCCCCTCTCGCTCGCCGGAATCGCCGCCGCCCTCATCGTCTTCTGCTGCCCGCTGCCAAAAGTCTTTGCCAGCTTCCGCGCGATTCCTCAAGTCACGGCCCGCTTCGCCCCGGCCACCAGCCAGGTCGCCCGCACTGTGGCGTTCAAGGCCATGCACCCAATGCAGGCCGCACCCAAGCCCAGCGCCGCAACACCCGCTCCCAACGCATCGCCAGCTCCAGACCCCGATGAAGCCCAGAATCCCGAACCGGCTGCGGATCCCCAATCCTCCGACTCCCCAACCACCGACCACTCCGACTACATCGACGAAATGCGCGCAGCAGGCTACAACGTCGACCTCGACAAATACATCGCGATGAAAGCCCAGGGCATCACTCCCCAGTTCGCCGCCGACATGGCCAAAGCTTTCGGCGGCAAGCTCTCCGTCGGCCAGCTCATCGCCCTCAAAGTCCAGGACGTCACGCCAGAGTACGTCGCCAAAATGCACGCCGCCGGATACGACGTCGATGCCTACAGGCTCGTCTCCATGCGGGTGCAGGACATCACCCCCGAGTACGCCGCCGAGATGGCCAAAGCCTCCGGCGAAAGCAAACTCTCCGCCGACAGGCTTATCGCCATGAAGGTCCAGGACCTGACGCCCGACTACATCGCCAAAATGCACGCCGACGGTTATGACGCCGACACCAACAAGCTCATCGCGATGAAGGTCCAGGACATCACCCCCGACTACGCCGACCAGATGTCCAAACTCGGCTTCGGCAAACCAACCGTCGACCAGCTCATCTCGATGAAAGTCCAGGGCGTCACCCCCGAGTGGGCCGCCAAACTTCACGCCGACGGCATCGACGCCTCCAGCTTCAACGACCTCGTCACCTACCGCATCTTCAATGTCTCGCCCGATTTTGTCGCCGGCATGAAAGCCGCCGGCTTCGGTGACATTCCGCCGAAAAAGCTCGTCGCCCTCCGCGTCCAGAACGTCACTCCCGACTTCGCGAAGAGCGTCAAATCCCGGTTCCCCGATGCCACGCTCGACGACCTCATCCAGATGCGCGTCTTCAATATCGACGAGGCCTTCATCGCCTCCGCCAAACGCCACGGCTTCGACGGGCTCACCATTCAGAAGCTCGTCAAGCTCCGCATCTCCGGCATCCTCGATGACGACGACAAAAAATAGCACCGCGTAACGAAGGAGCATCCGCCATGAGCGTTCGCGCCGCGATTCTCACAGCCCTTCTCTGCCTCGCAGGCAGCCGCCTCTTCTCCGCTGAGCAGCAGCTGCAGACGCTGCACGGCCACTGCTTGATCGCCCCCTCCACCATGCACGACCGGGTCCGGCTCGATCTCGAGAGCGGCGATTGCGAGGGCCCCAACCGCGACTGCCACAATCACGACGACGACGAGATTCCGCTCAGCAACTTCCAGGGCCTCGCCCTCGCCGACTTCGAGCACGAAGGCGCGCACATCGAGGCCAAAATTGTCGCAGAGGCAGGCACAATTTCCTGCTCCGGCGAAATCCACGGCGCCACTCTCTCCGGCGATTACACCTTCACGCCCGACGCAGGCTTCGTCGATCGTATGACCCACCTCGGCTTCACAGACTTCAGCTCGGGCAAGCTCGAGGCCTACACGCTCTTCCACATCGACACGGCCTGGGTCGAGGCCCTCCGGTCCGCCGGCGTCACCGATATGGACTCGGGCAACATCATCGCCCTGCACATCTTCAAAATCACGCCCGACTTTGTCCGCAGCATGGCCGACCTCGGCTACGCGAACCTCTCCGCAGGCAAGCTGATCGAGTTTGGCGTCCAGCACGTCAATCCCGACGAGGTCAAAGAGTACCGCGCCCTCGGCTACCACCCCACCGCCGACGAGTTGGTCCAGATGCGCATCTTCAAAGTCACCCCGGACTTCATCCACCGCATGGAAGCCCGAGGCTTTAGCAACCTCACCATCAGCAAACTGGTCCAAATCCGCATCTTCAACCTCGCCGAGTAGGCTCTTTCGCAATGGTCTGCTCCCTGGATCCGGCCTGATCGTTTGTCGATGCATTTCCAGCTCAGGTGCAGCAATGGACGAATGCTCTCGCTGATCCTTGCCGCATACCTTCGAGGCGGTCGACCAGAATCCCTTTTTCGGGGCCAACGACTCAGTAACCAATTCCCGAAGCCTGAGGTCATTCCCCTTTGGTGCGCTCCGCCAGGGCACCGGGAGGTCACGCCCGCTGACGCGCCGGAGGGATTTCGAGGCGTTGGAAAACCGGGCTACTCTTCCCGGCATGGCACAGGTAGCGGGCACATATTGGGCGGAGTGGGAGCCGCGGCAATCCCAGAGCCTGGCGGGGCAGACCGCTACGGTGGTCCAGCGGGATGGAACCCGCAAGGAGATTCGCTTCGGCCGCGACGTAAGGCTGCGGCGCGAAGGCGCGCGGCCGCCCGGAACCTCGGCCGTGTTATTGCCTGTAGTCGAAGGCCATCTCGATAACAATGAGCCTGGGTTCGATCCCAACGATCAGCACCTGATCCTGAGCGATGGCACCGTGTTCAGAATCACGTTCAGCTACCAAAGCTTCTTTTTCGCCGTTGAGCCACTGTCCGCAAGAATGCGCCTCAATTCCTGACTCAAAGTCTCGTCGAGGTTCAACCAGCGGCCTGCATCGATTGCCGATAGAAGTCCGCGCCATCGCGCTCGCCGCCGTTTGTGCCTGCTCATGTGACAAATTCAGGGCCAGGAAAGGGCTCGGATAGCCAAGCTAGAGCGTTGCCGTCTCGCGATATTCCCCGAACACTTCGCGGAGAGTCGAAGCAATTTCGCCGACCGTGGCATTGCTTTCAACGGCTTCGAGGATGGCGGGCATCAGATTTGCGCCCGTGCGGGCGTGGTCGCGGATGCGGTCGAGCGACCGCTGCCAAAGGCCCGGGTCGCGACGAGCGCGCAGGGCGCGGACGCTCTCAACCTGCTTGCGCTCCAGGGCATCATCCATGTGAAGGGTGGGAATCGGCGGCTCGTCCTCGCGCGTGAAGCGGTTAACGCCGACGACCGTGGCCTCGCCTGTGTCCACAGCGCGCTGATATTCGTAGGCGGCATTCTGGATTTCCTGCTGGACCCAGCCCCGCTCAATGGCGCGGAGCATGCCACCGAGTTTCTCGATCCTGTCGAAATAGGTCTGCACCTGCTGCTCGATCTGACTGGTCATGGACTCGATGGCGCAGGAGCCGGCCACCGGATCGACGGTGTTGGCAACACCGGATTCGCAGGCGATGATCTGCTGAGTGCGGAGCGCGATCCTCGCGGCTTCTTCGGTAGGCAGGGCAAGAGCTTCGTCGTAGCCGTTGGTGTGGAGGGACTGCGTTCCACCGAGAACCGCGGCGAGAGCCTGAATCGCGGTACGGACGATGTTGTTTTCCGGCTGCTGAGCGGTGAGGGTGGAACCGGCGGTTTGCGTGTGGAAGCGGAGCATCCAGGAGCGCGGGCTTTTTGCGCCGAACTTGTCGCGCATGATGCGGGCCCAGATGCGGCGGGCGGCACGGAACTTGGCAATCTCCTCGAGAAAATTATTGTGCGCGTTGAAAAAGAAGGAGAGGCGCGGGGCCAGGCGATCGATGTCGAGGCCCGCGTCAGTGGCGGCCTGGACGTAGGTGACGCCGTTGGCGAGCGTGAAGGCGACTTCCTGCGCAGCGGTCGATCCAGCTTCGCGCATGTGGTAGCCGGAGATGGAGATGGTGTTCCACTCGGGCACATGTTCGCCGGTCCAGGCGAAGACGTCGGTGACGATGCGCATGGCGTGGCGGACCGGATAGATATAGGTGCCGCGGGCGATGTACTCCTTGAGGATGTCGTTCTGGATGGTGCCGGAGAGTTTTTTCGTGTTGGCGCCAGTGCGGCGGGCGACGGTCACATAGAGAGCGAGCAGGATGCTCGCCGTGGCGTTGATGGTCATCGAGGTGGAGATGCGGTCGAGGGGGATGCCGTCGAAGAGGCGCTCCATGTCGTCGATGGAGTCGATGGCCACGCCGACTTTTCCGACTTCGCCGAAGGACATGGGCGAGTCGGAATCGTACCCGATTTGGGTCGGCAGGTCGAAAGCGACGGAGAGGCCTTTGGTCCCCTGGTCGAGCAGAAATTTGTAACGGCGGTTGCTCTCTTCCGCGTTGCCCATGCCGGCATACTGACGCATCGTCCAGAGCCGGCCGCGGTACATGGTGGGCTGAATGCCGCGCGTGAAGGGGAACTCGCCGGGAAAGCCGAGGTCGCCCTTGAGTGCGAGGCTGGAGAGGTCATCGGCTGCGTAAAGGGGACTGAGATTCTCAGGCATGACTATGGCCTCAGTATAAGGACTGCGCGTTCGGGGTCCCGCAGGAATTCCGTGACTCGGATCGCCTGATCACGAATAAGTTTTTCGGCGACTGCTGTGGGTAATCACAGCCGCGCAACCAGATCACTTTGGGTGGAGGCCCCTGCGACACCGCAAGGTCATAGAAGTCGCCATCGGCGGTTACGATGGAAAAGCCGTTGGCCCGGGTGAAATTCCAGACGGCAGCGTCGTTGGCCTCCAGAAGCTTTTCAAATGCGACATGAGAAGTATCAGGGAACAGATCGTTTAGACGTTTTGACAGTCGATGAGACAAATTTTCGTCGAGGAGCAGCTTCACAACGCGACCCGACGTCCCACTCGCGCGGCGTAGTCGAAAATTGCCGGAAAGTCTGCGGGCTCGAGCTCTGGGTAGTCGGAGAGAATCTGTTCGACGGTCATACCTGCTGCCATCCAGCCAAGCACGTCCCATACAGTGATGCGGAGGCCGCGGACGCAGGGCTGCCCGGATCGCTTTCCTGGCTCGATGGTGATTCGATTCTCGGTCATCGTTCTGCCATTGATCTTAACGCTCAGCCGGTAACGAGACCGATCTCTATAGCTTCTGCCTGCGGTTGGCGCGCCAGAAGGAGCTGACGGCGAACCAGGCGAAGAGCAACGCGAAGGCAGCGTAAAGAGGCAAATGACGGTCGTGCCATCCGGAAGATTTCCAGAGCTGCCAGGAGTAGGCCCCGAAGCCAACGGCGAAAAAAGCGAAAAAGAGGCCGGTGATCTGGAGCCAAAGGATGCCGGTGGCGTGAGCGAAGGGTCTCCAGAGCGAGGCGCTGAAGCGCCCGGCGCCTCGTGCAAAGCGGCGGCCGCCTTCTGCCATCGACGCGGAGGACGGAGCTTTGGGGAGCGATGGCGCTGATGCTGCGGATGCAACGACCGGCCGGGGTGCAGCGGCGACCGGCGAACCCGGCTTCCGGGCAGCGGCAGCGGCTCGGGCAGTGCCGTCGCGCAGCTTCTCAGCCGCGACGCGGGCGCCGACTCCGAGAATCCGTCCGAGGCGATTGGGCTGCATAGAAAAAGTCTAGCAGCGGCCTCCATGGGCCGGGCGGATTGGGATTGGACGGATTCGAATTGCCGGGCGGGAACATCAGAAGATAAGGTAAGGGAATCGGCGCTCGCGGATCGGAAACCGCGGGGCCGGGAAAACGAGGTTCCGACTTGAATCAAAAACTCCGCAAACTGGTTCAGCAGCTGGGCGAGGCCATTCACGAGAGCGTGTCGGAGTCGCCGCAGATCGCGGGTGTGGTCGCCGATATTCGCCGCCAGGGCTTTGAAGTGATGCTGATGCTGGAAGCGACGATCGGGCTGAACGAGGTGGAGGAACAGCCGGAGGGCGCGCTCGACGCGTCGGGCGCCGCGCGCGAACCTGCGGAGGCGGAGGAGGAGGGGACATTCACCGCGCAGGATCTGCATTTCCTGAAGTCGCTGCGCATTTCCATCGCCGGAGACGCTGGGGAAGGGGGAGATTCCTGAGGTTTTCCGTGAGTGCGATGCCAGGCGCGCAACTGGGCAGGGTTGTGATATATCTGGCCTTCGCCCACTCCAGCGGGAGCAAGCCTGAATGCGAAAAGGACGCCGGAGGGCGGCGAGTTTTTGAGGCAAGAGCCATGAGGCGATCATGCCGATGAAGGACACTCTGGGCGTACTCTTGGCGGGCGGAGCCGGCGAGCGGCTGTTTCCGCTGACGCGCGATAGGGCCAAGCCGGCCGTGCCCTTCGGCGGACAGTACCGGATCATCGATATCACTCTTTCCAACTGCATCAACTCCGATCTGCGACGGGTTTACATCCTGACGCAGTACAAGGCGTTGTCGCTGAACCGGCACATCCGCGAAGGCTGGACCAGCGTTGTCGCCCAGGAGTTGGGCGAGTTCATCGAGATACTGCCGCCGATGCAGCGGGTGAGCGCGAACTGGTACATGGGAACGGCTGACGCCGTTTACCAGAACATTTACTCGATCGGGTCGGAGCAGCCCAAGCACGTGCTGATCCTGTCCGGCGATCACATCTACAAGATGAACTACGGCAAGATGCTGCGGCAACATCTTGACTCAGGCGCGGATGTGACGCTGGCGACACTGCCGATCGAGCCGCAGGATGTTTCGCGGTTCGGCATCGTCGAAGTGGCGCGCAACGGCGAGGTGACGGGCTTCCTCGAGAAGCCGAAGAAGACCGATCTGCGCTCACCTTTCAATCCGACGATGGTGGACGCTTCGATGGGTGTTTACCTTTTCAATACTGACGTTTTGTTGCCGGCGCTGATCAAAGACGCCGAAGATCCGGAGTCGCAGCACGACTTCGGGCACAACATTCTGCCGGCGATTCTGGGCAAGTACAAGATGTTCGCCTACAACTTCGTCGATGAGAACCGCAAGGAAGCCCTCTACTGGCGCGACGTTGGGACGCTGGAGGCTTATTACGACGCGAACATGGACGTGGCTTCGGTCTCGCCGATTTTCAATTTGTACGACAACAGCTGGTCGATTCGAACGCGGGTTCGGCAGTATCCGCCGGCGAAGTTTGTGTTCGGGGAGCCGGGCCGGACGGGCATGTCGATTAACTCTCTGGTATCGGGCGGTTGCATCATTTCTGGTGCAGTCGTGCGCAACAGCGTTCTTTCGCAGGATGTGCGCGTGAATTCATACTCGGAGGTCGACTCGAGCATTGTGTTCACGCACGTGAACATCGGGCGGCATTGCAGAATTCGGCGAGCGATCATCGACCGCGATGTGCATCTGCCGGAAGGAACGGTGATCGGTTACGATCCGAACGACGATCGGAAGAATTATTTTGTGACGCCGAGCGGGCTGACGGTTGTTACGCGCGACTATTCGCTCTACGAGAATCCGGTTGCGCCGGATTTTTTGCAGGAGCGGCGAGAGTAGAGACAGCTGGGACCTGGAGCGGGTCTGTTCC
Source organism: uncultured Acidobacterium sp. (assembly GCA_964535525.1). Lineage (GTDB taxonomy): Bacteria > Acidobacteriota > Terriglobia > Terriglobales > Acidobacteriaceae > Palsa-343. The sequence continues at coordinate 4,362 of CAZHTJ010000022.1, read as the reverse complement.
GCGATCCGAGACGCGGGAATAATTTTGCCCCCTTCGAAAACTTACTTTGTGACTTCTTTTCAGCACGTTGCGTGATTGGCCGACCTCGATGACCTGGGCAAGTGACCTGGTACCTATCAGATCCGTACGTGGTTGAAGTTGACTTACACTCGGCCGTAGTTGATGCATACTCGGCTGAGTTAGGCGCATATGATTCCCGCCGAGTCACTTGAGACCTGGCCGAGGTTGATGTCAACTCGGCCGAGTTTGACGGGTACTCGGCCGACTTAACAGCAGAGGCGGTCGAGTTTGCAGCAGAGGGGGTCGAGAATGATGCATAGAACAGGGAGCAGGGAGTGGGGAGTAGGGAACAGGAGGACTGCACAGGTTTGGCTCCCGCGGCGGATGCGGTTGGGGCGCGGACTGGGAGCCATGATGTTCCTCCTAAGAGCAGGCAATAGGCAACAGGCAAAAGGCAACAGGCAACACGCAACACGCAAAAGGCAATAGGAAAGGCCGCTCCTGGGAGCGGCCTTTTTCTTTTCTTACTCTCTATTCTTAGAATACCAAGTCCAGAGAATAAAACTGCCAAATATCTTTGGCGGTTTTGGCTTGGAAGTTATTTAGAGTCAGGGTGACGTGCCCCCGAATTCTCATCCATTCATAACTGGAGATTCTCGGTTAAGGTTTGGCGCCGAGATATTCTCGTCGCCGCAGAGGCTGTGCGAATGTGGGAAGCGTTGTTTGCTTTCCACATTTGCATAGCCTGTTGTTGCCTGCCGAAACTCCTCCGGCGTGCGATAACCCAGCGAACTGTGCGGGCGTTCGCAGTTATACTCCCGCCGCCAGCCTGCCAGTGTAACCCGCACGTCGTTCAGCGTGCGGAACCAGTGCGCGTTCAGGCACTCGTCGCGCAGCCGCCCGTGGAACTCTCCACATGCCCGTTCTGCAACGGCCTCCCCGGCTGGATGTGCACCAGCGCGATCTTCCGCTCCTCGGCCCAGCCCAGCATCCGCCGCGAGCAGAACTCCGGCCCGTTATCCGAGCGCAGATTCTCCGGGCGGCCATGTTCCGCGATCACTGCATCGAGCACGCGCGTTACTCGCCCACTGCCCAGACTCACATCCGGTTCCAGCGCCAGGCACTCCCGCGTGAACGCGTCGACCACGCTCAGGATGCGCACCATGCGCCCGTTCGCCAGCCCGTCCACGATGAAATCCATCGCCCACTCCTGGTTCGGTTGCCTCAGCCGCGCCGAGGCCAGCGGATCGCGCACCAGACGCTTGCGCCGTCGCCGCCGCACTGCTAATCCCGCCTCGGTGTAAAGACGGTAGATCCGCTTCACGTTCACTCGCTCTCCGCGCCGTTCGAGGATCGCGTGCAGTCGCCGATAGCCGAACCGCGGCTTCTGCCGCGCCAGCTGCACCAGTTCCTCGCGCAGCTCCGCGTTGCGGTCCGGCCTCGGCTCATAGCGGTAACTCGATCGATCCACACCCAGCAGCTTGCAGGCTGTGCGCTCGCTCTGGCTGAACTCCGCCGACACGAACGCCACCTCTTTCCTCAGCTCGGCAAGCTCCATCCGTTTTTTCGAATCACCGCCCTGAGCATCTCCTTGTCCAGGCTCAGATCCGCAACCAGCTGCTTCAGCCGCCGGTTCTCGTCTTCCATCTGTCGCAGCCGCGCCGCTTCGCTCACATCCATCCCGCCGAACTTCGACTTCCAGCCGTAGAATGTCGCCGCGCTGATCCCCTGCTCCCGGCACAGATCCGCCGTCTTCACCCCAGCCTCATGCTGCTTCAGAATCCCGATGATCTGCTCTTCCGTATACCGGCTCTTCTTCATACTCCCGTCCTCCCGTTCAATTTACGAGAGAACTCCAGTTCTAACTGGCTGTGTTTTTCGGGGGCACGTCAAGGGGTCATTACCTTGGTGTTTTCCACAAAAGCTTGACAGATTTTGGGGTGAACCCCTGGAGTGAGACAGTTTGGATTTTGTAGCGGGGCGAGGTTTGCCCGAGGCTCTGGCGGGCGATAACGGAGATCTTCGACGGCGGTTCGGCAGGGACGAAATCGTTACTTGCCGTAGAGGTCTTCTTCGGAGAGAACGGGCGGGGCTGTGCTGGCGCCGGTGGCTCGGTGGGCGGCTGTGAACATGCTGCCGCGGGCAGGGACGACGGGGGCGAAGGACATGAAGCCGATCTTTGGGGCAATGTCGTCGTAGATGGCTTCCATGCCGCCGCGGAGGGTGTAGGTTTCGTGCCAGAAGCCAGTGCCTCCGGAGTCGCGGAGGAAGTTCTTCCACCAGAGGCGATGCGGATCGGAACGTGTCCAGGCGAGGAGCGAGTCCATATCGCGCCAATATTGGCGGATTCCGGCGTGCACCGGGAAGAGGGACCAGAGGAAGTTCTCGTGGCGGAGAAGGCCATCGGGCTGGTCGGCGGCGGATTTGGCGATTTTGGGACCGAATCCGATGAGGGTTTTGAGGCCGGTGAGGCGGTTGACGCGCATGCCGAGGTAGACGACGACGAGGTCGGGGTAGGGGGAGAGGTCGACGGTGAGGCGGTTGACGCGGGTGGACATGCCGATAGGGTACAGGGTGTAGGGTGCAGCGTGCAGGTTGCGGCGGTCGGGTCGGTGGAGTGTGCGGCAGCCCGGAGTCTCAGTTCACCGCTCTGGATTTTGTTCGGCCGCTCCGCGACCGATTCCCCTCCGCGTTGAGTCCTGGCGCTAATGCACTGCTTGCTGCTACGGGGGGTCCATTCGACTACGCGCGGTCCAGGTCTGGTCACCGCTGGCGAGGTCTTTGCCCCGCGCTCCGCTCAGGATGACATTCTTGATTGGGTGAGCCTGAGTTGGTTCGACGCGGAGATATTGATGGGGCGCGTCGTTGGCGGGGGGTCGCGCATCTGGTAATGTGGTAGGTCCGGCGGAAGAAGGGCGAAGGAAGAGAGAACGATGGCGAAGGCGGTTTGGAACGGCAAAGTGCTAGCAGAAAGTGACAGTTACGAGACGGTTGAGGGGAATGTGTATTTTCCCGAGGGGGCGGTCAAGCGGGAGTTTTTGCGACCGAGCTCGACGACGTCGACTTGCCCATGGAAGGGCCAGGCGCGATATTACAGTCTTTTAGTGGATGGGCAGGAGAATCAGGACGCGGCATGGTATTACCCGAATCCAAATCCCGCTGCTCGTAACATTAAGAATCATATAGCGTTCTGGCGGGGCGTTGAGGTGGAGAAGTAGCCTGTAGCCTGTAGCCGGGAGCCAGTAGCCAGGGCCAGCGCGGTTGTCTGAGGTTTTCCTTCCCACAAGAGTCTTAGTTTCTTTGATCGCGCCGTGCGCGATGCTCACCCTGCTCGCGCCAGAAGCAGCGCGGCCAGAATGGGGCACCCGCTTTGGGTGCCCCATTCTTTTTTGACGTAAGAAGGTCCCTCCTGCCTGGCACCAGATCCCTTGCTGGGTTTATTGGGGCGGGGTGGTTTGGGGGGCGGGTTCGGGGGTGGACTGGAGGCTGGTGGCGGTGTAGGGGCGGTCGAGGGGACTGCCGGAGCCACCATAGGTGAGCTTGGAAAACTGCATGAGGTCAGGGGAGCCGGGGGAGAAGCCGCCCCAGACCCACCCGTGACGCATGAAGATACGGAAGGCGGGCGAGTCGGGGGAAATTTTGCCCTGGCCGTTGTCGCGGGGCGCGAAGACGGCGGAGGAGGCGGGCCACCAGCCGGATTTGGGATTCTGGAATGGATTCTCGCGGGGGTTGAGGTCGATGGCGAGGCCGTAGGCGTGGCTGTTCCACTGGTTGGGGTCGTCGTCGCTGTGCTGGCAGTAGAAGCCGACGGTGATGTCCTGCTGGGCGTAGACGTCGGGGCCGTAACTATCCCAGAGGTCGACTTTGTAAATGGGAAAGCGCGCGGAGTAAAGCTGGTTGAAGATGTCGTAGGCTTCCGGGGCGAAGCGTTTGTGGAGGACGATGGTGCCCTGGTGGGTCTGGTTGTCGAAGCCCCAGTAGGTGACGCGGACGGAGGCGAGGTCGTCGAGGGAGACGGGGCAGCCGGGCTTCCAGGATTTGCCGGTCATAGCTGCACGTTGCTGTGGAGTGAGGGGCGCGATGGGCGCACTGAAGAGCGGGGCCTGGGCGTGGGCGGTGAGTGCGAGAAGGAGCAGGGGGAGGAGACGGGTCTTCAAGGTGCCTCCGGGAGGGGAGTGGGTGATGGCACCATGATACGCACCGCTCCCTCTCCGGAGACTGAAAACTGCTAACGGGGGGTGGTTGTGGTTACGGGCTTTGGAGTGGCGGCGGAGTTGCCGTCGAAAGAGCTTTGGGCGCCGAGGCCAGCCATGATCTGGGTGAGCAGGTCGTTGACCGCGCCTGGATTGTTGGGCAGCAGGA
>CAZHTJ010000021.1:27483-60735 GCA_964535525.1 uncultured Acidobacterium sp. | reverse complement strand
AAGCCATCATGAATTACCTGAAGCGGAAATATAACCTCCTCATCGGCGAACGCACGGCCGAGCAGATCAAGATCGACCTCGGATCGGCATTCCCGCTGGATAAGCCGCTGACCATGGAAATCAAGGGCCGCAACCTGATCGAGGGCGTGCCCAAGACCATCACCATCGACGATGGCGAAATTCGGGAGGCCCTGGGCGAGTGCATCGCCACCATCCTCAATGCCATTCGCGTAGCCCTCGAGCGGACGCCGCCCGAACTCAGCGCCGACATCAGCGACCGCGGCATCGTGCTGACCGGAGGCGGCGCGCTGATCAAGAATCTCGACAAGCGCATTCGCGAGGAAACCGGACTGCCCGTCTCCATCGCCGACGATCCCCTGGCCAGCGTGGTGCTCGGCACCGGAAAAATGCTGAGCGATTTCCGCCTGCTGCGGAAGATCAAGATCGACGGATGAGTGTCTTGATCGAACCTGCAGCATAGACAGGCCCGAGGGCCTGTTAATACGAATAGGACGGCAGCGACGGAGGCAGACTTCCCCGGATGCGAGAAGCGAGGAGTGACGAATACCGAGTGTATTTTAGCGACGAGAGACAAAGCAGCCGGGGAAGTCTGCCCCGTCCCTCCGGGTTACGGCGAAAATCGAGCCAGGCTTCGTTGTCGCCCTCGACAGTGGGGTCATCCACAGCCCTCGGCCTCCGCCTCGCGTGGCTCGATTTTCGCGCGTAACGCTGCTCGCCCTATTCGTATTAGCAGGCCCTGAGTCATGGAATCGTTCTTCAGCCGCTACCGCAACGCCCTGGTGCTGATTGCCGTGCTTGTGGCGCAGGTGATCGGCCTCGCCGTGCAGGTGCGCCAGCCCGATCCCGATGCTCCCGACAAAGGCGGTGTGCGGCTCATCCGTTCCTGGGTCGTCGGCATTGTCACACCGCCCGAGATGCTGCTGCACGGAACCGGAAAAGGCATTCGCGGCCTTTGGTCCAATTACATCGACCTGATCCACGTTCGTAGGGAGAATAAGGACCTGAAGTCCGAGCTGGACCGGCTTCGCCTCGAAGAAGATTCGATGGCCGAAAACGCACGCCAGGGCCAGCGTCTCCAGGCTCTGTTGGGATTCAAGGAAAAATACGTTTACCAGACGGTCGCCGCGCAGGTCATCGGCACGTCCGGCACGGAGCAGTCCCACGTTCTGCTGATCGACAAAGGCTCCCAGGACGGCATCAAGCCCGATATGCCGGTGATCACCCCCGACGGCATCGTTGGCAAGACCCGCGACGTATTCCGCCACACCAGCCAGGTGCTGGAGATATCCGACGCCACCAGCGGCGCCGGCGTCATCCTCGAAACGACGCGGATCCGCGGCGTCCTGCGCGGCGACACCTGGGGACAACCGGAAATCGTCAGCCTCTCGCCGGACGACCGCATCCAGCGGGGCGAGCCGGTGCTGACCAGCGGCGGCGACGCCATCTATCCGCGCGGCCTGGCCGTGGGCATCGTGGAGCGCGTCGTGCCCCAGCCGGAGGGAACGCTGGTCAACGTCCAGGTCAAGCCCGCGGCGAACCTCTCCCGCCTCGAAGAAGTTCTCGTCATTACCAGCACGGGCGAGGCCATGCCGGACGAAATGCAGCAGGACCTCACCGATACCCAACAGAAGGCCTCCGACATTCTGGCGGAAAAGCTGCCTTCGCGGGCCGATCCGAATGCGCCCGCGGATCAGCAGCCAGACGACGCTCCCACCGGTCCGGACGGAGAGGTGGCTCGTCCCGTCCAACCGCCAAAGGCGCTGCATCCCGATCACTTCACGCCTTCCGACACGCCGCCGGCTGCGGAGTTGGTGCCGGGCCAGAGAATCACCAATGCGCAGAGTTCGGCTGCCGCTGGAAGTGAGAGCGGTGCGCCCCAGCCGCCGAAGCCCGAAACAACCACGCCCCAGACAAGCACACCCGCAAGGCCTGCCCCGAAGCCGCCCGGCGCCGCAGCAAAACCCAAATCGAAGCCCGCGACAACCCCAGGAAACCAGCAGAATCCGGCGCCGGCCCAGCAGCCTCCACCCCCGGCTCAGACCACTCCACCGCAGGGGGCGGCATAACCATGGTCCTGATGGCATCCTCCCGGCATGAAGTGGGAGCCAAATCCTTCCCCCTGGTCATCTACATCGTCGTTCCGCTACTGGCTCTGGGCCTGCAGTCCTTGCTGTCGCTGCATCTGACGCGCTTCGATCTCCTCGATCTGCCGCTTCTCGTCACCATCTACTACGCCATCACCCAGCGAGAGCCGGTCAGCGCCACCCTGGTCGGAACCGTGATCGGCATTGCCCAGGATGGCCTCACCCACCATGCCCTCGGCATTTTCGGCATCTCGAAAGCGGTCATCGGCTACATGGCGGCCTCGCTCGGTGTGCGCGTCGATACAGAAAATCACGGCGCCCGGCTCCTGCTCACCTTCGGCTTTACCCTGGCGCAAACGTTCGTGCTGTGGATGCTGGAGCGCCACATGCTCGGGCAGCCCTGGGCCTGGCACGGCCTTCATGAATTGGTGCGCGCAGCCACCAATGCCGTGGTGGGCGTGATCCTGTTTGCCCTGCTCGACCTGACTCGGAGAACCGAATATTAGGTCCCGGTGTCCTGAAGTTGTTACAGACTTGCTCGTCGAAAAACGACCTGGCCCGTACCACCGGCAAACCCGGAGCAGCGGCCTCTGTTCACGGAATCTCCCCTCAGGAAGTCGTAATCACGAAATCCAGCAAGCCGATCTCTCTGGCCGTTGATAAACGAACGGCTCCCTTCCGAATCAGCGCGCAGTCCCAGGGAGAGAGGACCGGCGCCCGGGTAAAACCCAACGCACTCGCTGAGGTAACTACCACCAACGGCGGCACCGATACCACTACCTGGGTTTTGCGCCCTGGAACCGCTTAGGGCAAAGTAGAAACACTAAATCTCACGCAGCGCGAAACCGCGGATGCGAATTTGAAACGGAGAACATGATGAAGCTTTTATTCAAGAACCTGATGAACGACGAATCCGGCCAGGACCTGATCGAGTATGCTCTGATCGCCGCGCTGATCGCCCTGGGGGCAATCGTTGCGATGGGCTCACTGAGCAACAAGATTTCGAACGAGTTCAACAGCATCGGCAGCAGCCTCTAAGAACTCGAACCGGGGCACGCAGTGAAAATGTGCCCCGTGACCTTCCCTGATTAACAGAGTGACAAATTGCCCGCCAATCACGGGCCGAAACTTCCCATTTGCCGACGATCCGCTCGGGGTCCCGTCGAAGAACGCGTTTCTCATGTTTCAGTACAGATCGACGGTTCCACACTCGCAGAGAGTATGGACATTGTTGGTTTATTCTCTTACTGATTGAAACAGTGATCGCGGCATCGATTGTTCAGCGCACCGAGGAAGTCAGTAAGCGATTGGAAAGGGCCGGACTCTCGCGCATCGCGCCCGCTGTTCTCAAACTTCTACGACCCTCAATTCGCCTCATTATTGGCGAACAGTCCGAGCAGTCTGTCACTCGGCTTGGTGGAGCTCCTCCAGCCATCTCGATTTCGATGCCCTCATCCCCAAAGTACTGTTCTGTGCAATTTCGGGAAAAGCGCTCCCGCAACGTCGAATGAGTCAGTGAATCGCAGAGGCAACTGGAACTCCTCTGCCCCCTGGCACGGTGGCCATTCCCGGAGCATCCCCTCCCCAAACGGGTTACAGAAAACCCGAAAACCTGCATCCAGTTCGAGGTTACAATCGTCCTACAGAGTGCGGCGCCCCGCCGGACAGGGGAGTGCCGTTGTTCGCGTTCAGCCGGGATCGCGCTCCTCGCCTGGCGGGCAGTCCGGAACAGGAACCTTCCATTCATGAAGATTGTCTCGCGCCTCATCCTGCTCCCTTCGATTCCCGCCATCTTCGCTCTGGCCGTCTCAGCGCAGACCCAGAATCCGGCGAGTTCCGCGCCGCCGCCCTCTGCCACGAAGGCGCCGGACCCGAAGCGGACCCCGTCGCCCTCCAACGACTCTGCGAATCCGGACACCGCGAGCGCCTATTTCCATTTCATGATGGCCCACGAATACGAGGAGATGGCCACCACCTTCGGGCGCAGCGAGTACGCTACCCGCGCCATCGAAGAGTACAAGATGGCCCTCAACGCCGATCCGGCCTCGAAGTACCTCAACGGCCATCTCGCCGAGCTCTATTTCCGGACCGGCCGCATTCGCGAGGCTGTGGTCGCCGCGCAGGATCGCATCAAGCAGGATCCCAACGACCTCGAAGCCCACCGTCTCCTCGCCGACGTCTACCTCCGCTCGCTGGGCGATAACTCCCAGCAGGAAGTCTCCGGGCAGATGCTGAAGCTCGCCATCGGTGAGTTTCAAAAGATCGTGCAGCTGGAACCGAACAACCCCGAGGACCACCTGATGCTGGCCCGGCTCTACGCCGCCGACCACCAGTCGCCGCAGGCCGAGGAGCAGCTGGCGGCAGCCCGCAAAATCGACCCGGGCTCTGAAGAAACCGCGCTCATTGCGAGCCAGTTCTACACCGACATGGGCGACACGAAGCGCGCCGTCGATGTTCTCAAAGCGCTGCCTGACGACGATCAAACCTCGCGCACCGAATCGCAGCTCGGCAAGACCTACGATCAGCAGAAGGACGTAAAGAACGCCATCGCGGCCTACAGGAAAGCCCTCGATCTGGAGCCTGACGATCTCGATATCGAGCGCAAGCTCGCGGCGGATCTTCTGGCCGACAACCAGACGGACCAGGCCCTCCAGGCATGGAAAGACATCGCCGCGGGCGATCCCAGCGACGCTGAAGCGGAGTTGCAGATCGCGGAAATCGACGAGCACAACGGCAAGCTCGATGACGCGCTCGCCGCGGTGAAGAAGGCGCATGAGCTGGCCTCCGATTCCCTCGACGTTCAGTTCCACGAGGGCATGATCGACGACGCGATGGGACGGCTGGAGGACTCGGCAAAGGTTTACGAACAGCTCGCCACCGCGACCGCGCACCCCAGCGGCCAGTATTCCGACGAGGAAAAGGGGAACTACGCAACCATCCTGGTCCACCTGGCCGAAATCTACCGCGAGCAGAATCGCCCGGATCAGGCCGTGACGGCCTACGACAAGATGGCCACCCTCGGCGGCGACTTCCAGGCGCAGGCCTACGACCAGGAAGTGGAGACCTGGCGCGAAGCCCACGATTACGACAAAGCTGTGGCGGTCGCGCGCACGGCCGTTGACAAACTTCCGAAGAGCAACGACGCGAAGCTGACTCTGGCCCGCCAGCTCGCTGATACGGGTCATGCCGACGAAGGAATCAGCATGGCGAAGGCCCTGCTCCAAAGCGATCCGAAGGACATGGAGGTCTACTACCAGCTCTCCCAGATCTACATCGATCTGCGCAGGTGGAAAGAGGCCTCCGACATCCTCGATGCCGCCGAGAAGCAGGCCACCAAAAAAGAAGATCAGACCATGGTCCTGTTCGACCGCGCCATGATGGCGGACCGTGGTAAGCGCTACGACGAAGCCGAGGCTGACTTCCGCAAGGTGCTCGAAGCCGAGCCGGAAAACGCGCTTACCCTGAATAATTTTGGATTTATGCTCGCTGACCGCGGCGTGAAGCTGGATGAAGCGCTGGCCATGATCCGCAAAGCTGTGCAGCTCGAGCCTACCAACTACGCCTACCTCGATTCCCTCGGCTGGACCTATTTCCGCCTTGGCCAGTACACCCAGGCTGAGGATAATCTCACCCGCGCCATTTCCCGCGGCGCCAACGATCCCACCGTCCACGACCACCTCGGCGACGTTTACGAGAAAACCGGCCGTCTCAAGCAGGCCGCGGCCCAGTGGGAGCTGTCGCTTAACGAATACGCGCACACCGTCGAAGCCGACATGGACGCCGGCGACGTGAGCAAAGTCCAGAAAAAGCTCGACAGCGCACGTACTCGCCTCGCTCGCGAGGGTGGCAGCCCGACGACCGGCAAGCCTGAGTAGCGGCTCAGCGGTAAGCTTCGCGGCGGTGTTTCACCGCGATTACTTCAATCCGGTCCTCCGCATCCTGGAAGAACAGACGATAATCGCCCACCCGGAGCCTCAGTTCTGGCGGATCGATGCCTTGAAGGCGTTTGACGTCACCCTCGGAGGTGGCGAGAAAATGGGCCAAAGCGTGAAGGATGCGCAGGGCCGTTTGCTGGTCAATCGCGCGGAGCTGAGCTTTTGCGCGATCTCTCCAAATGACATTCTTCCCGCTCATTGATCTGCCTCTCGCTCATTGTCGAAGACAGATCCGAAACTCGCAATTCGGCGGTGGAAAGATGCTATTGATGTCGAACAGCTGTAAAACGAATCTTGCCTTTAGTCTGTCACTCGCCAGTTAGTTGCGAAAAACTCATCGACTCGTGGACGGCGGGGTAGCGTCGACCGGTGTCTGACCCATACGATCCCAGTCTTCCCAGGTTAGACCGAACTCCTTCAGAATCTCCTCGTGGGGAATTCCTTCTCCACGCGCGAGCGAGGCGCGACCTTCGGCAAGCTCCTGAGCCAATTCCTCGCTGATCGGCTCCTCGTCCAGCTGCGCGTTCGCAAGGGCGCGGGAGAGAGGATCCGCTATCGTCTCAAGCAGACTGCGCACCGCCGAGATCTTGCTGTCCGGGACGGCATCCAGAAGCAGATGAGCCTCCTGCCTTTGCTGCGTCATATCCGGCTCCATGCTTCCTCCCGACGGACAAATCAACCGCCTGCCTAAAGTCTCCGTCAACACCTGGCCCGTGTCAAAGCGCACTACACTGTCTTCATGGCAGCAACGGCTGTGCCGCCCGCGTGCGCAGTTCCCCAGCACGGACCCCTCGCGCACCGCGCATACTCTGAGCCCGATCATCCCTACCGTTCCCCTTTTCAGCGCGATTGCGGCCGCATCATCCACTCCCGCGCCTTTCGCCGTCTCGCAGGCAAAACCCAGGTCTTCACCCATCGCGGCTCCGATCATTTCCGCAGCCGCCTCACTCACACCATGGAAGTCGCGCAGATCGCGCGCACCATCGCCCGTGCCCTTGGCCTCAATGAAGACCTCACCGAAGCCCTCGCCCTCGCCCACGACATCGGCCATCCCCCCTTCGGCCATGCCGGCGAGCGGGCCCTCGACGAGGCGCTCCAGCGATACGGCCTTCGCTTCGACCATAATCTCCACGCCCTGCGCATCGTGGAGCACTTCGAGAATCGCCATCTCGAGTTTCGCGGCCTCAACCTTACCCTTGCGGTGCGCGAGGGCATCGTCAAGCACTCCCGCGACTACTCCGCCCAGGACCATCCGAAGCTCGCGGCCTATTTCCTCGATCGCCGACCCCCGATGGAAGCTCAGCTCATTGATCTGGCCGATGAGATCGCCTACCTCACCGCCGATCTCGACGACGGAGTCGAGGCCGAAATTCTCACGCTACAACAAATCCGCGCCGGAGTCCGTCTATTCGAACGCCATTTTGCCCCCATTGCCCAGTCCCACCCAGGCGCGCCAGAAAAGCTGTTGTTTCAGGAGACATTGAAGCTGATGCTCAACGCGCTGGCCGATGATCTTGTCGCCGAAATCGGACGACGCGTGCAGCAGCAGGGTATTCGCAGCCTCGAAGATATTCGGAACGCGCCTGAGCGACTGGCCTTGTTTTCCACAGAAATGGAAACATTTCGCCGCGAAGCGAAGGAGTTTCTCCATCACAATCTGTATCTGAGTGATTACCTGAAGCGCGGGCACCGGCAGGCGGCAGACGTAATCGCGGACCTGTTCGCCGCGTGGATGGCCGATCCGGCTCTGCTGCCACCTGCCTATTCCAGTCAGGTGGACGCCGAAGGCGCTCCCAGGGTAATCGCAGATTATATTGCGGGGATGACTGATCACTTTGTTCTTGAAATGCATCGAAGCGTACGGAACATGGTGGTCCCGAGCCGGTCATAAGCTGTCCCATAAGCTGTCCCTGGCCCAGAATCTGCTGCAACCAACCCAGGGACGCCCGGTCCGAGGATCACCTATCCTGGTCGTGAGGAGAGGGGTATGGCACTGGTTGTCGTGCATCCCTGGGCCCCATTTTTCGCCGGGTTGCTGACGGGTTGCTGGATCGGCGCTGCTGTTGCATGTGCGGGGGTTTTGTTGCTGGTGGGTCGCCGGGTCCGCCAGCTGGAATCTATCAACCTCGTTTTGCGCAACCGACTCAAGGCGCGCGGAAAACCGCAGCGTACGGGAACGGGTGGTGGCGGTCCGACCCTGGTCATGCCGGTACCCAAATCGGGTGGCAGAACCGAATCGGCGTTGGGGCGCCTGGCGGGAATGAACTGACCGCGAGCCTGGGTTAACCTGCAGGAGTGACCCGAAGACTTCTCGTCTCCTGGAGCAGCGGCAAAGACAGCGCCTGGGCGCTCCACTCTCTCCGCCAGCGCGGCGATTTCGAAGTCGCGGGGCTGCTCACCACCCTCAACTCCGCGTTTGACCGCGTCGCCATGCACAGCACCCGGCGCGCGCTCCTTGAGGCGCAGGCCCGTGCGGCGGGCTTGCCGCTCCATTCCGTCCCCCTCCCCTGGCCCTGCTCCAACGAACACTACGAATCCGCGATGCGCACTGCCTGCGACGCAGCTGTTGCGGAGGGCATCGAAGCCATCGCCTTTGGCGATTTGTTCCTCGAAGACATCCGCCGCTACCGCGAAGACAAGCTGCAGGGAACCGGTCTGGAGCCGGTCTTTCCGATCTGGGGGCTCGACACGCGGCTGCTCGCCGAAGAGATGATCGCCGGAGGGCTGCGCGCCCGCATCGTCTGCGTCGATCCCAAGAAGCTTCCGGCGGAATTTGCCGGACGAGAATTCGACGCCGGCTTTCTGCGCGATCTCCCCGCGGGCGTCGATCCCTGCGGCGAGAACGGTGAGTTCCACACCGCCGTGTACGCCGGGCCCATGTTCCAGGAACCCATCGCCGTCGAGACCGGCGAAGTGGTGGAACGCGACGGCTTCGTCTTCGCCGATGTGAAGCTGGCGGAAGCGGTCGCGGCAGAAGCCTGACCACTACAGGCGTTCCGCACTACAATCGCCGCATGGTCATTCATACCTTCGCGTTTCGATGGAAGCCCAACGTAACCGACGAACAGCGCCAGCGCGTCCTCACCTCGATTCGCAGCCTGCAGGGCCGCATTCCCGGGCTTGAGGAAACATGGGTAGGCGCGAATTTTTCGCCGCGCTCGCACGGTTACGAGCTGGGAGGCGTGATGAAATTCACCGATCGCGCGGCCCTCGACGCCTACGGCCGGCATCCCGCCCATCAGGAATTGCTCGCGTGGCTGATGCCTCTGATTTTGCCCATGGAAGTCGATTTCGAGCCGTAAAGACGGCTGGCTCACTTCCGCTGCGCGACGGGTTCAGGGACGACCTTGCTGAGAACAGCGAAGAGCACAAGGATCGACACAATCACCACCAGCGAAATAGCGACCGAAACATCGATCCAGCGCGCCGCCAGCATCTTGAAAGCAACAAAGCCGAGAATGCAGGCCAGCCCGTAATGCAAAAGATGGAACCGGTCCAGCATCGATGACAGCGCGAAGTAGAGTGACCGCAAACCGAGCACGGCAAAAATATTCGAAGTGAAGGCAATCCAGGAATCGCGCGTCACCGCCAGCACTGCCGGAATCGAGTCCAGCGCGAAAATCAGGTCCGTGGCTTCGACCGCCACGATCACCAGCAGCAGGGAACGGAGCGCCAGCCGGGATCCACCGCCGTAGCGCAGGCAGCAGTCGCGAATCCATCGCACCGGCCCGCGGACCGGCGTAACCCCGGGTCTGGCCAGCAGCAGCCGAATCGCCGCGACGGCCAGCACCGCGCCGAACGCATACTGTACCCACGCAAAGCGGGCCAGCAGACTGGTTCCCGCAACGATCAGCACCCCGCGCAGTACGATGGCGCCAATCACTCCCCACAGCAACACGCGCCGCTGCTGTTCTGCCCCAAGGTGCAGGGCGCGAAAAAGGATCAGAAACACGAACAAATTGTCGACGCTGAGCGAGCCTTCGATCAGATAGCCCGCAAGAAACTCCAGCGCGGGCTGCTTCCCGGTAGTGCGCGCGAGGTAAAACGAAAACCCGCAGGCCAGCAGCGCGAGCAATGCCGTCCAGAGCCACGCCATGCCCACCGAAATCCGCCGCCCCGGCCGCTGCAGCAGACGCAGATCGACCAGCAGCAACACCGCGACCAGCACAAGAAAGGCGAGCCAGGGATGGTGCATCGCCTATCGCTGATTCAGCAAGTGAATAGTTTCGAGAATCGTGTCGCCGGCAATGGTCAGGCTCTTCGCGCTGAGCTTGTCCATAGTGTCCTCGGCGGTATGCCAGTATGCATTCTGATAGCCGTAGTTCAGGTCGATCAGGTCGGCGCAGGGCACGCCACGATGCACGAACGGCAAATGATCGTCTTCGTCGTACGTCTTGTTCGCGAAAAAGTACGACTGCCAGCCGTACTCTGTCGCCGCCTGATAGACCAGATCCTCAAGCCAGGGCGTCGAGTTCAAATCGCGCTGCACGTCGAGGTCGCGATCGCCCAGCATATCGGCCAGGATAAATGCCTTGATCCGTTTCAGCGTGCCGTCCGACTGCCACTTGATGGCCAGATGCCGGCTCCCGTACACAGAATCCCTGTCGCTCCAGCTTTTGATCGCCTCCTCGCCGTCGGTGAAGAGCAGCCATACGCTATATCCATTGAGAGCTTTTCCGCGCAGATAGTTCGCCATCTCGATCAGCAGGCCCGTCGTCGACCCGCCGTCGTTCGCGCCAACATAATGAATGTTGCGCAGCGGATAGTTCGTCTCGTAATGCGTGGCGAGGACGATGATCCCGTCCTGCTTCCCAGGAAAGCGCACGATGAAGTTGTGCATCTGCATCGGGCCGGCGGGCGTGTTCGTCGTGAACGTGTCTTCTTCCAGCTGATCGTTGCGAAACTGCTCCTTCAGAAACGCCTCGGCCTTCGCGTGGCCCGGGCTGCCGATCCAGCGCGGACCCATCGCCACATACTGCCGCGTGTACGCCAGGGCCCGCGCTCCATCAAACTGCGGGAGATCGTCCGCCCCCAGCGCAGGAAGGGAAGCCGCCGCCAGTGTGGCCATCAGGACGAATTGCCTCACGCAGCCGCTCCCGCGGCACGTTTTCTGCGCGTGGCCGGATGCACCATCCACGAAACCCCGATGCCGAGCAGGTAAAGAACCAGCATGGGGCTGGCAAAAACGCACATCGTGAGGATGTCGGAAGTCGGCGTGATGATGGCCGCAATAATAAAGATCAGCAGAATTGCGTAGCGAAAATTCTTCCACAGAAACTTCGGGCTCACGATCCCGAACAGAGACAGAAACATAATAAGGATGGGCAGCTCAAACGTGATGCCGAGTCCGAGGATCACAGTAAGAAACAGGTCGGTGTACTCATTAATCTCAATCAGCGCGCGGAAATCCTGATTGAAGCCCAGCAGGAAATCGAGCGACATGGGATAGACCCAGCGGTATCCGAAGAACGCGCCCGCCAGAAACAGCCCAATCGTCGCCGACATGAACGGCCAAACGTAGCGTTTCTCGTTCTTATACAGGCCGGGCGAAATGAAGAGCCAAACCTCGTACAGCACGAAGGGGCAGGCCAGAATGCAGCCTGCCATAAAGCTGATCTTCAGGTACATGTTAAAGGGGTCGATGGGGTTGTGATAAACGAGCTGCGTCGGCATGTGGTGTTTGGTCAGGGCAAACACCACCGGCTTTTCCATGAAGGAATAAATCTTCTCGTGAAAGAACCACGCGATAAAGAAGCCGGCGATCAGATAAATCGCGGAATGAATAATGCGCCGGCGCAGCTCGGCCAGATGATCGAGCAGGCTCATGCCGGGCAGTTCGGCGCGCTCGGTCATGGCGGCGCGCGCGCGATCGACGAGATCAACCATGATGCACGGACTCGCTCACGGACTCGCTCGGGAGGGCGGGCTCAACGGTCTCCGCGGGATGCGCGCCATTCGCGCTGGCAGTCAGGTCGACGGGAGCGGAGGTCTCCGTCGCAAGCCCGACCTGGGGCACCGGAGAGATCGCACTCGGAGCCGGCGAATCGACGATCACCTCGGCCGCGGAAGGCGTGACCACGGCAGAATCCGGCGCAGCCTCTGCGGTCTGGACCGGCATTGCATACGGAGAGCCAGCACTTACCTGCGAACCAGAGGACGGAGGCAAAATCGTCGGAGCCGCTGTGGGTGTTGACGCATCGCCTGCGGGCAAAGCCTCGGCGGCCTTCTCCAGCGCCTGTTTTTCCGCCAGTTTCTTGCGCCGCTCCTCATCTTCCATATTGCGCAGCTCTTCCTGAATCTGGAACTTGAACTCATTGCTGGCACGGCGAAATTCGGCGAGCAGTTTCCCGATGGTTCTGCCGATCTCCGGCAGCTTTTTGGGGCCGAAGAGCACCAGGGCCAGCAGGAAGATGAAAATGGAGTCGCCGAAATGCATGAATAGTTCATGATACCTGCCGCGATTCGCAGCCCACAAATAGCGGCGCGACGATGTGAAATACTGGCCCTGCATGGCTCCTGGACGAATGCCGGATTTCCCTACGTGAGCCTGCAACAAGGCGGCGCCGATGAAGACCTTTACGCTTGACGAAGCGCAGGCGTTGCTGCCGGTCGTGGAGTCGCTGCTCAATCGCGCCATCGAAGCCAAGCAGGCTGCGAGCGATCTGCAGGAGGAAATGTCGGCGCTGGTGCGCCGCGTCTTCACCAATGGCGGTATGTTCCTGGACATCGCGGCGGCACAGAAGCGAAAAATCGCCCTTGATGCGCTCGTGCAGCGAGCCAAAGACGCGCTCCGCGAGATCGACGCGATTGGCGTCCAGGTCAAGGACCTCGACACCGGCCTGCTCGACTTCCCTTGTCTTCTGGAGGGAGAAACGGTCCTGCTCTGCTGGAAACGCGGCGAGCCGCGCATCGATTTCTGGCATCGCGTCGAAGACGGCTTTGCAGGTCGCCAGCCCATCGATGAGCGCTTTCGCAGAGCCGCACCCGAAAAACTGAACTGATCCCGCTCCAGGCTACGGGCTACAGGCCACAGGCTACCGGCTTCGCCTTGTGACAACTGTCATGTCCCTTTACTGACAAAGCCCACTGCCGTCCCAGGCCGTATTCGCGCGATCCTGTGATTGCCGCATTCCAGCAAAGCGGCAGGAGACAAGCGATGTCAGCAACCGCAGTCATCACTGAAGCCACTCCGGCAGCGTGGCCCGTGCCGCCGTCACAGACCCGCACCGTGGCCAGGCTGCACTCCGTCACGAAACGCTACGGACAGACAACGGCCCTCGACAAGTTCTCCCTCGAACTAAAAGCCGGGGAAGTCGTCGCGCTCCTCGGTCCGAACGGCGCGGGCAAAACCACCGCGGTCCGCCTCCTCCTCGGCCTTATCTCCCCGGACTCCGGCACCGTCCGCGTCCTCGGCCGCGATCCCCGCGACGCCGACGCCAGAACACGCATCGGCGCCATGCTCCAGGTGAGCCGCGTCCCCGAGATGCTGCGCGTCCGCGAGCACATCGACCTCTTCCGCAGCTACTACCCCAATCCGCTCCCCGCCGCCGACGTCATCCGCATCGCCAGGCTCGAGGGCTTCGCCGACCAGATGTTCGGCAAACTCTCCGGCGGCCAAAAGCAGCGCGCTCTTTTCGGCCTCGCGCTCTGCGGCAACCCCGACCTCATCTTCCTCGACGAGCCCACCGTGGGCATGGACATCGAAACGCGCCGCGCCCTGTGGGACGAGGTCAGAGCGCTCTCCGCTGCGAGCAAAACTGTCCTGCTCACCACCCACTACCTCGAAGAGGCCGACATGCTCGCCCATCGCATCGTCGTCATCAACAAGGGGGGGCTGCTCTGCGAAGGCACGTCTACGGAGATCAAGCATCGCGTCTCCGGCCGCCGCATCCGTTGCATCACGCAGCTCGATCGGGAATTCCTGGCAACCTTGCCCTCGGTCGCCGACGTCCAGCAGGATCGCGAGGCCGTCGTCATCCTCGCCGAGCATCCCGAGGCGGTCGTCCGCGAAATGCTCCTGCGCGATGAAACGCTGCACGGTCTGGAGGTTTCCGCCGCTGCGCTTGAAGATGCCTTCCTGGCGCTCACCAGCGACGCGCCCGCAACCCAGGCGTAGGCCCCCAACCGCTCAGGCAAAAGGAGAAAAATCATGGCCACCAACGCAATCGCAGTTTCAGCAGCGCGCCCACTCAGCCTCGGCTACTACGTCCACATCTTCGGCAAAGAGACGCAGTACGAATTTGTAAAGATGCTGCGCACAAAAGCATTTTCGCTGTCGGTCCTGGGTTTCCCGATCATGTTCTATCTCCTCTTCGGCAGTTCGAATCGTCACAATATGTTCGCCCGCTACCTCATGCCCAGCTACAGCTGCATGGGCGTGGTCTCCGCGTGCCTGTTCGGCATCGGCATGGGCATCGCGATGGAGCGCGCCCAGGGCTGGCTCGAACTCAAGCAGGCAAGCCCCATGCCGCGCTTCGCCTACCTCACGGCCAAGACCCTCAGTTGCGCCGCCTTCGCCCTCGTCATTGTCGCTGCTCTCCTCGTTCTCGGCATCACCCTCGGCGGAGTCACCCTGACCGCGACCGAAGCCCTCAAACTGGCTGGAGTTATTCTGGCCGGCTCGCTGCCCTTCACCGCCATGGGATTATTGGTAGCTCTGCTGGTTCCCGCCAATGCCGGTCCCGGCGTCATCAACCTCATCTACCTGCCTATGTCCTTCGCCTCCGGCTTCTGGATGCCGGTTCAGTATCTGCCCCACTGGCTGCGCGTGATCACGCCCGCCCTGCCCACCTATCACCTGGCCCAAATCGCCCTGAACATATTTGGTTACGCGCAGCCGGGCAGCATGTTGATCCACTGGGAAGCCCTTGCAGGATTTACCCTGTTCATGCTGGGTGCGGCATGGATCCTCTTCACCCGCGCCGAAGCCCGCTCCTGATGCCCTCCGATCTCCAGCCCGAATCCCCGCAGCCTGGCTCCGATTCCAGCTTCGCGGGGATTTGCCCCGCGTCTTACCTTGCGCAGGGCTTGCTCAGTGAACCGGCGACGGCCCCGGAAACCCTCTTTGGCCGTGCTCGCGTCTCCAAACTCGGTTTGCGGGGCGCCCTTTGGGGCAAGGGCCGCTTCTACGACTTGATCTGGCTCGTCTATTCCGCCTTTTTCGTCATTGACCCGGTCGAGCGCCACTCGCGCGTCGCCTGGATTGAGTTCTCCGTTTTCTACGCCTTGTTCCTCGGCATCTACATCGGCCTCGTCTGTGTTCGCTACCGGCGCATCCAGTATTTCCTGCTGCTCGCCCTTGGTATCCTCGGCATCGCCTATTACCCCTTCAACGCCGGCTCCTGCGGCTCCTTCATCTACGTCTGCGCTCTCATCCCCTTCGTCACCGAATCCATCCCCGTCAGCGTCGGCACCTTCATCGTCACCGCCGCTGTCATGATGGCCGAAGGCTCCTATCTCCACTTCAGTCCGTGGTCGTGGGGCATTTGCGGATTCATGGCGGTCGCTGTCGGAGCCGGCAACCTCGTCGCCGCCCAGCGCATGCGCGCCAACCTGAAACTCAATCTGGCCCACGAACAGATCATTCATCTGTCCAAGGTCGCCGAGCGCGAGCGCATCGCGCGCGATCTCCACGATGTCCTCGGCCACACGCTTTCCGTCGTGGTGCTCAAGTCCGAACTAGCCGGCAAGCTCATGGATCGCGATCCGGCGCGCGCGCGCCACGAAATCGTCGAAGTCGAGCAGATCGCGCGCAAAGCTCTCACCGATGTCCGTGAGGCCATTCGCGGCTATCGCTCCGAAGGCCTGGTGGCCGAGATCGCCCGAGCCCAAAAAACTCTGGACGCCGCCGGTGTAACCCTCGAATGCGGCGCCAAGCCTCCACACCTGGCCCCTGCCGAAGAAACCGTCCTCTCCCTGATTGTGCGTGAAGCTGTTACAAATATCGTCCGCCACGCTCAGGCCAGCCGCTGCCGCCTGGAATTTGCCGCGAACGGCACCGGTACCGCCCTGGTTGTCGAAGACGACGGCCGAGGCGGCATCCGCGAAGAAGGCAACGGCCTGCGTGGCATGCGCGAGCGCGTCGAGTCCATGGGTGGCCAGTTCCGCATCGATTCGGCCCAGGGCACCCGGCTCCTCATCGAGATCCCACCGCAGACTGCCAGCCAGTGATGAACGATATCCAGGTAAGAGTCTTCAGGAAGATTTGGGTTAGGTTTTGAAGAAAATCCAGGTCATCGTAGCCGAAGATCAGGCCATGGTTCTGGGGGCTCTGGCCGCGCTGCTCGAAACCGAGCCCGACATCGCCGTCTGCGCGCGCGCCACCAACGGCCGCGAGGCCCTCACCGCCGTCGGCAAGCTCAAACCGGATGTCCTGGTAACGGATATCGAGATGCCCGAAATGACCGGCCTCACCCTCGCCGCGGAGGTCAGGGAGCGCTATCCCCAAACCCGCGTCATGATCCTCACCACCTTCGCCCGCCCCGGTTATCTGCGCCGCGCCCTCGACGCCGGCGCCAAGGGCTATCTGCTCAAAGACCGTCCCTCCGCCGAACTCGCCGACGCCGTCCGCCGCGTCCATCAGGGGCTTCGCGTCGTCGATCCCGACCTCGCGCTCGAAGCGTGGGACAGCGGCCCCGACCCGCTCACCGAACGCGAGCGCCAAATTCTCTGGCGCGCCGGGGAAGGGAAGTCGAGCGGCGAAATCGCCGACGAACTCCATCTCTCCGAGGGCACGGTCAGGAACTATCTCTCCGAAGCCATCAGCAAACTCGGCGCCTCGAACCGCGTCGAGGCCGCGCGGCTGGCCCGCTCCCGGGGCTGGCTGTAAAGAATGGCTCTAAAGTAACCCCCCTCGGCTCCGAAGGGGCGTTTCTTCATCCCTCTTTAGACCAATTCCTTAGTAATTTGCACGCATGTTACAGTCGTCCATCGTTCGCGGTACGACAGGGCGAATTCGGAAATATTCGGCTAAGCTCGCCTCTTCCGGCGCCGATGTCTCCTCTGGGAGCAACTTTGGTTTCGGTCAACACAGATCGAGCGATTGGCGCCGCGTCGGCGACCGTTCTTGTTGTCGAGGACGATCGCGCTGTCCGGCTCCTCTTCACCAAAGTGCTCCAGCGTGCCGGCTTCGACGTCATCGCCTGCGAAAATGGCGCGCTCGGTCTCGAAGCAGCCCGCAACCAAATCGACAAAATCGACGCCATCGTCACCGATGCCAGAATGCCCGGCATGCAGGGGCCGCGCCTGATCGCCCGCATTCGCGCCATGCGCCCCGATCTTCCCGCCATCCTGGTCAGCGGCAACATGGTCGAAGCGGAGACCGATCACAGCACCGTTTTCCTTACCAAGCCCGTTTCCCCCGGCATCCTCACCCGTGAGCTGCGGCGGCTGCTCTCCCCCAGGATGTAGAATCGTCAGTCCGGCCCTCATTGGCTTCCCAGACCAGGGCCGCAGGATGACGGATGATCATTGGCGTTCCGAAAGAAGTGAAAGACCACGAAAGCCGCGTCGGGATCACCCCTGCCGGCGTCAAAGCCCTGACCGAAACCGGCCATAAAGTGCTGGTCGAAACCCGCGCCGGCGAGCTCTCCGCCCTCACCGACGACGAATATCAGTCCGCCGGCGCAGAAATCGTCGGCTCGGCCCACAACGTCTGGGGCAACGCCGACCTGATCGTTAAGGTCAAGGAGCCGGTCGAGAGCGAATACGTCTTCTTCCGCGAAGGCCTCGTCCTGTTCACCTATCTGCACCTCGCCCCGCTCCCCGTGCTTACCGAAAGGCTTCTGCAGAAGAAAGTCGTCGGCATCGCCTACGAAACCATCCGCGATCGTGCCGGAACCCTCCCGCTCCTCACCCCCATGTCCGAAGTCGCCGGACGCATGGCCGTCCAGGTCGGCGCGGCCTACCTCGAAAAGGAAAAGGGCGGACGCGGCGTTCTTCTCGGCGGCGTCCCGGGCGTGCCTCCGGCCAGCGTCTGTGTCATCGGCGGCGGCATCGTCGGCACGAACTCCGCGAAGATCGCCCTGGGCATGGGCGCGAAGGTCACTCTCGTCGACGTCAACCTGAACCGGCTGCGCGAGCTCGACGACATCTTCCACGGCAGAATTTTTACCCTCGCGTCGAATTCCTGGAACGTGTCGCGCGCCGTCCAGGAGGCGGACCTGGTCATCGGCGGAGTCCTGATCCCAGGCGCCGCGGCCCCCAAAATCGTTACTCGCGAGATGGTGATGAAGATGAAGAAGGGCGCGGTGATCGTCGACGTCGCCATCGATCAGGGCGGCTGCGTTGAAACTGCGCACCCCACCACACACAGCGATCCCGCTTACGAGGTCAACGGCGTCGTCCACTACTGCGTGACGAATATGCCCGCTGCTGTGCCCAACACTTCGACCCTCGCCCTGACCAACGCCACCTTCCCCTACGTCCTGCGCCTGGCGAAGCACGGAGC
Organism: uncultured Acidobacterium sp.; assembly: GCA_964535525.1. Classification (GTDB taxonomy): domain Bacteria; phylum Acidobacteriota; class Terriglobia; order Terriglobales; family Acidobacteriaceae; genus Palsa-343. The sequence continues at coordinate 42,247 of CAZHTJ010000021.1, read as the reverse complement.
AAAGAAGGCCATCCTCGAAGACGACGGCATCCGCGACGGCGTCAACACTTATGAAGGCACACTGACCTGCGAGCCGGTCGCCGTCTCCCAGAAAAAGCCCTGGCGCCCCGTCCGCCAACTGCTCGCGTAGAGCGAGCCAGCAGGACGACAGGACCCATGCTCATCCCCAAACTCGACCCCCTGAAAAGAGGGGGTCAGCCCCCTGGAAGTCGTTGATTCGATGGGAGCGGTCTTCAGGAAACGGCGTGCATGTTAACTAGTTGATTAACTAAAGACCAGCCGACGGAGGCCCGTGATCGAAGAATTCGACGCGCCAAGAGCAGACAAGCTCGGAGACGCGCTACACTCCCCCATTAGACCTACTAGTTTGCGGAAAGATATCGATGCTAAAGAGAATCGTCATCCAGAATTTCAAAAGCATCGCATCGGCCCAGATTGATCTGACAGATTTCTCCTTCCTCGTCGGAAGGAATGGCTCTGGAAAGAGCAATCTCGCAGATGCGATCGCCTTCGCGGCTGAAATAGCAGAATGGCCACTACAAACGGTCTTTAACCGTCGAGGCGGCGCGCTCAGTGTAGCGCGCCGGCGCCCCGCAAGCCCTGGCCGCAGCATCACCTGGCCAATAGATTTCGGCATTGGGCTTGAGTTCGCAGACCTCGGCAGTCTTACCGGCTATTGGCATGGAACCGCGGTGGCGGCGAAATACGCTTTCCAATTAGCTATCGGAAGATTTGAGTTCAAGGTGCTCCGCGAACAGTGCACGGTCACAAAAACCGATGGATCCAAGGCGTGGTACGACAGAAGTGGTCCAACACTTCGATCGTCCGTGGAGTTTCTCAATGAAACATCCCTCTCTTTCCTGTCGAGAGACGCGCTGGCGCTGCCGTTCGTCGGTTCAATCCTCGACTTTTCGGCGGTTTCACAAGCACTAAGGTCAATGGCGGTCTACTCAATCGACCCTGCCAGACTGCGCGAATTCCAAGATCCAGACGAGGGGAAGCGGCTTTCGAGCGATGGCGGCAATGCGGCGAGTGTCTTGGAAAGCATAAAGGGCGATCAGACCCGCTTTAGACGCCTCTTCGAGATACTATCCACGGTCGTCCCAGACCTCGAGCAAGTACGCCCACAAACGATAGGCCGCAAGCAACAGTTAAGGTTCGCCCAGCGCTGGTCATCGGAAGGCAGGATGTTCTTTGACGCATTCAATATGTCTGATGGTACCCTCAGAGCCTTCGGGATCCTACTCGCCCTATTTCAATCAGAACGGCCAAGACTTCTGGTAATTGAAGAGCCTGAAACATCCCTGCACCCAGCAGCCACGGCCTCGATTGTAGAAACGCTCCGGCAGGAGAGTTCACGCTCACAAATAATCATTACCACGCACAGCCCGGACGTATTAGATTTAGCTCGCTTAGGTGAGGATAACTTCAAGATTGCGATCTGGAACAAAGGACAAACGAAGATTGGCAGCGTAACTGGGGCAGCGAAAGCAGCTTTACAAGAGCACCTATCATCCCCTGGGGAGCTCTTCAAGATGTTAATTCTTGATGCGCCTCCCCTGTTCGACGAAATTGGGGAAGACAAACAGGGGGTATTGTTCGAGGAATTGTGATCATACAGCCAATTGTCGAAGGCCATGGCGATGTTAGCGCGGTCCCTGTGCTGCTGAGGAGGATTTGCTACGAACTTGGTTGTTGGCTGGGAGCGCAGGTCGCACCCCCGATGAGGGTTCCCCGTTCAAAAATGGTTCAGAAAGAACAGCTCCTCCGGTACCTGAGGATAGCCAATGCCCAGCCTGGATGTACTCTGATATTGGTTATTATGGACGCAGATGACGATTGCGCGCGTGACCTCGCCCAGCTGATCATGCCGTGGGTAGCCGAGTGCGCTTTAGGAGCGAGGTGTGAACTCGTCGTTATTCCAAGGGAATACGAGTGCTGGCTAATCGCATCGCTGGAATCGTTACGGGGTATACGCGGAATCTTGCCGGAAGCTATTTCGCACGGTTCTCCCGAGACTGTAAGAGATGCCAAAGGAGTGCTCACCGATTGCATGGAGGGGGGCGCTGTCTACCATGAGAGCGCAGACCAAGTGGCACTAACACAAAGCGTTGATCTCAACATGGTGCGCGCGAAGTGCAGGTCCTTCCAGCGCCTAGTCGACAAGATCGCTCGGCTCGGAGGTCAGCTGGCCGTCGAAGGCTGACGTCGGTTAGCCCCGCTCCTCGCTCCTTATTCCATTACCCGTACCGAATGCTCCAGCCGGAACGTCAGCAGCGTCTCCGCCGGCAGCAGGATCTCGTGGTTGCCGGTCATCGCGCTGCCCGCGGTTCCAGCTCCTCCGCCGGCCAGCGCGCCAATCGCCGCGCCCTTGCCTCCGCCGGCCAGCGCCCCCACAATCGCGCCAAATCCCGCGCCGCCGCCCGCGAATTCCGCCGTCCGCTTCCCCTTCCCTTTCTCCGCCTGCACCATCGTGCTGGTAGCCACTGGATAGCTGCCCCAGTTCGTGTTCACCCGTTCCAGCCGCAGCTCGAGCAGCGCCCCGCCTTTGAAGTGGCCGAGCGCCTTCGCGTCCACGACCAACCCCTCGGCGCGCGCGCCCCGCGGAATCACGGTCTGCCCATCGGCCACAACATCATCGGCGACCGTAGCGGCGAACGTCTGTCCCGGCTGGCTGATCTTCGACCCCAGATCCTCATCCAGCCGAACCCGCAGACGCGTATCCACCGGAATCACGACGGTCGGGGGAGGCGGTGCAGTCGCAGGTGGCGCAGCCGGAGCCTGCGCACTCGGCGATGTTGGAGCAGCACCGCTCTGATCGGGAGGCGGCGCCGGCGGATTGTTCGCCTGGGCCGGCGGCGACTGCGCAGGCGTGTTTACCGCTTGCTGTGGAGTGCTCTTGCTGCAGCCAGCCAGCAGAATCGTGGCCGCGAGGCTCGCCGCAACGAGGGTCGCTAAAACGCGTGGGGAGTTCATATCGAAACCCGATGCACCTTTTGGGATTAGGGTTGGGCGGCCAGGAAAACGCAACACGCCGCCCCGCGAAGACCACCCTGAAACACTGCAGTTTACGGCATTTGCTGGCCAGGCAGGGTTACAGCAGTTTCAAGCCTATAATTTCAGGGAATCGGGGGTCTCCGTGGCGGATATCAGGCACAGACGCACGACGCTCATCCTGCTGGGCGCGGTCGTGTTTGTCCTGCTCCTCCTGCTCATCGCGCTCAACGCCTTCAACGTCCGCGCGCTCACTCCGCACACTACCGGGCAGATCTTCCTGCTCACCTCGCTCTCTGTGGTGGTGTTTCTCCTCTTCGTCACCGTACTGGTTCTCCTGCTACGCAATCTGATTAAGCTGCTGGCCGAACAGCGCGGCCAGGTCCTCGGCGCGCGTCTCCGGACGCGTATGTTTATCGGCGCCCTGCTGGTCTCTCTCGTCCCCGCCCTCTTCATGTTTTTGTTTAGCTTCTTGCTGATGAACCGTTCCATCGACAGGTGGTTTTCTCAGCCAGCCGTCGATGTCCGCGATGACTCGACGCAGATCGCGATGGAGCTCTCGCACTACGCCTCCCTCAACGCGCGCGCCGAAGCCGAGAGCATCGCACGTGCCCCCTCCCTGGGAGCAGCCCTGAGCGCCAACAATGAAAACGCCATCCTCGACGAGATCCGCGAGCACCAGATCACCCTGCAGGGCGGATTCGCCGTTATCTATCGCGACTCAGCGCCGGTGACCGCGTACCAGCTCCCCGCGAAGGGCGGGCCTGCCGAGGTGCACTCCTGGCTCAGCGATGACGGCCAGCAGCAGATTGAGTCGGACCAACCCCTGGCCAATGCAATTCTCAAAGCCGCGCAGCGCTCCGACGAGCCTATGCTCGTTATGGGAGGGTCAGAATACGCGCTCGGCCTGGCCAGCTTACCGGCAGGCGGCGTCGTTGTCGCGGGACTGCCCATGCCCTCCGGCCTCAACACGATCATGGCCAACCTCAGCGCCGGCACCACGCAGTATTGGGCGCTCTACCGCCAGCGGCGCATCATCCGCATGACTTACTTCATGCTGTTACTCATGCTCACCGCGCTGGTCTTCTTCGCCAGCAGCTGGCTCGCCCTCAACGTCTCGCGGCAAATGACCCGCCCCCTGGAGGCTCTCGCCGACGCCACGGTCGAAATCGGCAAAGGCGAGTACAGCCATCGCGTCACCGTCGAGGCCACGGCGGAAATGGCCGAGCTCGTCCGCTCCTTCAACCACATGGCTGCGGACCTCGAGCAGAGCCGCATCCTCGCCGAAACTTCTGCCCGCGAGCTCTCCGCCGCCAACCTCGCCATCGAAGCGCGCCGCAAAGAACTCGAAACCATCCTCGAGACCATTCCCTCCGGCGTCGTGACCCTCGATGCCTCCCGGCGAATCGTCCTCGGTAATCGCGCCTTCGCTGAGCTGGTGCGGCTCCAGGACCAACCTGACCTGTCCGGTGTCCTGCTCGATTCGCTGCTCCCGCCGGAATTTACCGAAGAGCTCCTCCGCCTCGAGCGCCGTGCGCGCCGCATGGGCACCGCGTCCTCCGAATTCGAACTCCACACCACGCGTGGGGCCGTCAGCCTCTCCGTGACGCTGGCCTCTCTCGGCCAGCACAACGGCCTAAGCCCCGGCTCCATCCTCGTTCTCGAAGACGTCTCCGACTTTCTCCACGCACAACGCCAGGCCGCCTGGAAAGAAGTGGCGCAGCGTGTTGCTCATGAGATCAGAAACCCGCTCACCCCCATCACTCTCTCCGCCGAACGCATCCGCCGCCATGTCGAACGGGGCGCGCCCGAGTCCCCCGGCGTCATCCGCAAATGCTGCGATGTAATCCTCGGCTCCGTCGAGTCCATGCGCACTCTCGTCAGCCAATTCGCCGCGCTGGCCGAGTTTCCCGCCGCGCACCCCCAGCCCTCCGACCTGAACGAAATTGTCGAAAGCGCGGTCATGCTCTTTGAAGGCCGGATTCAGGGCATTCGCCTCGACAAGCACCTTGACCCAACCCTCCCGCCGGTCATGGCCGATCCCGAAGCGCTGCGCCGCGCCCTCGCCAACCTGATCGATAACGCGGCCGAAGCCATGCAGGACAGCCTGTTGCGGGTGCTCTCTATTGAGACCACCGTGGGCGAGCGCCCCGGCCTGGCCGAAATCGTCGTCACCGATACCGGCCCCGGCATCACCGACGACATGCGCGAGCGCCTTTTTCTCCCATGGTTTTCCACTCGCCGGCGCGGCACCGGACTCGGTTTGTCCATCGTCGCCAAGATCGTGCAGGACCACGGCGGTTCCATCCGCGCCGAAAATAGTGTGCCCGCCGGAGCCCGCTTCATCATCGAGCTGCCCCTGGCCGAAACCAACGGCGTCGACTACCCTCCCGCGGCCACGCTGACGAAAGCTGTCTGACCGTGATCCTTCTTGCTGTGACCCGAAACCTGTGACCTGAAACCTGTGACCTGAAACCTGTGACCTGAAACCTGTGACCGGTTCATGAACCACATCCTCATCGTGGACGACGAAGCCGAGATTCGCGAATCTCTCGAGGAGATCCTGCGCGAGGAAGGCTACTCCGTCGCCAGCGCCGGCAACGCCGCCGAAGCCCTCGCTCAGGCGCGCGATCCCGTCTACGACGTGATGCTGCTCGACATCTGGCTCCCCGATCGCGATGGCCTCGAAGTGCTCGCCGAACTCCGCGCCATGGACGCCGAATCGCGCCCTGAGGTCATCGTCATCTCCGGCCACGCCACCATTGAAACCGCCGTCAAAGCCACTAAGCTAGGCGCCTTCGACCTTCTCGAGAAGCCGCTCATGCTGGAGCGCACGCTCATCGTCGTCAAGAACGCGGTCGAAGCCAGGCGTCTCCGCACCGAGAACATCGAGTTCCGCCGTCAGCTCCTGCTCGAACAACAGATCACCGGCGAAAGCGTGCATGCCCGCGCCCTGCGCCAACAAATTAAGTTGATGGCGCCGACCAATGGCCGCGTCCTCATCTTCGGCGAGTCGGGTTCCGGCAAGGAGCTCATCGCCCGCGCCATCCACGCTGAAAGCCTGCGCAGCGATCGCGTCTTTGTCGAACTCAACTGCGCCGCCATCCCCGAGGACTACATCGAAAGCGAGCTCTTCGGCTATCGCAACAGCGCCATCGCCGGCGGCCCGCCGGAGAAACGCGGAACCTTCGAGCGCGCCGATGGCGGGACTTTGTTCCTCGATGAAGTAGGCGACATGAGCCTCAAGACCCAATCCAAAGTGCTGCGCGCACTCGACGAACAGCGCTTCGTTCCCGTAGGCGCCACCCAGCCCATCAGCGTCGACGTGCGCGTCATCGCCGCTACTAACAAGGAACTCGAAGAGGAGATAGCCAAGGGCAACTTTCGCGAAGACTTTTTCTATCGCCTCAACGTCATCCCCTTCTACGTCCCGCCGCTGCGCGATCGGCGCGAAGACATCCCGTCCCTGGCGCGAGAATTTCTCCGCGCTTTCGGACGCCAATATGGGCGCCCTCGCGTCGAAATTGCCGATGACGCCATCGAGCTACTCCGCCAGTATCACTGGCCCGGCAATGTGCGCGAGCTCCGCAATGTTATCGAGCGCGTCCTCATCCTCAATCCGCAGGTGCCGCGTATCGAGCGCCGCCATCTGCCCATGCTGGTCCATCGCACCGCCGCCCGCGCCGGCGACTTCGACACCCTGCAGCAGGCCCGCGACGCCTATGAGCGCGAATACATCCTCAGAAAAATCGACGACTGCAACGGCAATATGAGCCGCGCTGCGGAGACGCTCGGCCTCGAACGCAGCCACCTCTACCGAAAGATGAAAGCCCTGGGCATCACCGCCCGTGAATCAGCCCCGGAGCGCTGAAGAGCTTCTGCGTCGAAGGGCATTACCTTCCACCTTTTCCGATTGCCTCACAAACTTCTCAGGTTATAGTTCTCACTTAGATATCGTCCTATGTCCCCGCCAACCCACCGCGTCTTTCTCAGCCACAGCAGCAAGGACAAGCCATTTGTCCGCGAACTCTATCGTCTCCTCAAACGCGATGGAGTCTCGTGCTTTTTTGACGCGGAGTCGATCGGATGGGGTGATAACTGGGTCAAGTCCCTCGAGCGTGCATTGGACGAGTGCGAATTCGTGGTCTTCGTGCTGTCCCCCGACTTCTGTAACTCCGAATGGGTGGAAGTCGAACGAACCAGCAACATTGCCGATGACCCCCGAGGGTCAAAACGCAAAGTACGGCCGCTGATGCTGCGTCCCTGCCGGGACCTCTCCACCTTTCCGCGCTTCCTCCGCCAGGTTCAATCGCTCGATGTGTCCACCGCCGAGGCATTCGAAGCGAATTACCCCCGGATTTGCCGTGAACTCGGTGGCACGCTGCGCGAAGAAATCCCCTTGACCGACCGCTCGAAGCTTCCTCCAGTGCAACCGCTTCCCGAACGGCATCGCATGCCGCACCGGCCGCTTGGAGACAAGTTCATCGGCCGGGTGGCCCCCTTTTGGGAACTGCATGACTCGCTCTTCCGCCACGAAACAACCATCGTTTCCGGCGAGGCCGTCGTCGTCGGAACCGGCGGCCTTGGCAAGACGCAGCTGGCCGTCGAATACGCTTACCGGTTTGCGCCTGAATACTCGGGAGGAGTCTATTGGGTCGATGCCGATCGGGGCTTGTCCGTTCTGATCGCGCAGGTGGGGGAGGCCGCCGGGATCAAAATCGAGCCAACGGCTGACGAAACCACCCAGCTCAGCCAGCTCTGGTCCGGTCTGAACCGGCTGCCCGGACCCTCCCTCCTTATTCTCGACAACTTTCCGGAGAATGAGCCTCTTCAGCCGTATTTGCCGCGCGGCGGACGCGTGCACACCCTGATCACAACTCGGCGGCAGGATCTCGACTATCACGCGGTCCGGCTGGATGTCCTGACGACCGCAGAAGGAATCCAGCTCCTTAACGCAGGAACGCGCGACTTCGGAGAAGACGCAGCCGCGCTTGTCAAACGCCTGGGCGGGCTGCCCCTTGCTCTGGAACTGGCAAAAGCGTACCTCAACTACCACAAGCAATTGACCATCGCCGCGCTTTTCGAAGAAATGGGAGCCACCAGGGACCTCGAGGTGCTCTCCGCATTCGCGTCGGAATATCGGGATCGTGATCGCCTCCCAACGGACCACACTCCGGATATCCTTGCAACGTTTCAGCTGAGTTGGAATGCTGCGTCGGAATCCGCCCGGCAAGTGCTCCGCGTGATGGGCGAGCTTGCGCCCGTCGCCGTCCCTCAATTCCTGCTGCGGTCGGTGTTGGACCTGCCTGCCGATGCGGGCATGCGCGATCCATTAACCAGAGCCGTGGACGAGCTCTCCAACCTTTCCCTAGTCGAGCTGGACAAGGGCGGAAATCCAATAGCCCATCGCCTGATTATTGCCTTCGCACGTCATCGCAACGTGGCTGACGCATCCTCGCCCTTCGATCAGTGTCTCGCCGCCATCCAGGAACAAATGGATCGCGCCGACCTGACTCCGGACGCCGGCACGATGCGCGAACTGGACCTGCTGGCGCCTCACGCGGAGGCTCTTCTTGCGGACGGTCGGGTCAGTGGCGAGGATTATTCCCGTCTGGCGGATCGGCTGGGAACGCATTACCAGGCGGTGGGCCGGTACTCGGACGCGAAGCGCAACCTGCTGGCCGCGCTGGCCTCCGACGAGAAGACCTTCGAGCCCGGACATCCCTCCATTGCCACCAGTCAATCGAATCTGGCCTCAGTGCTGGCGGATCTCGGGCAGCTGGAGGAAGCGCGCGATCTGCTGTACAGAGCGCTGGCTTCCGATGAGAAGACCTTCGAGCCCGGACACCCCTCCATTGCCGTTAGGCAATCGAATCTGGCGACCGTGCTAAGAAATCTGGGGCAGCTGGAGGAAGCGCGCGATCTGCTGCGTAAAGCTCTCGCTGCCGACGAGAAGACCTTCGAGCCAGGGCACCCCTCCATTGCCATTAGACAATCTATTCTGGGACTGGTGCTTAGCGATCTGGGGCAGTTGGAGGAGGCGCGCGATCTGCTGCGCAAAGCGCTGGCTGCTAATGAGAAGACCTTTGAGCCCGGACACCTCGCTATCGCGAGAAGGCAATCGAATCTGGCGCTCGTGCTGCTCGATCTGGGGCAGTCAGAGGAAGCGCGCGATCTGCTGGAAAAAGCGCTGGCGTCCAATGAGAAGACCTTCGAGCCAGGACACCCGTTCATTGCCATCAGTCAATCGAATCTGGCCACAGTGCTGCGGGATCTCGGGCAGTTGGAGGAAGCGCGCGATCTGCTGCTAAAAACGCTGGCTTCTAATGAGAAGACGTTTGAACCCGGGCACCCCTCCATCGCCATCGCTCAATCGAATTTGGCGATGGTGCTGAAGGATCTGAGCCAATTGGAGGAGGCGCGCGATCTGCTGAAAGAGGCGCATGGGACACTTCTGAACCGCCTGGGCCCGGACCATCCGAACACGAAGACCGCCCTGCAGAATCTGCAAAGCCTGGACGCACCGTGAGGGAATATTCTGGTGGCCGACAGCGCCGCCGAGAACAAGGGCCGGTTCGGCTTCAGGTGCCTCGCTACCGGCCACTGGCTACAGGCTACCGGCTAGCTCAACGTAATCACCGTAATCTCCGGAGGACACCGAAACCGAAACGGCAAACCCACAGCGCCAATGCCGCGGTTCACATACATCTGCGTCGAGCCCAGCCGGAACCATCCTTCGACATACTTCTGCCCAAACTCCGGCAAGTGAAAAGGAGGCAGAAACGGGAACCGCACCTGGCCCCCGTGCGTGTGTCCCGAGAGCATCAGGTCGACGTTGTGCCGCGCCACCTCAGGCAGAATATCGGGTTCGTGCGCCAGCAGAATGACAGCCTCTCTGGCAGCGGTTCTGGGAATCGCCCGCCTTGGCTGGGAATCGCCGGTGCACATGCTGCCCAGCCCCGCGAGCCACAGCCGCTGTCCGTCCCGCTCCAGCGCCGTCGCTGCATTCGTCAGCACGCGAATGCCGTGCTCCTCTAAAGGTCCGGCAACATTCCGCGGCTTGATAAAGTAATCGTGATTCCCGAGGCTGGCGTACCGCAGCGGACATTCAATCCCGCCCAGAATTTCCGCGCAAGCCGGCGCGCATCGGCGCGCGAACGATGCCGACAGCGGAGCAAAGCTGATGAAATCCCCGGTCAGCACCACCATGTCCGGCTTCAGCCGGTTGATCTTCCGCACCATCTCGCGCAGAAAAAACGGCTCCGTATATTCCGCGTAGTGAAAGTCCGAAGCCTGCACGATGCGCATCCCGCGAAAAGCATCGGGCAAACGGGCCAGATGGATCGTGTGCTCCTCGACGCTCAGTTCGTGCCGGGAAATCTCGCCCGCATACAGGGCCAAGCCCGCCATTGAAGCGCCGGTCAGCCCGAGAAATCGCCGCCGCGTGAACCCGCGCCTTCGCTGCGGCGACACAGCATCCTGCTCATCGGCCGTGGGGGCAGCTTCGACTGCGGTTGCTCGATTCACTCTTTTATCGGACGCGAAGTGTCACTCAGAGGATGGGGCCCGCCAGCATCGAGCACTGGACTGAATCCATTATCGCCGTAAAAGACCGGGGCCGTTCCTGAAAGGACGGCCCCACGCGATCTCAGCAAAAACCGGTTAGTAAGGATAAACCCGGTACGGATAAGGATAGGGGTATCCATAAGGATAGGGCGGCGCCATGTACACGGGCCGCCGCTGCAACTGCGGAGCGCTCCGCGCCAGCCGCTGCGCTTCCTGCCAGGAGACCGGCTGCACCGTCACCGCGTTGGTCAGATGAAAATTCAGCAGTGTCTCAGCAGGCAGATAAATGCGCGGTCCGTTGGTCGCTCCCGAAGCGGCCAGGCCCGCACCGCCACCGGCCACTGCGCCCACTGCAGCACCAGGTCCGCGGCCAATGAGCCCACCGATGATGGCGCCGATCGCCGCGCCACCAATCGTGTTGCTCGCCGTGTAGCCGGCCTTATTCGGACCCTTGCTCGACCAGATGTCCGTCGCCACCGGATAGACATTCCCGGCCAAATTGACGGACGTGAGCTGCAACTGCAACTCGGCGTCGCCACCCAGCGCGCCCGCCTTCTTCACCCTTACCACTGTGCCCTGCAGCACCGCACCCCGCGGAATCGCCAGCACGTTGCCTTGATACACATCGCTGGCAGCCGTCGCCTGGAATGGCGCTCCATCCTGCAGCTTCGTCACATCCAGCGGCTCGCTCAGCCGAATCTGCACCAGCGTCCCCGCCGGAATCGTCACCGGCCCGCTCGTCTGCTGCGGAGGAGGATAGTTGCCGTACCCGCCGTTGGGATAAGGCTGCTGATAGGGTTGCTGCGGGTACCCGCCCTGCGGATAAGGGGCGCGAGCGGCCGGAGGGGGACCCGGCTGTCCAGGCTGGCCTGGCTGATCTGGGGGAGGCGGGGGAGGAATCTGTTCGGCATTCGGCGCAGCTGATGGCTGCTGATTATCGGCCGGAGGCGGAGGCGGTGCACTCTGTGCATCCCCAGGCGCCTGGCCTGCCGCACCCGTCACCGTAATGTTGTTCTGTATCCCGCTCACGCCCGGCACATTGGCGGCAACCGTTTCAGCTTCCTGCCGCTGCTGGTCGGTCTCGACTGTGCCCGCCAGCGTCACAACCCCGTTCGACGTGCTCGCCGTGATCGGCTGATTCTTCAGCACGGGATCGTGAGCGATCGCGCTCGACACCGCGCCCTGGAGATCGCCGCTCTGCGCCAGTGCCGCGCTCCCCGCGCAAACCCAAAGGCAGGCGGCCAGCATGAGCGATCCGACCGTTACGAATGAAAACGTCCGACGAAATCCGTTGGTACGCATGGTTCTCGAACTCCCTTGCTTCAGGCTGGTCTGCCCGCGTTCGTGGGTCTGTTGGGATAGACGCAGCGCCGCCCGAAGCGTGACTGTTTCTGCCTCTTCCAACACCAGATTAGATGAAAAGTTTCCCCTAAAAGCCGCAGTTAGATCGCGATACAATAAACCTAAGATGAGCGTGGTCGAAGACGTTCGCAAAACGCTGCAGGATTTCCTGGCGCCTGAACTGCGCGCGGTTACCGCTCGGCTGGATGCGATCGATAGCAAGCTCGCGGCTCAGGACAAGGTTCTCGCTGCTCAGGAGAAGACCACCGAGACCCGTTTTGCAGCTTACGAAAAGACCGCCGAGGCGCGCCATAATGAGATTCTGGCGCGCCTTGAAAGTCTGAAAAACTCCTTCGAATTCGACAAGCGCATCGAGCGGCTCGAAAGTCGCCAGCCCTCGTAGCCACCTGCGCCCCTTATCCCCGCTGCTTCCGATACCGCTCAATCAGCGCCGTGGTCGAGCTGTCGTGGCTCCCCTTCGCCGGCCCCGAACCCTCCAGCTCGCCAACAATCTTCTTCGCCAGAACTTTGCCCAGTTCCACGCCCCACTGGTCGAAAGAATCAATCTGCCAGATCACGCCCTGCGTGAAAACGCTGTGCTCATAGAGCGCTACCAGCTTCCCCAGCGCCGCCGGCGTCAGTTCCTCCAGAAGGAACGTACTCGACGGCCGATCGCCCTCGAAGACCCGGTGCGGCACCAGCCAGTCCGGAGTTCCTTCGGCCTTTACCTCCTCCGGAGTCTTGCCGAACGCGAGCGCCTCGCTCTGTGCAAAAACGTTGGCCATCAGCAGATCATGATGATTGCCCAGCGGATTGAGAGTCTTCGCAAAACCAATGAAATCGCAGGGAATTAGCCGCGTTCCCTGGTGGATCAGCTGATAGAACGAATGTTGCCCGTTCGTCCCCGGCTCGCCCCAGAAAATCGGCCCCGTCTCGTAATTGACCCGTTCACCCGACAGCGTCACGTGCTTCCCGTTGCTCTCCATCGTCAGCTGCTGCAGGTACGCGGGGAAGCGCTTCAGATACTGTTCGTACGGCAGCACCGCCACCGTTTCCGCACCGAAGAAATCCGTGTACCAAACCGTCAGAAGACCCATCAGCGCCGGCAGATTTTTCGCGAACGGCGTGGTCCGGAAGTGTTCGTCGATGGCACGGAACCCCGCCAGCATCGCCCGGAAATTCTCCGGCCCAATCGCCAGCATCGTCGACAGGCCGATCGCCGAATCCATCGAGTAGCGCCCGCCAACCCAGTCCCAGAATCCAAACATATTCGCCGTGTCGATCCCGAACTTCGTTACTTCCTTTTCGTTCGTCGACACCGCGACGAAGTGCTTCGCCACCGCCTTGTCGTCCTTCAGCTTTTTCAGCGACCAATCGCGCGCCGTCTGCGCGTTCGTCATCGTCTCCAGCGTCGTAAAGGTCTTCGACGAAATGATGAACAGCGTCTCTTCGGGATCAAGGTCCAGCGTCGCCTCCGCAAAATCCGTCCCGTCCACGTTGGACACGAACCGGAACGTCATATCGCGCTGGCTGTAGTGCCGCAGCGCCTCGTAGGCCATCACCGGACCCAGATCCGAACCTCCAATCCCAATGTTGATGACGTTGCGAATTCGTTTCCCGGTAAAACCTTTCCACGCGCCGCTGCGAACGCGGTTCGAAAAGTCCGACATGCGATCGAGAACCTCGTGCACGCCGGGCACGACGTTCTCGCCGTCGACTTTGATAACCGCGCCCTTGGGCGCACGCAGCGCCGTGTGCAGCACCGCCCGCTTTTCCGTGATGTTGATCTTCTCGCCCGTGAACATCGCCTCGATGCGCTCGCGCAGGCCGCTCTGCTCGGCGAGTTCCAGCAGCAGGCGCACCGTCTCGTCCGTGATCCGGTGCTTCGAGTAGTCGAGGTAAATGCCCTCGGCCTCCGCGGTCAGCCGCGTCCCGCGTGCGGGGTCCGACTGGAACAGTTCGCGCAAATGCTGGCTGCGCGTCTTCTCGTAATGCGATTGCAGCGCTTTCCAGGCGGGAAGGGAAGTCAGCGGTGTTTGAACGGCAGTTGCGGTAGCGCTCATAGTTTTCCTCCGGAAGAAGGTTCTCAATCAGTAGATTCGGCCCGGACCCACGAAGTCGCTCGATTGCTGAAATTCAGGACAAAATGAGGGCCTCGTTGAACGGTAGCTATTTGCCGGCAGGCGAGAGGTCGCAACCGAGCCCGCCTGTGCCCTGAGCTCTGTGCTCTGTCTTAGTTGCCGGTGGGAATGATCCCGGCGTTCTCCACCATCAGAATCACAGTACGCTGCGGCGCGCGGGTGCGGTGGACCACGCCCTTCGGAACCACAAACCCCTGACGCGGTTCGAGCTCCACCGTGCGTCCATCGAGGTCGATCAGCAGCTTCCCCTCGATCACGTAGAAAAACTCATCGTCCTCATCGTGCTTGTGAAAATGGTATTCGCCCTCGATCACTGCCATCCGCACCACGCTGCCATTCACCTGGCACAGCGTCTGATTGAACCATTTGTACTCGCACCCATCGGCGATCGCCTTCTCGTCGATGAGCTCCAGCGGCTGATACAGGATGTTCAGTCTTGTCTCATAGGGAAAATCGGCTACCGATTCGGCCATGGGGACCTCCGTGTCAACCCCATCATGGTACGACGGTCATGTAAAACGCGAAAACACGGTGCCGCTGGTACAAAATGCCGACCAACCTGTGGCATAATGTCCCTATGGAAAACGCCGCCGTTTCACGGTCTCCCCTCATGGCCTCGCTCCACCTTGACCTTGAGACCGTCGAGTCCGGCGTCCCCGTCGCCACCATGACCAGCTTCGTGGCCGCCTCCGGTCTGCAGTTGCGTGACATCTACGACATCG